>DAOQWL010000154.1:0-3417 GCA_035342095.1 Sedimentisphaerales bacterium | reverse complement strand
TTATATCGGACGAAAGCCCCAAAACACTTCAGTTATTGTCTGACAATGCCTAAGCGATAAACGCAATCCGGCGATCTGGTGGTACCCAGACTTGGCCAGGGCTATCGCATGAAATTCTTGACCCTGCTTCTTGAGTCGCCAAGGTCTGTTATTCCTCCGCGTGAACACCGGACCGAAATGCCTCGGGGGCGTTTCCAGCCAGAAGACGATGGTGGGCCGGGTTTCATGCGATGGCCCTGCCGACTTGGCTGAGGAAACTTGCCAGGTTGGTCACGACTGCTTATACTGTTCGAGTACGTGGGTTACCGCGGTATCGTGCTTGCTTGGGATTCGGCATGGACGGATCGGGAAATGTGGGGATCGCGTTGGCGCTGACCCTTGTGGCGGGCTTGTCCACCGGGATCGGCAGCGCCATTGCGTATTTCATCAAGCATCCGAAGGTCATCTATCTGTCGTTCTCGCTCGGCCTGTCGGCAGGTGTGATGATCTATGTCTCCTTTATGGAATTGCTGCCCGATGCCGTCGAGATCGTGGGAGAGGGGCTGGGCGTGCTGTTCTTTTTCATTGGGGTTGCTTTCATTGCGGCGGTCGATCTGCTCGTGCCCGAGCCGGAGAACCCACACAACTACGAGGGCCTCGACAACCCCGTGTCCCCCGACGCAGGCCATCACCTCATGCGGGCCGGCGTGATGACCGCTCTGGCCATCGGCATCCACAATTTACCGGAGGGTCTCGCGACCTTCGCCGCAGCCCTGAGCGACGTGCGCGTGGGCGTTTTCATCGCCATCGCCATCGCCATTCACAACATCCCCGAAGGGATTGCTGTCTCGGTGCCGATCTTCTACGCGACGGGAAACAGGAACAAGGCGTTTGTCTATTCCTTCCTCTCCGGGATCTCGGAGCCGATCGGCGCCTTGCTCGGGTACTTGGTCCTGATGCCGTTTCTGACCCCGGCGGTGCTGGCCGGGACGCTGGCCTTCGTGGCAGGCATCATGATCTACATCTCGCTTGACGAACTGCTGCCCATGGCCCATCGCTACGGCCACGGCCACCTCGTCATCACCGGCGTCGTCCTCGGCATGCTCATCATGGCGTTGAGCCTGATGATGCTGTGAGTATTCCCTCGAATTGCCCGAGGGCGGCGAGAGAATTGGATGGCTATTCCTGGCTGCGAACGATGTCGAAGACCTTCACCAACTGCGTGATCTCGAAGACCTTCTGAATCTTGGGGTCCAGATTGAACAACTGGAGGCGGCCGCCTGCCTCGAGGACCCGCTTGTGGACCTTGACCAGCAGACCCAGGAACGCCGACGACATGAACTTGACCTTGAGGAAATTCAGGACGAGTCGCTTGTCCTGGTTGTCGCGTATGACGGGCAACAGGGCTCGCTCCAGCTTGCGGATCTGTTGGTCCTCCAGAATGGTCTCCACCTCGAACGTCACGATGGTGACATCCGTGCCGCGCTCGACTACGATCTTCTCTTTCGACTCCATAGCTACCTCAGGGCTGCCCGCAGGGCAGGGTCAGTCCGGCAAGTCCGCGGGGCCGACTGGGCCCGCAGGAGGGTTCCCCGGCGTGACGATCCACCTCAAGGGCCCCGGCCTTATCGGGCATATTCTATGCACGGACACCGGCTTCGCGAACAAAAAACCGTGGACAAAATCTGCACAACGCCTCGCCGCAAACAGGGATGCTGTCGGCGTCTGTCCCCGGCTCAGGTCCTTCGCTTTGCTCAGGATGACCGCGTTGTGCTCAATCGTCGCTCGGGGCGATTGCAGTTTGCATTGTCCCTTGCCTGGGCTACAATGCGGCCGCGGGTCGAACGCGGCGACCGTCCAGTCCGCGAGGAAACCATGAAGATGCGTCGGAGGCGGTCTTGCTTCGGCTCTGGTTGAAAGGCACTGCGATGCAGCGGCAGAATATGAGCGTCTCAAGGGTATCTCTGGCGATGGTGATTCTCTGTCTGGTCGGGATGTGCATTCCGAGCGGTGGACAAACCCCCACGGGCGGCCAGGCCGCGGGCCAGACCAATCGCCCGATGCGAAACAAACAGACCCTGGTCCTGACGGTCGGTCAGAAAGAGGGCGACCTGCAGGGCTCCAACGACAAGGTCATCCAGGCTGGCATCGACTACCTGCACCGCCTGGGCGGCGGGACGCTTCGCGTCGGGCCGGGGGTGTACGAACTGCGAAACGCCATCTATCTGTATCCCCATATCACCCTGTCCGGCTCGGGCGAGACGACCGTCCTGAGAAAGGGCGCCAGTGTCGTCGCGAAGCTGGCGAAGGATTCAGACTGGTATGAGTACGGCGTCGCGGTGAGCGACCCCACGGGCTTCGCGCCGGGCGACGGCGTCCTGCTCCGATCCAGCACCGGTCCCGGCGCCTGGCAATACGAGGTCCTGCAGGCGACGATCACCGCGGTCGAGGGGAGCATCCTGTTCCTCAGCCGGATGACCGAGGAGAACTTCTGGACGGAGAAAGACGCGACCGCGGCCACCGTCTTCCCCATCCTGACCGCCGAGGACGTCGATGACGTGCAAATCGAAGACCTCGTCCTCGACGGGAATCGCGACCACAACGAGCACATCAACGGCAACTTCGCCGGCGCGGTCTTCATCCAGAACTGCAACCGCTGGCAATTCCGCAACGTGGTCGCGCGGAACTACAATGGCGACGGCTTCAGCTTCCAGGTCTGCGACGACGTCCAGTTCCAGGATTGCAAGGCCCTGAACAATGCCGACCTCGGATTCCATCCAGGCAGCGGCTCCCAGCGTCCGGTCTTCCGCAACTGCGAATCCAGGGGCAACAGCCAGGGGATCTTCTTCTGCTGGGGTGTCTCCGACGGCCTCGCGGAGAACTGCACCCTCTCGGAGAACACCAACTGCGGGATCAGCATCGGCCACCGCGACACGGACAACACCGTGCGGAACTGCACCCTCGAACGAAACGGCGAGGTGGGCATCCTCTTTCGCAGCGAGGCAGGCGAGTTCCGCTGCGGCCACCGCAACCGGATCGAGGGTTGCCTGATCCGCGACACCGGCGCGGGCAAGCCAGGAATCGGGATCGACGTCCGCGGACAGACCCACGACATCACGATTCGCGACACGCGACTGGAGAACACGGCCAGCGGCAATCAGAAAGTGGGTATCCGCATCGGCGCAGAAGCCCGCCGGATCTCGCTCGAAGCCAACACCTACGAGGGCTGTCCCACAAGCGTCGAGGACCTGCGATCCGCGGAGAACCAGTCTCGCTGACACCAAACGGACGAGGGTCCCGTTATACGGTTGGCTCGGTCCGGTCCCTGCTGGATTCTCGAATCGAGTTCGTCGCTCGCAACAAAGGGGGCTCATCCGGTTTTTGCGTACTTCGGTGGTTCTTGGGGACCTGTCCCCAAACCCCTGAGATTTGTCGCTT
>DAOQWL010000153.1:0-3520 GCA_035342095.1 Sedimentisphaerales bacterium | reverse complement strand
GTTTCTCTTGATACCACATCCACATTACCCGATCAAAAAGTGCGAAAGTTCACAGTCTGTCGGCTGGGCATTACTCTTCAGGTGGATGCCGTGATGCACCCAGTCCCCATCGACTGCGGTGCCCGTCCACGTGATCTCGGTTCGGTTCCCCGCCGCATCATAATCCACGTCGGTCGGATTGCCCCACCCATGCGACCCCATGTAGTACGAGACCAGATCGCTGGGTTGTATCCCGGACACCACCACGTGAAAGTCATCGACCGTGAAACCTGTCTTGTTCTTCACATCGAAGTTGGCAAGAGTGGAGGTAATCGTGACGTTGGAGTTGTTCTGGCCTCCATGGCCCACGAAGTACACGAGGAGGCGATCATCGCTTCCGATCTCGTCATACGAGCCGCCCGGCGAGCCCATATCCGCCAGCACATTCCACAGGTTCTGCTTGGTTGCCGACAGATCGATCTTGTTCCATGTGAAAGGAATAGGGTACGTCGCTCCGGGGGGCCAGCTCGGTGTCGGCGGCACCTGCCAACTGTGCTGACCATCGCCCCAGAGCAGGGCGATGTTGTCATCGGTGTATTCATACTGTGTGGTGAGAATACCATAAATCCCCTGGGCGGCCTGGAAGAACGCCTTCGAATTCGTGTGGCCCCCGAAGATTATGGCGTACCGCTTGTCGTCTCCCGGCTGGGCCGACAGAGTCAGGTCGTCCATGTTGGTCGGATTCGAATGGTACTCAGGATGCGATTGCGCCACGCCGGCATTGATACAATTCTGTCGAGTGGCGTCGGCCGCAGTCAGATGAGCGTCGCCGAAGTTGTCGAAGGTGGGCGCATCAACGGCCGCATTCCATGGATCCGAGAAGTTCGTGAAGTAACTGAACGGCCCATCCATGTAGTACATGTAGCGATCCCATCTCGAACTGGTGGATATGGTGAGGCCGAGCCGCTCGTTGCCCTGGATATAGGGCCAGGCCTGTCCATTCTCGAAAGCCAAGTCGTTGATGAATCCGCCCGCAAAGCATTGGTCGAACATGAACGATATGTTCTTGTAGACGGGTATCTCACCGAAGAGCTTGGCCGCGAACTCGTCGTCCCAAATGTGAGCTCCTGACCATGCAGCCGCAGCCGACTTGTAGCTGCCGTGGCCATAGAGCGTTACATCCCCCTGAGCCCGCACGGCCTGTGTTCCCAGGGTTGCCATGCAAAGCGTCGCGATCAATGAAGTTCTCATGACCCCGTGCATCTTCTGTCTCCTTGTCCCCCATCGTTTCGTTGCGACCTGACCCTCGCACGCACTGCCATGGTCAGGGGCGGAAACCGCAGGGTCGCATCGCATGTTCCGGAGCTCTTCCACGAACGTGAAACAACAGCGCGACACCAGAACCCTCAGACGTGCTGACCCTCTTGCCGGCGATCTCGATCACCGGAAATGGGGGAAGCCTCTCCGGAGTCGAGTCATCGAACCCGGCCTCCTCAATGACCGCCAGAGATTGTCTCGGCGATGGTTGGCTCCAGGTCTGCCGAGGGTTACCAGAATGGTGGATTTGTGTCTGCACTCATCGCAGAAAAGCCTCCCTGGCCAGCGCGATGAAGTGCGGCGTGAGTGTGGAACGAAGGCTGGCGTCGGACTACGTATTCAGTCTCGAAGGTGTCAGATCCGTGGTGATTAAATTGGTATGTCGCCGATCCTATGGACCCTGCGGGCGGCTGTCAATAAGGGGATAACTTACGCCGCAGAAATGCGACGACCGCGGTCCTCCTCACAGGTGCAGGACCGCGGCGCCCTGCGTCTTGCCTTGCTTGACCAGCAGCAAAGCCTCGTTCGCCTCCTCCAGACCGAACTCCTGCACCTTGGATCGGATCGGGATCTCCGCCGCCAGCGGCAGGAACTCCCTGGCATCCTGGCGGGTGACATTTGCGACCGTCTTGATCTCCTTCTCCCGCCACAGGTGCGTCGGGTAATCCAGATGCAGCAGTGCGTCCTGGTCGCGGGATTCCTTGCGGATCGCGTTGATCACCAACCGCCCGCCCGGCGTCAGGACGCGCATCGCTTCGACGATCGGAGTCCAGGCGGGCGTCGTGTCGATGGCTGCGTCGAGCAGTGCGGGCGGGGCCTCGCCCGTCGCGCCGGCCCAGTCGGCGCCGAGGCTCCTCGCCAGTTGCTGATGCTCGATCTGGCCGGACCTCGTGAAGACGAACAGCTTCGAGGCAGGGAACCTGTGTCGGGCGACCTGGATGAGGATGTGGGCGGAGGCGCCGAAGCCGAAGAAGCCGAGCGTCTGACCGTCCTGGATGTCGGTCAGTCGCAGTGCCCGATAGCCGACGACGCCCGCGCAGAGCAGGGGGGCCGCCTGTATGTCGCTGAACGCTTCCGGGATCGGGTAGGCCGAGTCCTCGGGTACGACGCAGTACTGGGCATACCCGCCATTGGCGTCGCAGCCGGTCCCGCGGAACTGCGAGCAGAGGTTTTCCTTGCCCGCCAGACAGAGAGGGCAAACGCCGCACGCAGAGTAGATCCAGGCGACCCCGACTCGCCGGCCCGGCTGGAACCGCGACGCCTCCGGCCCGAGGGCGTCCACGCGTCCGACGATCTCGTGTCCCGGAATGACGGACAGTCTGGCCGCGAGCCGGCCTTCGATCTCGTCCAACTCGGTATGGCAGACGCCGCACGCGGTCACGCGAATGCGGATTTCGCGGGTTTGGGGTTCCGGGGTGGGGACTTCCCTCTGTTGGAGCGGCCGACCTTCAACCGGCCCGGTTCGCTCAAGCACCATCGCCTTCATGGAGTGCGTCTCCTTGGGCCTTCCGCCGGACGCGGTCGGGCCAATGAGAGTGCTGGGACTCGAACCCAGGACCTACGCATTAAAAGTGCGTTGCTCTACCGACTGAGCTACACTCCCAAAGTCCTGTCATAACAGTACTTACAACGATTCTGTCGCCGCGACCGCATTGTCGCCGCGACGAAGTGCGTTCTTACCTTACCGTCGGAATCGCGGCTTTGCAAGAAAATCGTCGGCACGACGCGTCCATTCCTGGCGCCCTGCGAGCCTGCAGTGGAGCGTTCAGATCGTCGCTTCGATGCCATACATCTGGCAGAAGCGGCGCAGTTCCCTGGTGTGGTCGCCGTAGATCATGATGAGGTGATGGCCCTTGAGCTGCGCGACATCGTCCAGTTCGTTGATGGTCGTCTCCGCGTTGGTCCGGCAGCCGCCCGCCTGCGGGATGGGCGGGCAACCGACGATCCCGCCGGAGTAGACGAGCATCTGTGGTGTCTCGGCGTCTGATTTCACGGACAGGTACTTGGCAATGGTCACTTCCTGTCCCGGCGAGAAGAGCACTCGCGGCACGCAGCCCCAGCCCGCCTCCGCGTGGCTCATCAGCACATAGGGCTCGGCCGGACCGTCTGCGCCCTTCATTTTCCTCGCGCTCGTGCAGTGGGCACAGAAATAGTGGTTGCTTTCGGTCTCGACGGTCGGGTTGTGCTGGAAGCCCGGTTTGTCGAAGAGATATTGCACAAGCAT
>DAOQWL010000152.1:0-3731 GCA_035342095.1 Sedimentisphaerales bacterium | reverse complement strand
TCCCGTCAGCGCGTCCGCGGGGAGGTTCCGTCCACACCAAACCCACGGCAGTGCCGTTCGCGACAGGTGGCGATTTAGTGCCGTTGCGGACGAAGAGACCGGTGACCCCAATCTCATGGGCTGGTGGAAGCTGGACGGCCTGAACACCGGCGTAGTGCCGGATTCCTCAGGCTGGGGTCGGCACGGTCTCGCGTGTGGCTGGCCTCTGTGGGGGCCCGGCCATGCAAGACTTGCCTTGCACGCTGACGGATTCGACGACTATGTTGACACCGAGTACCAGGAAGACCTGTCCCAATGGACAGTGTCTGCCTGGGTCACGAGCCCGCGAGCGCCCGCGCAGGTGGCTGTCAGCGCCCCGGTCCACCGCGGGGGCAACTACCAGTTCAACTGGGACCACGACGACAGCCGATTCCGTGGGGCTGCGGCACTTTGCATCGGGGACACCTGGTATTCAGCGAGCTTTGGGCCACTGTCTGCCAACCGATGGTATCACCTGGCAGCGACGTTCGACGGAACGTCGCTCAGCGCCTATGTGGATGGCGACCTGATCTCCACCAATTCGGAGGCCCACGGGGTGCCCTTGCCTGAGGCGACCACGTTGAAGATCGGGCGACACTCCGAGGGTCCGTGGTACTTCATGGGCTCCGTCGATGATGTCCGGGTCTACAATCGGGCTCTGTGCCGGGAGGAGATCAAGGATATCGTGCTCTACGATCCTCTGCGGGCCAGGGACCCCCAGCCTGTGCATCTCGCCACAGTCAACATGGGGGACGTGGATGTCCTGAGCTGGTCCGCGGGAGAGACCGCCGCGATGCACGACATCTACCTGGGCACGGACGAGAACGCTGTGGGAGTGGCCGACGTGAACTCGCCGGTCTACTTGGGCCGCCTGGCCGGGACGAGCTTCCGGGTGGCGACTATGGTGGAAACCCCGGGCCGGCATTTCTGGCGGATCGACGAGGTGGAGGCCGACGGCACAACCATTCACAGAGGCGAGGTCTGGACATTCACAGTATGCGTCGCGAGCGTCATCGATGAGTAACCGAGGGAATCCCGCGGCTCTGCCGGGGCACCCCCGAGTGTGACAGATCCAGGAGTCGTCCGCCAGACTCTTGCTGTGAAACGCTCGATGATCATAGCCGAGCAGGGCCGAGGACATGAAGACGAAGTCGAGGAAGTGATCCATGAAATAGCCCCACTTGGGGATGCCGGTGTCGCGGTAGCGGCCCAGCGCCCCGTCGAAGCAATCCGTGAACCACTGGAGGGCCAGCATGAGCGACGCCAGCCAAAGCCAATGACGACTCCAGCGGGTGAGGTAGCCGAGGGAGATGAGCCCGGCGCTCCACAGGATTGTCGTCAGCGTCAGATGGTAACCCTCGATGCATCGCGGGAACCGCGGCCCGAGCCAGTCGATCAGTCGTTTCTCCGCCTTCGCCAGAGGCGACCGTAGCGGCAGCTTCTTGTCACCTTGAAACGCCTTTGCCGTCGCATCCATAGAAGTCCCATGATTCCGCACCTCCGTCTTCATACCGGCGACACATACCCGGTATCATCTCCGAACGCGATGGGGATACGAGATGAGAAAGCCGATTTCAAGGGGGAATGAGACTTGAAATTGCCGTCGGTTTGGCGATACAGTCTGTCTGTCGCCAACGGCTGTGCAACCAACCTGGATGATGGAGGTGCGAACGATGAGCCAACCGAGACTGACCTTGCTGGTGCGAACGATGCTCATTTCTCTGGCGTGTTCAGTGCTCGCGCCGACCTGCCTCGTGCCGGCGGGGGCGGCAAAGCCGCTGAGGATCTATATTGTCACCGATTTGGAGGGGGCCAGCGGGGTGTACAAGTTCGCCCAGACCCGCGAGCCGGGCAATCCGCTGGGCGAGACCGCCAAGGAGTACCTCATGGGTGACATCGCGGCGGTCGTTCGTGGGCTGCGGGCGGGCGGCGCAACCGACATCGTCGTCCTGGACGGGCACGGGTCGCAGGCCTTTGTCCCCCACTTGATGGAGCCCGGCGCCAGGTACATTACCGGTATCCCGCGACCCGGCCCGCTCACGGGTCTCGATGGCCCCTTCGCGGGTCTCGTACAACTCGGTGCACACGCCATGATGGGAACGCCCGACGGCGTGCTCTGCCATACGCAGTCGTCGCGGTCGGAGAACCGCTACTGGTACAACGGCGTCGAGTCGGGGGAGCTGGCCCAGTGCGCCGCTATCGCTGGATGCTACGATATCCCGACCATTCTGGTGACAGGCGACGAGGCGACTTGTCGAGAGGCAACCAGATTCTTCGGACCCGAATGCGTCACGGTTGCCACGAAGCGGGGTATCGCGAGGGAGTCGGCGGAGCTGTATCCGTTTGAAGAGACTCGCCAGGCGCTGTACGAAGGCGCTCGTCGGGCGATGGCAGCCATCGGGGAATGCCAACCCTACAAGCTCTCGCTGCCCATCCAGGCGAAGAAGGAATGGCTGGTCTTCGATAAGGCGGATGAACCGGGCCGTCGGGTCACCAAGGAAGGCGCCATCGAGGATGTCCTGAAGCTGCTGCAGTTCTGACCAGCACGGTGGTCTCGGGCATGTCCGGCCGGGCGCCGGAGATGTAGATGTATTCTACGCAGCAATGCATGATCTGCTCTCCCTTTCCATTGGGCTTCGATGGCTTGCACGACTCGCTCGTGTGCTACCGGAACAACGCCGCGTCATCATCCTGGGCCGGTTTCTTCGGCTTGTCCTTGAACAAGGCTTCGTCATCCTCGCCGCCGACGAACTTGGTGAAGTCCAGAGGTTTGTCCCGCCAGGCGATCTTGCAGTTGCGGACGGTGTACTCCTGTCTCATCGACATGGTGCTCTGACTGGTGATGATCCCGGCGTCGATGGTCAGTTTCTTCATCGTGGGGTATCCGTCGATCATGGTGTACTCGCATCGCATGTCGTCGCTGTTCGTACGTCGCCCAGCCTGCATGATCTCTCGGCGATACCGCGCCGGAGCCCACAGCCCGACGATCTTCTCGTATTCGGTGTCGAGCGTCATCTCGCTTTCCGTCCCTTCCTTGTCGGCGCGCATCCGCTGAATCCGGAAGTCCGCACTCACCGTCAGGTACAGGACGTCGTAACCGCGATTGGCGAGAACGTTGCTCTTGTCTTCCTTCGCCCTCTCGTTGACGGGCTTGTCCTTCTCCGTGGGAACGAGTCTCATCTTGTACCCCTCAGGGATCTTGGCGGTCTTGATGAAGTGGTCGCGGAAGACGTTTGCTCCCGCCGTCGCGGTCTGCAGGATCAGCGCACGCTCGACTTCCTTCATCATCAGACGCATCTGGGGACTTGATGCGAACGCTGTCTCGATTTGGATCTCGTCGCCGATCAGCAGGCCGTTGTCGTCGGCGTCTTGCCACCAGTAATTCAGCGTCCCGGAGGCAGGCTGGAACAGGTTGGATGTGATTTGCACGTCGATGTCGCAGCGAAGGCTCCGGGCGAAGGTGGGCATCGCACCGAAGTCAATGTTCGTGCGACAGATGCCCGCGATGACCTCCCGCGACAGTCCATCCCATTGCGAGGTCATCTTGTCCACTTTCTTCGGGCGTTCAGGCGTCGCGCTCGCGGCACGGGGTGTGCCCGTTGCCGGGGTTGCTGCAGCCTGCGATGGAGTCGGCGCCGCCGTCTTCTTGAGGGTGACAGTCCTGAGTCGCTCAGCCGCTTCGCGGCCGGTGTCGGGAAGAAACCGGTTATAAT
>DAOQWL010000151.1:0-3941 GCA_035342095.1 Sedimentisphaerales bacterium | reverse complement strand
TGCTAAAGCTGTCGCCTAAAGGCGAGGGTTTTAACCCTCCCAAGCGGTGACAATAGGAAGCCTGGAGGGGATGAATGATGAATGCGGATTGCTTTGGCCTATCGATGAGCATCACGGCGATCTACCCAACGGACGCGGCGCAGGAATAGCGATCCCGATCACAGGGGGTCGCCGTGCGAGAGGATGGTGATCTTCGCTCGCGGGGCCGGGCCTGTCGTGGAATCACAGGAGAAGTTGATCTCGTTTTGCCCGCTCCGCAGGCGCGGCGCCGTGGTGTCGGGAACCGGCTGGGCCAGCGTCTCGCCCTTCGGGCCATAGAGCGTGCAGCCGTTGCCCCCATCGAATTCCAGGCGGCTGCCCGAGGGCATCTCGACCGGGAAGGAAATCGTCTTGCCGTTGATCGTGACCGCCGGGTTCTTCACCGTGCAGGGCACCATCGCCATCGATTCGAAAACCCATCCCGACTTCCAGTTTGGCTCAGGGGGACGGGGGGCTTCGATTCCCCTGACGACCGTCGCAGATCAACTGGACGAGCAGGGACAGTGCGAGACGTCGATCCAACTGCCGCAGGACCTCAAGGCCGGCCTGTACCACATGCAGTTGTCCGCTACGGTTACCGAGCCCGGCGGGCGGTCCGTATCCTTTAATACCTCTGCCGTCCTGGACCTGCTGGACAGGCATATCGGACTTCGGATGCCCAAGGGACAGGTGGCCCCCGTCGGCGAACCCGTCGCAGTGGATTGGGTCCGATTGACGGGCGATGACCAGCCCGCCGCACCCGGCCGGATGACTGTGCAATTGCTGCGAGTCGACTATGACACGGTCCTCAGGAAGGACGAGGACCGATACGTCTGGCAGTCCGTCGAGAGGACCGAGAAGGTCGGCGCCGACCAGGCCATCGCGTCGGATGATGCCGAGGGCTCGATCCAGATCGTCTGTCCGGAGAGCGGCCAGTATCGCGTCGTGATCACCGATGCAGCCGATGGCGGTTCCACACGCCTGGAGTTCTACGCGTCCCAGCAGAGCGATACGTCGCAGAATCTCGCGATGAACCAGCCCGAGCGCGTCGAGGTCATTACGGACAAGACGAAGTACCTGCCGGGCGAGCGGGCGAGAGTCCTGCTCCGCAGCTCGATCCCGGGCACCGTGCTCCTGACCCTGGAGACGGACAGCGTCGTCGAGCATCACCTCGCCAGGATCTC
Organism: Sedimentisphaerales bacterium; assembly: GCA_035342095.1. Classification (GTDB taxonomy): domain Bacteria; phylum Planctomycetota; class Phycisphaerae; order Sedimentisphaerales; family Anaerobacaceae; genus PLanc-01. The sequence continues at coordinate 2,739 of DAOQWL010000151.1, read as the reverse complement.
CGAGAACACCTGCGAGCTGGACGTGAATCTGCCTGCGGAGATCCGGGGCAGCGTCTTCCTCACCGCCACCGTCGTGCGGGCGGTCGATCCGAACGAGGGGAGCTGGCTGCCGCATCGTGGGTTGGGCGCCGCACAGGTGCTACTGGAACATGACTCGCGGCGGATTCCGGTGGCCATCGACGCCCCTGCCACAGCCCGGCCAGGCGAGGCCGTGACCGTGACAGTCGATACAGGCCGTCCGAGCGACCCCAATCAGCCTGCTCTGGTGCACGTGTGGGCGGTGGACGAAGGCATCCTACTGTCCGCGGATTATGAGACGCCCGAGCCGTACGAGTACTTCCTCGGGCCGCGGAGGTCCGGCGTCTCCACGGCCGATGTGTTCTACGGTCTCCTTGCGGACTACAAGCGGCCCGCAGGGATCACTCGCATCGGCGGCGACGGTTATGACGTGGACTCGCTTCGTCGCAGCCCTGTGCCGGTTCGCGTCCGCGCGCCGGCGGTCCTCTGGCGGGAGGCAGTTGCCGCCGATCACGAGGGCAAGGTGACGGTTCAGATGTCATTGCCCGACCTGACCGGGCAACTGCGAATCATGGTGGTGGCTGTCGATCAGGATCGATACGGCGCTGCGGAGCATCCGCTGACGCTGACCGCGCCGCTGCTCGTGGAGGCGAGCTGGCCGCGGTTCGTTGCGCCGGGCGATCAGTTCACGGCGCCGGTGAAGTTCTTCAACTCGACGGACCGGCCGTTGAGTCTCCGGATCAACACGGAGGTCTCCGGACCCATCGAGCTGTCCATGGACGAGAGCCTGACGGATCTCCTCGTCCAGCCCGGCCAGCCGGCTACCGGACTGCTGCAAGCAAAGGCAACCGCGATCGGGCCGGTGCAGGCGAAGATCGAGGCCATCGAGCAGGGGGATGCCCAGTCTCCGCTCGGCGCACACTGTGTTGCGGTGCTCTCCGTCCGTCCCGCGACGGCGCTGCACACCGCGGTCGAATTGAAAACGGCGCCGGCAGGGGAGTCGTTCGAGATCATGCCGCCGGATGTGTTCGTGAGAGGGACGGTCGCGATGACCGTCTTCGTCAGCGGTCGGCCGAGTGTGAATCTCCAGGCCGCCCTGGAGAGACTGATTGACTACCCCTATGGCTGCGTGGAACAGACGAGCAGTCGGCTGTTCTCCCTGCTCTATGCGTCCGACATCCTGGGTCCCGGGCGAGCCGGAGCCATTGACGACATGGTCAAAGCCGGCATCGCCAGGTTGTGGTCGATGCAGACCTGTTCCGGCGGTCTGAGCTACTGGCCTGGCGGGGCGACCGCCTGTCCCTGGGGCACCGCGTATGCCGCCTCCTGTCTGCTCGATGCTCGCAGCGCCGGCCATGAGATCGACCCGCGGTTCACGAGCGAACTGGCCAAGTACCTGGAGAGCCGCCTGCGAAGCACCGAGGACGAGTCGCCGGACCTGGGCACCAAGGTGTTGATCTGCCGGGTGCTGGCGACGTTTGGGGACCCGCCGCACGGCTGGATGGCGAGATTGGCCGAGCAGAAGGACAAGCTGGATGTGGCCGCGCTGGCGCACCTGGCCGGTGCGTTCTACGCCGCGGGAAACAAGGAGAAGGCCTTGTCCCTGTTGCCCGACACCCCTCCGTCGATGGCCATCGCGACAACAACCAGTGGACGACTGACCTCGCAGGTCCAGCAGGAGGCGGTTTGGCTCAGCGCGCTGCTGGAGATCGAGCCGAAGCATCCGATGGTCGCCCCCCTCGCGGCGAGTCTGAACAAGGCCTGCTCCAGCGGACAATGGGGCAGCACGTTGAACAACGCCGCTGTAATTGCTGCCTTGGCCCGCTACCAGGCGACCACGAGCGGCGACTCGCCGCAGTTTGCAGGGACCATTCAGGCCGGTGGTGGAGAGCCGCTTGCGTTCACCCAGGACAAGCCCGCGTCGCTGGAGGTCCGTGATGCCTCGGAGCCGGTCCGGATTGCCTCGGAGGGCGAGGGCACGTTCTACGTGGTCGCGACGAGCAAAGGATTGATCCGGGATGATCTGGTCGAACCTTACGAGCGCGGGCTCCACGTCGAACGTCGCTGGCTGGATCGCGAAGGCAATCTCGCAGACGCGAACAACCTCGCAGTGGGCGACCTCGTCCGGGTCGAGATTGTCATTAGCACGAACGGCCAGCCCATCCACAACATCGCGGTGGTGGATGCACTGCCCGGCGGGATGGAGGTGGAGAACCCGCGACTGGCTACGTCTGTCGGAATGGATGGGCCCGCCGAGACTCAACCTGACCACGTGGAGTTCCTGGACGATCGCGTCGTGCTGTTCTGCACGGCCGAGTCCGAGCCTGCGGTCTATCGGTACGCCCTTCGCGTGATCGCGGCGGGCGAGTTCTCCCTGCCCGCCATCCAGGCGTCGTGCATGTACGACCCGACGGCCGCCTGCCTGGGCGCGACCGGTCGCGTGACGGTCCGTGATCGGTAAATCGAAAGTGGATGCGAAGTGCCATGAATCTGAGAAGGTCGATCAAGATCCTGAAGTGTCTGTCTGCCGCCGCGGGCCTTTCCGCAGTTGTCCTCGCCGTCGGGTTCGGGCTCGTCTGGCATCTGTGCCCGTTCCCCGTCGAGCGCCTGGGCCAGTGGTCCACCAGTCCCATCGTGCTCGATGTGAAGGGCAGACCCATGCTGAGTCAGGGCAATCGCGTGAAATCCGTCATGTAGCGGCCGCGTCGTTGTCGCGTCGGA
>DAOQWL010000150.1:0-3999 GCA_035342095.1 Sedimentisphaerales bacterium | reverse complement strand
AAAGCACAGCCAGGCAGGCTGAGTCATTCACTTATTGTCGGACACTGCCTTAGTGAATTCGCCGACGCACCTTCCGCAATGCGGGTAAACAAAGACCAACTGCAGGCGAAACTCTCGGCGGCATTTGGTGCCTATGAGAATGAGGCAACGCAAGGATGAGAAACAGAGGGTAATTCCGGGGGCGCGACACTCATTTCGTTTTTCGCTGGCATCCCCGGCCTCGGTGGCGGTGTTCTCGCCGGGAAGTCGGGTGACACCTTGCTGTTTCGGTCTTGAACCGAGGATCATGTCCCCAGATATGACCGCGGATCGGCATTGCTACGCACTCTTTGCCGATTCCACTTGACTGGGAATAAAGGTTAGGGTACCATGTACGTGTATGTATGTGTATCTTTGAAAGGATGGCGTGTATGGCGACCAAGACGATCAGTATCGACATCGAAGCGTATGAGCGTCTCAAGGCGGTTCAGGGAGAGGCCGAGTCGTTCAGCCAGGTCATCAAACGAGTGGTTCGGGAGCCGCTGGACGTGGGTCAATTCATCAAGCGGATCGCCAAGCAGCCGATCAGCGACGAGGCGGCCACCGCAATCGAGTCGCACGTCGAGAGCCGCCGACAGTCCTCCGGCAGGAGACGCTGATGGCCTGTCTCGACACGACCATCCTGATCGATCTGGCCGCCAGGAACGCCCGGCGAAAAGAGCATGCAGTCCGCAAGATCGAGGAACTGGCGAAGAAGGGGCAATCGCTCGCGACCACCCGCTTCAACGTGGCCGAACTCTACGTGGGCGTGGCACGATCCCGATGCCCCCAGGAGGATGAGAGGGCCCTCGCGACCTTGCTGAGCGAGTTCGAGATCCTGGAGTTCAACGACGCCGCAGCCCGCATCTTCGGGGCCATCACCGCCTTTCTCCAGCAGATCGGTCGGCCCATCGGGGATATGGACGTCCTGATCGCCGCGACCGCCATGTCATGCGGCCATTCCCTGATAACCCGCGACTCCAGGCATTTCCGGCACGTCCCCACCCTGATCGTGGAGGACTACTGAGGACAGACAAGGGAAGGGGTTCTGCATGAGAATGGTGAGGGCGGTTGTGCTGCTTGCGGCACTGCTGGGACCCGCCGGCGGTGTTGGATGGTGCCAAGCCCAGGGGACTGACGATGCTCCCGGCGAGGCGAGGCGGCGGGTGATTGTCTCCACGGATATCGGTGGCACCGATCCGGATGATTTCCAGTCCATGGTGCATCTCTTGGTCTATGCGGATTGTTTCGATATCGAGGGTCTCATCTCGTCGCCGTATGGGCCGGGACGTGAAGAGCACATCTTGCAGGTCATTGACCTGTACGAGCGCGACTATGGCAACCTCAGGACGTACTCGAACAGGTATCCCGCTCCCGATGCACTGCGGGCCATTGCCAAGCAGGGGGCGATTGAGGGGGCGGGGTTTCAGGGATTCGGCTTGCCGACGGAAGGATCCGACTGGATCGTCCGGTGCGCGCGTCACGACGATCCGCGGCCGCTTTGGGTCCTGGTCTGGGGCGGGATCGACGACCTTGCCCAGGCGCTGCACGATGCGCCGGACATCCTGCCCAAGCTACGCGTCTACTTCATCGGCGGGCCGAACAAGAAGTGGAGCGTCGATGCCTATCAGTACATCACGACCCACCACCCGACGCTGTGGATCATCGAGGCCAACGCGACCTATCGCGGCTGGTTCGTCGGCGGCAACCAACAAGGCGAATGGGGCAACAAGGCATTCGTCGCCGCACACGTCGCGGGCCACGGCGCGCTGGGCGACTTCTTCGCAACGCTGCTGGGCGGCACGATCAAGATGGGCGACTCGCCTTCTGTCGGCTATTTGCTGCACGGGACACCTGACGATCCGTCGCAGCCCGGTTGGGGCGGGCGATTCGTCCGTGCCTGGGATCGGCCGCACGTGGTGTTCCGACGGCTCACAAACGCGGAGGACCGGATCGTGCAGTTCGGCGTCTTCGAACTGGCCCTGCTGCTCGGCGGGGAAACGATAGATCACCCCGAGGCGAGTCTGGTGGTCGAGAACCAGACCTCGATTGGGTCTGTGGACCCGGACGGCGTGGTGCATTTCCGCTTCTCACCGAAGGATGCAAAGACGTACAGCTACACGATTCGCAGCAACGTGCCGTCGCTGGACGGAAAGACCGGCATGCTCACGTCGGTGCGTCCGACGCCCGACGGGGCAACGCGGCCTTCGCCGGGACTGCCCAACTGGTGGACGGACGACCCCTCGCCCGAGGTCGCGGAGGGCCCGCACCTCGGTGCCAAAACGGTGAGCCGATGGCGTGAGGACTTTCTGCGGGACTTCGCGACCCGCATGGACCGCTGCAGGTCGCGATGAATGGCGGCCACGGCTCGTGAGACAATGTCCCGAGGTTCCTCAGCGTGCCTGCCGGACACAATAGAGGAAGCGGTTGGAGCGGAGGAACAGACGCTTGTTGCTGATCGCGGGAGACGCGTTGAAATCGCTGGCGTCCGATGCAAACTGGTTATGGGCGATGATCTGATACTGCGGCTTGGCGGCCAGGACGAATGTGCCGTCCTTTCGCGTTACCGCGTAGAGTCTTCCCTCGGCCGCCACCATCGAACCGTAGATCGCGAATCGCTGGGTGATGGGCAGTTTCTCGCTGTACAGGAGTTCGCCCGTCTTGGCGTCCGCACAGCAGGCCCTGCCGTAGCCATCCGCCCAGTACATCAGACCATCGATAACCACCGGCGACGGCGGGCTCGTGACATTCTTGCCCGACCATACCACGTGCGTGTCGGTGACGTCCCCGTCGCCGCCCGTGCGCACCGCCAGAGAGCCGTTCTGTCGCGGGCCGCCTCCGTGGATATACGCGACGCCGTCGAGAATCACAGGGGTGGGGATCATGTCGTCGTTGATGCCCGTGCGGGCGAACCAGAATTGCCGGCCCGTCTGCGGGTCGAGGCCCCAGACCTGGGACGGCACGACCACCACCAGTTCCGCGCCCCCATCCCCTCGCGTGGTCACCACAGGCGTGCAGAACGACAGTCCTGTCTTGGACACATCCTTCTTCCAGACCTCGCGGCCGGTCTGCGTATCCAGGGCGCACAAGGCCTTGCTCTCGTCCCAGGCATTGACGAAGAGCAGATTCTCGCAGAGGGCCGGGCTGGCCGCAGCACCCCAGCGTTTCTGATCCGAATCGGTCCCCACGCTTGTTTGCCAGAGTTGCTTGCCGTCCAGGTCGAAGGCGAGCACGCCGGTCTTGCCGAAGAACACGTAGACTCGCTGCCCATCGGTGACGGGGGTCTGGCTGGCATAGCCATGCTCTCGCAACATGCCGTGGTAGGAATCCTCCGGGCGCACCGCCGGCACGGCCTTGTCCCAGAGCACTTGCCCGTCCGTTGCGCGGATACACAGCAGGTGACGCTTCAAGTTGTTCGGGTCGCCCGGTCTGTTCGGGTCCAGACCATAGCCGGAATAGCATGTCACGAAGACCCGCTCGCCCAAGACGATGGGACTGGACGACCCCGGCCCCGGAAGAGCGGTCTTCCACGCGAGGTTCTCCGTCTCGCTCCATGACACGGCCAGACCCGTCTCCTCGCTGACGCCTCGCGCGCCCGGGCCACGAAAGCCCGTCCAATCCGCAGCGGACGCCTGTCCCGCCCATGTCGCTACCCAGAGGACCGTCCACACCGTTCCAAATCGTTTCATCATGCCGTTTCCCATCGTCTTACTCACAATGTATCATCGATCTCACGCTGCCATACGCGAGTTCCCACTCCGTTCATTATAATGACCGTCGGCACTCAAACCTACTATGCACTTTCCAGACGGTCTCCCGATTCGCTCCCGGGCACGGAAGGACGATTGCCGGGCCATACGTGGCGCGGTCACCCAGAATCCAATCCGTGCTGTTCCGACGCCGAAAGAACGATGCGGACAGAGGGATTTGTCAAGGATCGGGTAAAACCAGCCAGTCGGATCGGGTTCAAAACCAGCCACT
>DAOQWL010000149.1:0-4157 GCA_035342095.1 Sedimentisphaerales bacterium | reverse complement strand
CGCAGTACGGCGGGTCGAGCTCCATCAGGAACGCCCGCCTGCCGGTCTGCTCGCACGCGATCATCGTCGAACCGCTGCCGCCGAAGAGGTCCAGGACGTTCTGGCCGGGCAGGGACGAGTACTGGATCGAGCGCACCGCCAGTTCGACGGGCTTCTCGGTCAGGTGGATCATCGCCTGCGGGCTGACCTTCTTGACGTGCCACAGGTCCGTGGCGTTGTTGGGGCCGTAGTAATTGTGGCCCGCGCCTTCCTTCCAGCCGTAGAAGCAGATCTCGAACGCGCCCATGAAGTCCTTGCGCGTCAGGACCGGGTGCTGCTTGTCCCAGACGATGCCCTGGCTGAAGTAGAACCCGGCGGCGGCCAGCGGCGCGGGATAGTTGCCGATGTTGGCGTAGCCGCCCCAGATGTAGAACGACCCGCCCGGCTTGAGCACCCGCGAGGCGTTGCCGAACCAGGCCAGGAGCATCTCGTCGAATGCATCGGCGGTCACGAAGTCGTTCTCCAGCGGGCGATCCTTCGCCCGCATCTTCTTGCGGGCCTTCTTCGGATCGACCACGCCCCGGGCCTGATCAAAGCCCTGGTGGTGGGCGATCTTCTGCCAGTCCCGGCCCCACGCCCCGCTGGTGCCCGCCGCGATGGCCGTGGCGCTGCGCGGCTCGACCTTGACGTTGTAGGGCGGGTCCATGTTCACGAGGTCGATGGTCGCGCCGTCGAGCAGGCGGTCGAGGTCCTCGACGCTCCCGCTGTTGCCGCACATCAGGCGGTGATTGCCGAGCACCCAGACGTCGCCGCGCTGGGTGACGGGCGTGTCCGGCGGTTCCGGCACATGGTCGGGATCGGTCAGCCCCTCGGCCACGTCGCCGTCGAGCAGGTGGGCCAGTTCGTCCTCGTCGAACCCGAGCAGGCTCAGGTCGTAGTCAGCCCGCTGAAGGTCCTTCAACTCGATGGGCAGCAGTTCGAAGTCCCATTCGGCCAGCGTCGCGGTCTGGTTGTCCGCGATTCGGTACGCCTTGACCTTCTCCGGCGGAAGGTCGGTCGCCACATGGACCGGCACCTTGGCCAGGCCGAGCTTCTTCGCCGCCTTCCAGCGGGTGTGCCCGACGATGATGACGCCCTCGGCGTCCACCACGATGGGCTGGCGGAACCCGAACTCGGTCAGGCTGGCCGCCACGGCGTCCACTGCGTCGTCGTTGACGCGCGGGTTGCCGGGATAGGGTTTGATGGCCTCGATAGGCCGCAATTCGATGTTCATAGTCGCACCTCCGTTTCAGGTTGATGCCGGTTTACTGGAGACCCGGCGAACTCCATCTTTCAGCAAATCGAATGGCCGTCGCATCACAAGCATGAGGCTTGAGTCAGTCAGGCATCTGGACGAGCTGATGCATTCCAGAAGAGCTCGTCGATCTGATGCGACTGATCTCACCCAGACAGCAGCGAGGTCCTGGCTGAAGTCGGAAACAGAGAGCGCCAATCTGCCATCGTCTTCCGTGGCCATGTCCGCCGCCTCCAACTGCGCTTCGACCTCAGCGAGCCGCGATTTCAGATCCGCGCCCTTGGCGTTGAACACCGCCTCGTCCAACACGCGCTGCAAGAACGCGGTCAGGAGCCGATCCTGCATACCAACGAGCTCTGTACGGCGTTTGGTCAGCCTCGTGCGCCTCTCGTATGCAGCCGCTCCCAGATCGGCGAACTTGCTGGCGATGAGATCCGAAAGCCAGGACTGCGCATCTGAGGCGGGGATGCGGAAGCTATCCAGGTCGGCGACGATCATCCGTTCCACGTCGGGCTCGCGCCAGCGGACCGGCGGGTGGTCGTCATGCATCTGGTTGTTCCCGCACTTGTAGTAGACGTGGACGTTGCAGTCGCCATTGCGCAGTTTGCGCCGGATATGCTCGCCGGTTATCGCGTATCCGCAGATGCCGCAACGCAGCAATCCCCCTGACAGCATGATCGCCGGGTTGCCGGTGCGGCGGCTCTTGCCCTTGAGGATGTCCTGGCAGGCGTCGAAAACGCGGCGCTCGACCACGAGTCTGTAGCGCCCCGGATAGACCTGGCCGTTGCGTATCAGTTCGCCAGCATAGAAGCGGTTGGCAAAGATATGAGAGAGCGATGAGCGGTTGAAGCGGGGAGTGCTCGGCCGATAGACATAGCCGTCATCGTGCATCCGCTTCGCCAGCCCCTTGAACGTGTACTGGCCACTGGAGAACAACTCGAAGAGGCGGGCAAGCGTCTTGGAGTCCACCGGGTGCGGCTGCACCGGCTCGTCCCTATCGGCCACGTTGACGTATCCGTAGGGTGCATGGCCTGTCGGCCAGCCCTGGCGAACCTTCTCGTCCATACCTTTCAGAACCTCGGAGCGCAGGTTGTCCGAGTAGTACTGCGCAACTGCCGCCATTACGTTGAACGACAGAGCTCCTGCCGCGCCCGGCGCGAACTGGTTGTCCACGAATGCGAGCAGCACGCCGCACACGTCCTCCATCTCCTGAAGCCGGACTGCATCGCGCATGTTGCGACAAACACGATCCAGCTTGTGGGACAGGATCGCGCTGATGTCCTCTTTGCGGGCGTTGTCCCGGACCCACTTGAGCATCTCGTTGAACGCGGCGCGCTCCACGCCCCGTTTGGCCGACTCGGCCACGACGAACTCTCGCAGGACCGTCCACCCGTTTTTCAGCGCCCGGTCGCGGCAAGCGCGAAGCTGGGCGTCAATGGAGTAGCCTTGGCTTTGCTCGCGTGACGAGACACGTGCCCAGATGACGATCCTCATTTCCGCATCCTCCGCTTTGCGTCCAGAAGTGCCTCCGCCAGCCGCCCAACATTCTCCAGAATCTCGATGGCGTCGTTCTCCCCGAGCGGATGACCGTAGGCGCGTGACCACAACTCGATTGTGCTGGTGAGCAGGGCGTCCGAAATCCAGGCCGGGCGCGGCGGGCGGTTCGTGCCAGCTTCGACCACCGCTGTGGACAGAGACGCCTCGGTGTGCGTTGTCGGCGGTCGTGTTCGATGTTTCGTTTGCTTCATGGCAGGTGTTCCTATGGTTGTGGCCTGGCCACTGTGGCCTGTGCCGTTGTTGACATAAACGTGCGATCCAGTGGGCATGTGAGAAGGAAGCGGACACTGAAAACAAACTTTGCCTATGCTCGGAGCTGTTCCCGCCGCCATCAGGAGGCTCCTGGCCCGCCAAGTACCTATTCGCAGGCCCGACCTTCTTTCTTCTTTCACCCCTATCACACGCGTACACGCATACGCGGGCGTCCGGGCGCATCGCGGGGGTACGTGGGAGAAAGAGAGAAAGAAGATATATTTCTATGTATATATGGGGTTTTCTCATGAAACTTCTTTCACCCTTCTTTCACCTTCGTTCACCATCTTTCACCCCGACAGGCCGTCTGCGGAGCCAACTTCTTTCACCCCAGGGCATCTTCCTTCCCCTGCGCCGGGCAGCGCGTACCAGCGTCCGGTCCGGCCAGACGTCGTGACGTCCTTGACCTCCACGTCGCCGCGACACGCCAGCGTGTCCATGAGATCGGCGAACTCCTTCTTGGGGATCTTGAGCCGCTTGAGCAGGACCGAGTGCCCGATCTCCGCGCCGGGCGCGTTGCGGATCTTCTCGATGGCCCGCAGGCATAGGGCGTCGAACTCGCTGTCCGCGACATGGGACGCCGCCATGAAGAGCATGCGCCGCGTCTGGTGCATCACGAACGCGGACGCCCACTGGACGGCGGCCAGGCCGATGCGCGGGGCCAGGTGGTTCTCGCTGACGGCGTAGAGGAGCGCCAGCTTGCGGGTCTGCTCGCTGACGCGACCCCAGACCGTGGTGCCGACCGAATCGCCCTTGGCCTCGGCGGCGCTGTATTCGGCCTCGGCTTGCTCGCGTGTCTCGATCAGCAGCCGCCTGGCCTCGTCGGTGTGGTCGATTACCGTGGGCACGGGATTCCAGTTCTCCAGGTTGCCGGTGCCGGGTCGGTAGTCGGCCCACCACTTGGCCGCCGCGAGCACGCTGGGCGGCAGATCCCGGATGACCGGCTCCTGACCCGTGCCGCGCGGTCCGGCCTCGAGGATGATCATGCGGGCGAAGAAGCCGTTCGTGAGCATCCGCTCGGAGAGCGCCTCGTAGTAGTGGTTCGGGATCGCCGTGCCGAAGATCACCAGGCTGG
>DAOQWL010000148.1:0-4245 GCA_035342095.1 Sedimentisphaerales bacterium | reverse complement strand
AGGTACAGTATCGCCGCACATCCACGCCGCAAAGATGGGTTCGCCGGACGCTCACACCGCTGTCGCCAAGTTCCGTGTTCCCTTCTGCCCTCTGCGCCCTCTGTGGTCACGAGGAAGATGGATTCCCGCTTCCGCGACAATGACATTTCGGAGAACCTCTGCGTCTCCGCGTCTCTGCGTGAGTCCATGGGTTTCCCTTCGTGTCCTTCGTGCCCTTCGTGGTTTCACACATTCGACAGACGGCGGGCGAAGCCCGCCCTACCGCTGTCGCCGAGTTCCGTGTTCCCTTCTGCCCTTCTGCGTCCTCTGTGGTCGAGAGGAAGATGGATTCCCGCTTGCCCCCCGATCGGGGTCGAGGGCAGGTGTGGCTGGAATGACAAACTGGGGTCCGCTCTGCGGCCTCTGCGGCTGTGCGCGGAGCGGGGTCTGCTTGCCCTCCGACCTGCTCACTTTCTCACGTTCTGACCTTCTCTCTCTTATCCGCGTTCGCCGTGACCTGTGCGCCGAACAGACTGTGTTCTGTCTCGCGCTACGATCTACGAAGCGTGAGCGCGCGGCATCGGCTTGGGCTGACGCCTCGTGAGGCGGTCGGCATAGGCCTTCTGCTGCTGCTCCAAATGCTCATAGAACGACCGAGCATCCGGGTACTGGCGCTCGATCTCTTTCCGCACGGAGCGGACTTCGTCCACAATCGGGTCTTTGCACATGCTAGACCTCCATCAGCTCCTCAGGTGTACATCGGCACGAGCCTTCTCCGGCAAATCGATGGCTGTGAAATATCGCTCAGCCAAATCGCGGACCTCGGGCAGTACCTCAAGTACTTGGAAGGCCGCCACCGCATCCATGCGCCTCCTGGCGGCTTCCGGATCGCCTCTGGTTATTTCCTCCAGCACGACCGGCGATACAAAAGGCTCCAATTGAGGCAACGCCTTTTGCCACCATTCGACCGTCACTTGCTGGTGGGCGGCAACGACCAGGTCCCGGCTTGCCTGGGCCGTCAGGTGGCTTATCACGGATGTTTCGACATAGACCGTGGGCTTCATACCCACAGATTACCAGATAGCCAGGCGAAAGGGAATCTGGATTCCGTCTGCCTCTGTGCGTGAGGCCGGGACCTTCCTGCCTTCCGACCTTCTCACCTTCTGGTCTTTGTGCCCTTCGTGGTTTCACACATTGGACAAACGGCGGGCGAAGCCCGCCCTACCGCTGTCGCCGAGTTCCGTGTTCCCTTCTGCCCTCTGCGTCCTCTGTGGTCACGAGGAAGATGGATTCCCGCTTGCCCCCCGATCGGGGTCGAGGGCAGGCTCTGCGCGGGAATGACAGGGTCGAATCCTCGCCTGCCCGTGCGGATCCGCGTCGGAGAGACAATCGGTGCGGCTACTGCTCCTCGTCCTGATCCTCTTCTTCGTCGTCGACTTCGGTCGAGAGATAACCTTGCTGGCCCTCGGTGGCATAGGCCTTGACCTCGGGCTCCGGCTCGGACTGCGATTCCTCTTCCATGCCGGGCAGCGCCATCTGCTCGCCTGCGTTCATCTGGGAGCGGAGCTGCTCGTATTCCTCGAGGGTCAGCAGGACCTCGCGGGCCTGGCTGCCCTTGTAGTCGCCCAGAATGCCGGCGGCGGCCATCATCTCGATGATCCGCGACGCGCGGGCGTACCCGATGCTCAGGCGGCGCTGGAGCAGCGAAACGCTGCCTCGCTTGGTCTCCAGGACGACGCGGACCGCCTCGTCGAACAGATCGTCCTGCGGGATGTCCGCGGCGTCCACCTTGCGGAGCTGCGTCAGCTCGGGATGGAACTGCGGTTCGGCAACCTCCTTGAGATGCTTGACGATCCGTCGGATCTCCGCGTCGTCGAGGAAGGTGCCCTGCGCGCGGATCAGATCGGACGTGCCGGGCTTGAGGAAGAGCATGTCGCCCTCGCCGAGCAGGGTCTCGGCGCCGTTCTGGTCGAGGATGATCCGGCTGTCCATGCGGGCGGCCACGCGGAACCCAACGCGGCACGGCATGTTCGACTTGATCAGGCCGGTGACGACGGTCGCCTGCGGTCGCTGCGTCGCCAGCACAATGTGAATCCCGACCGCGCGGCTCTTCTGCGCCAGGCGAACGATGTACGACTCGATCTCCTTGCTGGCAGTCATCATGAGGTCCGCCAGCTCGTCGATGATGATCACGATGTAGGGCAGCTTCTTCGGGATCTTCGCCTCCTCGTCGGGCGTGCTCGGGTCGAACCGGGCGACGATCTCCTCGGCGCCCAGCTTGTTGAACTCCGCGATGTTCTTGACGCGGGCCTCCGCCAGCAGGGCGTACCGCTCGTCCATCTTCACCGTCGCCCATTCGAGGATCTGGACCGCCATCTGCGTCTCGGTCACGATCGGGCACATCAGGTGCGGCACCGTGTTGAACGCAGTCATTTCCACCATTTTCGGGTCCACGAGGATCATCTTCACCTCGTCGGGCCGCTTCGTCATCAAGATCCCGACTATAATCGTATTGATACAGACGGATTTCCCCGATCCCGTTGTGCCCGCGATGAGCAGGTGCGGCATCTTCGTCAGGTCCGAGACGAGGGCTTCACCAGAGGAGTCCTTGCCCAGGAACAACGGGATGTGCATCTTCGACGGCGCGTCGCCCGCCAGTTGCACCATGTTGCTCATGCGGACCTTCTCTTTTTCGCTGTTCGGGACCTCGATCCCGATCGTGTGCTTGCCCGGGATCGGAGCCACCACGCGGACCGCGCCGGCGCTCAGCGCGCGGGCGATGTCGTTCGAGAGGCTCGAAATGTGACTGACCTTGACGCCCGCCGCCAGCTCCAGCTCGAACATGGTCACGACGGGCCCGGTCTCGGCCGCCACGACCTTCGCGTTGACGTTGAACTCGCTCAGCAGCTTCTCGAGGTCCTTGGACTTCGACTTGACGACCTTCTCCTGCACCTGCTCATAGCCGAACTCCGCTTCCGCCAGCAAGCTCAGCGGCGGCAGCGTGTAGTCGTCGTACGAGGGCTGCGTGAACGGGGGCTTCTCGACCTTGACGGGCAGCGGCTTGGGCTTGATCTCCGCCGCTTCAGGCTTGGACGCGACCGCGACCGGCCCGGCCTCGGGAGCCTCCGCTGCCGCGGGTTCCGCCAATTCCTCTTCGACCTCGGGTTCCTCTTCGACCAGCTCCGCCTCGTCGGCCGACTGGGTCGTTTCGGACGCGGGAACCGGCGCTTTCTGCGAGGCGCTGAGCCGCTCCCAGATCTCGCCGAGGGCCTCGGAATGCTCCTTGGCGACCGCCCAGGCGGGCACGACGATCCCGCCAATCCGGCGGACCACCGCGCCGCAGGTCGCCAGCAGACCGACGATCAGACTGTCCGCCAACAGCGGCAGGCCGAGAACCCACGTCGCCAGCATCACGAAGAACACCCAGCCCGGCGCGAGGTTGTTCCTGAGGAACATCGTGATCCAGATGCCGAGCACCCCGCCGGAACCCATCGGGAACGCATACACCTTGTGCGGCCAGAAGCTGTGGAACGTCGCGGACGCCACCGTCGTCAGCAGGACCATGCCGATGATCCGAAAGATCGCCTGCCCCACCTGCCGCCGGGCCAGCTTCGCGACGCAGTAGCACAACCCCGAGATCAGGACGATGAAGACGCCCGGCCCAATATAGTAGAGCAGAAAGTACGCGAGGAATGCACCCGTCGCGCCGAACCAGTTCGCCGGCGGGTCGTTCTGCGGGACCACATACGGGCTGGGCGGATCGGCGATGTCGAAGCTCAAACAACTGAGTAGCAGCACCACGCAGAATATCCCCCCCAGGCACAGCGCCGCGACCCGGCTGCCGGGGCCGAAGATGATCTCTTTTGCCTTCCTGCCACGCGATCCTTTGTTCTTCTTCACCGCATCCACTCCAAGCTATCCGGGATCCCGAATGCAGCGTGTCGCATCCGAGAGCCCCGTCCTATAATCCACGCATTGTAAGTGTCGGCACCGCCTCCGTCGAGTGCCAACTGGAGTCTATATCGGCACTCCCCGCCGCTTTTCTGCATACTTCCGCGAACTTATCCGACCTTTCCTCCCAGGCGAGGGATTCACCACAAAAGCCCAGAGGGCACGGAGAAGAGAGAAGTTGAGAAGGTCGGAAGGTGAGAAGGCCGGCGGCTCGCGCGGAGCCGGGGCAACGACAGAGGCCTTTGGGGTTGCCATTCCAGCGTGAGCGTCCGGCGAACCCATCTTTGCGGCGCGGATGTGCGGCGATACTGTACC
>DAOQWL010000147.1:0-4259 GCA_035342095.1 Sedimentisphaerales bacterium | reverse complement strand
CTCGGCTTTAGCCGAAATAATGAAGCCCTCGCCTTTAGGCGAGGGAGTATTCACTTATAAGACTTTACGCTGGCGCGCCCGGCAAGTTACGCCCATTGAATTTCCCCAGTGGCTTGGAATCTCTCGACATCTGGGAAAACGTGTACGCGTATAGCAATGCCGGTGACGATGATTACGACGAGTTTACGATATACGACGACGGCTACGCGACGTTCAATGCCTATGAGGGTATCACTTTCGGCCATGAAGCATGTGTTTTAGCGTCTGTCGATGAAGGCGGTGGTGCCGAGGGGTATTCAGAGGCAATTGGGCGAGCATGGGGCTCTCTATCGGAATAGCGAGGTGTGTCTTTTCCGACGACTTCTCTCGACGCTAACTGATTTGTCATGTGGGAGGACAGTGGTTCGTGCGTGAAGATAGCTCACACAGCATGTCCGTGGCAGGCTTGGTACGAAGCTCTGCGTTAGCGCTCTTGCGTGTACTTGCCACCGGCGGTGGAACCGCTGTCCTCCTCTGTACATTTGTGGGACATAGCGCCGTCCACGGCGAAGACAGAAACGAGTCTTCTCCATGGACGTTCACATTCGCTTGTGAATTCGAGTTGCCCATAGGGCGGGGGTGTCTCGAGGGCCTGATGGCTTCGGACGGCTCACAGCATCGCATCGCCATTTACTGGATCGAACCTGACATCTTTCGCGACGGTCCAGCGTTTGTTCGCTACACCGATTCCATCTTTGGCCCAGATGCGCTGTATTATTGGGTTTACCCAAATCAACAGCAAGAAATGATCGTCCTCTCAGACGATTCCGGTGGTCCTTTGCTGCCCCGAGAGAACTCGGGAGAAGCGATCATCAAGTCGGCTTGGGTGATAGTCCGTCGCATGAAGGATGAGGGCACGGATGCCCACCTGGAGATCGGCAGGTTCTTTCAGAGCACCCGCGGTGTGGTAGAGTATGCATATGCAGTCCCTCAAAGCGAAACGGACGCCAATGCCCTCGTGGACGCGACAGAGTCGGATATGCAGGCGTTGAATGCCCTTCCCGGCGGAAGAACATACTCCAAAGAGACACGGAGTGACGGCGCCTTCGTGTGGCGAGCCACGAGAACGTTATCCGGACAACCTGTTGCTGTTGTGACTGTTACGTCTGCAACAAGAGTTCAAGAAGGCGACTGTCCCGGCGTCTTCGATCCCAACACGCTCGGGCAATGGACACTCATTCCAGAGCCCTACAGGACCTATTGGGCGTTCGACCGAGCGTATTGTGAATTGGATGACGCGACGGATGAACGTGTCGCGAGCCGGGAACTCTACAACCGGATCGAATCCTATCTTGACGACAGCAACGTATCCCGCGAGGTGCATTGGGGCATGGATCGCCTGGCAATCAAGACGGCCCTCATAACCGACGATATGGACCGTGTCCGCCGATCTGTCCAGGAGGCAGTTGAGGGATTGCGTGCAGATCCGTCCGTAGGCAGGCATCGATGTCTCCTGGAATTGGCGAGAATCAGCGGAATGATTCAGAAGCGATATCCCGAAGAGCCTCAGGAATGGCTTCGACCGTTCGTCAGTCACGTGGTGGAACACGCCGGACGCGAGGGCGTCGCGAACTATCTCGATAAGCTCATGCCGACAATCGAAGCAAACAAATGGCTCATCTACGGGAACCTGCTGCTTGAGGAGGTCCGCAGGCAAGGTTTCATCGAGGAGCAGGCCCTCCATCGCGTGTCCGTTCGCTTGGAGGGGGTTCGCCTGGGCGAAGAGAAACGACAGCAGGACCCACGCGAATCGTCTCCGAGCGTGAGAGACTATCTGGCACGACTCGATACGAACCCTCCCCAAGGGGCCATCAACATGAGCGAGGTCCGGCACATCCTGGAAAGCGGCCTCGCGAAGTGCGGCTCCAACGGGAGCCCTGAGGCAGAAGCCAGGCTCGTGGAAGACATAGTTCAATCGATTCGCCTGATCGTCGGAGAGGGACCTTTCTGTGGCGATCCAAACGAGCTCACCCGCTCAATAGAGCGATTCGCGAAATGTTACTCTGTGCTCCACCGAGATATCGAGTCAATCGGCACGACCCTGGCCACATTCCTGGCGTTGTCCTTCTGCGATCTCTCCACACGGGAAGATCACGACATGTTGTTGTCGCAGTTCCGCACGTGCTCCGCCGACCTGCAATCTCAAGTCAACATGATGTTGAACGAGCGAAAGTTCGACTCGTTCGTCACTCCGCTGGATGTGAATGTTGCATTCCAGGAGTGTGAACGCGAGTTTCGCAAGTGCATCGACAATCCCCTCTGGCCCCCATTCAAATTCCCTTGGACAACCAATGAACAGGCCAGGCTTTCGGCCAGGCTTGAATCGTGTGTTATACAACTGACGGCGGTCCTGGATGAAGTATCTCTCAAAGTTCAATACGGCGGCGGCGACACGAAGCTCCAGGAGAGGATAGCCTACGAGATCTCGCGCCTCGCAGACCAACTGGTAGCCGAGGCGGCGTTCCTTCGCAGGCCGATGTATCCTGGGGTCTCGTGTCACTACCGAGGCAGATACGGATTTACAGCCAGGATCGAGGGGCCGTTCTACCTGGAAGGTGACCGGCCCAAGGAGAAGTTCAAGGCCATGAAGTACTTCCATCTGGGCCACAGATTGGAGCGTGTCGTGGAACACGAACGGGAGTTGATCCAGCCCTCTGGGGCACAGGAGCCCAGCCAATGAGACAACAGGGTCAGAGCAGGTTAAATGACTCGCGGAAGGAGGGCGAGATCATGCTCTCCCGCCGGGTCGCGATGGGTTCTTCCGGCGTGGTGGTTCTGGGGGTGCTGTGCCGCTCGGCCTTCGGGCGGGAGGAAGGGAGGGACGCCGGACGTGCGGGGATGCCCCAGGACGTGCAGGAGCGAATGGACCAGTCGCGGGCGTTCTTCGAGCGGCTGCGAAACGCAGGCAGCCCGGAGGAACGGACGAAGATCGTGGAGGAACGCAATGCCTGGGAGCGCAGCCGGGCCATCGCGGACTTCCAGGGGCAATTGGGCGTCTCCGACTCGGAGTGGGCAGTCATCAAGCCGCGACTGGAGGCGATCTACGACTTGGTGCACCCCGCCCAGCAGTCCAAGCGAGGCGACGTCCGGTCGATGACGCCTGTCGAACAGAAGAAGAGCGAACTCCGGCAGCTCCTGGCCAATCAGGATGCCCTGCCCGAACAGATCAAGGGGGCCTTGACCGCGTTGCGGACCGCGAAGGAGAAAGCCCATCAGGACCTCGCCAAGGCCCGCCAGGACCTCCGACAACTGATGACTGTGCGCCAGGAGGCGGTGCTGGTCTTGGGCGACCTGCTGGATTGAGTCGGGGAAACGACGCCCGGCGAGCTGGACGTGGATGTGACGCTAGGGAAAGAGCTTCTTTGTCAACTCCGCGATCCGCTGGCCTCGGCGCTCGCACTGCTGCTTGACCCGGTCGTCGGGCTTGCCGATGGAGAGCGGGCCGTAATGGGCGCCTTGGGGGTCGCCCTGGAGGACCATGCCTGCGATGAGCATGGCCTGGAGGATGCCGACGACGGTGGTCTCGCTGCCGCCGCCGATGTTGGCGGAACTGGCGAAGGCGGCGCCGACCTTGCCGTTGAGCTGGCCGTGCCGGCCCACCAGTTCGTCGATGAGCTGCTTGACCGGGGCGGCCATCTGTCCATAGTAACACGGCGAGCCGATCACGATGGCGTCGTAGCCGGGCAGATCGTCCGGATTCGCCTTGTCGACGGGTTTGCACTCGGTGCTCAGGCCCGCGGCGTTCATCGCCATGGCGATAGTCTCGGCCATTTCCTTCGTGTTGCCGCTCCGCGAGTAATACAGGACAATCCCTTTTGCCATTCCTTCCCCTTCCGGCTGGTTGTGTCGGTTCATCGTCGCAGGTAGGCGAGTTCCTTGGGCAAGGGCACGTTGTTGCCGAAGTTGTCTTCGCCGTACCCGTGCTCGGCCAGGATCTGGATGTCGGCCAGCACCCGCTTGTCGCCGACGAATTCTGCGGTCATGTCGATGCTGATGTCGATCTTGCCCATGGCGAGCAGGCGGGCGACCTCGCTGGTGACTCGATCGAGGAGCGTCCCTTCGCTGCCGCAGATCCGCTCGGGCAGCTCCAGCGGCTGTTCATACATGACCAGCTTGCTCTTCTCCGCCAGGGCCAGGACCACGACGCGAACGATCGCGATGGCATCCTCCGGTTGCCCGTGCTCCGGGACCATGTCCAGTCGGACGATCTCGCCGGCGAG
>DAOQWL010000146.1:0-4599 GCA_035342095.1 Sedimentisphaerales bacterium | reverse complement strand
CGGTTGGGTGTGGACTCGCCGAAGCTGGTCTGCATCAACGTGTCCTTTCCGCAAGCGTGCATGAAGATTTTTTGGGGGGCGGGTATCGTTGGGGCCGGCACGGGAATCGCCCGCGGTTTCGGTAC
Source organism: Sedimentisphaerales bacterium (assembly GCA_035342095.1). GTDB lineage: Bacteria > Planctomycetota > Phycisphaerae > Sedimentisphaerales > Anaerobacaceae > PLanc-01. The sequence goes on along the minus strand of DAOQWL010000146.1, from coordinate 4,474 downwards.
AGATCACGCCCTCAGTCGGACCGCTGAGTACTTCCCCGTCTTCTTCGGTGTTTCCTTCGGTGTTTTCTTCTTTCGCTTGTTTCCTTCGAAGGGATGGTCTCCTTGAGAAGGCGAGCTAGCTCAAAACAGTCTCCTTCCCTCTTTCGTGTCCTTTCCGCAAGCGTGCATGAAGATTTTTTGGGGGGCGGGTATCGTTGGCTGTCGAGGCAGTAGCTTGCGGAGGACAGCCGATGAAGACGCGAAGGGCAGCGGATCTACCTGCGGATCTGGAGAGCAGCCGGCGACGGTTCGCGCAGTGGCGTCAGCGTCGTAAGGGCCACACTCCCATCCCCGATGCGTTGTGGGCCGAGGCGGTGACGTTGGCCGGCAGGTACGGGGTATCCCGGACGGCCAGGACGCTTCGGGTTGGTTATCGCTCCCTCCAGCAACGTGTGGAGAGGAAGACGGGCTGCTTGGCGTCCTCCTCCCCGCGACTTGGCGAGCCCGCGTTTCTGGAACTGGCAATTCCTTCGCAGGCGGGCACGGGGGAGTGCCTTCTGGAATGGGAAGACGCGGCTGGGGCGAAGATGCGTCTTCACCTCAAGGGCGTCGAGGTCCCTGACTTGGTCGCGCTGAGCCGCAGCTTCTGGGAGGGCCTGCGATGATCCAACTCACGCCTCAGATGCGCATCCTGGTGGCCCTCGAACCCGCGGATTTTCGTCGGGGCATCGACGGCTTGGCGAGTGTCTGCAAGCAGACCCTTCGGGAGGATCCGTTCAGCGGCTGTGTGTTCGTCTTCCGGAACCGTCGGGCGACGGCGTTGAAGGTGCTGGTGTATGACGGCCAAGGTTTCTGGCTTTGTCACAAGCGTCTTTCCAGCGGACGCTTTCGTTGGTGGCCGACCAGCGTCGATGCCAGCGTGGCCGCGCAGAAATTGGCGGCGCACCAGCTGCACGTTCTTCTCTCGGCGGGCAATCCCTCCCGGACCCAGGCCGCTCCGGATTGGCGGCCGGTGAGTCCAAAATTCTGAAAAAAACGTGCCGCGGCTCTTGCGTTCCAGGAGTGCCCGTGCTACTCTGCGGGCCATGAACGTGATCCTGAAGTATCGCGGTCGCGAGGTGACCGATGGCGAAGTGGCCTTCATCCGAGAGCTAATCGCCAAGCATCCCACGCTCAGTCGCCGCCGCTTATCCGAGGAACTTTGCCGGGCCTGGAACTGGTTTCAACCCAATGGACATCCCCGGGACATGGTGTGTCGGGGCCTGATGCTGGCCTTGCACCGAAGCGGGCAGATCCGCTTGCCGGCGCGGCAGAAGACGCCTCCCAATCCTCTGGCCAAGCGGTCCAAGCCCGCCGCCATCGAAGTCGACCAGCGTCCCGTCGAAACTTCCCTGGCGACCCTGGGGCCGCTGCGTTTTGAACAGGTCCGGCGGACGGCTGCGGAAGGGCTGTTCAACAGTCTGATCGAGGAGCATCACTACCTGGGGTACACGCAGCCGGTAGGCGAGCATCTGAAGTACTTGGTCTTCGCCGAAGAACAGCTGATCGCCTGCCTGGCGTGGTCGTCGGCGCCGCGTCACCTGGGACCTCGCGACCGGTTCATCGGCTGGTCGGCCGAGGAACGCCGGAGAAACATTCGCTTGATCGCCACGAACCTTCGCTTCCTGGTTCTGCCGTGGGTGAAAGTGCCGCACTTGGCCTCGCACATCCTGGGGCGAATGGCTCGCCAATTGTCGGCTGACTGGGAGCGGGTCTATGGGCACCCGCTCTACTTCCTGGAGACGTTCGTGGACTCGGACCGCTTCCGGGGCACGTGTTATCGGGCGGCCAACTGGATCGTCCTGGGACGGACGACGGGTCGCGGCAAGAACGACCAGACGCATCGTCCGAATCGTTCGTTGAAGGAGGTGTTGGGCTATCCGCTGCAGCGTCATTTTCGCCACTTGCTGTCGCAGCCGTGAGGAACGCGGAGGAGCCCCGCGTCGAACGAGGTCGGCGCACTCGATCATGGATGGACCGGAATGGGGAACCGAAAACAGAAACCGCCGCCCCCGAAGATCCTCGAGGTGGACCAGAAGCAATTCGACGAGCTTTTGGCACACGCCGAGGCGGGCCAAGCCCTTTCCAAGGAGGAGTGCCAACTGCTGCGGGTGGCGTTCGGCTCGTTGTCCTACCTGCAGAATCTGCTGAGCCAGAAAAGCATCTCGATCGCGCGTCTGCGGAAGCTCCTGTTCGGCGCGAGCACCGAGACGACGAAGGCGGTGCTGGGCGAGGACGTGGACGGAACGTCGCCGCCACCGGGAGCCGAGGCCGGGGAGGAAGCAGGGAGTTCAAGCGATGCTCAAGAGACAGCTCCCAAGCCACCGCCACCAGGCCACGGACGCAATGGCGCCGATGCTTATTGGGGTGCCGAGAGAATCCCGGTGGCTCACGATTCGTTGCATCCCGGCGACAATTGCCCGGAATGTCAAGAAGGCACGCTGTACCAGATGACTCGACCCGCCACGTTGATCCGCATCGTGGGCCAAGCCCCCGTGCCGGCCAAGGTCTACGAACTTCAAAGGCTGCGCTGCAGCCTCTGTGGAAAAGTGTTCACCGCTCAGGTTCCGCAGGACGTGGGCGCCGACAAATACGATATCACCGTGGCCAGCATGATTGGCCTGTTGAAGTACGGAACCGGGATGCCGTTCAACCGCCTAGAAGGCCTGCAGGGGAGCCTCGGAATTCCCCTGCCGGCCTCGACCCAGTGGAAGCTGGTGGCCGACGCCGCCCCCAGCCTCCGCCCGGCCCATGAGGAACTGATTCGGCAGGGCGCCCAGGGCGACTTGGTGTACAACGACGACACCACGAATCGGATCCTGGAGCGGATGGGCAAACGGCTTGACAAGGCCGAGGCGAAAAACGGTTCGGCGGCCCAGAGCGAAAAGGAGAACAACGAAAAAGACCCCGAGCGTCGCGGGATCTTCACGTCGGGGATCGTGTGCTCGTGCGCGGGCCATCTCATCGCGCTCTTCTTCACCGGTTGGAAACATGCGGGAGAAAATCTCCGGGACGTGTTAGTCCAGCGAGCTTCGCAACTGGGACCGCCGATTCAGATGTGCGACGCCTTGTCTCGCAATCTGCCCGGCGAGTTGAAGACGATCCTCGCCAACTGCCTGGCCCACGCCCGTCGCAAGTTCGCCGACGTGGTGGAGTACTTCGACAAGGAGGTCGGCTACGTGCTGAAAGCTTTGGCGGTGATTTACAAGAACGATGCCGACGCGCGAAAACAGGATCTGTCGCCCGAAACGCGTCTGCAGTGGCATCAAGCCCAGAGTGCTCCCGTGATGAAGGAACTTCACGCGTGGCTGACCCGACAAATCGAAGACCGGCTGGTCGAACCCAATTCGGGTCTTGGCCAGGCCATCACCTTCATGCTCAAGCACTGGTCCGAGCTGACGCTCTTCCTCCGCCAGGCCGGGGCCCCCCTGGACAACAACATCTGTGAACGAGCGCTGAAGAAGGTCATCCTGCACCGCAAGAACGCGATGTTCTACCTGACGGACAACGGCGCCCGAGTGGGCGACATGTACATGAGTCTCATCTACACGTGCCAACTCTGCGGAGCCAATCCGTTCGACTACCTGACGGAGTTGCAGCGGCACGCCCCAGAGGTCGCCGCCAATCCGGCCTCCTGGATGCCGTGGAATTATCGGGAGACGCTGGCCGTCGCTGCCGTGGCCACCAGTCCCGCGGCGACGGGCACTACCTCCACCCCTTGGACGACGGTCTCCTAACTGACCCACACCGGCCGACACGGATCCCTCCCGACACTCCGCGTGAGGGATTCTCTCGGCATGCGTGCGTCAAGCAAGACCGCCCTTGCCGTGACGAGAAGTGACGCCTCCTCGCTCCCCGCCGCTGCGCCCGTCCGCTTCCTCTACCTGAGCCTCCAGGCCACCTACGGCAGCCGACCGTCGGTCCCGTGATTCCGCCCCGCTGCTCGCCGAACGCTCGCCCGCCCAAGCACCGCGTCGTCGCAGACCGTCGAGCCAGTCGGCCGGCCCGGTGCCCACGTCCGCAACCACCACGGTCCGTGGTGCCCCGCGTCCCGCCGCACGCCCCGGAATCTCCCGTCACCGGTCGCTCGCCCCCCCGCCTCGCCGATTTTTTTGCCACGCGCACGTCTGCGGAAAGGACACAGATACTTCCGTCGATCTCGTCCATTATTTCCGCGAGGTCACGACCTTCAACATATTCCATTTCGAGAACTGACAGACCTTCTGGCAGCTCGAAAAACCCGTAAACGACTACCACGTGGGGCGATCTGATCTTCGCGAGAACCTTAGCCTCTTTCCGCAGGCGGTTGGTCGCCTGGTCGGGACGGATGGTCTTAAGTGCCACGTAACGATCCAATGTCAAGTCGCGAGCGAGACAGACAATACCCATGCCGCCCCAACCTATGATGACCTGCACATCGTAGCGCCCGTCGGGAAGCACATCGCTGACCTGCGCC
>DAOQWL010000145.1:0-5257 GCA_035342095.1 Sedimentisphaerales bacterium | reverse complement strand
GGCCGTTGTCCATCTGAAACCCGCGGCTTTTCACGGGGAATGGAACTATACGATCAACACCAACGCATAACGCCGTGAGCGTTCATCTTATTGCTGCGCAGTTCCTTATTGTCCTTTGAGAGAAGTCACGCGTTGTTGATCGCCGTCGCAGGCATGTAGCTAAAACCCTTAGCACGTGCAGCGCCGGAGGTGTGGCTTCTCGACTCCCCAAGCGATTTCCAAAAAGAAAAGACACTGTGCGCGCAGGCATCGCTGCATGTTCGGCGTGCATCAAGAGCACTGGAGATACATCAGACAATGGACTCAAAAGAACAGATGGAGTTCCTCTACGAGGTGTTCGAAGCCTCTTTGCCCCGGCTTGGACCCGGAGACGAGGCCTCGACCGTCAAAGCACTGAACCTGTTGCGTTCCGCGGGGTTTCCACGTGGCGATCGGGCCATTCTCCGCGCGACCAGAATCCTGGACCTTGGCTGTGGAAACGGCGCCCAAACCATTCCGCTGGCGCGGAACACGGAAGGACCGATCCTGGCGATGGACAACCACCAGCCCTTCCTGAACGAGTTGCTGCGCCGGGTCGAAGCCGCGGGTCTGGCCGGGAGGGTTCAGGTTTCCCGGAGGGACATGCGATCCCTGGAGACCAGCGACGGACCCTTTGACCTGATCTGGTCGGAAGGGGCTCTCTTCATCGTGGGGTTCCGCGAAGGCTTGACCGCCTGTCATTCCCTCCTGACGCCGGGCGGTGGCCTGGCGGTCAGCGAACTGGCCTGGCTGCGGCCTGATGTGCCTGCCGCCTGTCGGCAGTTCTTCGACACCGTGTACCCGGCCATGACCGACATGGAGACGAACCTGGCCACCATCCGGGCCTGCGGCTACGACCTCGTCGGGCACTTCGTGCAGCCGGAATCGGCCTGGTGGGAACCCTTCTACCATCCGCTCGCGGAGCGCCTCCGCTCCTTGCGAGGTCAATACGCCGCGGATGCACGGAAGCTGGCCATGATCGAACCCATGGAGATGGAGATCGACATGTACCGTCAGTACTCTGCGTACTATGGCAATGTCTTCTACGTCATGAGACGTCGCTGACGTCCCGATCTCGGACTATGAGAGCGGGAGTCTTCCAGCCTGCAAGACCTCGATGGACGCTCCGTCGAGGTCTTGCTGTTTCCATTCGAATCAACGGGCCGACTCCAAGCAGAAAGGACCCGACGCCCTCGGTTCCAGACGTGCCGGGTATCTGGACCGCCTCTGATCCCGTGTGTCTGTGAGAAGAACTTGGCCGTCGGGTGGTCATGGCGAACGCCGGCCTGCCTGTAGTGTGCCCGTGAGGGCATATCCTCTGGGCCAGGGAATACAACGCCTCACGGCGTCACTACCAACGGACTGTCTGCGCACAGGACACATCCGGATCGGAGGGGCACTGACGCCCGAGAGTTCGCACAGACCCGATCCCGCCTCTGCCGGCGAGCGGAGTTGACGAATCGTGTTGTGGGTGGTATCATGCAGACATCGATGGAGATAACGCTGCATCCCTGGGGCGTGCACAAGTGCTGTTCGATTGTGCGGAGGAGGCAGGTTCGTTCCATTCTGGCGATGTGCGGCGGTTGTTTGCTCCTGTGGAAAGGGCGATGATGAACAGGTTCATGCGGTTCTCGCTTCTGGCTTTGTCGGTCGTGCTCTGGAGACACTGTGATGCGGCTTTCGGCGAGCTGAAGGTCCATCTCAAGCTGGACGGCAATCTGGTGGACTCCGCCGGCGGCGACCATAACGGGGTGCTGCTGGACGGCTTCCGAGGCAGTCACCAGTTCGTCTCGGGCAAGCTGGATGAAGCGCTGGATCTCGTGAACGAGGACTACCCGACGGACGGGGACGGCGTCTCCATCGCGTACACCATGACCGATGCCGGGACCGTGGCCTTGTGGTACAAGCCGAGACGCATCTACAACTACAACACCATCTACGACAACTCGGCCAATCCGGACGATTGGGAATGCTGGATCTACTCGGATGGCCGCCTGCGGGCCCGGGTGGAAAGCGACACCTATGTGACAGCCGATCTGGTCTCGCTGTCGTCGACCGGATACCCGCAAGGCGAGTGGTTCCACCTGGCGTTCCTGTGGGACAGGACGAGCGCGAGCACGGTGAAGACCGGACTGTATGTCAACGGAATCGAGCAGGGCACGAACAGCGGCACGTGGGTCGCGCCGGGCAACCGGTTCTACCTGGCCGGCGGCCACACGGGGAACGACTTCGGCGATGGAACGTGGGACGATGTCCGGATCTACGACCACGTACTCTCCAAGACGGAACTGGGCTCGCTGGCGATGAGAGGGCTGATCGTCGAGCCGAACCTGATCCAGTTGTCGGAAGGTCAGACGGCCTCCTACACGGTAATGCTGGACCGCCTCGAAGGGCGCGCGCCTCGGGAGGATGTCTACGTATCCATCTCGGCCGATGATGACTTGGCGATCAATGATCTGGCTCCGGGCGAGGTGGCGACATTGGTCTTCGAGCCGGCGACCTATCTGACGCCGCAGACCGTCCGGATCACCGCGGTGGACGACTCCGCCTATCTGGGCAACAGGAATGTCACGCTCACGCACAGCATCGCGAGCGCGGACGCCTACTGGGACCAGATGCAGGACGTCCAGGTGATGGTCTCCATCCTCGAAGACGATCTGACCTGCGGCGACTGGGGCTACAACGAAATGGACTTCAATCGCGACTGCGCCGTCGACTGGAGCGACCTGGCCCTGTTTGCCGCTCAATGGATGGCCTGCACGGACCCGTCGCGCGAAGGCTGTCAGTATGCTCGGAACGCGGTCGTCGTGGCCCATCGCGGCTTCTCCGCGGCGGCGCCGGAGAATACGATCGCATCCTGCAACGCCGCTCGCGGGTTTGCCGACGGGGTCGAATTCGACGTCCGCGTGACCTTGGACGACCAACTGATTCTCATGCACGATGACACGGTCGATCGCACGACCGATGGCATCGGAGCCGTCGCGGGCATGACGCTGGCGGAGCTGAGACGTCTGGATGCCGGGTCGTGGTTCTCCGCGGATTTCTCGGGCGAGTTCGTTCCGCTGATGACCGAGGCCGTTCTGGCGACGATGCCCGACATGCGGCCGGTGATCGAGCGAAAGGCGGGCTCCGCCGCCGCGTATGTCGATCTGATTCGCCTGCTGAAGATCGAACGCCGGGTGACCGTCATTGCGTTTGACTGGGACTTCCTGGCCGAGGTCGAGATGCTGGCGCCCGCCATCCAGACCGGGGCCCTCGGATCGGGCGCCCTGACGCTGGCCGAGATCAAGGGTATTCAATCTCGCGGCATTGACCTCATCGACTGGGAGCACAGCACAATCAGGCCGGAGACCATCGGCCTGGTCCACGCCTGCGGCATGGAGCTGTACGTCTGGACCGTCGACGACGCCGACCGAATGGCGACGCTGATTGGCCTGGGCATCGACGGAATCACGACGAACGATCCCGAACTGGCGCGAGAGCTGGTGAAAGCACGATAGCCCTCAGCGCCCACGCTCCTTCGGGAAGTTGAGGTACGCGAAGGGACCGTGCAGTTCGTAGGCCTTGCGGTCGCGGGCCTTGGCCGCTGCGATCTGCGTGTCGTAGCGCCCGAGACAGAACAACTCGCCGCGATAGCTGATCCTCGCCTCCCACTGGTCGCCCCGTCGCAGGACGCCGACGTACTGCGACAACCCGCCGCGAGGTCCGCGATTCGCCTGGTTCTGCTTCTGCGTACACACCCGCAGATTGCACCGTCGATTGTCCCACGTCCGGCAGTTCTTGTGGTCCACGACCATCCCCTTGCGGGCCTTCATGATCTCGCGGTGCATGTACACCGTCCGCCCGTTCTTCCGCCGGACCGCGTAGACCATGCCCCGCTTGTTGCTGGCGGACCACTTGTGCTCGCTGAGTTGGGCGAAGTCCTCGGGACTGACGAGGACGAAGTAGTCGCCCGACAGCTTGATCCGACACGCCTTCCTGTACTCGTGCGACCGCCAGACGGGCGAATCCGCGGTAAGGGCCGTCCGATCCAGCGTCCCTTTTCGTTTGACGCGGGGCCGTTCCTCTCGCCGCCGTCGGAAGTGCCGGCACGTCTCCGTCGGCAGGACCTCGCGCAACTGGCCCGGACTGGCCGGATGTTCCGTGCACAGCAGCATCCGGGGCAAACACGCCCTCGATTCCTGCCTCCGCCGCATCTCCGACGGGTGGCACGCATGTTCGCACATCTGGCACCGCCCGACGTAGAACGGCGCGATGCGAGGGTCCCACGACTCCCCCCGGCAGGAGAGGGGCCACAGTTCGCTCTCCCGCGGCGGCAGGGCGCCCCGCCGAACGCTCTGGCTCCTGCCTTTGCCCTGGTCCTTTCGCCTTTTGACTTGTCGTCGTCTCATGGCTCTCCCTTTCGTCCAACCGGTGTCTCGTGACTCGTGGCCCGTGCCACACGCTGACCAGGCTATGGTACAACCACCAGCTCATGGCGTCAATAGAAATATAACAAACCATGCGATTTTGCTGTGTTCATAACTCGCTGTGCCGCAAGGACTAACGCAGAACCGCGAAGAATTCCGGCAACAGCCGAGGACGAAATCCGTAGGGTGGGTTCTTCAACCCACGCGTTCTGATTCATGGGCGAAAGAAACAGAACGAGCCGGGAAATGTGCCACGCGCGTCCGAGACACGAGCGACGAGCGACGCGTGGTACGCCGCAGAGCCCGCCGAGGGGCGCGAGGGGGGATCATCAACTTCATTACCACGAAGGACACGAAGATCGCGAAGGGAAATCAGGCAACTCACGCAGCGATGCCAAGACGCAGGGGAAGAAAGGGAGCGAAGGAATCGGCGACAGCGGTAGGGTGGGCTATGCCCACCGCCTATGGTTCACCCCAGAGACGCCGAGCCCGGCGAAAGAGCCGGGAACCTGCTCAATCGTCGGGGATCCTCCGGCCGGGATGCCGAAGGGCGATGGCCGAAAGAAACGAAAAGGGCCGAAAGGAGAGATCCGCAGAGTCACGCTGAATCATGGAACCCTTTTTGCGTTTTCTTTCGTTCTTTTCGGCTGCCCTCCTGAGAACATGCCCGATCTCGTCCGGTCCCGTCTTCGCAGCCAGCCCCTGGCGGGGCGGTCCGTGAGCCAACGCCCGATGGATGGACGCGATCGCTGTGCGTCTGGAGCTTCAATCCACGCGTAGCCGTTCACGGAGTGCGGCGAAAAGAATTTTGTGAAGCAGGGATTTTTGAC
>DAOQWL010000144.1:0-5260 GCA_035342095.1 Sedimentisphaerales bacterium | reverse complement strand
ATCACGACCAACAGCTCAACCAGTGTGAACCCCTTCCTTCTCATGGTAGTCCCCTTTCCAATAGCGTGAGACCGGCGGGACCGACCTGCGTGCGGCAGGGAAAGAGGGAATCGATGGATGAATGCGAGGTGTTCGTCTCCTTCCACGCCGCGGCAATCGGTCGCGAGCGGCACACCCGCCCGCAAACTCAGGCTCAACGCTCATGATCCGCCGATCTCGTGGTTTCGTTCTATGCATGGACGGCCGGTCCGCAGGCGCAGAGCCTGACCGATTGTCTTCGAGAATCAGCAGAAGCGCGCACCCTCGGCAGACTTCGCACGGAACACCGGCGTACGCCGCTGCTCATGCATCAAATGGGAGATCGCCGCGAATGCGCGAATCGATGAGCGGGACAGACGGTGGTTGGGGATCGGGAGAGCAGACCTCAAACCAACGGCTCGGAAGATAGAACGAGAGAAGATATGATAGCTCAGGAAATCGACACGATGCCCGAAACCGTCTGGGGAGGTGTATGCCCTCTGTCGCCCGGCTCCAGCGTCGTCGTCGCTCAGATGCCTGGCAGAAATGTCAAAGAGCACGTTCGAGGAGAATGGCGGCCCCGCGAAATCGGTCGCGGGGCCGCCGCTGCATGTCAATATCTATACGAGATTGACCTGTTAGCTGCCTCTCGTCGTCGTGGTCGTTCCGCCCATCACGTCCGGATCATGCACGAGGAACGAGTCCTTCCGGCAGCGCGGGACCGAGGTGAACGTAGGCAGGATGCCCACGGGGTCGCCCTCTTGGTCGTTGTCCGACGGCGTGTAGATGTTGTCGTCTTCCACCGAGCAGTAGGAGCGTTTCTCGAACTCCACGTGGGTGTCGAGGAACATCACGTTCTGACCTTCCTGCTGGTGCGACAGGGCGTTGCCCAGCTTGGCCTGCTCGGTCGTTCCGCCGTAGCCAGTCATGTCGGGCTTGAACAGGTTCCACGCCGTTGCATCGCCGGCAGGGCTCTTGAAGAACGGGTTCCTCTCGGACGCAACCGCGAAGCCCGGCTCGCTCGAAACCGTCAGAGCGTACGGATTGTTGAACGGCAGATGGTACGAGTAGCTGCAGCTCTTGTAGGCGGTGCCGGCAGCGCCCTGCGTGCCGAAATCCCACAGGTCGATCAGCTCGACCCCGGTCAGGCCCAGGTCGGCCAGCTTGAACTCCGAGGTGCCCGAGTCGCCCTTGCAGATGAACGACTTCGGAGTCACCTCCGCGTACTTGACCAGCAGGTAGAAGCACGAGCTGATCGTCGCCTTGCCGCTGCTGCCGTCCGCAGAGAGGCCAAAGGCCACCTGGCGGGTGCCTCCCTGGTAGTTGGCCACTTGACCCCAGGTGCTGGACCGGCCGCCGGCCTTGGGCAGCTCGTCTTCATAGTCATTGGCATAGATCAGCATGGCCTTGCCAATGCCCGACAGGTTGGTGCCGCAGGTCATTCGGAACGCCAGTTGGCGCACACGGGCCAACGCCGGCATCAGAATGCCCATCAGCAGAGCGATGATCGCAATCACGACCAGCAGCTCGACGAGGGTGAAGCCTTTTCTTTTCATTTGATTCTCCTTTCACTTCTCTGAGATTCGCAGACCGACCGTTCTCCAACTACGCCACATAGGCCACATTAACAAACAAATGACTGCTTGTTGCTGCCTGATCGGCGAATGCTCGTTCACGCGAGTCTCCGGATCAAAACGTTTGCACCAACAGGAGAACGGGCCGGTTTTGTTCCGATAAAGCATTCCGCCTTGCAGGATTTTCTGCCTAAGTCAGGTCAAAGACCTCCAGGTGTTCTTCAGGTTTCGTAGGTTGTGTCCTACAACTCTTAGGCAGGCGGATCTGGATATGAAGTGCTGAAGTATTATATATGATGGCTGTACTGGTTTATGATAGATCTACTTCTGCAAATCCACCTATCCTTTATCTCAATCTTAACCCAAGCCGAGGAACGTGTCAAACTTTTTGTCGCCCGATTCGCTCATTTCCTTGAAATATTTTTCCTTTCGCGTAATATCCCATCGTCTGACGACTTGGAGATCGCTATGCCCGAGAGAACCGACGTGGAGAGCATCCGCAGACTCCTGACCGAGCACCATCAGGAGCATCTGCTGGCGTTCTGGAACCAACTGAACCCGAACCAGCAGGACGCCCTGCTGGCCCAGATTCGAGAACTCGATCTGCCTGCGATCCAGGATTGGGTCCGCCACCTGGTCACAGGTCAACCCGCGGCGCCTGTTCAGCACGACTTCGAGCCGGCAACCTCCTACAGCCCCCAGCCGCACAATGCGGAGGAAGAGCGCAAGTACAGACAGGCAATCGACTTAGGAACGAAGCGAATCTCCAGCGGCAAGGTGGCGGCCCTCGTGGTCGCCGGCGGCCAGGGCACACGGCTCGGCTTCGACGGACCCAAGGGCAACTTCCCGGTCAGCCCGATCGAGCACAAGACGCTCTTTCGCATCTTCGCCGAGACGATTGCCGCGGTATCGAGCCGGTATGGTGCTGTCTGCCCCTGGTACATCATGACCAGCCCGCTCAACCACGAGCAGACTCTGGCGACCTTCAGGTCCGACAACTACTACGGCCTGGACCCCCGGAACGTCTTCATTTTCCAGCAGGGAACGCTTCCGAATTTCGGCCTTGACGGGCGGATACTGCTCGCGGAAAAGGACCAAATCGCCAGGGGTCCCGACGGTCATGGCGGGTGCATCCGAGCCCTCGCTCGAAGCGGAGCCCTGGCGGACATGAAGAAACGCGGCGTCGAGCACCTCACCTATTGGCAGGTGGACAATCCGCTGGTCAAGCTCTTCGATCCGCTCTTCATCGGGCTGCACGCCTTGGACGGCGCCCAGATGTCGTCCAAAGCGGTCATCAAGAACGGACCCAAGGAGAAGGTCGGCAACTTCTGTCTGGTCGACGGCAAAGTGACCGTGATCGAGTACAGCGACCTGCCCGACGAACTGGCCCAGAAACGCCGCCCGGACGGTTCGCTGGCCTTCTCCCTCGGCAGCATCGCGATCCACATCATCGACACCAGTTTCGTGGAGCACCTCAATACGAAGGGGCACACCCTGCCCCTCCACCGGGCAGTCAAGAAGATCCAGCACATCGACGCCGAGGGTCGTCGGGTCGAACCGAAAGAGCCCAACGGCGTGAAGCTCGAATCGTTCATCTTCGACGCGATCCCGCTGGCCAAGCGGTCGATCATCCTGGACATCGTGCGGAGCGAGCAGTTCGCCCCGGTCAAGAACGCTGTGGGCGAAGACAGCGCCGAGGTAACCCGCCGGATGATGATCGAGCGGGCCGCGACCTGGCTCGAATCCGCCGGCGTCAAGGTCCCGCGTAAGCCGGACCGCTCCCCCGACTGCGTGATCGAGATCGCGCCGAGCTTCGCCCTCGACGCCGAGGACATCGTCGCCAAGCGGGACCAGGTCCCCCCGATCCACCCCGGCGACAAGGTCTATCTCGCATAGCGGCCCGACTGTGCAGATTCCGGAACCAACACGCACTTGACCAGGGTCGAGAATGTCCCACAAAGTCAAGCAATGAGTCGACGGACTGCCTGTCAGATCATCCTCAGCATGTGGGCGGCGGATTTCGTTCCTTTGACGAAGCTGTCCAGGCTGAAGTGCTCGTTCGGACCGTGCGGGCCGTCGCTGTCGAGGCCGAAACCCATCAGGATGACCGGGCAGCCGAGATGCTCCGCGAAGGTGCTGACCACCGGGATCGAGCCGCCGCAACGGATGAAGACTGTTTCCCGACCGAAGCCCTTGCATGTCGCGTCCTGAGCGGCCCGGATGATCGGGTCCTTCACGTCGAACAGCACCGGCGGACTCATCCCGAAATCGTTGATCTCGATGCGGACCGTGTTGGGACAGACGGACCGGATGTGCTCGATCGCCAGGTCGCGGATGCGGGCGGGATTCTGGTTGGCAACCAGCCGGCAGGTGATCTTGGCCGTGGCAAACGACGGGATGATCGTCTTGGACCGCTGCCCTTGGTAACCGCCGAAGAAGCCGTTGATCTCGAACGTCGGGCGGGCCCAGAGCCGCTCCAGCGTGCTATAGCCGGTCTCGCCGTGCGGGCGCGGGATGTTCAGCTCCTTGGCCAGGGTCTCGTCGCTGAAGTTCAGCTTGCGGAAGCTCTCCCGCTCCCAGTCCTGCAGCGGGACCACGTCGTCGTAGAAATGCGGGACGAGGACCTTGCCGTCGCGAGAGACACAGGCGGCCAGGATCTGGGCCGCGACCATGACGGGATTGGCGATACCGCCGCCGTAGGCGCCGGAATGGACGTCCGAAGCCGGGCCACGAATGGTGAATTCCAGCGCGACCAGGCCGCGAAGGCCGTAGGTCAGCGCAGGCGTGTTGGCGTCGTACATCGTGCTGTCGGAGATGACGATGGCGTCGGGCTTGAGCTCGGCCTTGGCCTGTGCCACGTAGCGGGGCAACGCGTCACCGCCGGACTCCTCCTCGCCCTCCAGCAGGAACAGGACTTCGCAAGGCAGCTCGCCCTCGGTCTTGAGCAGGCTCTCGACCGCTTTGACGTGGGTCCAGAGCTGTCCCTTGTCGTCGGTGGAGCCCCGGCCGTAGAGGATGCCGTCGCGGATCGTCGGCTCGAAGGGCGGGGTCTTCCACTCGCTGACCGGGTCTTCAGGCTGCACGTCGTAGTGCCCGTAGATCATCACGCGCTTGGTGCTCTTGCCCTTCATCAGGGCCCGGACGATGGGCTGTCCGCCGACATCGACGAGTCCGGCGTCGAAGCCCAGGCCCTTGAGGTGCGCGACCACCCACTCGGCGCAGGCCCGCGTGTCCTTGTCGTGTGCCCGCTGCGCGCTGACCGAGGGGAACCGCATGAACTGCTTGAGCTCTTCGACGAAACGAACCCAATTCTGATCGATGTACGCTTCAACCTGATCCGCCATCTTGCTACATCCTCCCAAGAGCCGGGACGGTACGCCCGGGCCACTCCATTACTACTCGTACCGATCGCTCCCCGCGGGAGATCCGGCCAGTATCCAGGAACAAGACACTATACGCCATCGAAGCCCTCCGCGAAAGCAGGAATCCACCGCCCCAGGCGGGGAAATTGGCTTCGTTTTTCGGACTCCGTTTCGCGGCCGATCCGCCATAACTCTCGTGCCAGGCGCGAGTTGCCGCGGGATACGCCCTGAGCCGATTGGCTTCGTTTTGCGGCTCATCCGGTTCTTGCGTACTTCCTGGTGCGATGGGGGCGCTGCCCCCCGCCC
>DAOQWL010000143.1:0-5339 GCA_035342095.1 Sedimentisphaerales bacterium | reverse complement strand
ATCAGGTTATCAAAGGGACTTGCACCCTCAAGCTGTCGAACATGCTCGGCACACAAAGAAAAGGACCCCCGCTCAACACGAGGGTCCTTTCTATTCCAGTCAACACCCAGGCCACAGATTGCGATCAGGCAGCCTGGCGCCTCCGAAGGAAGCGAACCATGGCAGAGCCGATGCCCGCGAGAAGCAGGGCGCCCGGCGCCGGAACGGACGGATTGATGTCCCCCTGCAGGGACGCGTTGTCCGTATCGGAAAGGAAGGTCAGCGTGCCGGCGAACGATTCCGAGAACGCGATCGTCATGTATCGGTAGAGATCGCCGTAGAAGGAATCGCCGGTGAGACTGACCGGACCGCTGTACGTCACCGTGATGTCTCCATTGTAGGTTCCTGCATCGACAAGGGTAAACGGACGGCCATTCGCCGAGTTTGGCGTCAGGTAATCGCCGTACACGATGTCAAACATCGTGTCGCCGGCGCCCGCGTCAACTGTCAGGACAGAGATCCCGGTCTCGCTGGTCAGCGTCCAGTACCCACTGGTGCTCCAGGTGTCGCCAGACTGGGACAGATTCCACCCGCTCCCACCGGCGGCTCCCGAATAGGCACCGGTGTCCGCCCAGGTGCCCGAGTCAGAGCCGTTGGCCGTGACGATCATGCCGTCCATATCACTGCCGTAGGTCTGATACGAAGCGACGGCCGTCGTCGTCTGGGGATTGACGCCGCTCGTGCCAACAGTCACCGCGGCCTGGCTCACAGACGTCAGAACAGCCGCCAAAGCGATCGTTGCGATGATTCTCATTTCCACACTCTCCTCTCTGTAACACAGGTTCACGACTCGAACACACGACTTATACTATGGCGAGCCTACGTTGGCCGCCGGTGTTACGCATGCTGCGATCTGTGCCGTCCTTGTGTCTCCCGGGTTTCCCTCCCTCTGCATCCGGTCCATCGAATCAGGCGGGAAAGAGACAAGACCCTCTTCGGCCACTGGGATTACAGCGAATGAAACGACGTCCACCCAATTTGCAGCACCAACACACTGCAGACAATGCCTGATCCCGCTCGCTATCCAGTGGGGATGCAGGCCTCTTCACTTCATGTGTATTTTTATACACGAAATGGAGACAAATGTCAAGTGCATTTTAGCCAAGACGGCCTGAAACACGAGAAATGCAGATATCGGACGCGATCTGTATAATCCGCCCGATATGAATGTGGGAATTCATCATCCGCAGCGTGTTACGCATGCCGAGCATGTGGAAGCCCCGATACGACCGGGGGCTTCAAATCGTAAATCGCAAATCGTAAATGGCAAATATCGGATCGTCAGTTCCCGCTCTTGCCCGTGACCTGGACGTCGTCGAGGTTCCAGCCGGGACAGGAGATCCAGTCGTCCGTCGGGCCCATGCCCCAGCGGAACCAGACGGTCGATCGGCCGTCCGCGATGCCCGGCGGGACCGCGTACTCCACGTACTGCCAGGCGCTGTCCGAGATGTGCGACTGCCCGGTCGTCCACAGATCGGTCCAGGTTGCACCGTCGTTGGAGACCTGGACACAGGCGTAATCGTAGGGCGCCTCGACGACGAGCCACCGCCAGAAGCTCAGGCGGATGTTCGTGAAGCCCGTGCAGTCGATCGGGCCGGTCGTCGCGTACCGCGTCTCGACCAGGCCGTCAGGGTAGTCGCCGTCGAGGGCATAGCCCAGGACGGCGCTGCCGGTGTGTCCGACGGTTGGATCGCCGGTCCAGGAGCCCCGGCCTTTCGGATCGCCCCAGGCCCAGCCTTCGTCGAGCGTCCAGCTCGGGTCCGCGTCCATGCTCGTGTAGTAGATGGCGTCGGGCACGACCGCCACGGACACATCCCGACTGGACTGCCGCACACCATCGGTGACCACAAACGAAAGCGTGTAGAGGGTAAATGCCTGATCGACCGTCGGCTTCCAGTACAGCGTGAGCGTCTGGGGATCGTACCAGGCGCCCCTCGGCAGATTGCCCACGGACCATCGCAGCGGCAGGTCCGCAGGGTTCGACGCGGAGAGCTTCACTTCGAGCCGCTCGCCCGGGCGGATCTCCGACGGGACCGTGATCGTGTCCAACTGGGGCGCAGCAGCCGTCCATCCGGAGTTCTGCGCGTCGTGATGGGCCTGGCCCCAATCGACCAGCTCGGGCGCGTACGAACCCGGAAGGTCCAGCACATGGAAGCGGAAGTCGTCTGCAGCGACCATGATCTCGATATCGCCGTCCGCGTCCAGGTCGGCCACCGCAGGGCTCACCTGCACGTCGGCCGCCAGATGCAGCATGGGGAATCCCGGCGTGACCGAGCCGTCGGCCTCCCAGGCCATGAAGGGTTCGCCGCCCGGGGCGACAATGAGTTCCTTGAGTCCGTCGCCGTCGATATCCGCGATCAGCGGAATGCACCGCAACGGGGCGCCCATGATCGATTGGGGCCAGCCCGCGTCGGTCCGCAGCTTGCCTTCATGGTCGAACGCGTAGACGCGAGTGAAGACGTATTCGTCGCTCTCGACGAGCGTAGTGACGTAGACCTCGCTCAGACCGTCGTCGTCGAGGTCGCCGACGCAGATCCCTCCCGCCGAGTCGAGCGAGTCGTCGGTCTTCGTCCTCCACACCGTCGTCCCGTCGGCGCGGACGGCCAGGACCTCCTGTTCGGCGCAGAAGACCATCTCCGTCGTCCCGTCGCCGTCGAGATCGGCGAAGACCACGCCCTTGGGACTGCCGCCCCTCCACCGGGCTATCTGCTGGCCCTGTGAATCGAGCAGGAACGTATAGAGTCGGGTCGTCAGTCCCGGGCCGTACCCGCTCAGACCGATCTCCACGTCCCCGTCGCGATCCACGTCCGCGACCGCCAGCGGTCCCTCCGACGTGTACCGTCGCGCCCAGAACGGCGTGCCGTCGCCTTGCAGTGCGATCAGCCCGTCCGTGCTGCTGGACTTGTAGTCCAGGGCCACGAGGATCTCGCTGTCCCCGTCGCCGTCCAGGTCGGCCAGAACGGGACCCGCGGTGATGTATCCGTACCAGCCGCCCACCCAGGCGGGCCACTCGCCCTCGACCATCTTGCCGGTGTCGATGTGATAGGCGTACACCTCGCCGTCGTACTCGCAGCTCGCGACGACCTCGTAGTCGCCGTCGCCGTCGATGTCGCCGACCGCCAGGCCCGTCGCCCAGGCATACCCCAGATCGACCGGCCAGTTCGGCAGCGACTTGCCGTCGGCGGTCCAGATGTCCACCGTGGACTCTGCGAGGTAGCCGCTGTAATCGACGAGCGAATGGATGATCTCCGTCCGGCCGTCGCCATCGACGTCCATGCAGACCGGACTGCTCATGTAGTAGATATAGTACAGCTCTTCCGGCGTCGCGTCCCGGAACGTCGGCCAGCCCGCCTGCGGCGTCGCATCGGTGACCCCGAACGACCGGTAGTCGGTGTGCGTCCGTCCGCCCCTCGTCACGCAAATCCGCAGCTCGTAGGTCCCCACGCCCGGGTTGGGCAGCGACCGGCGCACCAGCGCGTTCGGATCGCTCGGCGCGTCGCCCGCCGAGATGGCGGTCCAGTCCGCGACGCCGTGGACACGGTAGTCGAGCCGATACGTGTCGCCATAGGCGAAGACGCACAGATCGATCGCATTGCCGTCGGCGGCGTAGACCTGGTTGGCCGCCGGCAGAAAGACCTCGCTGAGCGGCTGGGGCTCGTCCGCCGCCAGCAGGGCCGAGTACGCGTTCACGCGCCCCGTCCCGATGTACCCCGCGTTCGGGTCCACATCGCCATAGTAGACCGGATCGGTCGTGTTCTCAAGGATCGCGCGGGCTTCGAGATTCGTCAGGTCCGGACGATGCGCGAACAGCAGGGCCGCGACCGCCGCCACGTAGGGCGACGAGAACGAGGTCCCCGCCGTCGCGACGTACTTCGCGTTCACAGTGGTCGTCACGATGTCGGTGCCCGGCGCTGCGATGTCCACCCAGTTGCCGAACGTGCTGTGTCCGGTCTTGACGTCCTCGCCGTTGGTGGAGGCGACCGCCAGCACGTTGGGGTAGGCCGCCGGGAAGACCGGCCGGCTCGTATCCGAGTTGCCCGCGCTGGCGACCAGGAGCACGCCCTGCTCGCAGGCGCTGTCGATCGCCGTGCGGACCACCACGTCGCCGGCGGGACCGAACGCGTCGCCGCCGAAGCTCATGTTCACGATCCGCGCGCCGTTGGCGGCCGCGTAGTCCAGCGACCCCGCCACGTGGTCGGACTTGAAGTCCTCGCTCAACTGCAGCACCATGACGCTGCACTGCCAGTTGACGCCCGCAACGCCCAGGCCGTTGTTGCCAACCGCCGCGATGACGCCTGCGACCTGCGTCTCGTGGCTGTCCCACGGCTCCATGTCCCCGTCCCCGGTCCGGAAGTTCCACCCATGCACATCGTCCACGAATCCGTTGCCGTCATCGTCGATCTGGTTGCCCGGGATTTCCCCTGCGTTGACCCAGATGTTGTCCTGGAGGTCCGGATGGCTCACGTCGGTCCCCGTGCCGAGGATCGCGACCACCACGTCCCGGCTGCCCGTCGAAATCTCCCAGGCGTCCTGCATCCGGATGAGCTGGTGGGCGTACTGATCGGGAAACTCCGGATCGTTCGGCGTCCGACAGATGCGATAGACATAGTTCGGCTGGGCGAACTCGACCGCAGGGTCCGCCTTCAGCTCCTCGCACAGCGCCTGCACATCCCGCTCGGTCTGGAGCACGTAGAACCGCAGCAGGTCCCGCGACCGCCGGGCGGAGGCGATGCTCAGACCCGCTCCGAGCTTGCCCCGTCGCGCCTGCTCGTGCACCCGTCGGAAAACGGGTCCCGCGTTCTCGACGCCAAACTTCGACCGCAATCGCAGCAGGTCCGTCTCATGCGTCCGGACGGTGGCCTCTTCCGACGCGGCCGCAATGCCCGCGCCCTGGCCGTCCTTGAACTGGACGATCACCTCGCCCGCCACGAAACTCGGCCCTCGCTCGGGACGCACCATCGCCCGTTTGGCGGCCTCCCGCGCCGTCTGGCCCTCCTGGCCCGTCGCCAGTCCGCCCGCCAGGGCAATCCACAACGCGACCACGACGCTCCGCGAGCTTCGGCCGATGATTCCCATGATGCTCCTCCCAGGCTCAAATCGTTCCCCTCGCTCCCGAAGCACGACCCCCCGCGAGGTTGTTCTCATTATATCGGCCCGTTCCGCCCAGGGGAAGAGGATAATACCTCCGCGCATCGGGCAGCGGGTTCCGAAGACGGCCAAGACGGTCAAGAAGGCCAAGTAGTTTTATTTGACCGTCTTGACTGCCTTGGCCGTCTGGAGCCACCCGGCGGACTGCGCGG
>DAOQWL010000142.1:0-5682 GCA_035342095.1 Sedimentisphaerales bacterium | reverse complement strand
ATTATAACCGGTTTCTTCCCGACACCGGCCGCGAAGCGGCTGAGCGACTCAGGATTGATATTGAGGATGTGGTCGCGCAGGGCCTCGACCTTGAGTCGTCCCAGATCTCGATAGCCCAAAGGATGACGGATGATATTGTGTTCCTCGAGCTTCTCACTGGGGCGGTCGACCAGGATGATCGTCCCGACGCCAAAGCGGGCGGCCTCCTCTGCTACTCTTGCCCCTCCGGAGCCTACGCCGATCATGGACCATGTCTCTTTGTGGGCGATCTCGGGTTTCAGAATGGCTTCGGTTCTCTTGAACAGTTCATTGCGGTTCATGGTTCTTCTCCAGTTTTGCGCATGAATGGCGGGATTCCGAGAGTTCTCCCGAGATCCGCGTTGATTTCAGTGTGGGTCTTGTTGTCTCGCACACCGCCATTGGGTCGCTTGTTGATGGTCTCGGAAGGTGTGCCAGAAAGCATACCATTGACGACCAGACTCAGGACTCCACCCAGAACACAACTGAGTGTCTTCTCAGCGCCCGGCATCAGCAGGGAGAGGCCAACAACCGACATGATGATGGCAACGGCCTTCGAACTGAGTCTTAGGCCGTGGCAATCTCCCGTCCGGAGGATAGGGTTGTGATACGAGCCTTGCATTTGGTACAATGCGGTACACTATATGGAGACATTTGTTGAGATCTCGGAGAGTGCGGGGACGGATAGGTTCAGCGGTCTGACTGACGGGAGCTTGCGACCGAGCACCGTGACACGGGCTGCGTTGTTTGGTCCGGGCAGCAATGGCTGGCTCCAGGCCTGCCGGGCCTGGGTGCAGGAGGGGCGTACGGAGGACCCGTGCGTGGTCTATGACTGTCTGGAGCGGATCGTCCGGGGTCTGGACCCCTTCCCGGAAGAGGTAGCCAGGCTCCACCTGTCGGTCACACGGATGGCCGGCTGTGCCAGGCGGCTGCTCCAGGCCCAAGAGCCCGTCGGTAGCGAGGAGCGTCCGGAGTTGAGACAGACCCTGTTGGACTGTGCCTGTGAGGCTTTGCAGCCCGATGGTGGCCAAGCGGCGGCCTCCTGGGAAGAGATCGATGACCTGGGCGAGAGCCTGGCGGCAGACTCTCCGTTGTCCCTGGTCCGCAAGGCCCTGACTCTGGCGGCCGATCGCGTGGGCTTGGTTGCGTCCAGCCAGGCCCCGCGGACCTGGCACCTGCGACGGATCGGGTGGCTGTGCGATCTGGCCGAGTACCTGCTGAGCGATGCAACGAAGACCAGCCGGCCGTCTGCCCGTCAAGTCCGGTCTGCTTTGGTATTGGTTCCTCAGAGACAACAGAGCGATGCCTACATCGCGGAGTTTGTGTTCGAAGCCGTCGAAGGCGAGGGGACAGGCGAGGTTTTCCTCGCGCCCCAGCAGGCGTTCGTGCAGTTTGGCGAAGGCTTTGACACGGTTTTCGGTGAGACGGCGGACGTGGTGGCAGATCTGCTCCAGCAGGACCGCAAGGCCCTGGCGAATGTCCGTGTGCGAGTAGACGCCCTGGACTCTCGGACCGGGCGGTGGGACTGGCATGGCATGGATCAGGAGGTCATCGAGGGCCCTTCGGCCACGGGCGCCGTCGTGCGTGGTCTTCATGCCGCGTGGAGCCGTCCTGCTCTGGTGTACGATCGGGCGGTGGTCTGTCTGTGCGCGGTGGATCGTCATGCGAGGGTCGGAGCCGTCAATGATCTGGCCCGGAAGGTCCAGGCGGTGGTTACGTCCGGCCGGTTCGATACGATCGTCATCGATGGAGGCAAGGAGAGCCTCAGGCAGATCGAGGCAGAGGCCCCCGGCTGTCGGATCGAGCGGGCGGAGGCGGCGGAGGCGTTGATCGGCGTGCGGTCCGCGTTGGTCGAGGAGGTGGGGGAGTATCTCAAGGACCTCAAGGACCAATGCGCGAGGCTTCCGCGGTACTATCCTGAACGGTTCCGTGAGGACGGTTCTGACCAGGGGAATGGATTTGACCGGGTGCGTCAGATGGTGCAGGTGGTGACGGACCGCTCTCGGCTGGACGAGTGGCTGGCCCAACAGCGAGAGGGGCTTCGCCGGGAAGGTCTGGATCCTGAGGGCGTGTTCTATGGTCCGAACCGGGGCCTGCCGGATGGAGAGGGGCAGGCGAAACCGTCGAAGGAGGTGGAGACGCTCCGATGGGACCACCGGGCAGGCCGGCGATTCCGTCGCGCGATCCTCCTGGGCGATCCGGGCTTTGGCAAGACGTGGCTGTTGCGGTACGAGGCGAGGCGTCTGGCTCAGGAAGGGATCGACCGTTTGCTTGTGCATCAGAGTCACAGCCTGGATCAAATCACGTTGCCGATCTACATTCGGCTCTCGGACCTGGCCCAAACGAGAGGTGCTTTGGATGAAGCCCTGGTCGATCAGGTTGTGGGCAAGCGATCCACCCGGTTCAAGTCCCTGGTGCAGGACCGGCTGGGGTCGGAGCGATGTACGATCCTTCTGGACGCCTGGGACGAGGTGCCCAACCGGGAGCAGTTGCAGCCACGGATCGAGAAGTTCGCGAAGGACTTTGACAATCCTCAGATTCTGCTGACCTCGCGGATCGTGGGATATGAACAGACTCCCCCTCCGATCCGTGATGCCAAGGAGCTGGAGCTGTTGGCGATGGACTGGGCTCAGGTGCTGTGGAAATCGGCATGTAAAAGGGACCCACGTCGGCGCCGAATTGGGACCCACCTATGTCATACTATACACCCTTACGTCACGCCGTCAACGGGGTCATGGCTTCGCTGATTTGCTTTTCTTCACCGACTCGCGGAAGCGGTAGCTCTCGCCGGTGAGCTCGAAGATGTGGCAGTGATGCGTCAGCCGGTCCAGCAGGGCCGCCGTCATGCGTTCGCCCTGGAAGACCTGGCCCCACTCGCTGAACGGCAGGTTGCTCGTGAGCAGCAGACTGGACCGCTCATACCGATCCGCGAAGACCTGGAACAGCAACTCCGCCCCGGTCCGGCTGAACGACAGGTAGCCCAGCTCATCGCAGATCAGCAGGTCCAGTCGGTCGAGCTGGCTCAGGAAGCGATCGAGCTGGTACTGCTTCTGGGCCTGCTCCAGACGGGTCACCAGGTTTGCCGCCGTGAAGAACCGCACCCGCCGCCGGCCCGGCAGGCCGCCAGGCCCAGGGCGATCGCCAGGTGCGTCTTGCCGACTCCCGAGTTTCCGATCAGGCACAGGTTCTCGTGCTGATCGAGCCACTGGCAGCGGGTCAGCTCCACGATCTTCTGCTTGTTCAGGCTCGGCACGCAACTGAAGTCGTAGCGGTCGAGGTCCTTATAGACCGGGAACGCCGCCTGCTTGATCCGTGATTGCAGTGCATTGGCAGACCGCTGCGCCGATTCCAGTTCCACCAAACGCAGCAAGTACTGCAGGTAATGGGCGTTCTCCTGGGCCGCCTCCTGCGAGAGCTTCTCGTACTCGGCCAGCATCGCCGGCAGTCGCAGCCGCTTCAAATGCACCGTCAGCAATCGTCGTTCGTTGTCCATCGTCATACAGGTCTCCTGGTCTATGGGATAAGAGTAGATCGAAATGGTCCAGCTTGGGAATCGGGATTGGCAGGGAGCCGCTCGGGTGTGTATCCGCGGGAAGATCGGCGCCGCCGGGGAGCGGACGATCTCCGAGCCGCCGGACCGTGGCGAGGATGTGATCGGCGTGGACCGTCGTCTTCTTACGGCACTGGCTGATGGCCTCTTCGACCACCTTCACCGGATACTCGGCGAGCAGTTGCAGGACCCGCACGTACTGTCGGGCTCCGGCCGCCAGGCCCTCTCGCTGCTCGAAGTCCGACCGCAACTGCTCGAAGCAGGCGGGCAACTCCCAGCGGTCGAACACGAAGGAATGATCCAACGCCGCCGGCCGGCGGCCGAGGATCGCCAGGTAGTGCTGGGGCAGGACGATCCATTCGTCCCGGGCGTAACTGCGCTGGTGCCGGGCGAGCACGCCGGCCTCGGAGGTCACCTCGATCCGATCCACGTACGCCTTGATCGTCACCGTCTGGAAGGCCCAGCGCCGCGGAACGCTGTAGCGGTTCGTGTCGAACCGCACCGTCTGGTACTTGTCCACCTTGGCCGTCGAGGGAACGAAGGGATCGAAGGCGTGAGCCGGCAGAGTCAGGGCCGCTTGCTGGTCCTGCTCGAACAGCTCCCCGATCGTCTGGGTCTTGCCCGCCATCGTGTGATCCCGCTTGGCCAGGGCGCAGGATCGCAGGTACGCGTTCAGCTCGGCCAGATCCTCTGCTCGCGGAACGGGAGTCGCCCAGTCCCGCTGGAGGTCGTAGACGCTGTGCTCGACGGCGGGCTTCTCGTTGCCCCGCGCCGGCATGCAGAACCGCGGATCGAAACGGTAGTGGCTCGCCAACGCCGCGTACCGCGACTGCACCTTCCGCTGGCGACCCTCCAGAACCGCCGTGGCCACCGTCGTGGGGTTGTCCCACCAGACCTCCCAGGGCACGCAGCCGAAGAACTCGAATCCCTCGACCATGCCCGCCAGGATCGCCTCCGTCCGCTCGTTGGGCAACGCGACGGCAAAGCGATACCCCGAGTGACTCCACGTCAAGAGCAGCACCGAGACCCGCCGCCGCCCGTCGGGAAAGTCCACATAAATGTGCCCGAAGTCCGCCTCCAGACGCCGGCCCGGCGGGTGCGTCAGCGGGATAAATGTCTCTCGCCGATCCCGCACCAGCCTGCCCACGTACCGCCGCACCTGGTCGTAGCCGCCGGCATAGCCGTGCTCATCCCGCAACCGCCGGTAGAGCTTGGCCGCCGTATGCTGCTGCTTGCGAGGGGCCTGCTCGTCCTCGGCCAGGATCTGCTCGATCAACCCCTTGTACGGACCCAGCCGGGGCGCCGGCCGATCCTCCCGCAGCGTGTACGGACGAGGCTCGCTCTCGACCAGCACCTGCCGGACCTTCCGTCGCGAATGGTTGAACCGCCGGGCGATCTGCCGAATGCTCATCCCGTCCCGATGCGCGATCCGGATCTTACAATACTCTTCCACCGTCAGCATCCTTCCGTCTCCGTCATCCCTGGGCCTTAAAGCCCTCAGACTACGGAGATCACTGCGGTGGGTCCATTTTCGGTGCCGATTCTACTCCCCGACGTGGGTCCCTTTTACATGCCGATTTCCATTCGTGGAGGTATGGTTCGGGGATGAAGCCCGGGCCGTGCAGTTCCAGACCAAGCTGAGCAACAGCGTGCAGGTTCGAGGTCTGGCGCGGATCCCGCTGATGCTGGGGCTTCTGTGCAAGGCCTGTCCGGAGGGTTCCTTCCCGGCCAAGCGATCGGACCTCTACGAGAGTTGCCTGCGGGGTCTGCTAAGGGACTGGCACATCGACGATCGGAAGCCGAGCCAGGGCAAGCGTATCGAGTCTGAACGCTCTTGTGAGTATGTGGATGCGTTGATGGAGGTCCTGGGCGAGATATCGTTGAGGCTCTTGGATGAGCGTCAAGAACAGTTCAGCGAATCGAAGCTTCGGGAGATCCTGGAGCGGTGGCTCAAGAGCGATCGGTGCAGCAGTGAGTTTAGCGGAGGCAGAGCCAGTTCCTCGGAGTTGATTGGACGGTTCAAGGCAGATGGGATCCTGGTCAAATCGCGTAGCGACGAGGTGAGCGTCCGGTCAACCCCGTTTTTGCGGGGGAGTGTTCGGTATCACTTTTGC
>DAOQWL010000141.1:0-5848 GCA_035342095.1 Sedimentisphaerales bacterium | reverse complement strand
CTCAATCAGATCCCAGCCAACGTCTGATCGCCGAATCTTATGCAACGTTAGGGTAGAGATATCTGGGACCGCGAGGTTTCTCTCGGTCGCAGGCCAGGCCCTCCATTCTGCTGCGGTCCATTCACGGTGACAAATACAGCAAGCAAGCCGGAATTGCAGTCCGTATCGCCATCAGTCTGTCATGGCGGACAGAGGTCAGTGTCACGCCGGGGCTATTTCTTGCCCTCCACGGCGGTGAAGGAGACCGACATATCGCCGACCTGGACTCTGAACTCGCCCGGTTCGACAACCGGCTTGTTGTCTCGACCGATGAAGGACAGATCGTCCCAGGTCAGCGTGAATCGCACGGTCTGCGTCGCCTTCGGGGGCAGGTCCACCTTCTGGAATCGCTTGAGGACCTTCACGGGAGGCGTCACCGACGCGACCACGTCCGAGAGATACAGGTGGACCGTCTCCTTTGCGGGGCGGTCGCTGTCGTTCGTCACTTCGAGCGTTGCCGTCAGTTTGCCGTCGGGTTTGAGCTCGCTCTGGTCCACCCGCAGGGCGCGGTACGTGATCTTCGAATAGGACAGGCCGAAGCCGAAGGGCCACTGCGGATCGTACTTGTTGCCGCCCTGAACCTCGCTGTTCTTGTGGTCATACCACACGAATCCGCCCGGGAATTTCGGATAGGTCAGCGGGAGTTTGCCGCTGGGGTTGACATCTCCGAACAGGACATCGGCGACCGCCTGGCCGCCCTCCACGCCGGGGGTGTAGGCCATCAGGATCGCCTTCGCGTCGTCCACGATCGTGCGGATCACGCGGGGCCGGCCCTCGACCAGGACGAGCACGACGGGTTTGCCTGTCTTGGCCAGGGCCTCGACGAGGTTCAACTGGGGCTCACTCATCGTCAGGTCGTCGATGTTGCCGGGCGTCTCGCAGTAGGCGGGCTCGCCGATGCAGGCGACGATCACGTCCACGCCGGCAGCGGCCTCGACCGCCTTGGCGATGTCGATCTCCTTGTCGAACGCGACCGCGTCCACGTAGGTGACGTTCGCTTCGCCGACCTTCCCTCGAATCGCCTCCAGGACCGTGTTCTTGTCCTGCGGATACAGCTCTTCCTTGTCGCCCTGCCAAGTGAAGGTCCAGCCGCTGTTGAGGACCGAGAGCTTGTTCGCGGTCGGTCCGGTGACCAGCACTTTGCGGCTCTTCACCAGCGGGAGCAGATCGCCGTCATTCTTGAGCAGCGTCATGGCCTCCCGGGCCGCCTGGAGGTTCACCTTCTGCGAGGCCGCCGTCCCAACGCTCGCGACGAGGCTCTTCGTCGGATAGGGCTTCTCGAACAGACCCAGCATGTACTTGACGCGGAGGATCTCGCGGACCGCCTCGTCGATCCGCTTCATCGGCACTTCGCCGTCCTGGACGAGCTGCACGAGCGTATCGTAGAAGCTGTAATCGTAGGGCACCATGCTCATATCGACGCCCGCCAGGACCGCCATCTTCACCGCCTCGCGCCGGTCCTTGGCGACCTTCTCGCGGGTGTACAGGTTCTCGATGTCGGCCCAGTCGCTCACGACGAAGCCTCGGAAGCCCAGCTCGTCGCGGAGCAGGTCCTTGAGGTAGAACGAGCTCGAATGGACCGGGACGCCATTGATCTCGGAGGAGTTCGCCATGCAGGTGACCGCGCCGGCCTTGACCGCGGCTGCAAAGGGCGGGACAAACCACTGACGCAGTTGCCGGTCCGGGATGTAGGCGGGCGTGCGGTCGCGTCCCGACTGCGGCCAACTGTAGCCGAGGTAGTGCTTCATGCAGACCGCGACCTTGAGCGGGTCGGAGATATCGTCGCCCTGCTGGCCACGAATGTAAGCGGCGCCCATCGTCGAGGCGATATAGGGGTCCTCGCCAAACGTCTCGAACACGCGGGGCCACATCGGCTGGCGGGCCACGTCGAGGACGGGAGCAAAGTTCCACGGAATGCCCGCGGCGCGGGTTTCGAGGGCGGAGATCTCGCCGATCTTCTCCATCAGCGGCGCGTTGCCCGTGGCCGCCATCGCGATATTCTGCGGGAAGATCGTCGCGCCGAGCACGTAGTTGGCGCCGTGGATCGTGTCGATGCCGTAGATAATGGGGATGCCCAGGCGGGTCTCTTTGGTCGTGACATCCTGGATCTTCGTGATAATCTCCTGCCAGTTCTCCACAGTCCGGGCCTGTCCGCCGCAGTTGAGGATCGAGCCGAGATGGTGATTGACGATGCCGTCGCGGAGCTTGGCCTCGTCGAGGATCAGGTATCCGTCCTGGCCCGATTTGGCGAACTGCTCCAGCGTGATCTGCGTCATCTGGCCGACCTTCTCCTCGACGGTCATCTGCGCCACGAGCTTGCGGACCTTGCCATCGATCTGGCTGTGCTTCATCCCGTTCTCCTTCTCCTTGGTGCTGGAGCACCCGGAAACCGCCAACGCCGACACGACCAGTCCTATGAATGCCTGTCTCATGGTCTCAATCCCTTTCCATGCAGTTCCCCATCATCCCCCGGAGCCCGATGTGAAATCCGTAGCCCGGAAGGCTTCGATCATCGCCGGTATGATAGCAGACCCGTCACGCCGCGAAAACACAAAAGTCGCTCCACCAGGTTGTATCCAGATCCCAATTCAGGTATGATTCCGCCAGAGATCAACAGAACGGCGACAGACTGGTCATAGCGCCGACCGACGGAATATGTCATGGGAAAATCCTGCTGGAGAAGATAAAGGAGACAATAAGAAGTCAACTCACCGGTGGGACACCCCCGCGACCCAAGTTGCGAGGGCAGCTTCCAAGCACACTGCGTTACCGTGAGATATTCTGGCCGACCGACGTAGGGCCCGAAACCACCCGTTTTCGGACAATCCTCAACAGAGCTGCAGAAGACCCCTGCCCCTTGATACGCAAGCGTGCTCGCGCGTTCCTGAATAGACTGAGCAACAAGGATGCCGAGACAAGCCAGTCACAATGACGAGGTTGCGTGTACCTTTGGCCGGTGGTCTTAGAGATCGACAAGCTCGGCGTGAATCGCCTTCGAGTCGATCCACAGCATCGCCATGCTGACGGGCAGGTCAAATCGCTTGGGACCGGCGCTGCCGGGATTGAGGTACAGGACGCCGTCCTGCCGGTCCACGGCGGGCTTGTGCGAGTGGCCGTAGACGACCACGTCAATGCCGGCGGCCGCTGGATCGAGGTCGAGCCTGTCGATGTCGTGAATGACGCAGATCCGCCTGCCGTCCACCTCGACGTGCTCGACCTCCTCCAGCTCGCTCGCCCACGGACCCTTGTCCATGTTGCCACGGACCGCGACGACCCTGCCGATCTGCCTGAGTTCTTCCAGGATGGACGGGCTGCCCACGTCGCCCGCGTGGAGGATCAGGTCGCAGCCCTGCAATCTGCCGCGAGCCTCCTCGCGCAGCAGGTTGTGGGTATCCGATATGACGCCGATAGGCTTGGCCATGTTTCGCACGCGTCCGACTCCAATTCCGACCGCCGAGGGTTCCGAGCACTCTGCAACAGGCACGATTGTAGACACCCCGCCGGTGGGCGAAAAGCCGTTTTCCTGACAGTTTCAGCCATTCTGCGACCACGGAACGCCGAACCAGCCAAAATCTGCCATCAGGAAGGCATAAAGTCCGAGAAAAAAGCTTGCATCGCGGCCCAGTTGTGCTATGCTGAAGGTACCCTGAGCGGCACGGGCTATTTCCGCATCGTGGGGCGCATGGCGAGTCACACCCCGGGCCCGTGTGTCTTGAGCGGTTAGGGCAGTCGCCCGCATGGGCAGGCATCACATATTATGGAGGAGTACGAAGATGAATCGGCACGTCATTCGGTATGCGATGGTTTTGTCGGTCGTGTTCCTGGTTTGCGGCAGCACGATCGCAAATGCAGATGACCCCAGCGGCGTGCGCCGTCCAAGCTATCCGGCAGGCTTCGCGCCGGGGACCCGCGTGGTCCTGCTCGAGGATGCGCCGACCGTCGGGGAAGGCCTCCTCAAGGGCATGGCAGGCACCGTTCTGTGCTGTGATGCCGTGGACTGCACCGGGTCCCTTCTCGTGAGCTGGGATCTGTGGACGGGCGGCAAGGATGAGGAAACCGGCTGCGCCGGGCTCGGCGGGCCGTACCCGGCCGGTTCCGCGAGCTGGGTCGATCCCGGCGCCGTGCTGCTCGGCCAGCCCATCGACATCAAGGGCGTCCTGAAGGAGACCCGAGAGGGCTGCGTCTACCTGGACACCGAGGACGGCAAGTTCTATAACCTCGTCATCGGCGCGGATTTCATGGAGTACTGGTGGGCTCTGCGGGACGGCATCCGCGTCCGAGTCCGCGGCCTGTTCAACCAGAGTCCTGCGGATGCCAAGCGGGCGTGCCCCCAACTGGACGGCGATATCTACTCCCCGCTCGTGACCTTCGCCAGTTGGGACGACGCGCCCTGCGCCGACCGCTGGACCTGCGGCTTCGACTATGGTGATTCCGTCGTCCTGATCGGCGAGGCCAACCCCAACGGCGCCGTGGACCTGCAGCGAGGCGCCACGGGCATCATCATCGGCAGCAATCACAAGAGAGGCGCCATCATGGTCAGTTGGAACCTCTGGACCAACGGCGGCGACCCCAACGAATACGCTCAGTGCAGCGAGCGATTCGCCGGCATGTTCCAGCCCGGGTCCACGTGGTGGGTTTCGCCCGAAGTCCTCGCCAAGCCCTTCTCGACCGACTGCGGGACCCTCCAGGAAGTCCGCGTCGGCGATCTCACGACGGTCGGCCTGTTCGTGGAGAACGTCGGCTTCTTCTACCTCCCGGACCTCGGGTCCGACACGTCGTCCGTCGGCCAGGAGTTCGTCGCAAGGGGCCTGTTCGCCCCGTACGTCAGGATCCCGGACGGGATGGTCATCACGTCAGGCGACGTGGATCTGGTCGAGGTCGTCCTGAGTTCGGTGCTCGTGCAGTGCCCGGTTTACGGCTGCTGCACGCCGGCCTATCAGACGGGCGACCGCGTCCGACTGCTCGTGGATGAGCCCGCAGGCGCAGTAGGCCTGATGACCGACGCAGGCGGCACCGTGATCTGCTGCAATCCGACGGATCTTGTGGCCCCGATCCTCGTGAGCTGGGATTTCTGGACCGGCGGGTACGCGGCCGATGAGCTGTGCGATTGCCCCGCCGCAGCGATTCCGTACTACTCGCCGACTTCCGGCTGGTGGATGGCCTGCTCCGAGATGGAGCCGATCGTCCTGCCTGACCTGTACGACCTGGGCGAGAGGTATCAAGGCTTCACGCCGCCAAGCGTCACCGCGGGCAAGACCGGCCAGGGGATCAAGATCGCCGGAAGGGTCGCCAATCGCGGCGGCGCCCAGTCGGGCCCGTTCTTCGTCGCGATCTATGCCTCGCTCGACGCCGAGATCACAGCGGATGACTATCTGCTCACTGTGGTCGCCGCGGACATTGAGGCGGGCGGATCGGCCGACATGGGCTGGGCGGGCACGTTCCCCGCGAACATCCCCGCCGGCACCTACAACATCGGCTGGCTGATCGATCCCGCAAACGACGTCCGGGAGAAGAACGAGACCAACAACACGGTCGTCATCAAGGCCGGACAGCTCGTCGTCGAGTGATCGCCACCGATCTGACACCTACGCAACAGTGATTCAAGACGGCCCTGGGCAACATCGAGTTCGCCCGGGGCCGTTTGCGTTATAAGGATTACGGCGGGATGGAACACACATAACAATGCCGCCAAGACCCCCGGTGACGACCCTGTCATTCCTGCTTCAAGCAGGAATCCAGAAACCGAGGGACCTCACCCTAACGTTGCATAAGATTCGGCGATCAGACGTTGGCTGGGATCTGATTGAGG
>DAOQWL010000140.1:0-6144 GCA_035342095.1 Sedimentisphaerales bacterium | reverse complement strand
CCGCACTTTTACTCCGCCCCGCCACCCGCCGCACTTTTGCTCCGCCCTTCACAACTGCAAGTGCTTGGCAGAAAAGGACTTGCGTCACGCCGTGGAGATGTCGGGTTGTGTGCGGCCAAGTGCGTGCCGTTGCATGC
Source organism: Sedimentisphaerales bacterium (assembly GCA_035342095.1). Classification (GTDB taxonomy): domain Bacteria; phylum Planctomycetota; class Phycisphaerae; order Sedimentisphaerales; family Anaerobacaceae; genus PLanc-01. The sequence goes on along the minus strand of DAOQWL010000140.1, from coordinate 6,007 downwards.
AACAGGGATGCAGCGTTGCATGCAACGTTGCAGGGAGGGACTCACCGAGCAGGATGGCTCTCTGACGCGGGAGGCTCCAGCGGGATGTTCCATTGCTTCATCTTGCGCCAGATCGTGGCGCGATTGAGGCCGAGGCGACGCGCGGCCTCGGCTTTCTTCCACCCGCAGTTCTCGAGCGTCTGGATGAGCTGTTCACGAGTCGAGAGATCGGCCTCGGCCGGAGACACAGCGGGATGACCCGCGTGGGATCTCCCCGGGCACTCAGCCTCGCGAAGCTCGGTCTTTCGCAGTTCAGGCGGCAGATCGAACAGGCCGATCTCACTGGCCTGGCAGGTCACATAGGCGTGTTCGAGGGCATTCTCCAGCTCCCGCACATTGCCCGGCCAGCAATAATCCATGAGGCAGCGCATCGCCTCGCTGCTGATGGTACGGATCGATTTGCCGGTCTGACGGTTGAATCGCTCCATGAAGCTCTCGATCAACAGCGGGATATCCTCTTTGCGTTCGCGCAGCGCGGGCAGATCGATCTGAAAGACCCGCAGGCGATAGTAGAGGTCCTGCCGGAATCGTCCCTCGCGGACGAGACCTCGCAGGTCCCGGTGGGTCGCGGCGATCACACGGACATCAACCGCCTGCGTCCGCGAACTGCCCACGGGTTCGATTTGGCGCTCCTGCAGTACGCGCAAGAGCTTCAATTGGATCAACGGGGAGATATCGCCGATCTCATCGAGGAAGATCGTGCCGCCGTGGGCCGCCTCGAAACGGCCGACCTTGTCCTCGATCGCTCCGGTGAAGGCCCCTTTGACGTGGCCGAACAACTCGCTTTCCAGCAGGCCCTCCGACAGGGCCGAACAGTTGACCTTGATCAAGGAACCCTGCTTGCGGGGGCTGGCGAAATGGATCGCCTCGGCCGCCAGTTCCTTGCCCGTGCCCGTCTCGCCGAGCACGAGGATCGTCGTGTGGGAATTCGCCGCCAGGCGAATTCGCTCGTAGACCTTCTGCATCCGGAGGCCGGCGCCCACCAGTCTTCCCATGCGACGAACCGGGACTGAAGCCTGTTCGATCTCCTCCACCCGCTGTTCGAGGTACTTCACGGGACGCAGGTCCGTGACGGTCTCCACCAGTCCAAGCGTCGCACCATTCTTGTCCTTGAGGACACAGGCGTTCTTCAGCACCGGAATCTGCTCTCCGCTGCGGCCCCGCAACGAGCACTCCCGCCGTCCCGATGCAAGTCCATCGCGGTCAAGCAATGGACAGCTACTCTGGTCTGCCTCGGTTTCTCGCAGTCCGTAACATTGGAGCAAAGAACAGCCCTTGCCCAACACCTCGGCTTCCGTATACCCCGTGAGTCCCTCCATCGCCCTGTTCCACAAGACGATTCGGTGGGAGGCGTCCACAACGAACACGCCCTCGGCCATGGTGTCCACGACCTGCGCCAGTGAGATGTGTTTTAGCGATGCCATTCGGGCATCCAGAATAGGACCGCGGGTCGCAAATGTAAAGGATCTGGTGCCCCAAGGTCAACCATGGTGTAGAACACCATTCCCCCACGCCGGTTCAGGCCGTCGTGCGAGGCACGTCTTTGCCTCGCAGCCACCAGAACACGAGTCCCGCGACGATCGCCAGGCCGATCACGAGAAACCACGGACTAACATACACCTCCTGGGCGATTGTCACCTTCCCCCGAGTCCAGGCGGCAAGGATGTTCGCCCGAATCCAGGATTCCGCCTCAGCGTAGCCGGCGGCACCCACAAGCATGCCCAAGACGCCCCAGATGGCGTGACGCGAGCCGTCGGCGATTGCCCCGATGCCGGTGCCAGGGCAGTAGCCCAACACCACCATGCCAACGCCGAAGAGGCCGCCGCCGAGGATGTTGCCCCAGAGCGTTGCCTCCTTCAGATGCAGTTTCACATCCCAGAGTTGGTGCATCGCCAGCACGCCGGCGGAACCGACGACGATGGCCGTCAGCATGGTCCGCAGCACGGTGTGATTGGCCCAGAGGAATTGGCCCACGATGATCTGATACTTGGTCACGCCGCCGCGTTGAAGCAGGAACCCGAAGACCAAACCCGTCGCCAGACCGAGCAAGAGCATATTCCAGGGATCAAACGTTAACATGCTTGCGTCCCTCCTTCCCGAAGAGAACCAATGCGGTCGCCAGGCCTGTCAGGAAGAACGACGCGAAGAACACCCAACTGCTGACGGCAAACTGAAGACCGCCGCTGATGCCATGGCCGCTGGTGCAGCCGTCGGCGAGCCGGGCGCCGAACAAGACGAGGATGCCACCCAGGAAAGCGGCGAGGTATCGTTTCGCTTTCGACGGGCCGAAACGCCAGGCCCACAGATCGGGCACACGTTCGACCTTGTAGCTGCGGGCCAGCACGGCCGACAGCAGCGCGCCGATGAAGATGCCGATCACAAGCATGAATTGCCAGTCGATCTTGGTGTGCTTCGCCAGATAAGGCGTGGCCGTGACGTGTTCCGGTGCGATGAACGACTGGAGAGAGGCCACGACCGTCACGAAGGTCGTGCTCGTTCCCAGAGCCTTGCCCATCAGGCCGAAGGTGATCCAACTCAATGCCCCGATGCACGCCCCCACCAGGAAGGGTGACCATCGCGGCCGCGTCAACAAGGTGCCCATCGTCACGCTCCTTTCTCCTGCACGTGAGTCGGTTGTCTCATGCCTCGTCTATAGCCACACCCTCATTCCTTTCGCACGGCGACGGCCTCGATTTCGACCCGTGCGTCTTTGGGCAGCGCCGCCACCTGTACACAGCTTCTTGCCGGGAAGGGCTCCTTGAAGAATTCGGCATAGACTCCGTTGAACGCCTGGAAGTCCCGCATGTCCTTCAGAAACACTGTGGTTTTGACTACGGTGCTCAGGTCGGCCCCTCCTGCGGTGAGCACCGCACGCAGATTGGAGAGCACTTGCCGTGCGGCCGAGGCAATGTCGGTATTGCGGAGTTCGCCCGTGGTCGGGTCCATGGGAAGCTGTCCGGATGTGAAGATGAACTGTCCCTCCGCTATGGCCTGACTATAGGGACCGATGGCCGCCGGGGCCTCGGCTGTTCGTATCTGCTTCATGTTTCATCTCCTGATCTGCGAAAAGCACTCACAGCAGCCCGAGACTCCTCCCGGCGCTGCACCACGGTCCTTGATCTTATCGACATGTTGTGACTGCGCCAACATCCGCCGCGAATCTGCTGGCTGCCACTGCCAGCCGGTCCAATCTGGCTGTATCCGCACGCTATGCCTCGAACCGCCGGTCGGCAGCCTGCCGGCGATTGCCTGCCTGTTCGCTCGGCCGGCAGGTGATCGAACTGTGGAACATACGGCTTGATGTCCAGCAGCGGCGTACCATCCAGGATATCCACGTCGGCTACGTGCAAAATGCAGCCGTCAATGCGCAGCAAGCGAACGGCCGACATCCCGATGGCGTTCGGCCGGGCGGGGGCCCGCGTGGCAAAGACACCATGAGGCTGGTCGTCCAGGTATGGCGTGACGATCAGCTTGGGCGCGACCGTCCGGTCGAACCAGTACAGCAACCAGATCCGGTCGAAACCATCCAAGTCTTTTAACCCGGCGGCGAAGGCCGGCAATATTTCCACCGTGCCCGTTGTACCTTCGGCCATACTGGCCTGAACGGGTGTCCCCGCGGCCTGTGTGAAGGGCGAACAGATGATGCCGATAGGATCCAACTGCAAGCTCATGAATCGGTCAACCCTTTGTCTTACGTTCACTCAGAGCCCGGTCGAGCGTGAAGAGGCCGCCCTTATGGTCGCCGATCATCTTGATCCTCTGCACGATGGCATCCGTCATCTTCTTGCCGATCATTACATGTTCCCTTTCTCAAATTGCCAAGAGGAGACCGCAGGCGGCGGCTGCGCCGCCCACGGCATCTCCCGCACCGCTCCTCACCCATCCCAGCCTATTTCTTGCCGTGCGGGCACTTCTTGAGGCACAAGAACCAGTCCAGGACCTTCACATCGGCCGTGGGCTTTTCCACCCGCTCCTTGGCGGCACCGCACGAGCCCGGTGGTGGTACGATCACGTCGTCGCCGATCTGCCAGTTGGCCGGCGTGGCGATCTTGTGTTCGTCGGAATGCTGCATGGCGATCAGCAGTCGCTTGATCTCGTCCATGTTGCGTCCGTTGCTCAGCGGATAGTACAGGATCGCCCGCACGACGGCATTCGGATCGATCATGAACACCGCCCGCACTGCTTGGGTATTGCTGGCGGCCGGTTGGAGCATGCCGAAGGCCTTGGACACCTCCATCGTCAAGTCGCTGATGACGGGGAAATTCACCTCGACGCCTTTCATGCCCTTGTACTCGATCTTCTCCTTGATCGTCCGCAGCCAGGCAATGTGGCTGAACGTGCTGTCGATGGACAATCCGAGCAGCTTGCAGTTGAGTTTCTCAAACTCGGGCTGCATGGAGGCGAAGGTCATGAACTCCGTCGTGCAGACCGGTGTGAAGTCGGCCGGGTGCGAGAAGAACACGACCCACTTGCCCTTGAAATCATCGGGGAAATTGATGGGGCCTTGGGTGGTCTCCGCCTTGAACGACGGGGCCTTCTCGCCGATCAGCGGCAATCTGTTTTCGTTGCACATGGGAGTACTCCTTTCACTTTAGATGGTTGACCAATCGAACGGTTTCCAGACAGCCGACGGGTCCATGCAGACGTCGCCTTGACTCTTTCTGCTTGTGACACGGGTGTCATACGCTGTTTCCGCTGGCGCTGTCACTCTGCTCTATGATTCATACAGGCCGAACAGGTCCCTTGGACCTGAACCTGGCGCAGGCGATCTCCCCCAGGGCTTCCACGGACCTGAGGATCAGGAGATCGTCCAAGGCCTGGCTATAGAAATCGCTGACCAGGCCGCACACCGTACAGATGAAATGGTGGTGGCGATCCAGGTTCGCGTCATATCGGGCGCTCTCGAACAGGGGCTCGACTTTTCGGACAAGGCCTTCGTCCTCCAGGGTCGAGAGGGTTCGATAGACCGTGTCGCGGGAGATACTCGGCATGTGTCTGGAAACCTTCTGGAAGATGGTCTCTGCGTCTGGATGCTCCGCACTGCCAGCCAACTCCTGGAAGATCTCCACCCGCTGATGTGTGACCTTCATGCCCCGCTGGCGGCATGTCTGGACGAATGCCTGGACACGGCGATCGATTTCGGCCTTGGACAGCGTCATATTGGACCTTCTCAGTAATTCGTAATCATTCCGATTTAGGAGTTACCTGGCAACTAACCTGTCGGTTCGGGAATTCGTGGTCGCGTTCGGAATTTTCTTGTCCGGCCGGACCAGAAAGCCGTCAGCAAGCCCTGCGACGGCCGATTGCCAGGCTACTGGTCGCTGTAGGTCAAGAGCCGAGTACTTCAACCCAGTACTGTCCGATCGTTCTGTAGAGAGCGCTCACCGCCAGGATCGCACAATGGCGATGCTCCGGCGGCAGTTGGGGCAAGGCATCGACAAGCTGTCCGCCGCTGAGAGACAGGGCCTCGACAAGCGATTTGCCTTGGACATACGCTGCGACGGTGTAGCCACATAGGCGCGTGAACTGACAGCCGTCCGTATGGTACTTCACTTGTCGGATGACATCGTTTTCGATCACCATGTAGAACTCCATGGTGTCGCCACAGGGACCTGTAACCCATGCCCCTGCGGAAGGATCGTTCATGCGACCATAGAAATTGTCTTCTGTCGCCGATGCCTCGCTCTCTTCTCGTTCCACATTCATCGTTCGTTTTCCCCTGCGAGTTGGTTCGCCGATGGGTACACGGACCTCATGGTTCTCGATAGGTCTTCGGCAGGCTAAGAAAGGGGAACGAGAGGAGGGCCACGGAGGATGATTGAGCCCATACCTGGGTGTGCGATGGCAACCTCGAACTCGCGGGGGGACTCGAATACGATCCTGGTTTGGATCAGAATCAGAGTTGACCCGTGGTCTGGAAAAAAGCATCAGAAAGCGGGCCAGGAGAGGGGAGTTTTCGAGGGGGAAA
>DAOQWL010000139.1:0-6228 GCA_035342095.1 Sedimentisphaerales bacterium | reverse complement strand
TTCTTGCCCTCTTTCTGCTTCTTGAGGACCTTCATCTTTCGGGTGACGTCGCCGCCGTAGAGCTTGGCGGTCACGTCCTTGCGGTAGGCCTTGATTGTCTCGCGGGCGATGATCTTGCCGCCGATGGCGACCTGGAGCGGGATCTCGAACTGGTGTCGCGGGATCGACTTGCGGAGCTTCGTGATGAGCTTTCGCCCTCGCGGCTCCGCGTTGCTGCGGTGCACGATCAGCGAGAGGGCTTCGACGGGCGTGCCGTTGACGAGGATGTCGATCTTGACGAGGTCGCCGGCCTCGAAGCCGGTGAATTCATAGTCCATCGTCGCGTAGCCGTGACTGATGCCCTTGATGAGGTCGTAGAAGTCGTAGACGATCTCCGCCAGCGGAGCCTTGTACTCCATCATGACGCGGGTCGGACTGAGGTAGTCGGTCTTGATGAGCTTGCAGCGGCGGGCCTCCGCGAGCTTCATGATGCCGCCGATCGTGTCGTTCATCGTGATGATCTCGAGCTTGACGAAGGGCTCGCGGATCTCCTCGATATTGCTGCGGTCGGGCAGCTCGCTCGGTGCGTCGATCCGTTTGACGGTCCCGTCGCGAAGGAGGATCTCGTAGCTGACGGTCGGCGCGGTCTGGACGACGTCGATGTCGTTCTCGCGTTCGAGTCGCTCCTGGATGATCTCCATGTGCAGCAGGCCCAGGAACCCGCAGCGGAAGCCGAAGCCGAGGGCCTGTGAGTTCTGCGGGACGAACGTGAAGCTGGCGTCGTTGAGGGCGAGCTTGTCGAAGGCGGCGCGGAGACGCGGGTACTCCGTGTTGTTGCCGGGGTAGAAGTCGGAGAAGACCATCTGCATGGGCGGCTTGTAGCCCTTCAGCGCATCGGGGGCCGGGCGGGCATCGTCGGTGATCGTGTCGCCGATGCGGACATTGGCGAGGTCGCGGATGTTGGCGATGACGTAGCCGACCTCGCCGCAACCGAGCTGATCGACCGGGCGCATGTCGGGCTTGAACTTGCCGAGCTCGGTGATCTGGTAGGCGAAGCCGGTGCCCATGAGTCGGATTCGCTGGCGGGTCTTCAGGGTGCCGGAGAAGACGCGGACGTAGCAGATGACGCCGCGATAGTCGTCGTACTGGCTGTCGAAGATCAACGCTCGCGGCGGCTCGTCCCTCCGGTCGGTCGGCGGCGGCAGGAGCATGCACACCGCGTCGAGGAGTTCCTGGACGCCGAGGCCGGACTTGGCGCTGATATGAAAGCACTCGTTGCGCCGGATGCCCAGGACGTGCTCGATCTCCTCGGCAACCAGTTCCGGCTGCGCCGCCGCCAGGTCCACCTTGTTGATGACGCTCAGAATCTCCGCTCCAGCCTCCGTCGCCAGATACGCGTTCGCCAGCGTCTGCGCTTGAATTCCCTGCGTCGCGTCCACGACCAGCAGCGCCCCTTCGCACGCCGCCAAAGCTCGGGACACTTCGTATCCAAAATCAACGTGCCCCGGCGTGTCGATGAGGTTGAGCATGTAGGTCTGCCCTTCGTGGGTGTACTCCATCGTGACCGCGGAGGCCTTGATCGTGATGCCCCGCTCCCGCTCGATGTCCATGCTGTCGAGGATCTGGTCCTTGGCCTGGCGCTCGGTGATGGTGCCGGTCAGCTCCAGCATGCGGTCGGCGAGCGTGCTCTTGCCGTGGTCGATGTGTGCGACGATTGAGAAATTCCGAATGTTCCGAATGTTCATAGGTCCCGTTATTCCAGAGCCGCAAAATCGCAAAGAATCGTATCGGCAATCGGCAAAGCCCGGCGTGTGAGACGGACCGCCCGATCCGTCACTTCGATCAGGCCCAGCCCTCCATATCGGCCAATCGGCCCGGCGAAGGTCCGCATCGCGTCGTGCCCGGTCCGCCGCCGGAATTCCGCCAGGTCGATCCCCGCCCGCCGACGAAGATTCAGGACTGCGGTCTCGCAGACCGCATCGTCCCCATTCACCATGTGTGCCTGGCTCGGCGCGGCCCGCCCGTATTCCACCGCGTCCAGATATCGCTCGACGTTCGCATCGTTCTCGATCCGCCGGCCGCCGGGGGCCGCACCCTCCGTCCGGTATGAAGCCGCCGCCGGTCCCACGCCCACGTACGGGCGATTCGCCCAATACCCCAGGTTGTGCCGGCACTCGAAGCCCGGCTTGGCGAAGTTCGAGATCTCATATTGTTCGAGTCCCGCGCGTGCCAGTCGGTCGATGGTCCACTCGTACATCGCCCGGTCAAGTTCCTCGTCCACCGGCGCCAGCCTCCCGGCTCGTCGCTCAGCCTCGAACGGCGTGCCCGCCTCGAAGCTCAGGCCGTACGCTGACACGTGCTCGGCGCCCAGCTCGATCGCCGCCTCCAGGCTCGTCCGCCAGTCCGCGAGCGTCGAGCCGGGGATCGCGAAGATCAGGTCCAGCCCGACGTTCTCGAAACCCGCCCGCCTGGCCATCGCGACCGCCGCCGCGATCTGCGCAACCGAGTGCTTCCGCCCGAGCAGTCCCAACTCTCGCTCCAGAAACGACTGCGCCCCGAAGGAGATCCGATTCACCCCGACCGCACGCAGGGCCGTCAGCAGTCCCGCGTCCACCTGACCCGGATTGCACTCGACGGTGAACTCCGCCACCCGCGGGGCTCGCTGGCCGACGGCGCCCGCCAGGCGAACCAGTTCGCCCGCCGGCAGGGCGGTCGGACTGCCCCCGCCGATATAGGCGGTAGAGAACTCGACGCCGTCATGCCGGTCCAGCTCGCGCAGCAGCCCATCCACCAGGCGACCCGCGTCGACCCCATCGGCCGGCACGGAATAGAACCCGCAATACCGGCACTTGCTCCGGCACACCGGCACGTGGACGTAGAGGCTGCAGGGCTCAGCGTCGCTCGTCGCTCGTCGCTCGTCGCTCACGCTCCAGCCCGCGCAGACCGTATCCAAGGGTGAATTCGCCTCATGCATGACGCATGACGCGCGATACACCCCGCATTTTGTCGGTCCGGTAGCCAGTTCTGCCATTGACATCTTTCCAAGGGATCGAGAGGACTTCCGATGGCACCCAAACGGACCACTATAGCGAACGCGAGCGGTTCTGGCAAGGTCATCTGAACTGCCGCCAACGGAGTGTGGCTGCGCACGAACGCCGCAAGGTCTTGTAAGGTATAGAGTTATGTCGGCGGGTTCCTCTCTGGCGTCTGCCCGGAATCATGATCCGCTCACGCCTGGGTGCGGCGGACACAGAGACCGCCGCGGGGCAGACAAGACGGAAGCACCGGATGGGGGAGATCACTGCCCGCCGATGGCAGGTAGCGCCCTGGCGACCTCACGGTCGGCGTTTTTCGGCTCCCGCTGCGCGGTCACGCAAGCCGTCGGTGGTCTCTGCGTCTTGGGGGGCACAAGGGCGTTGCCTGGGAAGACGAAGGGCCCCACTGTCAACGTCTTCTGGAATACTCTCGATCCATATATAAAAACGCCCCCTCGCGGTGTGTAATAAGGCAATGGAAGACAAGCTGCTTATCTGGAGACTAAGGCGCGGCAGTCGCGACGCCCTGCGGCGAACGTACGACAAGTACCATGGCGACCTTCTGAAGATCGCCGTGGTGCTCACCGGCGGGATGAACCCGGCCGAGGATGTGGTGCAGGATGTATTCACCAGATTCGCCCAGTCTTGCGGCCATCTGAAACTGTCCGGCAACCTCAGAAACTACCTCATCACGAGCACCCTGAACGGTGTCCGAAACCTGCGGCGGTATCGCAGCCGCCATGAGACACAGAGTCTCCCCGAGGCGGACGGTCTGACTTCAGCGGAGAGACGGCCGGAACAGTGGGCCGTGATGAGCGAACAGTTGGAGCGTCTCGCCGCCGCTATGGCAAGGCTGCCGGATGAACAAAGGGAAGTCATCACATTGCGTATCGAGGCCGACATGACGTTGCGAAGCATTGCCCAATTGCAGAAGACGTCCATCGGCACGGTCCAGGGCCGATATCGCTATGGAATTGAGAAGCTGCGGTCCTTGTTGAATGGGGAAATCCAGGAATGAAATCCGCAGAAGACATGAAACAGCGTTTTCGCCAATCGACCTTGAGCGTCAATCAGGATAGGCATGAGGCGATCTTCGCGGAGATCCTGCGCGTTCAGGAACAATCGCAAGAGACCAAACCGGCCGGGGTCCGACCGATGAACTGGAGGCGTATTATGCGAAGTCCGTCGACAAAACTCGGCGTCGCGGCGGCGGTGTTGATCGCGTGTGGGATCGGTCTGTCTCTCTGGCAAACGACTGGATCCGGTATTGCCCTGGCCGATGTGTTGACCAGAATCGAACAAGTTACAGGCTATGCCTATCAGGTGAGCTCAACACTGACGTGGCAGCGGATAACCAGCAAATGGACTAGTACCGTACTGGTCTCAAAGGAAGACGGCATCAAGATGACAGTGACAGCATCTGATTACAGTAATACCACTCAGAAGGCACTCTTGTATCGCCACGCGGTGGGTGATGAGTCATTTCTCTTACCGCGGGCCAATTCCCTGATTGAGGTCCATCACGGAGAAAAGACCTACATGCGGCACATATACGACGGTGTCAAACTCGATTACTACAAAGAACAATACAATGATCCTCATGCCATCGTCAAAGAGATGCTGAACTACAAGCACACAAGTCTGGGACACTCCGTCATCGATGGGGTCACCGTAGAAGGATTCCAGATCACGGACGCCGCGTATGGAGGCGCCTTCTTTGTACAAGCGGATCATTTAGGGGATCCTGACAAGGTTGATGTGAAGCTGTGGGTCGATGTGAATACGTTCCTTCCGGTGCGATTGGAGGAAGACGTAGTCACCAAAGAAGGCGCACGACTACGCGATGTCAGCTATGATTTCCGGTGGAACGTGATCGTCACTCCGGATGATTTCAAACCCAACATCCCGGAGGACTACAGACCACCGGTGGGAGATATCATCCATCGGCCTTTCGATGAAGAGAACGCCATCAAGGGTCTGAAGCTGTTCGACGATGCGGTCGGAAGATATCCAGCGAGTATAGAGGACAGGACTCTTGTCGAGGAGTGGATGAAACATACAGGTTATGACCCTAATTCTTATAAGGAACTCTCTGACGAAGAAAGGAGCATGAGGACCAACGAATTAATATCGATCAGCGCACCAGCGCTCTTCTACATGAGTCTGGTCCAAAGTAAGGCCGATCCCGCCTACTGTGGGCAGACTGTCGGCCCCAAAGATGCCGACAAGGTGTTGCTGAGATGGAAGTTGAACGACGGGCAATATCGCGTCATCTTCGGCGATCTCCACGCCGAGACGGTCTCCCCGGAGAAGCTGGCGGAGCTCGAAAAGGCTCTGCCGAAATGATGGCTGTGACCATGCGACAAAGAAAGCCGGACCTTGTGCCCGGCTTTTTTTGTGTGCCGCGGCTCAAAATCTGGGTTTTTCGCGACACATTTTCCGTGTCCGGCGCAAACTATACGGTGAAAGCTGAGCTGTCGATGGTTCAGAACAGTCAGTGAGAGCCAGGCGGTATGGATAGGCCGACCGAAACCGAAATAGCCGCGGGTCTGCGACAGGGCGATCGTGAGGCGTGGTTGGCGTTGTACGACCTGTATGCGGACAAGGTCTGGCGCAACGTCGCCCGGCTGGTGGGCAGCGATCCGGCGTCGGTCGCGGACATCGTGCAGGAGACATTTCTGGCGGCGGCACATTCGGCCGGCAACTTCAATCCCCGGCGAGGCAGTCTGTGGGTCTGGCTCTGGACAATCGGCAAGCGTCAGGTCGCCCTGCACTACCGGAAATGCGAGCAACGGTCGGCACTCGTCCAGGCCCAAATGTGGTGGATGTCTCTGGACGGCCAGAAAGACCAATGGCTCCAGGGCGACGAGAAGCCGCCCTCCGAGGTGCTCGAATCCCGCGAGTTGGCAGAACTGGTCAGATCCGCCATTGAGGAACTGCTGGCGGAATATCAGGTCCTACCACGACAGCGCTATATCGGGCCTCATTTGCTCAAAAGAACGATACCCACATGCGTTTCTCGGCGAAAAACGCTGATTCGTGCCGAAAGTAGCGCTGTCGTGCTACTGACGGCAAAGTACATCGACGGCGCTGCCATAGGGCAGATCGCCGACCAGGCAAAGGGCTCCCGCATGGCAGTGCGGTCAAAACTGGCTCGGGCTAGGAAGGCCTTTCGAGAAGCGTTTGCGCGGCTGACTCATCGTGCATCCGGGAT
>DAOQWL010000138.1:0-6540 GCA_035342095.1 Sedimentisphaerales bacterium | reverse complement strand
TGGAAGCCCTCTCAAGGGCCGCATGATGCCTCAAGAAAAGTACGAAAGTTCACAGTCTGGACCCGCGGAGCCCAGAAGGAATCTGCAATCCGTGAAACAGACCGAATGGTCGCACTGCCTACGCCGCTTTCTGAATTCCCCCGCACACTGAATGGCTGGACCGGCGAGGATCTCCCCCTTCCGGCGGCCGTGCGCGAGTACATGCGCAACAAGGCAACCGACGATTTCATCAACCGCCGTTACATCAACAGGACCACTCAGCAATCAGCGGATCTGTATGTAGCATACTCCTCGTCTCATCCGAGCGGTGTTTTGAGTCAATCCCCGCTGCGATGCTTCCCTGCAAACGGGTGGATTTGGGATCAGACGGCCCCCCTGAACATTGTCACCTCATGCAATCGCCTGATTCGCCTCGCCGTGCATCGGTTTCACGGGCTTTCTTCGCCGCCGACCGAAATGGCCGTGCTGTGCTTCTACATCGTGGACGACAGGATCATGACCGAGCAGGACTTGTTGGAGCGCCTCGCTGAAGATGATCCGCAAGGCCGACCGCGCTATGTGGCCCAAGTTGAAATCAGTTCTCTCCGAGAAGAGTCTATGCGGTCGGCGGCCGGCGCGATGATCGATCCTGTCCTGGAGGCCTTTGCTGTACACAGTCCTGCTACCGAACCTGGAGGCGATGCCGGTGGAGCAGAATCCCAAGAACCGGGCGTCACACCTCAGGCTTTCAACTCCAGCATGGTCTTCGATGTCTTCGCCCAGAAGTCCTTCACTCAAATTCTCGACATAGATCCTGGCGAAATGGGGTCTGGCCCAAGGTGGATCGGGCGTACGCCGAGTGCATCGAGGCTGGAGATTCCCGCGGGCTGGATATGGTGGGTGTTGCCGTCGGTTCCGGTGGACAACTGGGACGCGTTGATCGAAGAGATGGATCACAGTGGCGTCCCCGGTCTGAAACTGCCCCTGGCCTCTGACTCCGACATGCAGTATCTCGCGAATCTGCCAAGGCTCGAATATCTGGATCTGGTCTCGCCGCGAATTACCGATGCAGGTCTCGCCCATCTCAGAAACCTGTACGAATTGCAGTGGCTGACTCTTCAGGCGGGCGCCGGTGTAACCGATGCGGGCCTGGCGCATCTGGCCGGCATGAGCAAGCTGAGGATCCTGGTTTTGGCCGACATCCAGGTTACAGACGCAGGTCTGTCGCATCTCAAAGGCCTGACCGCCTTGCAGGCTCTGTCTGTGCAGGGTGCTCCGATCACCGATGCGGGTCTGAAGGACCTTCAGGGTCTGACCAAGCTGCAATTCCTGGACTTGTTCGGGACGCAGATTACGGACAACGGTCTGGCCCTGCTGACGCGTCTGCCTAAACTGCAGGTCCTGCTATTGGGCAGCGCCAAGATCACGGGCCCCGGTTTGGCCTATCTCGGGGGCATGCCTCAATTGCGTGGATTGGTCCTTGCAGGCACCCAGGTCACGGACGCCAGTCTGGCCTCTCTCGCGGACCTGACGGGGTTGCAGGCACTGACCCTGTCCGGTCCGCAAATCACCGATGCGGGCATCGCCCACATCCAAAGCCTCACTGGACTGCGAGTTCTGGGACTGGAGAACACACAGGTCACTGACGTGGGTCTGGGATATCTCAGGGGCCTGAGCCAATTGCAGTGGTTGGACCTGAGCGGTGACAAGATCACGGATGCGGGCCTGGAACAGCTCAGCAGCCTGACTGGGTTGAAGCATCTGACGACACACGGCAAGCAGATCACAACCGCCGGTGAACAACGGCTCAAGCAGGGTCTTCCAAATCTCACGAGAGACTGAGACCCCATCGATGAGCACAGGACGATGGGAAGATGGAACCCAGCAGTATAGACACATCAACAAGATCGGTGCTCAGGCGAATTCACATCGTCGCGACAGCGTGGTTCGTCGCATGTGCCGGATACCTTCTCGTAGATGGGCTGCGCCGGGCGGGGTTCAACTGGTGGCTGGTCTTCTCCCTGTCCGGGTACTCCACAAGTGTGCTCCTGCTTCTCGTCTGTCTCTACCTGTTCGCCTTCGTTCACGGCGTCCGAGGGATGCGACGCACCAGAGCCGAGCACCCCGTGACCGGCACCGGCTACTACATGTTCCCATACGTGTCGACTCCATTACTCGCGAGCCTGTGCGCCGCTACCGAGATCGACGACACTTCCAGGACAAACGGGCATTTGATCTACATTGCGACGATGACGTTGAAAGCGACGTTCCTTGCGTGGATTGTCATCGATCCACTGGCGGGATTCATAGAGATGCGTCTGTCCGCAAGTCGTAGTCACCGGGCCATCAGGAAGAAGTGAAACGGGCGAGGCTTTCGACGGCCTCGCCCGTGTTGGTGCGATTCTACATCCGTTTGTAGCGGGGTCCGCCGCCGCCTTCGGGGGCGGTCCAGCGGATGTTGTCGAACGGGCACTTCCGCTGGCAGGTCTTGCAGTGGAGGCAGTTGGACGGGTTGGCTGCCTTGGGCTGGTCGTGGATCTCCTCGTAGACGCCCGCGGGGCAGAACGTGACGCACGGGGCGTTCAAGGTCGGTTTGCACTTCGTCGTGCAGATCGTCGGATCGAGGATCTGCAGATGCGAGGGCTGCTCCTCGCGATGCTCTGTGGCCGCGACCGCGGTGAAGGTGTCCTTGTCGAAGGTCATGTTCGGCTTGAGCCGATAGGGGGCGCCGGTCATCGCTTCATAGTCCTTCTCGACGTGGAACTGAGGCAGCCAGCCGCCCAGGACCGAGAACGGCATGCCCTGCAACGGCCCGAACTTCGCGACCGTCTGTCGGAAATTCTTGGCCGACTTCATTTCCTTGGCGATGTTCGATCCCTCGACGTTGGCGGTGTACTTGCCTGCCGCGGCGGCCGGGTTGTCCAGCGAATCGACGATGGCCTTGGCGGCCAGCATGCCGGATTCGATGGCATTGTGCAGGCCCTTGATCTTGCACATATTCACGAAGCCGGCGCTGTCGCCGAGGATCATGACGTTGCCCTTGCCGATGCTCTGAGTCTGGGGGTCGCGAGGGACTGCGTACCAGCCGCCCTCGGGGATCATCTTGGCGCCGGCTTCGACGACCGTGCCGCCTTCGATGAACTGCTTGACGAACTTGTGCTCCTTGAACCGCACGAGGGCGTCCTGGGCGTTGAAGTTGTGATATTTCCAGTCGAGCCCGACGATCATGCCGACCGCAAGGTGGTCCTGCTCGCCGGCGTAGACGATGCCGCCGCCGAACATGCCGGGGCCGAGGACCGGGGTCCAGATCGGGTAGCCCATCGCGTGCACGACGCGACCTTTCGTGAATTTGTTGTACTGTTCCGGCGTGACCTTGATGAGTTCCTTGACGCCGATGGAGTAGAGCTGGTGCGACCGACGCTTGAGTCCTGCGGATTCGACAAACCGTTCGGTGACGAGCCCGTCGCAGCCCTCGGCCAGGACGATGAACTTCGCCTGGATGGTCTCGCCCTCGACGTAGTTGGGCTGCTTGTGCCCTTCCTTGTCGATGCCCTGATCGACGAGCTTGACGCCCTCGGCAACCGCGTCTCCGTTGCAGACGACGTGATCGGCGGCGAAGCCCGTCAGGACCTCGATGCCCATGCCCCGTGCGATCCCGCCGAGCCATTTCGTGAGCCGACTGATCGAGACGGAGTAGTCGCCGTGATGGATCATCTGGCCGAATGCCAGGCCCATCTTGCGGGCCAGCTTGAGCAGGGGGAAGATCCCGAACGCCATGTTCTTGCCCAGCAGGAACATGATGTCGTCCTTGTCGATCACGTTGGCGAGGACCTGCTTGGCCTCGTCCGTGTCGCGCCAACCGGGCTTGGCCGCGTCGAGCAGCGTGCTCAGCGGCTCCTTCTCGAGCACGGCCCCGGAGAGGTTGTGGTTGCCCAGATCAAGGGACTTGTCGATCACAACGACATCGATCTCGGGTCTGAGAACCTTCAGTTGAATCGCCGTCGAAAGCCCCGCCGGGCCCGCACCCACGACCAGGACCGACGCTTTGCTGTACTCACTATGATTCGGCACGGTATACCTCTCGATTTTCGATTCATTATTTACGATTTACTATTTGGGCCGAACCCATGCATCGGGGCGGTCTCATCCGCCGGCGCCGCAAATAGTAAATAGTCAATCATAACTAGTCGATTCCTAAGCTTACGCTTCGTGCAATGCCTCGACCAGCTTCGGGATCACATCCTCGACGGTCCCGACCATGTAGTAATCGCACTGCTTGAAGATCGGTGCGTTCGGGTCGCTGTTGACCGCCACGATCGTCTCGCTGTTCGCGACGCCGATCATGTGCTGGATCGCGCCCGAGATGCCCAGCGCGACGTAGAGCTTGGGACCGACGGACGTGCCGGTCTGGCCCACCTGGTGGATTCGCTCGATGAAGCCCTGTTCGACCGCGGCACGGGAGGCGCCCCGCTCGACCTCGGTTTCGAGCTTGTGGCTCAGGGCACTCGTCAGATGGCCTACAAGCTTCTCGAACCCGTCGCGGCTCTGCATGCCCTTGCCGCCGGAGACGATGGCGTCCGCGTGGAGGTTCACCGCGCCGTGTCCCAGTTCGGTCTTGATGATTTCGAGACTGACATCCGCGTCGGTGATCTCGACCTTGTGATGGACGATCTTGCCCTTGCGGGAGGGGTCCGCCGGGATGCGTTTCATCACGCCCGGACGGGCGGTCGCCATCTGGCACTTGGAACTCTTCGTGCGAATCGTCGCCATGACGTTGCCGCCGAGGGCGGGACGGGTTTGCAGGAGCAGGCCGATCTCGCCCTTTCGCGAACTGTCGCGGATGTCGAGGCCGGTGCAGTCGGCGGTCAGGCCGCAACCGGTGCGATAGGAGATCATCGGCGCCAGGCTTCGCCCCTGCGGTGTCGCAGCGTAGAGAACGATCTGCGGCACGTACTTGTCGATCGCGTCGGCAATCACCTTGCGATAGGCGGTCGGGTCGAACTCGGCGAGCAGCTTGTGCTCGATGGCGTACACGGTGTCCGCGCCCGCCGCGATCAGCTCCTCGGCCATGTGCGCGACGTTCTCGCCTGCGATGCAGACACCGACCTTCGTTTCGAGCGAGTCGGCCAGCTCGCGGGCCTTGCCGGTCAACTCGAACGTCGCGGGGTGCACCACGCCGTCGGCGTGCTCCGCGACGACCCACACCTCGCCCTGGAAAGCGGGTTCGGTGGCCTTCATGCCGTTGAGCATGTCCTCGACGGCCTTCAGCGGGATCCTGTCGCCAATCGCGGCCATGATCCGACCCTGTGTCGTTTCATCGATCTGATCGACCTTCTTGATATTGAGGTCTTCGAGGACCTGCGCAAGGAGGTCGAAGTCATCCTGTTCCTTGGCAGTGGCCTCGAAGGGCCGCTGGAAGAGGCTCTTGCGGCGTTTGGGCAGGATGTACTTGCCGTCGTCCTTCTTGCCGCCGGCGGCGCCGCCGTTGCCGTTGCCCTTCTTGAAATTCTCAACGATGATCCTGGCCAATTCACTGGCGTCGGTCATATGCTTGCACTTGCGTGTGCTCTTCCCCGGCGGGAACACGCGGATCACCGCAGTCTTGGAGCCCTTGGCGCCAATGAGCGGAGCATTGATGTCCGCAGCCCCCCACTGGATCACGGGAGCCTTGGCCGCGGCGCGCATCCCGCTGAACGTCGCGAACAGCGGATACTCATACTTGGCGACGGTGATGACGGCGGGCAGCTTCTTCGTCGCGACCGTCTGGCTGCCGCCGCTGATGATGCGAGTGAACTCGAAACGCTCTTTCGTGTACTGGGCGCCGGTCACATAGGCGATGCAGGGCAATCCCAGCTCCTCCGCGAGCTGCGCCGGAACCTGGGCGGTGTCGCCGTCGACCGACTGCATGCCCGCTACGACGAAGTAGTCGTCGCCGCAGGCGAGGAGTTCCTTGACGACTCTCCGAATGGCGCAGGCCAGCGGGTTGGCGGTCGCCACCGTGTCGGCGCCGCCCAGCGCCCGGTCGGTCAGCAGGACGACCTGGTCGGCGATCCGGGCCAGGCTGTAGCGAAGCACGTCCACCGCCATGGGCGGGCCCATCGTCACCGCGACAATCCGCGCCTTCGCGTCGCCGCTGATCTTCTTCATGTGGCTCGCGAACGCCAGCGCCTGGGCGTCCAGATCGTTGATCACGTTGGCCAGACGCGACCGGACCAGCGTGCCCGTCTCCGGGTCGAACGCGTTGTCCGTGATCTGCGAGACGTCGGGGACCTGTTTGACCAGAACAATGTAGTCACTCATACGCAGTTCTTCCTATACAGAAACACCCTTCGCGGTCGGGGTATATGAGCGAGGAAAGGACGTGCAGCCTCCGCCGCCCCACCTGCCTACGCAACCTGTCTGTAACTTCCGTACGACCAACGTTCCTAGACCACCACTTGAATCCCAGGCGGTAAATTGCGCATCATAGGGTGGCGTTACGGGCGTGTCAACCGATTTCGGCCAAAAGCAGCGATTCCGCAGGGGTTGCTGTTAGGGATTGTGCCCGCTGGGTTTACGGTG
>DAOQWL010000137.1:0-6593 GCA_035342095.1 Sedimentisphaerales bacterium | reverse complement strand
CCGACGCGACAACGACGCGGCCGCTACATGACGGATTTCACGCGATTGCCCTGGGGGAGAGTATTTTTGTACTTGACAGGAACCCTATATGGATGACCCCCTATCATGCTGCTGGCGTGAAGCGAAAAATGCCAGGGGTCCGGGGACGGCGTCCCCGGTCGTGGAGCGTTGGGCCACCACAGAAGTACGCAAAACCGGATGAGCCGGTCGTTCGCCGTCCGCGCTACCGGCGACCGAGGAACGGCCCCTGTTGGCTTTCCGAGGCACTGGTTCCTTTCTCCTTGTCGCCTTGGCCCTGTTCGTTATAGTACTTCCAGGAGAACACCGCGGATGAACGTGTGACGAAAGACGTGGATTGTGCAGGAGAGAATCAGATGTCTGTGAACGTGGCGAACTCTGTGTCTGTCCGTTTCGCCTTGCCGGCGATGATCCTCGCAGCGTGCAGCAGCCTTTTCGCAGCGATAGACAGCCCGGCGCCGCCCCCGGCGTCGAACGCGCTGCTGGCGCAGCTCATCCGGGTCCCGGGACAGATGCAGGTCCTCCAGACCTCGAGCCGGAACAAGGAGAGTCGCAACGGCGACGCCGACATGCCTCTCTATAAGGACGCCAGGGGCGACGATGTCATCTTCGACGCGGCCGGCCCGGGCTGCATCCGCAGCATGTGGGGCACCTGGTTCAGTCACGACGCGGTTCTCAACTTCTACTTCGACGGCGAGCAGGAGCCGCGGTATCGCATCAATGAGATCGAGTTCTTCTCGGGCAAGCATCCGGACTTCCCGGCGCCGCTGAATTCCTATGAGCTGCGCGGATACTACGGAGACGAGCCGTACGCGGGCAATTGCTTCGTTCCGATTCCCTTCGCGAAGTCCCTCAAGATCTCGGTCACCGGAGGATCGAGGTTCTTCCACGTGCTGTACGAGGTCTATCCCTACGGCACGCCCGTCGCGTCGTTCACTGGCCGGGAGGATCGTTCGTCGCTGCTCGACACCTTTGAGCGTCTCGGCGTCGCTTCGCCGTCGGATTCCGGCGGGGACGTGCAGACCGCGAGCACGGAACTCGACGGCTCGAACGCGGAAATCGTCCTGCTGGAACGCAAGGGCGGCGCGGGCGTCGTCCGCGAGATCGCGATGGAAGCGGACAACGCCGAGGCGCTCTTCCAGAACACGGAAGTGATCGTGCGATGGGACGGGCACATGCGCGACGACGTTCGCGCGGCCACGGGGATGTTCTTCGGGAGCGCTGATCGTGCCTATGACGTCGCGGCTCTGCCTGTGACGGTGAAGAAGCTGGCCGGCGGGCGGGTCCGGCTCGATTGCCGATTCCCCATGCCGTTCTGGCGGGAGGCCCGGATCGCGTTTCGGAACCTGTCGGGCAAGCCCTTGGGTCGGCTCGACAGCAGGATCGTCGTGGGTCCGAATCCGGTCCCGGAAGCGGACGGCGCCTATTTCACCGCGCTCTGCCGCAAGGGCGAAACGACCTACGGTCGCGACTGGCCGCTGTACGACAGTCCCGGCGCCGGCTGGTTCGTCGGCGTTGTCCAGTCGATGCAACATCAGCATTACTGCGAGGGCAACGAGCACTTCTACATCGACGGCGCCGTCTCGCCGCAAATCAACGGGACCGGCTCGGAGGACTACTATCTCGGCTGTTTCTGGCCCAACCGGCAGTACAGCTCTCCCTTCGCGACCTGCGCCGGCGATATTCAGCTCGAGGCCGGCGGGGACACGAGGGCGGCCTACGCGATTCCCGCGTCGTACGCGCGGTTTCACCTGGAGGCGCCCATCCCGTTCTTCCGTTCGATCGACGCGCGGATCCAGCACGGCGGTGTGAGCAATATCACTTCGAACTACCGCAGCCTCGCGTTCTGCTATCTCC
This sequence comes from Sedimentisphaerales bacterium, assembly GCA_035342095.1. Taxonomy (GTDB): domain Bacteria; phylum Planctomycetota; class Phycisphaerae; order Sedimentisphaerales; family Anaerobacaceae; genus PLanc-01. Next base: position 4,718 of record DAOQWL010000137.1, on the reverse strand, counting down.
GGCGGCGTCCGGCGCTGCGACAGACGGATTTCCTCGACGTCGGCAGCGCCGCCAGCGAGAAGGCTCACGACTACTCGGCCGGCCGTTCCGAACTGACGGGTCTGGTTGCCGCACGTCCGGAGGGAGAGTACTTTGAAACTGCGGAGGACGAGGACGGCCGGCGCCACTCGGCCGGCGAAATCCAATTCACGGTCGCCATCGACCCGCAGAATGGCGGGGTACGAATTCGCCGTCGTCTCGACCAGAAGGGCATGCCTCAGGCTGCGAGGGTGTTCGTGGACGGCGAGTACGCCGGCACGTGGCGCTATGCATACCAGAATGAGAACCTCCGCTGGTTCGACTCCGACTTCGACGTGTCCCCTCGGTACACGAAGGGCAAGACCTCGCTGAGGTTGAAGCTCGAGGTCATCGAAGCCCCCGATTGCGGCGACTACACCGAGTTCAACTACACGGTCTTCTGTTTCGAACGAGGCGTCGAAGGCGGGACGCGCGCACTCGGGCTCGCCCCTGCGCCTGTCACGAACTGAATGCTGGATTCGGGCCTTCGACATGACGGGTCTTCCTTCCGCTGGTGGTCCCGCGCGCTCAGACTGTGCTCTCCTTCGCCGATTCTCGCCCGGCATTCGACCGGAGGACGGGTTCGTGGTAGAATGGGGCGATGAATCAGGATCTGAAAGACAAGACGTTCGAGGAGCTCGAACGCGTGGTGGTCGGGCTCGGGCAGAAGAAGTACCTGGCGGGCTACCTGTTCAAGTTCATCCACCAACAGGACGGCCGGGACCCTGCGGCCGTCACCACGCTCAGCAAGGCGTTCCGTGCCCGGCTCACGGAGCAGGGATACGCCATCTCGCAACTGAAGGTCGTCGATCGTCTGACCGACCCCGACGGCTCGGCCAAGTTCCTCTTTGAGTTGGCCGACGGCGAGCGGATCGAGTCCGTCCTGCTGCCCGACGAGGACCGCATGACCCTGTGCGTCTCGACGCAGGTGGGCTGCCCGATGGGCTGCGCGTTCTGCGCGACGGCAAAGATCCCGTTCCGTCGCGACCTGACCGCGGGCGAGATCGTCGACCAGATGTATACCGCGGAGACGTCGCTCGTCGTTCGTCGCTCGTCGCTCGACACACGCGAGACCGCAGGCGACGACGCGGGCGCCCGGATCACGAACATCGTCTACATGGGGATGGGCGAGCCTCTGGAGAACTACGACGCGGTGCTGCGGTCCATTCGGATTCTGAATCATTCCTCCGGCCGGAACATCGGCATCCGGCATATCACGATCAGCACGTCCGGCGTCGCGCCGGCGATTCGAAGGCTCGCGAAGGAGGAGATCCGCCCCCGCCTGGCGATCTCGCTCAGCGCACCCTCGGACGCCCTGCGGGACCGGCTCATGCCGATCAATCGCAAGTACCCGCTCGACGAGCTGCTGGGCGCGGTGCGGGCCTACCAGGCCGAGACCGGGCAGCGCGTGACGTTCGAGTACGTCCTGATCGAGAAGGTCAACGACACGGTCAATCACGCGAAGCTGCTGGTGAAGCTCCTTCGCGGCCTGATGTACAACGTCAATCTCATCGAGCACAATCCGTTCTCCGGCTGCGAGTTCGCGGGCAGCAGCCGGGAGCGAATCCAGCGATTCGCCGACACGTTGAAAGAGGCGGGCGTCGAGACGACGATCCGCTTCCGCATGGGTCGGGGAATCCAGGCCGCCTGCGGCCAGCTCCAGGCCGGCTACAGCCCCCGCAGGCAAACGGAGCAGTTGTAGGTTCCAACCATGGCAAGCGAGCATAGAAGGAGTCGCAGGACGGATCAACGAGGTGAGCCGAGCCACTATGTTGTGGCGGAAGGTCCTGAGGTGGAATTCGAGCCAGGTTCGCGGAGGCGAGTACTGAAGAACCGACTCGGCGTCCGAAAGAAGACGGAGATGGATCGCATTGAGTTCGAGGCCTTGGTAGCAGTGCAAGAGCAGTATCTAAGTCGCCTCGGGCCACACACGCGTCTGACGGCCGAGATGTTGTGCCGGATGCATTTGGACTGGCTGGGGAAGATATACGAGTGGGCGGGACGGTATCGTACGGTGGATCTGGCCAAGGGGGATTTTCACTGGCCGCCAGCGTCTCGTGTGAGCGACAGCATGGATGCCTTCGAGAGAGGGGTGCTCGCGCGATGCACGCCTTGCCGGCCGGGTCCTCTGGTCGAGGTCGCGCGTCGCATCGCCGAAGTGCACGCGGAGTTGTTGCTGGTTCATCCCTTTCGTGAGGGCAATGGCCGGCTGGCAAGGTGGGTATCCGATCTGATGGCCCTCCAGGCGGATTTGCCTATCCCCGATTATGGCTTCGTCGGGCGAGACGCGAGGAAAAGGCGCATGGCATATCTGGAGGCAGTCAGAAGAGGTTACGTCCGAGAATACGCACCCTTGGCGGTTCTCTTCGTGGAAGCCTTGGAACGCCGGTTGTCAGATGGCTGAGCGGGGATGCCGCGTGCTCCCTCGAAGACAGACGACTGGCGGGCATTGTTGTGTAGCACGGCTCTGCGATGTGCCGAATTGGCCAAGTATGGATTGCTCTGAAGCAGGGATTTCATGATGTCCATTATACCGCCCCCGGCGCCGAAAGGAAAGATGCGATTTTGAGCGACGACAACGGCAGAATTGTGACGGTTGGCCTGTCGCCGGCGTGGGATGTCGTGTGCCGGGGCAGGGAGTTGGAGTGGGGTCGGCATCAGGCTATCGACGAGCAGACGGTCCGGCCGGCGGGCAAGGCGTTGAACGTCTCGTATGCCCTGGCGTGGATGGGCGCCCCCAGCGTCGCGGCGGGTCTGTGGGGGCGCGAGGATTACGGCGAGATGGAGGGCGCGGTCGCCCGGTGGGGCGGGCGGATCGAGAGCCGGATGACCGCGGTGGAAGGGCGGACCCGCCGGAATATCACGCTCGTCGATGCCGCCAATCGCCGGGAGATGCACCTCCGCGCCGCCAGCGGTCTGGCCTCCGCAGACACCCTCGGCCAACTCGCGGCTGGATTGACCGACCTGGTGCGACCGGGCGACACCTGCGTGTTCGCGGGCGCCATGCCTGCGGGCGAACTCCTCGGGTCCACCGTCGATCTGGTGCGGACGTGCCGACGACGCGGGGCCCGAATCGCGGCCGACACGCACGGGCCTGTCCTGCGGGGCATCGTGGACGCCGGCCTGGCCTGGCTGATCGCTCCCAACGTCGAGGAGTTGCGAGAACTGCTCGGCTCGCAGGTGGAGGACGCGCCTGCACGACTGGTCGAGGCGGGCCAATCGCTGCTCGACAGGGTGGAGGCGGTACTGATCAGCCGAGGCGAGCAGGGGGCGTTTCTGGTGACGAAAGCGGGCGTCTGGGCGGGTTGCTCGACGGTCCGGCGGGAGGTTCTCTCCACCGTCGGCTGCGGCGACTGCCTTCTCGCGGGTTTCCTGGCCGGTCTCGCAGAGGAGGGCGACCTGCCGGCGGCCCTGGCGCAGGGTCTGCAAGCGGCCACCGCCCGCGCGTGGGGCTGGACCGAGACCGGGACCTGGGCCGAGGCCCGGAAAGAGGTGGCGGTGGCGGTAGCGCCCCTGTAGAATCGATGCGGGCGCGAACGCGGATATCTCGCGCAGCCCGCGTGGGGCAGGATTCGACCGATCTGGAGGTATGGATATGACGATGGAACCGAGGCGCCGAGCGCTCATCCTGGGCATAAGCGTCGTCGCACTGCTGGCTCTGTCCGGCATCGCCGGGGCAGCGGTGCAATTGCAGCTCAAGCTGGAAGAGGGCAAAACGTACTACGAGCGACTGCGGATCGAGCGGCGGATCACGCAGAGTATCATGGGCCAGGAGCAGATCATCGACCATGAGATCGGGGTGGGCCGCAAGCTGGACGTGCTCGACGTGGATGCCGACGGCAACATGCAGGTCGAGTGCAAGTACATCTGGTCCCGCTTCAAGGAGTCCGGCGCGATGGGCAGCGTGGACTACGATTCGACCCACGGTCCGAGCGTCCCCGGCGGGGCGGAGGGCTTCGCCGCTCTGCTGGGTCAGAGCTACACGATACGCCTGAGCCCGAAGGGCGAGGTCCTCGACGTCAACGGCATCGAGGACTTGGCGAAGGCGGTCCGCAAGAAGGTGCCGGAGGAGCTGGACACGTCATCGGGCCTCAGTCCCGTGGCCTTCCTGCTCAGCAAGGACGGCGTCCAGGAGACGACCTCCAGCGTCCTGGCGGTCTATCCGCCCGAGCCCGTCGTGGAAGGAGCGCGCTGGGAAACGAGGGACCTGACGACACAGGGGGGACCCATCCTCGTGGAGTCCCGATGGACTGTCAAGAAGCTCTGGATGGGCGTTGCGAGCATCACGTCGGTCTCGACTGTGAAAGCCGATCCCACGGCGGAGCCCATGGACGTTCAGGGCGCGAAGATGAGAATCGACCTCTCAGGCACCCATGAAGGCACCGCCGCGGTGGACGAGGCCACCGGTCTGATCAAGACGAGCAGCAGCCAATACCTGCTCAAGGGCAAACTCGGGATCGTAACGCCTGAGGGCAAATTGCTCGATACGGTGGCGATCCCGATCTCCCTCGAGACAACGACCACCTTCGAAATGAAGGACCGCCGGTTCGATATGGCGTCCCGCTAGCGACCGAGCGGGGACCGCAGCCGCCCCCATGGGCTCCAGCTAGTACGACAGCGCGAGATAGGCTCAAGATGGTGCGGTCTTGAGGTCGATAACT
>DAOQWL010000136.1:0-6790 GCA_035342095.1 Sedimentisphaerales bacterium | reverse complement strand
CCGCACTTTTACTCCGCCCCGCCACCCGCCGCACTTTTGCTCCGCCCTTCACATCTTCGTCGCGTTCGACTATACCCAGGACGCACTGCACGAAATCGACGCCTTCTTCCGCAAGAGCGGCAAGGCCATCGTCGCCCTGACGGTCAAGGACATCCTCGAAGAACAGATCGCGTACAAACTGGCGTGATAAGTGAGTTGTTTGATGCAAGTACAGTCATGTTGGTCGGACCTTGGCGGAGAGTTATCATTATGCACAAGATACGGTCGACTCAGCCGGGACAGACAGCACCTATGGCTCGGCATACCACTCGTCGTCGGATTACTCCGAGTACCGGAGTGACGGCTCGTCGGATTCAGGGTGTCAAGGCTCGCAGGGCGAAGATTCACCAGGAACAATCACTGTTGTAGACCCGTATGAAGACAGAAATCCACAGAAGCGAGATGAATATCGTTTCGGAGAGGACGAGCAGGAACGGTGTGCCCAGCACACCCTACCGCTGTCGCCCTGTCCGTGGGTGTCTCGGATTCGTCGTCGATTCTCCTCGTGAGCTTCTCCCGGCTTGGCATATCAATCCGCAGATTTCGCAGATCAGGAAAGAGGGAGCGACAGAAGCTGCCTGCAGTTCTCTTCAATCTGCGTCCATCGGCGTTCATCTGCGGATTCGTTTCTCTCTTGGGGGATTCTGGGGACGCCTCACTCATTTCGGGTGGGGACTTCGAGAGGCAGAGGAGCGGTGTGCACAGCACACCCTACCGCTATCGCCTCGTCTGTGCACAGACCAGAGCTCGTCGCCGGTCCTGCTTCGTGGCCCTTCGTGGTGGGATCATTCACCGCAGAGGTTCCGAGAACACAGAGCGGAACGTCCCCCTCTCATCTCAGTGTCCTCTGTGTCTCCGTGGTCATTCCGGGGACGCCTTACTTGTCTCGGGGGCAGATAGAGTATGCTTTCGTCAGATTCCTTGGTCCGCTCAGCGCTTCCTTCCTATTTGTCGTCTTCCATTGGCACTCGGACGCAGTCCACCCTATGCGCCTTGCCCGTCTTCTCGGAAAGCTCGGAGGCCCGCGCCTGGACCTCGCCTTTTCGCCGGGTAGGGGATATACGGTGGCCGTGGAGGATCCTGGAGGAAATGCGTGGTGGAGCGTGGGCGGAGGGGTTACAATTACCGCGATGGCAGGGCCCAGAAGGAAAGGCTGAAAGAATCGCAGACAGCCGATGACGGACTCAACAATGACAGAGCGGAATACGCCCAAGGAACTTGACGTGTCTTCGGACACAGTGCGGCCTCGGTTGACCAAGGAGCAGATCAATGCGCATCCGATCAGAAGATACCAGGGACGCATCCATTTGATTCGCAGATCTGAACAAATCGAGCCGGCGGTCAGGCAGTTGGAAAGGGAGAAGGTCCTGGGGTTCGACACAGAAACCAGGCCCACGTTTCAAGTGGGGCAGAGCTACCCGCCTGCGGTCCTGCAATTGGTCGGGGAACAAGCGGCCTACATCTTCCAATTGCGGCATTGCCGTTTGTCCCCAGCCTTATGTCGCCTGCTGGCCAATCCCGAGATCATCAAGGCGGGCGTCGCCTGCAAGCGGGATGTGCAGGAACTGACCAAGTTGACCTCGTTCGAACCTGCGGGATTCGTGGATGTAGGAGAACTTGCGAAGCAGGCAGGTTATCCGAATCATGGTCTTCGTGGGCTGGCCACGATGTTGCTGGGATTCCGGGTGTCCAAGCATTCCCAGACTTCGAACTGGGCGAACGAAATCTTGACTCGTGCGCAGATCGAATACGCGGCAACGGACGCCTGGGTGGGGCGAGAGCTGTATCAGAAGCTGCAACTGCTGGGGAACTTCAGGGCCTGACCTTGTTTTAGCGCACATGGTGCGCACCGCACACCCTGCCGCTATCGGCTCGTCGGTGCGTGGCTCGAACTACGCCGGCCGCCTCGCTTCGTGGCCCTTCATACTCTTCGTGGTTGGGTCGTTCACCGCAGAGGTTCCGAGAACACGGAGCGGAGCGCTCGTTGTTCCCCCCGTCGGCCTCTCGCAGCCAAGTCCGGAATCTGCGTCAATCGGCGTGATCTGCGGATGAAGAAACCGACGGTGGACAGAATCGGCCCTCTGAGGCGGGAAGAAGAGAAGGGTGGAAGAGGGGATTCGAACCCCCGACCCTCAGAACCACAATCTGATGCTCTAACCAAACTGAGCTACTTCCACCACCAATCAGCCGGGAGAGCCGGCAGAAAGAACGAGGTGCGCCGTCGAATGCCCGGCGCACCTCATTATTGTACTGTATGGCCCGACGTTGTCAACAGCCACACGACTCCCGCGACAGAACTTTGTGCCGCGGGACTGGTCAGACCCAAGATCCGAAATTCTAAGCACGAAATCCCAAACAAATCCAAGACCCAAAGCTCAAATGACCGAAACGCTGTCGCGATGCCCGGCACTTGGCCGTTTCGAGTCTTGCACTCCTGTCATTCGTGCTTGTTTCGGATTTCGATATGGGGATTTCGAGTTTTCTTCCTTACTTCGCCACTGCCGCCTGGGCCGCCGCGAGCCGGGCGATCGGGACGCGGAACGGAGAGCAACTGACGTAGTCCAGGCCCACCTTGTGGCAGAAGGCCACGGAGGCCGGCTCGCCGCCCTGCTCGCCGCAGATGCCGATTTCGAGGTTCTTGTTGGCCTTGCGACCGCGTTCGCAACTGATCTTGATCAGCTCGCCGACGCCGGTCTGGTCGATGGTCTGGAACGGGTCGGTGGCGAGAATGCCCTGGCTGACGTAGTCGGGGAGGAAACCGCCGATGTCGTCCCGGCTGAAGCCGAAGGTCATTTGGGTCAGATCGTTGGTGCCGAAGCTGAAGAACTCGGCGACCTCGGCAATCTGCCCGGACAGCAGGGCCGCCCGCGGGATCTCGATCATCGTGCCGACCATGTGCTTGATCTTCTTGAGACCGAACTTGGCGCACGTCGCCTTGTACTCCCGCTCGACGATCTCCTTCTGCTTCTTGATCTCGTTGGCGTCGCAGACCACGGGGATCATCAGCTCGGGATAGGGCTTCTTGCCTTCCTTGAGCAGCTCGGCGGCGGCTTCGAAGAGCGCCCGCGCCTGCATGGCGGTGACCTCGGGATACGTGATGCCGAGGCGGACGCCGCGATGACCCATCATCGGGTTGCTCTCGTGGAGTGCGTCGGCACGCTTGTTGAACTCGCCTGCGTCGATGCCGAGCGACTGGGCCAGCGCTTGACGCTTCTCGGGGCTTTCCGGGACGAACTCGTGCAGCGGCGGATCGAGCAGACGCACCACGACCGGCAGGCCATCCATCACTTCCATCGTGCCCTTGATGTCTCTCTTGACATAGGGGAACAGCTCATCGACCGCCTTCTTGCGTTCTTCCTCGCTCGTGGACATGATCATCTTGCGAAGGATGAACAGCGGCTCGTCGCTGCCCTTGCCGTAAAACATGTGCTCGGTGCGGAACAGGCCGATGCCCTGGGCGCCGAATGCGCGGGCCTTGGCGGCGTCGGCCGGGGACTCCGCGTTCGTGCGGACGCCCAGACGCTTGACCGCGTCGCAGATCTTGAGGAAGTCCATGAGGACGACGTTCTCCTCGCCGGCGGCCATCATCGGCAGTTGCCCGCCGTAGACGTTGCCCTTCGTTCCGTTCAGCGTGATCCAGTCGCCTTCGCGGAAGGTCTGGCCGCCGACGCTGAATTCCTTCTTCGCCAGGTTCACGTGCAGGGCGCCGCAGCCGACGATGCAGCACTTGCCCCAGCCGCGGGCGACGAGCGCCGCGTGGCTGGTCATGCCGCCGCGGGCGGTCAGAATCGCCTGGGCGGCTCGCATGCCCTCGACGTCCTCCGGGTTCGTCTCTTCGCGGACCAGGATCACCTTCTTGCCCAACTTGTTCCAGTTGACCGCATCGATCGCGGTGAAGACCACCTGGCCCGTGGCGCCGCCGGGACCGGCGGGCAGGCCCTTGGCCAGGACCTTCTGGTCCTTCTCGACCGCCGGGTCGATGATCGGGTGCAGCAGCTCATCCAGTTGGGCGGGCGTCACACGCATGACCGCCTCTTCCTTCTTGATGAGCTTCTCTTTGACCATGTCCACCGCCATGCGGACCGCGGCGGGACCATTGCGCTTGCCCACGCGGCACTGCAACATCCACAGCCGGCCCTTCTCGATCGTGAACTCGATGTCCTGCATGTCGTGATAGTGTTTTTCGAGCTTCTTCTGGATGCCGTCCAGCTCCTTGTAGACCTTGGGCATGGCCGTTTCCAGCGAAGACATCTGCTTGTTCTGGTCGTTCTTGGTGGCCTCGTTGAGCGGGTTCGGCGTGCGAATGCCCGCGACGACGTCCTCGCCCTGTGCATTGACCAACCATTCGCCGTAGAACTTATTCTCGCCGGTGGCGGGGTTGCGGCTGAAGGCCACGCCGGTGGCGGAATCCTCGCCCATATTGCCGAACACCATCGACTGCACGTTCACCGCGGTGCCCCACTCGTCGGGGATGTTCTCGATCCGGCGATAGCTGATGGCCCGCTTGCCGTTCCATGACGCGAACACCGCGTCGATGCCGCCCCAGAGCTGCTTGTCCGCGTCGTCCGGGAACTCCTTGCCCAGGACTTCCTGGACCTTGGCCTTGAACGACGAGCACAGTTCCTTCAGGTCGGAAGCGGTCAGATCCGTGTCGAGCGTGACGCCGCGGGCCTTCTTCATGCCGTCCATGAGGTGCTCGAGCTGCCTGCGGATGCCCTGGTCGTCCTTGGGCTCGACACCCGCGGCCTTTTCCATCACCACGTCGGAGTACATCATGATGAGCCGACGATAAGCGTCGTAGACGAACCGCTCGTTGCCGCCGGTCTGGGCGATCATGCCGGGGATCGTCTTGCTCGTCAGGCCGACGTTCAGCACGGTTTCCATCATGCCCGGCATGGACTTGCGGGCGCCCGACCGCACGGAGACCAGCAGCGGGTCCGCCGCATCGCCGAACTTCTTGCCCATCACCTTCTCGACCTTCACCAGTGCCTTGGCCACTTCTTCCTTCAGACCTTGCGGATACTTCTTCTTGTTCTGGTAGTAGTGGACGCACACGTCGGTCGTGATCGTGAAGCCGGGAGGAACGGGCACGCCGAGCTTTGCCATTTCCGCCAGATTGGCGCCTTTGCCGCCCAGGAGATTCTTCATCCCCGCGTCGCCCTCGCCCTTGCCGCCCCCGAAGAAGTACACCATTTTCTTAGCCATTCCTGCCGTCTCCTTTACTCTTATGTTTCCTGTGGCCCGGTTTCCCTACAGGTCGTGCGTCGCCCGCACGACTACTCCTGGCGAACGAGACGCTCGCCCTGCCGGGTGGGCCGGTCATGCCAATCAGCCATACGCTCGTGAAAATCCGCCGGAACGTCGGGCCCGGAGCCCGATGCCGACGATGCTGGGGCAAATAAAGTGCGCGAGTATAGCCCTGCCCAATGGGCCTGTCAATGCCCAAAGAATGCGATTTTCGCTCGCTCCCGCCCCCGCCATCGTGCCGCCCTGCCCTTGCTCTCCGCGCTTCATACTCGCCCCTTGCCCAAACCCGCCAACTCCCGGAGGACGCCCACCAGATCAAGCATAAACCCTTCATAGACAAGTGCTTACCGGCATCCTGTGCCCGCGGGAATGCCCCGGAGAGGACACGTCGCAAACGGAGAACTGCCGGCTCACCACAGAGGCACGGAGGTCACAGAGATTAAAGGCAGATGCCCTGCTCCGTGTTCTCTGAGACTCGCTGGTGAATCTGTTCAACCGCAGAGCCCACGCGCCTTGTCATTCCCGCGGAAGCGGGAATCCATGCTTCTCTAACCACAGAGGCCGCAGAGGTTCACAGAGAAGAAGGGACACAAGGACTGGCGACCGCGGTAGGGTGGACTCCGTCCACCGTTGGTTTGGTCATCCGCAGATTACGCCGATTGCCGCAGATTCCGGCCCAAGCAGCGCACAAACTAAAGGTGTCAGGTACTTTTTCTGGCACATTTCTGCTTCAAGGACCCGCATATTATCTGTACAATCGTCTACATGCCGAGACCTGAACGGATCACGTTGGGCGGATACGTGTACCATGTGCTCAATCGAGCCAACGGGCGTCTTCGCATCTTCCGCAAAGAGAGCGACTTCCTGGCATTTGAGAAGATCCTGGCCGACGGGACGTCGATGTTCTCGATGCGGTTGTGCGGCTACTGCATCATGGGCAACCACTGGCATCTGCTCGTGTGGCCGCGAGGTGACGACGACCTGTCGAGCTTCATGCGATGGGTGACGCTGACGCACGTCCAGCGATACCACACGTCACACGCGACCGTCGGGATCGGGCATCTGTATCAGGGCCGATACAAGAGCTTCCCGGTGCAGAGCGATCCGCATTATCTGAGCGTATTGCGATACATCGAGGCAAATCCGCTGCGGGCCGGACTGGTCGCGAAGGCAAGCCTGTGGCCATGGTCGAGTTTCTCGTTGCGACAAGGTCGGGAGTCGCTGGTCACGCTGAGCGACGGCCCCGTGGAGCTGCCATCGAGTTGGACGAGACTGGTCGGTGAGGTTCTGAGCCCTCCGGAATTGGAGGGCATCGGAACAAGTATCCGGCGGGCCAGTCCGTTTGGCGATGCCGCCTGGATCGCCACGACTGCCCTGCGCCTGAAGCTTCAGTCCACTCTGAGACCCAGGGGACGCCCCAGAAAAAGTACCTGACACCTTTAGTTTCCTCGGGCGACCACGTGATGACGTGGACGCGTCCGAAGAAACCTGCGTGGATGTCCCA
>DAOQWL010000135.1:0-6860 GCA_035342095.1 Sedimentisphaerales bacterium | reverse complement strand
GATCTTGTTGACAGCGTCACCGTGGACGCTATGGTATGTGGCTTAGGTGGCCCCCTTTTCGGCGCGTCTCCTGGCCCCCTTTCTGATGCTTTTTTCCAGGTGTGCGGTCCATCGTGAGACCAGCAGGTCTACACGTGTGTTGCTCATGGTGTTGTAGGATCCTGCAGATCAGGAGTTGACCATGAACCTGCTCAATGTCCGATGCGTACACTCTGAAACGGGGACACCGTGCCAAACGATGGGCCATCATCGTCGGCTGAATCCCCACGGGCCGGTCTTGAAGGAACAGGGAGGGCGGAACATGCCCCAGAAGAGTAACGTGTTATTCCTGTGTACTCACAACAGTGCCCGCAGCCAAATGGCTGAGGCGTTTCTCAGGAAGTACGGTGGAGACGAGTTCAACGGATATAGCGCCGGCCTGGAACCTACGGAGATCGACCCCATGGTCCGCGAGGTCATGCAGGAGGTTGGTGTTGAGATGAAGGGCCAGCATGCCAAGGGTGTGCAGGCGTACCTGGGAAGGCTATTGGTGCAGCATTTGATCATTGTCTGCGAGCAAGCCAACAGGAATTGCCCGCGCACCTGGCCAGGGTTGGAGATCGAGGAGCGACTGTTCTGGCCCATCGATGATCCCGCAGCCGTTCGGGGCAGTCACGAGCGGAGGCTTCAGGCATTCCGGCAGGCGCGAGACCAGATCGAAGAGCGGGTCAAATCATGGCTGCAGGACATCCATCAGACTCACACGAGGGGCTGTTGACCGCTGTCGGGTCAACAGCCCCAGATTCCCAATCCCTTCTTTTGGCGTCAGTCAGTACTGCAGCATCGAGACGGTGACTTTGTGGGTGATCCCCGCCTTCTTCTCGGCGCTGGTGGCGCGGATGATGCCGTAGAGGGACACGTCGCGGCTGCGATCCCAGGCGATCCCCTGGCCGCGAATACTCACGTCGTCGATGCTCTGCGGCGCGTCGGTCTTTCGCAACGGTATGGTGTCCATGAGCTTGATGATGGAGCCGGCCTCGGGCAGCTCGCAGCGGTGGACCTCGGCGGGGTCATGGCCGGTGAGGTACAAATAGCCATCCGGTCCCCAGGACCCGCCGGAGGTGCTCATGTTGTCTGTGTGTTCGTTCGTCAGGATCTCATTCGGCAGGACCCAGGCCTCGACAAACTGCCAGTCCTTGTTGAACTGGACGATCGTGGAATTACGCTTGTAGCCATAGGGAAGCAGGACCGACTTGCGACTGGCCTCTTCGCCCGGCATCACGTTATAGGCGCCCGGATTGTTCGGGTCGGGATGTGCCTTTTTGGCGTCGTAGTTGGCGAAGCAGGCCCACCAGGAGCCGTTGTACCAATCCACCCACGTGCATGAGCCCCACTGGATGCCGAAGCTGTGAGTGCCGATGTGCGTCATCGTATTGGCGTCCCAGACCTCGACGGAGCTGGTCATCGGCCATTCGGAGTAGTTCGAGTGGGCACAGTAGATCTTCCCATCGACCACGGTGGCGCCGTCGAGGTGGAGGATCGGGTTCTTGTCGGCGTCGCCGGTCCACTCCCAGCGTGCGACCTCTTCGCCTGTGAGCTTATTGTGCTTGGTGATGACCGTATTGTCCACGGCGTAGAAGTGGGTTTCATCGACGCCAACGCCCTGGTTGGCCTTGGGCACGTCGAATCTCGCCACCTCGACAAAGGTGATTGTGGCATCCTCCGCCAGGGGCAACTTCGGTTGCGGCTGTTCCTGGTTGTGCCAGCGGAACCCCATGGAGAAGAGACAGATGGATGCAACGACTGGAAACGCAAGTACGCACTTTGGTGTTCTCATAGAAACTCTCCTTGAATGATGTGCTTCTGTCTTTCCCTGGCAGCGTTCATTTTCCGGCGGAGGATGACTCGGTCCCTGCCGCTATACTGCTAAGGAATATGGGACTGGCCCAGGCAAATTGCCAGGTCTGGGTTGTTGGGTCTATCGTGGTCAGCTCGGCCCGGTAGTAGCCGTCGACGGGGTCTGTGTCCTCGATGGTCACGTCGAAGGTCGGCGTCTGGGGAGCCAGCGTCTTGATGACTTGGCCGTTCTTGAGGATATCCGCGTCTGCCGCCTGGCAGAGTCCGACCGCCCAGAGGCATACACACAACAGAGACATCTTCAATCGTTTGGTGGTCTTCTTGAGATTCATCGTTCACTCCTCAGTCTATCATTGGGTGAGTATGTGTCTTGTTACGGATGACCGGCCGTGGTGTAGAGCGTTGCCTGGAGCAACTCCAGGGGGACTGCCGGCTCGGCCGCCGGCTTTCGTTTGCGAAAGGGCAGTCGGTAGAGAAGGCCGCCTGCCAGTGCGGTCAGAGGGGCCACGGCGACTACTCCCAGGCTGCCTACGATCGTGTTGAGCACCTCCGCTGCCATGAAGCCTCTGTTCAGGATACTCAGCAGGGGGATGCCCTGTCCCATGAACAGCATCAGCAGGCCGATGTAGCTGCCGGAGTAGGCCAGCAGCAGTGTGGTCGTCATGGTGCCCACGACGGCGCGCCCGACCGCCATCCCGGACCCGATGTGTTCCCAGAACCCGATGTCCGGCTTCTTCCTTCGGATCTCGTCCATGGAGGCCGCGATGTCCATGGCCAGGTCCATGACGGCGCCGGAGCAGGCGATGAAAATGCTGGCGACGAAGATCCGAGTGAGATTGAGATAGTAGAAGCCTGAGTAGAGCAGAGTCTCCGCATAGGGAAGGACGGCTCCGTGCAGGCGGAGGGCGCGTATGGACAATTGAGCGAGTCCACAAGCCAGCAGCAGACCCGAGAATGTCCCAACGAAGGTGACCAGGCCCTTGCGAGTGAGCCCGCCCACGAGGAAACTGACGGCGGCGCTCAGGGCAGCCACCACGGACAGAGCCACGAGAATCGGGTCGTGCTCTCTCAGCAGCAACGGGATCAACACCTTCCAGATCATCAGGATTGAGAACACAAAGGAGAGCATTGCCTTGAGACCCGTCCAGCCCGCCACGAGGAACAGAATCGCAGCGAACAGGACCACGAGCAGCAACTGGAAGCGGAGCCGATAATGACCGCGTGCGACGGCCGTGCCGACTTGTCCATCCTTGACGCTGTGCTCGACGAGGATCTCTCGGCCTGCGACGAGGAAGTCGTCCAGCTCCAACCTGCCGGAAAGGTGATTGACTGCGATGACCTTCTGCCCGCGAAATGGACCGCTCAGCAACTCGACTGTCAGGCTCTGTGTTCCGGTCTTGATGATGGCGGATTGACGCACATGCGTATTCTCCACATCCAGGACTCGAGCTCTCGCGAACCGAGACGCCTTCGGCAGACGCTCCTCGAAACCCGTTGGCATGAAGGCCAGACCCGCACACAGGATGGCAAAGACCGACACCAGCACGATGTCCTTCCTGTTCGACAACCATTCGATCCGTTTCATTCGAGTAGCTCCCTGTAGAGAAAACGGGGCGGACCCCAAAAGGACTCCGCCCCGTCGTGGCGTGTGTGGTTTGTTCTCAGTCGAGACTCACGCCCATGATCTCGGCGACCTTCTTGCTAAGATCCGTGTTGTCGTAGTAGCCCGAGAACCGGGCGTCGTTGGACATCACCGGGACCGGGACCGCCGTATGACTGTAGCTTGTCCAGCCCAGACCGGCGCGGGCGTTGGTCAGGTGCGTGCAAGTCACGGCCAGAGGCTGGTAGCCGCCGAACATGAGGTAGTCCTCCTCGGTGCCGCGGGTCAGCTCGCCGGTCATCTGGCGGTCGTAGGCCTCCTCGAGCTGGGCCTTCTGCACATCGGTCAGCGCCGCGTAATCGAGGCCGAAGGCCTCCTTGATCTTGGCGACCAGGATCTCGTCGTCCATAAGGTCCAACTCGCGGATGTCCGCGTCCTCGGGCCCGAAGACTGCCAGGAACACGGAGATCCAGTTCCAGAGGCTGGACGGATCGGCCTGGTATTCCTTCAGCCAATCGCTGAAGGCCTGGAACGACATGGTCTGGCCCATCAGGTTCTGATAGCCGCTGCCATATTGTGTGCCGGCCCAGCCCTGGGTCAGACCACCGGTCTCGTGGTCGGCGGTGACGATGATCAGTACTTCGCCCGGATGGTCGGCGGCGAACTTGACGGCCTCCGCCACCGCGTTGTCGAAGGCGATCGTGTCGTCGATGCTGGTTCTCGCGTCGTTGGCGTGGCAGGTCCAGTCGATCTTGCCGCCCTCGAGCATCATGAAGAAACCGTTGGGGTTGTCCAGCATGCGGATGGCTTCCGCGGTCACTTCCGCGAGGCTCCACTCCCCCGATGCGGCGCGGTCGATCTCGTAGTGCATGGCGGCGCTGTCCTGGGTGTTGTCGCTGGCGGCGACGCACTTGGCGCCGGCCGGCAGGGCTTGGAGTTCCGCCAGCGTGTGGACGACCGTGTAGCCGTTGTTCTGGAACTGCGTCCAGATGTTCACGGCGTTGGGCTCGCCCTCGGCCAGCTCAGGCCACTTGGCCGCATCTTTGCCCGTGTAGCCGTCGGTGTACTTGAAGGAGCCGCCGCCGAAGAAGTCGAAACCGCTGGCTGCGGCCTGGGAGGCGATGTGGAAGTACTTGTTGCGCGTGTCGATATTGGCATAGAAGACCGCCGGGGTGGCGTGATCGAGCGAGACGCTCGTGAGAATGCCGACCTTCATGCCCTTCTCCTTCGCGGCCTTGGCGACGCTCTTATAGGAGATTGTCTTGCTGGGGTCCATGGCGATGACGCCGTCATAGGTCTTATGGCCGCAGGCCATGGCCGTACCGGCCGAGGCCGAGTCGGTAATCAGGCGGCCGAAATCGTAGGTTGTGCAGAATCCTGTGTAAGGCAACTCGCCTGTCATGACCAGGCGAATGGACTTGCTCACGTCGTTGCTGTCCGTATCACCGCTCTGCGTCGTGGCCAGGTACGCCTCTGCGGAATGGACCTGGGTGAAGCCCATGCCGTCCCCGATGAAGTAGAACACATACTTGGGTTGGCCGTTCAGTGCCGCTACCTGGGCCGACGCCATGCCGGCAGCGAACAACGACACACATACTGCGAAAACCGTTCTTCTCATGTCACTGTCTCCCTTGTCTGAAATCCATTCATTCTGAAACCTCACTGCATCTTCTGTGGCGTCGCAGCCGTTCCGACCGCCGTTTGGGCCAGACGATGCGCCGCGCGTGCCTTCGGAACCTGCAGAACACCTCCTTTCGTGATTTTCCACGCGAGACCTGCCCTCGCGGGCGCAGAACCTCCCCGCGGGCTCCTCGCACACGACAAGCCAATCGAAAACTGTTGAGAGGCGGCCGATGAGCCGATAGAATGAAGGGACGTCCGGTGCCCTGCAAAGCACCTGACGCAGCCCGGTGAGCCGGCAGCGGCGGCTAAACTGCTCGCTGGCTCACCCTCTCTCTACCACAAGCCCATAGTCCTCCATCGCAGCCCATTCCTCCAACCTGGATCGTTGGAACGGGCCGATCGTGACATCCTGCATTTGCCTCCTTCCCGTTCGGAGGTCCGCCCCCAGGCGGAACCTCCACATCAAAGCGTGATTGCACCCGATCGTCCTGGCGGCCAAGTCGGGATCTGCATTGCCCTCAGCCGCAACCTCGTCACTTTTCATGGACGCCGGTTGACCGGTCCGCAGGGCTCTTTTCATCACGCTGCCCCCGCGTCGATTGGCTCGCCAGGTCGCACGAATGCAATACTGTCGACGTAACGGTATTCACTGCTCGGAGCTTTCAACTCCGGCGAGGTCCTTGTAGCAGAAACCGATTAGTGGGTTATTACGGCGCAGATAAATCGCCATTAGATGTGCGATTTTCGAATGCGGGAGGCAAAACGCGGGGGGTGACGGAGTCTACGCGTGAAGACGCTGGAGAAGGTAGTCTTCAGCCTTGTGCCGGACGATCACTCCCTCGATCATGTAGATCACGTCTTCAGCGATGTTGGTCGCGTGGTCGGCGATTCGCTCGAGGTGTCTCGCTGCGGAGAGCATGTGGAGGAGGGACTCGGCATGGTCCGGATGGATGTGGATGGCCTCCTGAACGATCTGATACACCCGGCGGTTCATGGCGTCGATCTCGTCGTCGCTCAGAATGACGCCACGCGCCTGTTCTGCATTGAGATTCACCAGCGAATCGAGGCTTCTCCTGAGCATGCCCTGAGCCTTCTCCGCCATCGTCTGGAAGTCGAATACGACGTCCACCGAGGGCTGAGCGGCCAGGAAGACGGCCCGTTCCGCCACGTTGACAGCCAGATCGCCGACCCGTTCGAGATCGCCATTGATCTTGAGCACTGCGACGATGAACCGCAAATCGACAGCTACCGGCTGATGAAGGGCCAGAGTCTTGAGGCAGTCTTCCTCGATCTGCACCTCCATCTCATCGAGCGTGACATCGTTTTCAATCACCTCCTGGGCGAGCCGACCGTCGCACGTCTCGATAGCCGCAGTGGCGCGCTGTACGGCCTGCTCGGCCATTGAGCCCAGTGTGAGGATTTCCTTCTTGAGATTGTCGATTTCTCGCAGGAGATGCAGGGGCATGGAGAGCTATCCTTCCTTCAGTAACTGGGCTCGGTGCCGCGACCTATCGGGCAGAGATACTGCGTGTCCCGGAAGAGGACCTGCCCCGGCTTGTCGGAGATCACCGTGCTGCGAACGTAGTCGAAATTGTGCGGCAGCTCGTTGATGACTTCGATGCGACTCCAGGGGATGACTCGCACCATGACCGCTCCCACCAGCACGTCTTCCGGCGTGTTCAGAATCGGGCCGAAATGATAGGTGCGGCAGTGCAGCCGGATGTAGGATTCCGTGACATCCAGTACCTTGCCCACCAGAATGTGGTTGTGGGCTTCCGGGTAGTTCTTGATCGTCCGAATC
>DAOQWL010000134.1:0-7219 GCA_035342095.1 Sedimentisphaerales bacterium | reverse complement strand
CAGGAGGACCACTTCATGGTCCGATACAAAAAAGCGAAGAATACCTTACGTTATCCAATAGGGGAATTCAGTCCGCGCCACGGAAAGGAAAAGGGCGGCTGTCCTTCGGGGACGCCGCCCTTGAAGACTCGAAGCTGATGCGTCTGTTGGCTTACTTGATTTCTTCGGCGATCCAGCCGCAGAGTTCTTGAACTTCCTGGAGAGTGATGTCGCCCATGTGGGCGATGCGGAAGGTCTTGTCCTTGAGATCGCCGTAGCCGGCGCTGAAGATCGTGTTGTGCTTGGCCTTGACGGCCTTGATGACGTCGCCGACGTTGATCCCGCGGGTGTTCTTGATCGTCGTCAGGGTGTTCGATGCGTACTTCTCCTCGCAGAACAGCTCGAACCCCTTGCTCTTGGCCCAGCTTCGGCAGAAATCGCCCATCTTCTTGTGCCGGGCCCAGACGTTCTCGATCCCCTCGTTGACGAACTTGGTGCACTGGTAGTGCAGGCCCATGATGTGCGGGATGCTCGGGGTCACGAGGGTCTGGCTCTTCTCGGCGGCCTTGGCCCACTGGATGAAGTCGAAGTAGTAGCCGCGAGCGGGGACGCTCTTGGCCTTCTCGACGGCCCGCTTGCTGACTGCGGCAACCGTGAATCCCGGCGGCAGGGCAAACGCCTTCTGCACCGACGCGAACACGACGTCCCAGCCGAGTTCGTCGAAATGAATCGGCTGACCGATCATGCCGCTGACCGCGTCCACGAAGACCAGCACGTTCGGGTGCTTGGTTTTCATCATCTTGGCGATGTCGTAGAT
Source organism: Sedimentisphaerales bacterium (assembly GCA_035342095.1). Lineage (GTDB taxonomy): Bacteria > Planctomycetota > Phycisphaerae > Sedimentisphaerales > Anaerobacaceae > PLanc-01. The sequence continues at coordinate 6,423 of DAOQWL010000134.1, read as the reverse complement.
CGGGTTCATCAGGCCGGTGCTGGTCTCGTTGTAGATCAGCGTGATCGCGGCGTACTTGCCGGCCGAGAGCTTGGCGTCGATCTGCTCGGGCAGGGTCGGCTTGCCCCACTCGACCTTGAGCAGATCGACCTTGCGGCCGCACTCTTTCACCACGTCCGCCCACTTGTCGCTGAACGCGCCACAGCAGGTGGCCAGGACCGTTTCGTCAGGGTGCACGCAGTTGCGAATCGACGCCTCCCAGAGCCCCGAACCGCTGGAGGTCGAGAGGAAGATGTACTGATTCGTGAACAGCAGCTTCTTGAGCATGTCCACGACCTCGCCGTGGAGCACGCCGTACTCCTTGTCGCGATGCCCAAGCGTCGGGCGGGCCAACTGCTGCAACACGTCGTTTCTCACCTGTACAGGGCCGGGGATGAACAATCTCGGCGGGTTCTTCCAGTCTGCCATTTGCGCTCTCCAACAGTCACAGTTTTTGGATGGTCAACCCGGTGTACATCTTCGGGTAGAAGTACGTCGATTTGTGGGGCATCCGTTCGCCCGCGTCGGTGATCCTCGCGAGGTGCTGCATCTTGACGGGGTTCGTGAAGAAGGCGATCTGCTTGCGCCCCGAGTCGATCTCGCGGATGATCTCGTCGATGGCGTTGGGCACGTCCTTGACGTATTCGACGAAATCGGAGTTGCCCATCTTCTCCTCGGTCAGGCCGAGCTGCCCTTCCAGGATGAGCTTCTGAAGGACCGAGACGTCCAGTGTGCGCCAAGCCTCGCTCTTGTCCGGGGCCGCGGCTTGCATGAGCGATTTGTCCTTCAGAATCGCGACGTAGAAGTTGCCGTTGCCCAGGTAGATGCCCAGGGGAGTTTCATCTCGCTCATGCGCGGTCTTCATCATCTTGAGCATTTCCTGCCTGTCGCCGATCCTCATTACGGTGAAGCCGGGAACCAAACGCGGGATGAACTCCTGCCATTTGAAGCCATCGATCCCGCCGACGACGCGGTGGGTCGCCAGGACCACGAGGCCCTTCTGGGCGGTGTTCGTGAAGGCGAGCATCTGGTACTTTGCGGCGGGGTTGCCGCTCTCTCGCATGTAGGTCAGCCCGGTCGTGTAGCGATGGTGGCCGTCGGCGATGATGACACTCTTGTCGCCCATCATCCGCACAATGGTTTGGATCCCGCTGGCGTCGGTGATGGCGAACAGTTGGTGTCGCACGCCATGGTCGTCCACGAAGTCCACGAGCGGCTTGTGCTCGGCTGCCCTGGCGATGATCTCGTCGGCGATGCCCTTTGGGTCGTCGTACAGCATGAAGACCAGGCCGAACCGTGCGGCGGTCGCCTTCTTGAGGTTCAGGCGATCCTGCACGGGCTTGGCGAAGACCTGCTCGTGCGGCCGGACGACCTTGCCGAATTCCTCCAGCTTGCCCAAGGCGATGAATGTCAACCGCCGATAGCTCACGCCGCCAAGCTCGAAATCCTGGACATACCCATAGATGGTGTCGCGCTCGTCGGGTTTCAGGGCGCCCTCGGCGATCCATTTCTGGAGGAACTCCGCCGCGCGGGTGTACGGATTGCTCTGGCCGTTGTCCGAGGGGGCAGGCTTGCCTTTGGTGATCCGCACGATATTGTGTTCGCTCCGGCGGTAGAGTTCCTCTCGCTCCGTGTCGCTAATCACATCGTACGGCGGCGCGATGCACCGGCCCACGTCGCCGACGACGCCCGCATCGAACCGAAACGCTTTGAACGGTCTTACTTCCATCATCAGAGGCCTTGCTGTCCTTGCACCATCCGGGTTTCCAAGTCTACGGAAGGCCGGATAATACCGGCGCCGGACCCGATTGTCAAGCAGGAACGCCTGCCCCTCAGGGCGCCAGGTGTGCCTGCGTCGTCCGGCGGGTCCACAGAACCCTGGTTGAACAGCATCTATAGACCGCGTCTGCCGCGCGCGTGTCATTCCCGCGAACGCGGGAATCCATACTCTGGGATATCTGCCGTCGCATGACTTCTGGATTCGCGCCCCCGATCAGGTCGGGGGCAGGCTTTGCGCGGGAATGACAAGACCCGCACAGCACCTTGGCGCGTACGGCGATCCCGCCTGCCAGTTTGGCACCCCTATCCCGGCCCCTTGCATGTGGTAAGTCCATTTCAAGAAATGGTTTACGGATTCTCCTCGTTCGGGCACGCAGTTTGCATCTGTTGAGTCCAGACAGACAAATGACGTGAAACGGCATGTTGGAACGAACCCATGAAATTCGAGAAGTTCACGCTGAAGGCACAAGAAGCACTGGCGACGGCGCAGCAAATTGCGATGGCGAAGTCACACACCGTCCTGTCGCCTCTGCACCTGCTGAGCGCCCTGCTGAGCGACGAGGGCGGCGTGGCCGAGATGGTCCTGGCAAAGACCGGCGCCAATGTCAAACGGATCAAGGACATGACCGAGAGCGAGCTGGGACGTCTTGCCGAAGGCAGCAGCTCCGGGCAGATGATGCCTGACCCTGCGTTCAACCAGGTCGTGCTCGACGCCCAGAACCGCGCCGACAAGATGGGCGACGAGTACCTCAGTGCCGAGCACCTGTTGTTGTCGCTGGCGGGCGTCCGCAGCGATGCGAAAGAAATCCTCGACGTCAACTCGGTGACTGTGCAGAAGCTTCAAGATGCCCTGAAAGACGTTCGCGGGGGCGCGAAGGTCACCGACCAGACGCCCGAGGAGAAGTACAAGGCCCTGGAGCGCTACGGCATCGATCTGCTGGAGCAGGCCCGCAAGGGCAAGCTCGACCCGGTCATCGGGCGGGACGAGGAGATCCGTCGGTGCATGCAGGTCTTGAACCGTCGAACGAAGAACAATCCCGTCCTGATCGGCGAGCCGGGCGTCGGCAAGACCGCCATCGTCGAGGGCCTCGCCCAGCGAATCGTCGCGGGCGACGTCCCCGCCGGACTCAAGAACAAACGCGTCATCGGACTGGACATGGGCGCGCTCATCGCGGGCACCAAGTTCCGAGGCGAGTTCGAGGACCGTCTCAAAGCGGTGCTCAAGGAAGTCATCGCGGCCCAGGGCCAGATCATTCTGTTCATCGACGAGCTGCACACGGTCGTCGGCGCCGGCAAGGCGGAAGGCGCCGTCGATGCCGGCAACCTGCTGAAGCCCTCGCTGGCGCGAGGCGAGCTGCGATGCATCGGTGCCACGACCATCGACGAGTACCGCAAACACATCGAGAAGGATGCCGCGCTCGAACGGCGGTTCCAGCCGATCCTGGTGGAGCCGCCGAGCATCGAGGCGACCATTGCCATCCTCCGTGGCCTGAAGAACCGCTACGAGACGCACCACGCGGTGCGAATCACGGACGCCGCCATTGTCGCGGCGGCCACTCTGTCGCAGCGGTACATCACCGACCGTTGGCTGCCCGACAAGGCCATCGACCTGATCGACGAGGCCGCGTCTACGCTGCGGATCGAGAACGATTCGGTGCCCGCGGAACTCGACGATATTCGCAGAGGGATCATACAGCTTCAGATCGAGCGGGAGGTGCTCAAGAAGGAGAAGGACCCTGCCAGCCAGGACCGGCTCAAGAAGGCCGAGAAGCAACTCGCGGAACTCGAAGAGCAGAATCGGCAATTGACCGCCCAGTGGGAAATGGAAAAGGGCGGCATCGATCAGGTCAAGGCCCTCAAACAACAGACCGAGGAGGCCCAGAGGCAGTTCGAGGATGCCCAGCGTCGCGGCGAGCTGGAACGGGCCGCCCGATTGAAGTACGAGACCATCGCCAATCTCCGGAAAGAGCTGGCGGAGAAGGAGGGGCAGTTGGCCAAATCGGAAAAGGCCAAGATGCTGCACAACGAGGTGACGGCCGAGCACATCGCGGAGGTCGTTGCCAAGTGGACCAATATCCCGGTCACCCGACTGCTGTCGGGCGAGCGGGAGCGGCTCATGGCGATGGAGGAGCAGATCCGCAAGCGGGTCGTCGGCCAGGATGATGCGGTCCGGGCGCTGTGCGATGCGGTCCGCAGGAGTCGCGCGGGCCTGTCCGACCCGAACCGGCCGATCGGGACGTTCCTGTTCCTCGGGCCGACCGGCGTGGGCAAGACGGAACTGGCGAAGGCCCTCGCGGACTTCCTGTTCAACGATCCGAATGCGATGGTCCGCATCGATATGAGCGAGTTCATGGAGCAGCACTCGGTGGCGCGTCTGATCGGCGCCCCGCCGGGCTATGTCGGGTACGAGGAAGGCGGTCGGCTCACCGAATCGGTCCGGCGGAAACCCTATTCCGTGATCCTGCTCGACGAGGTGGAGAAGGCCCACCCGGACGTGTTCAACGTCCTCTTGCAGGTCTTCGACGACGGCCGGCTCACCGACGGCAAGGGACGCACCGTCGATTTCAAGAACACCGTCATCATCATGACCAGCAATATCGCCAGCCAGCAGATCCAGAAGCTCACGGAAGAGCATGGGGCCGACTGGGAGATCGAAGCCCACGTCAAGGATGTGCTCAAGCAGGTCTTCAAGCCGGAGTTTCTCAACCGAATCGACGAAGTCGTCGTGTTCCACATGCTCAACCGCGAGAACCTCAAGCGGATCGTCGGTATCCAGCTCAGCTACCTCAGCGAGCGGCTCAAGGACCGCAAGATCCGGATCGAGTTCACGGACAAGGCCAGAGACCTGGTCCTGGAAGAGGGCTACGACCCGGTCTTCGGCGCCCGCCCGCTGAAGCGGACGATCCAGCAGCAGGTGGAGAACCCGCTGGCGATGGAGCTGCTCGCAGGCAAATTCTCCGACGGCGACACGATCCGAATCGACGCCGGCCCTCACGGCTTTGTCTTCAAAAAGACATGACCTTGTGGCCAATGACTGGTATCAGGCAAAAGAGATGCTTCCGTGTCGGAAGTCGATACTCACAACCTGTCCGCGGAGGAAATCCAGGCCGAGAAGACCGTCGACACTTGCGCTCGGAGGAAGTGTGTGAGCCAGCACAGGGAACCGATCTCGGCGCTGTCCCAGGGAGTCGATGCGTGCCACGACGAGACGAGGAGCGAATTCAACTCCGCTGCCCGTGGTGACCTGTACCCGCTCCGGCGCCATCGACGGGTCATATCCGATAGCCGTCAACGGTGCGACGTTCATCATGGTCCCGGTCGCGCCCGTGTCCAGTGCCAGACGCAGAACAATGCTTCCGGAAGGACCAAACACCTCGGCGTGAACGACAATCAGACCGTGTCCTGGGTCGAAGGGATAGCTCACAGCACAACCGCCGTTTCTTCGGGGATCTCGCCGGTATAGATGATCGCGGATCGCTTCGGACGCAGGGTGACTGCCTTGCGGTAGACCTCATCCCGATCCCTGCTGTGATGAAGCACCCGCCCGCCCAGGACCCTAAGCGTTGCGTCGGTCCGAGGGTCCTCGATCAGAACCCATTCCGACTCGAACTGCGACTCGATTTCCTCTATCGTCATTTCAGCGTTCATGACATGTCTCCTGGGAGAGCCAGCATACTGAGGATTATACACCAAAGGCAGGGAATTGCCAACCGCCATCAAGAAGCGAGGGCGTGCATCCCCTATCAGAACGCACGCCCTGCTTCTTACTCACGATGCAGTGTAGGACTGCCTCGAATCGACTTGCCGTAAGCCCTCCTTCAGATGGCTTTGCGTCGCCGCAGCCAGCCGACAAGACCTGTGCCGATAGCCCCCACGAGGATTGCACCCGGTGCTGGGATCGCCGTTACGGCAGAGACGGGCGAGACAAGGTTCGTAAGGTAAGGCGTATAGTGCCCGGAAGGCGATGTGAAATACTCAATCGGCGGGACATATCCACCCCAGTACGTAACCACGCCGCCATCATTTGAACCTACGGATACATTGGACAGGGTGAGCTCGAATGCTGCAGTGGTCCCGGCCGGATATACCGATGCAGGATGATTTCCCCACCAGAGCATCCAGTGGTAGCCCGGATCGGCGACCGCTCCGCCCAGTGTAAAGGCCGGACCGCTGCCGCCGTCGGGGTCGGCGGACCAATACCCGTTGGACCCAGCTACGTAGGGATCGGGCACGATCCAGCTCACTACTACCGCAGAATCGGGGACCTGGATCGCGAATCCATCCAGCCCGTAGGGGTAACCAGATATGCCTTGGTTGATGTTCGTTACCTGATACGAGAATTGCCATGTGTTTCCGCCAAGATTCGTGGCCGACGCCGCCACCTCATATTCGCCGGTCAGCGTCAAAGGCATTGCCTGGGCTACGCCAAAGCGCAAGGACGTAATCATGATATATGCTGCGAAAACGTCACGTATCTTCTTCATGTTATATACTCCCTCTTGATCATCGAAAATCGTTCTTGTTGAACAGAGATGCTCTTCTATTGCTTGACACGTCAACTTTGCGTTGAGAAATGGGGTGGCGGACGATTCAGAAGAGGGAATGCACATACGCGGGGGAGGGGGG
>DAOQWL010000133.1:0-7344 GCA_035342095.1 Sedimentisphaerales bacterium | reverse complement strand
TAGCTCAGTTGGGAGAGCGCTTGCATGGCATGCAAGAGGTCGTGAGTTCGAATCTCATTGGCTCCATTCTTCGCAAGTGCCTGATTCGCAATGACCTGCGATCGGTCAAGCACTTGTCACCTCACTTGGATTGTCTTTCGTCAACAGGGCGGCGTCCGCGCGCTCGCAGTGTGCCCTCGCAGGGCACAAGCACCGCCGGCCCCAGACAAGTCGTGCGGCTCCCCTCGTCTGCGCGGGGGGAGCCCGGCCCTGCGAACGGACAGGTCGCAATGTCACCGGGAACAGGATCGCGGCGGTCGAGCTATGGACGTCCGAAAGGAGAGGAGTGCAGTCCTCTGGGTCCTCACTTCCCGTACGCATACCAGACCGGGCCTTCATATGTCCAGATATGCGAGGCCTCGGCGATGAGCTTGTCTTTCTCGACGGGGTCAATCGTGTAGAAGTGCGTCGCCAGGGAATCGGACCAGAACCGACAGACCGCCTGGGCATCGGCCGGGTGTCCCTCGAGCGGATAGGCGTACCAGGCGATTCCGTGGTCCTGCCATACGCCGGGGCCCTTCGCGAGGGCCGCATCCCTCTCGGACACGTCGATCGTGTAGAAACAGCTCTGCATGGACGGCGACCACAGCCGATAGACCGGCAGCGTGCCCTCGGGGTGTCGCTCCTCGCTGTATGCGTAGAAGACGGCGCCTTCCTCCACCCATTCCCCTGGGTGCCGCAGGACCCATCCATCCCTTTCCCGCTTGTCGATCGTATACCGATGCCTCTGCGTCTGCGGCGACCAGAACCGGCAGACCGCCAGCAGTTCGGGACCGCCGACCCCGAGGAAACGATAGACCGCGCCGTCAGGGAACTCCGCGACCGGCTCGAGCCGCCACCGCGAGGCCAGCTCACGCAGATCGTACAGGTAGGGCCAGCACAGGTTGTGCGACCAGACGACGTAGTTCGTCGGCGACGACGTCATCTCTCGCGAGAACTCCGCGATATCCATATAGTGGTGCGGCGTAATCTTCGCGCGGGTCTCGGTCAACAGGTAAACGGCGTCCGGGACGTTGCTGTAGACCGGACCATCCAGCGGATTCACGCGGAGCCAACGGAACAGCTCAGACTGCGCCCAGACCTTGTTGTGGTACCCCTCCACGCCGTTCCGCATGGCGCGACGAATCGTTCTGGACGCATGGCGATAGGGGTGGAGCAGCCAGAGGGCCATCAGCGCCAGGCACAACGCGGGAAACCATGGCCACCCGCCAGACCATTTGCCGAGCAGGCGAAACAGATCCTCCATGCCGACGAACACGAGCAGCATCACGAACACGTAGACCGGCGCCGCGTGGCGAGGTTCCGGGTTCCACAGCAGCCCGGCGCCGGAACAGGCGATGAAGACCGTGTAGACCAGCACGAAGAGCCCCGCCGACCAGAGCAGCACCGCCTTGCGATCCCGCCGCTCGTCGGGCTTCCAGCGGAAGAGGACGACCGCCGCCGCACTGAGCAGCAGCATCGACCCCACAACCGCGGCGCCGGCAACGCCCGACGGGATCTTCGAGGAGAACCAGATCGCCATCAAGTCCAGGATGCCGACCAGCGGACGCACCATCTCGCTGACGGACCGCCAGTCGAGGTGGTGGAAGCCGGTGGGTTGCCGCGCCAACAGTTGATTTCGCAGAAACCACAGCGCCAGGGGCAGGCTCGAGAGCAGGCAGAAGACCATGGCCCGTTTGAGCCTCTGCCCGAGGGAGGCCGCCGGCACGATGATCGCGATCGCGATGCCGCCGGCCGCGATCACGGTGATGCCCGCGTATCGCTGGAGACAGGCGAGGGCCGCGAGGGCACAGAGCGCCAGAAGCGTGGTCCATTTCTGCGTCCGGCCGAATCGCCCCAGACACAGCACGAACAGGACGACCAGCAGAGTGAACACCGGCTCCGACCAGGCCATGCTCGAGATCGCCAGCAGCGAAGCCGAGAGCAGGACGGACAACGTGCCCAGCACAGCGGTAGCCCTGGACGCCGTGCATAGAGCGAACAGGCGGCCCGCGAAGAACACGATCCCGCCGAAGGCCAACGCGTTCAGCCATCTGGCCGCGACGATCGGCCCGACGCCCGCAAGGCCGGGAATCGCCAGCAGCGTGGGAAGCAAGGGCGGCCAATGCGTGCAAACCGTGCCGTCGAAGTGATGGTATCCCTGTCCGGCCAGCAGACTGCGGGCGGCCGCTACGTAGTTGGCCGAATCCGGAGACAAACCGACGCCGTACCGCTGTGTGCACAGCAGCACGAGAACGACCCCGACAAGGCCCAGCGAGGCTTCGACGATCCATATCCCCACTTTGGATTCACGACTATCGGCCATGCCCCATTGCATGTCGGACCTCTCCACAAGATTCCACCCGGCCAGCAGACGGATCGATCCCCTCCGCCATTCACGCGGCCCGGAAGGTATCCGGTCCGCTCTCCGCTGTCAAGCCGGGGATCTCAGGCAGGCCGGGGCAAGGGCGCATGATCGTGCGTGCATGTACGCGATCGGGTCTTGGGACCGTCGATTGTCATTCCCGCGGAGCCATTCATGGGCCTTGGGCCCACCCGAAGAGGATGAGAACCACCTTGTGGCGTTTGTAGTACGCCGTCCACGTTCATTCGGTGGGCAGCCTATCGGCGTATGGCCTGTTCGGAGTTCCGCGTCTACGCGGTCTTCACCCGCCTGAAGGCGGAACTCCAAACGGTATCCGCGACGTTTGCCCAGCATTTTCAGATGGAGGGCGTACCTCCATGGCGCGATGGATGGTCGTGGGATAGCTCGCGGCGCGAGGAATCAGGGTGAGTTGCCTGGCATGTCGAGCGTTCGGAAGGAGCCCACGATCCTCATCTCGGCGTGGTGAATGCCCTGCTGCTTTCCGAAGCCGTAGGAGAAAGGCCAGGTCTCCCCCGGCGCAATGTTCTGATAGGAGGCGGGACAGAAGTTCCCCACCGCGACCGCGCGACCGTTGTCATCCCGGAGCACCGCCTGCAATTCGACGCCGCGGGCGGCCACACCGATGTTCCGGACTTCGCCGATGACCGAGATATTGCCGTACGTGTCGCGGAGGGCACGGAAGTAGAGCACCGCGAACCCATGCCCCTGAAGGCAAGGGCGCAAGGCCTCCGCGGACTTGGTCGACGCGTTGGAGGGGTTCCCCGTCTGCGACGGAGCCGCACAGCCGCAGGCCAGAAGCGGAAGAATCGCCAACAGCGAAATGGCAATGGTCCTGCCCATCATTCTTTCCAAAACCCACCCCCCTATCTACCCTATATTATGCGATCTAACTCCATGTTTGTCAAGGTCTTACTGCCAACTTGATCTACGCCCAATAAAAAGGCCTCGCGGGACTCCCGAATCCGCACTCGAAAAATAAAAAACCTTGATTGACGAGTCTGCGGTCTGTACAATCGAGATTGACGTCGGGTACGAACGGCACCACACACGAACGATTTTGAACGGAACAGTCTGGTCTCGCAGCGCGTCCTATAGAACGATTAACCGCCTAACGAACTGGATCCGAACGAAGAGTGCGGATGTGCAGACACTTGGCAGTATAGGAGGAACATCGAACATGAGGTCGAGAGGGTTCACACTGATCGAGTTGTTGGTCGTGATCGCGGTCATTGCGATCCTGATGGCGATCCTGATGCCGGCGCTCCAGAGGGCCAGGGAACAGGGGCAGCGTGCTGTGTGTCTGGCGACACTCAAGCAATTGACGCTTGCCTGGGTCATGTACTACGATGAAAATGACGGCAAGCTCGTCAACGCCGAAACGGGAAACATGCCGGGCACCGGCCACTCCAACGAGCTCTATTGGGTCGGCAAATGCTGGAGCGACTCGTACGGCACGAAGGGAGGACCGCGTCAGACTCGCGCGTTCCAGACCGCAGGCATCCAGGCTGGGGCTTTCTGGAAAGGCGGTTACGTCAAGGAGCTCGGCGCCTACGCCTGCCCAACCGGCCTGCGCGATGAACTGCTGACCTACAACCCATTCGACGGCGTCAATGGGTTGCCGAGGGCCGGGACCTTCAGCGGGAATACCGGTACCAGGGGTCCCAACGGCAAGAAACTCTGGTGCAAGAGGCAGACGGAGATCGCGAATCCCTCCGAGAGACTCGTCTTCATCGATGAAGGCTGGGCTACGCCCGACAGCTTCGCGACACATTGGCAGAGCACCTGGCAGTGGTGGGATCAGCCCGTGACCCGCCATGGCGACGGCACGAACGTCTCGTACGCCGACGGACGTTCCGAGTACCGCAAGTGGAAAGGTACCGCAGCGGTCAAGTGGGGCAGAGAGCACGTGGGCTGGATGGCCAGTGGCTGCACACCGGTGACCGATGAGGATTGGGACGACCTGCGATTCGTCCACAACGGCTGCTGGGGTCAGACGAACCCCGCCTTCCCGGTGCAGTAACCCTCCGCCGTGACACGAAGAAACACCGAGAGAGGCGGACATCGCGTCCGCCTCTCTTTTTTTGCATCTCACCCAGAGGAGCACGGCCTTCCACGGCAAGAACGAAAGTTCAGTCCGCCGTCGTGTTCCCCATGGTCACCTGACCGGATTCTGTGACCATTTGCGCTTCGATGCCTTGGCGGATACCATCCAGGACCTCTCGGAGGCTGGTCTGGGCCGGTGTTGGCTGGTTGAGGACACCAAATGCACGGATGGCTTCATCCAGACTACCACGCACCATTGTCTGTAATCCATCCCGGCCGACTGAACCAATGGCCCATTGCGACTGCGCAAGGAGGTCTTTCGGGGCATCGTCGGCATAATCCCGCACAAATAGACCGAGTTGATGGAGGGCTTGGCATCTCATCGTCTGAATCTCGAACCGGGCTGCGGCCGACTGCCCGAACACCCCCAACGCCCTTTCGAGGAGCCTATTCGTTGTCCAGGGGCGCCGATTTCTCAGTTCCTGGGCACAGAAGCGAAGCAACTCCTCGCGACTATCGAAAGCCGGCAACAGCACCCCCGTCCAGTGTTCCAGGAGAACGTCCGCGTCGCTGTATCGGCCCCAAGACATGAGCTGTTCAATGGCGTTATACCCACCCACCTGCACCATTCGATTCAAGTTGTTATCCGATAGTATGGAAAGATACCGCCGATAGTGACGCGTCAGGTTTGGGGTGTCACCAACCATCCGGTCAAGTTCCATCAGCATGTTGGCGTGTTTCAATTGGCCACCGAGACTCTCTTGGCGAGCCAGGGAATCCTCAAAACAGGACCGCAAGTGAGCGATGGTGTTCACATCGGGCACAATCACCTCCACAGGAGGCTTCTCCCAGTACTTGACAAGCAGATCGCGATACTGGCGATGCTCATCGGTGAAGCAGCAGAACCGGCTCGCCGCCTCTCTGACGGCGTTCGCATCGAGTTCGATACGCCTGAAGTTCATCATGCGTGCGGAGCGAAGAACCTCGGTTCCCTGCCCGTCGCAGACCGTCGTCTCTACAGGGACCACGACCTCTTTGCCACCCAAGGAAGCTGGAGCGTACTCGATCGTGCACTTCCTACCCCCTTCGTGGTGAATCGTCTCAAATTGACTGTACTCGTACTGCTGGTCGCGGACCTTGGTGACGATCGCCTGGTCACCCTGGAGACCAACCACAACCTGGCGTTCGGGCAATTGGACATGCTCTCGCACAAGATAGGTGCGAGCGTGCGTCTGGGCGTATTCGTAATCCAGGCTCTTGAGGACCCGACCTTGCGAATCCAAGAATCGCAGGGAGTCTATGCGACCATCTTGCGTACGGACACCCAGGCGAGAGGCAAGTCCATTGACGTCGGTCTGGTTTTTCTCCACCGAGTAGTTCAGCGATTGCTCCACCCCACCGCCGGACAGATCCAAATCTCCGAGGTCGCTGACGCGGATCCGCGTTCTCGACACCTCTTGCTCGACGAATTGAAGGTTCTGAATGGGGTAGTCTCCATACATGAAGCGGAAGACCCCGCGCTCGGGCAGAGGTTTCCTGCATGCCGTGCCGTATTCAGGTTTGACGTCATGGCTAATGCTGAACTGCCCGTCATCGCTGACAATCACCAGACTAGGAGGATAAAAGGAGATATCCAGACCAGTTCCATGCGGCTCCGCCCAGACTACCCCCACACAGTAGAACTCGGGCGACACCCAGTACCTCGCAAAGAGCAGCACATGAGAACCATGGCTCACCGAGTTCAACTCAATGATCGCGTCGAACTGAACGACCCCGACCTTGGAACCTGTGGGCTCGATGCCCCGAGACGCACTCCCAAGCGAGAGCACAGCCACCCCGGCAATCGCAAGGAACATGCAAGAAGGGCGACATCGATGGCGGGCCGGATTCTCTCCCATAGGCCTTCTACTCCTCCGGATACGTCAAAACAACACCGTCGGAAACGACCTGCTGAACGAGAAACGCAGGCGTCAGAAGGAAATCTACTTTCTCTTTCATCTCCAACGACTCCTGAAAGCTCCCCATGACGCAGTCTGCAGCCGTCTGTTGGGCCATGGCTTCATCCACCGACTTCTCCGGCATCGGAAACGGCGAACCTCCGCGGGCGACAATTGTCATCTCGCCCTTGCCAACGACCATGGTCACCATTACCACCATCAATATCGTCATTGGCAGGACAATCCGTGAAATCGCCCTCCCGCAAGGGACCCGCGATGATCCCCCGACACACATGTCCATTCGTCACCTCCTGTGCTATTCGGGTGCAGCAACATGTCCCGGTCACTTAGCCGGGACATGTCACCAGATGCTGGTGGTCTCCGAGTACTATTCAGACGTACAGTCCAGCGGTTTCTGGCGTGGTGCCCCAATCAGGGGGTGTCATCGAACGAAACCGAGCAAGTCGCATAGCCGTCACAGGTCGCCCAGCAGTAGGAAAAGGGCTTGTCCAAACCACTGCCTGACGCGTGAACGGCGACACTCGTCGAACCTCCTGCCCCGGCTCGCGCACTGAAGGACCCCGCACCCGCCGAAACCACATACGAAACATCATCGTAGACACTCACGCTATACTTGCCATAGTAGGTTCCACCACCGACAGCCCTACTTATCTGGGTCATGCCGCCTTGTCCGGTAACATTTGTTGATATGGTCCCGTCGACGAGCGAGCCACTGGCCGAGCCAAAAAGCCCGCCGGTACAGTTGACAGAACCGATAGTTCCCCTAATGCTCGAACCCATCGCTGCATATGAGTTCCCTGAGGCGCTCCCACCGTACCACGTGTACGCAATTCCGCCTATTTCGTCGTAATACCCAGATGCGGTAACGCCATAGGCAACTGTGGGTGAGCGTCCGGTCAACCCCGTTTTTTGCGGGGGAGTGTTCGGCATCACTTTTGC
>DAOQWL010000132.1:0-7383 GCA_035342095.1 Sedimentisphaerales bacterium | reverse complement strand
TGGTAGCCTGAAAATGCTTGCTAAGAAAACAAGATCTTGCGCCTTTGCAGTGCAGTGGACCTGGCGGGCGCCTTCGCACAATGCCCGATCCCGACGCTCATCATCGAAGGCGCGTGGGATATGTCCTGGAACACCGACAAACCCCGGCGGCTCGCGGAAAATCACCCCAACGCCGAACTCATCATGTGCAACGAGTCCGCCCACAGTCCCTTCGAGGACGAGCCCGTGCGGTTCTTCGGCGTTCTCAAGGAGTTCATGGGGACCCTCCGCGAGACGCCTGCCCTGCAACTAGCGTACTGGAAGACGAGCGTCTCGGGCAGTGGAGACAACCCCGCCGTCCTGGTGAGCCGGCTGGGCTGGGGACGCAAATCGAACGAGGAAATCGCCTCGAAGTACGACCCGACGTGGCTCGATCGAATCCGCGACGACGGTCCCTGGCTCAAGATCGGCTTCGCTCTGTACGACGCCAAACGGTACGACGACGGGCTGGCTGTCTTCGAGAGGATGGAACAGAAGGCCGGCGACAACCAGCGAGGACGGATGCTGGCGATCCTGTGGCAGGGTCACATGCTGGACCTGCTCGGCCGCCGGGAGGCGGCGATTGCCAAGTACCGCCAGGTCGCCGACATGGGCATCGAAGACGGAGAACAACGCCACGACCAGTTCGGCCTGGCCTACACCCCGAGCCCTTACGCCAGGGAACGGATGACCACGCCTTTCACCCGCGTGGAGAACAGCGATAGCAATTGAGGTCGGCAGCCGACACCGGTCCCGGCTTCCACGCGGGGCGTTGCCGGTGCGATTCACGTTTACAGGTGGGTTCTTCCGAGCTTCGGGAATCGACTCTGTCATTCCTGCACTGCACAGGCGCGACATCTTGCTTTCTTGGCAAGCATTTCGGATAGGACACGCCCATCGCCCCCGATACACAGGGAACGGAACACCAACTCCAATCGATGGCGGGCACGCCCGAAGCGGTCGTGCGAGGGGAGTTTTTCGCATTGCGGCCTCGGGCATAGACGCGAGCGAGACGCTCGCTTGCAGGTTTGGCACCGCACGGACGGTGTTGCGGTCCCAGTTATCGCTGGTGGCTCCAATGCGTCAAACTCCCGCCGCACCGCGGCGGATTCCGGATCGGTCCGTCCTTTCCTCCTGCATCGAGCACTTGGGTTGCGGCCGAAGACCGCTCCAAGAGCGCAGGAATCCAGGAACCGTGGGAGGAGGTGCGACCGAGAGAAGAAACTGGATTCCCGCCTGCGCGGGAGTGGCAATCCAGGGCTCCGCGAACCTCCATTGCGTGCACGCAAGTGCAGTCATGCACCCGTGGCTGGCCGTTGTTCGATTGATATCCCGCCGCCGATGTGATAGAATGAAGACTCGTTCGAGGTAGTCTTCGACGGATTCTTGTGAGGTGGGTTTGGGATGCCAATCAGCGCGGTCGCTCACAGGCTGAGTTGCACAGCTTCGTCTCTCTCGATTCTTCTGCATCTGCTGCCCGCGTTCGCCACAACAGCGATGGCGGCCATCACCATCGACGGCGTCGAGGACAAGGAAGTCTACGCAAATCGAGTCACATTCACGATCCAAACGGAGGTCGGCTTCGAGTACACGGCCCAACTGAACGGTGCGCCCATCGCGGCGGGAACGCCCGTGCCAGTGAGCGAGCCGGACTACTACGAGCTGGACGTGCATCGGCGGGACCTGTCTTCTGGGGCCGAGGAGAGCATTCTCATCCAATTCATCATCCGAGCGACCAACCGGGGCAATTCCGAGTGGGGCCTGCCTCCCTGGACCCCCTACCCGACCATCGACTCGGCGCCGGCTGAATTCACAGGCGGCCGGCTCGTAATCGTCATGCCTGCCGAGTATCCTGTGGGACTCGAAATCCCTGTGATCGCGAGAGTCGAGAATCCGTTGGGTCGTCGTCTCGGCGTTAACGGCTTTGTCACGGCAGCCGGAATCGATGCTCATCCGCTGCGGCTGCTTCGCGGCGTCGGATCGGTCTTTCTTCCGCCCGCTGCAACGCCGGGCAGCGTCAGCTACACAGCTCGCGCTCATTCACTCGAAGCAGGAAGGACCATCGCCTTCGAGTCCGCCACGACGTGGCAGAACATCGCCGGAGACGTCAAGACATCCGCAGACTGGAGCCAGAACGCAAGAATCCGCATCACTGGTGCGCTGCGGATCGTTGCAGACGCGACGCTGACCCTTGGCAGCGGGTCCGTCGTCCTGGTCGATCCGGGCGTCCGGATCGCAGTCGAAGGGAGCATCATGGTCCGCGGAACCGTGGACCAACCCGTCGTCTTCACCTGCCAGGACAGGAACGTCCCCTGGGGCGGATTCACCTTCGAGAAGAGCACGTCGCAAGGCGAGTTCACGGGTACGATCTTCACGGGCAGCGGCGCAGACACCGACTGGTTCGACAACAATCCCGGCCATGGCAGCAGTCACCGCCACGAGGAGCCTCTGCTCTATGTTTCGAATGGGGCCCGCGTGACGTTGACGGACTGCTGGATCGTGGACAACGACGGCCAGGCCGGCCATGGCGAAAACGGCTACTTGACGATGACGCGATGCCTCGTCCAGAAATGCATCACCGCGGGCCAGTACAACCGCGGGTCCGTGGTCCTGCACGACTGCGCCCTGATCGAGTTCCCCTCCGAGACCGCGTCATTCACGGACGACGACAACGACGGCCTCTACCTGACGGGCGGGGCACACTCGCTCACGGATTGCCTGATCGGCTGGGCCCTCGACGACGGCGTCGATGCCGGCTCCGGGTCGGGCGGATCGGTGGACGTACGCCGCTGCTGGTTCGAATCGATCTACCACGAAGCAATGGCCTGGTCGGAGCCGCGAATCGCGACGGTCGCCGACACAGTCGCTCTGAACTGCGGCCAGGGAATCGAATGCGGCTTCGGCTCGCCCGACGTCAACGCGGTCCATTGCCTGAGCACCGCCAACCTCGTCGGCGCCCGATTCGGCGACAATTACGACTGGGACTATGACGGCTTCCTGAAGGTCCGCGACTCGCTGCTGCTGTTCAACCAGCGGGACATCTGGGGTCGGGCATGGGATGACTGGACGATTCACCTGGACCAGATGGACCTCCGCGACAACTGCGTCAGCGCCGCCGACGCGGACTTCCCCGACAACCGACTCTGGGACCCGCAGGCCGACGCGAATCAGGCGGACGAATTGACACCCTTCCTGCCGACTCCGGCCGACACGGTCGGAATCGGCATCGCCACTCTTGAAGACACGCTCGATTCGGCTTCGCTCTCCAAGGGCATCCCTGTCCGCTTGAGTACGTTCACGACCCGCGAGGTCTCCGTGGACTACACGATGGATTCAGGCGGCCAGGAGCTTGCGAGCGGCACGCTCCGCTTCACTCCCGGCGAGACGGTCAAGCTCATTTCGTGGCGGGGGCAAGATGCCCCCGAGACGCAAGGGCGGGACGCCCTCGCCACGTTGTGCGAGATCCGCATGACGCTGAACAACCCGGTGAACACGGAATTCACCGGCCGCCGGACGATCACCATACAGGGACCATGCGAGCAGGCCGACGCAATCATCCGCGAGGGCGACGTGTGGCAATACTTCAAGGGCACGCAGGAGCCGCCCGCCGACTGGAATTCACTCTCGTTCGACGACGGCACGTGGCTTTCCGGTCCCACGCCCATCGGCTTCGAGCACAGCTCCGGTTACGAGTCGCGAATCGCGACGGACCTCACGGACATGCACGATGGATACCTCAGCGTCTACGCCCGCCGGGAGTTCACCGTCGATGACCCCGCCCGAGTGGTCGCACTGGCGTTCTCGATAGACTACGACGACGGCTACGTCGCCTACCTCAACGGCGTCGAGATCGCCGCCCAGTCGGCCCCTGCGTCACGAGCCTGCAACCAACCTGCCACCGCCAGTCACGAAGCCTGCTGCGGCAGCGGCACTCCGACAGGTCCCTGCCCGCCCGAGTCGATCGACCTGAACGCTCATATCGCCGACCTCGTCCCCGGCGTGAACGTCCTGGCAGTCCAGGTCCACAACCAGTCCCTTTCCAGCTCGGACTTCATCTTCATCCCGGAGCTGTTCCTCACGGTCGATCCCTGACGCCGGCACAATCCTGTCCTTTCTCTAAAGGAAAGTGCGATCACCCTGCGTTATACTGGTGAATGTTGATGGTTCTGACGTCGGTTCACCAACGATGAAGCTCGAAGATCGATATCTCGTGTGGCAGCTCAAACGGTCCAGCGAATGGGCCCTGCGGCGGATCTACGGCCGTCACGAGACCGATCTGCTCGCGCTGGCTCGGAGTCTGCTCGGCAGAACCGGCCCGGCGGAAGACGTTCTGCAGGACGTATTCGCGAAGTTCATCGAATCGATCGACAGCTTCGAGCTGACGGGCAGTCTCAAGGGCTATCTGGCCCAATGCGTCGTCAACCGCGCGAGGGACTACCTCCGACGGGACCGATGCCGGGCCGGCGAACCGCTGGAGACGGCGCACCAGACCCCATCACGGCAGCACGGCCCGCTCGATGCCGCCATCGCGGGCGAGCAGCGAGAACGGCTCATCGTAGCCTTGGCCGAACTGCCCGACGAGCAGCGGGAGGTCGTCCTGCTGCACCTGCACGGCGGCGTGCGGTTTCGCAAGATCGCACGCATGCAAGGCGTCTCCGCCAAGACAGCGTGGAGCCGGTACCGGTACGGATTGGATAGACTGAGATCGATGTTGAATGGTCAGGTGGAGCCATGACACATACGAAGAAGATCGAACAGATGGTGACGAATCTGCGGGAGCCGGCGGACGCCGAAACGCACGACAGAGTCCTCGGCCATCTCCTGCATGTGCAGAGACAGCGTGCGACGACTACAAGGATCTGCAGACACAGTCTGACGGCGCGGCTGGCCGCGGCAGCGGTCGTTCTGATCGCGTTGGGACTGCTGGTCCACTTCGGTCTGTCGATGGGGCACAGTCACTCCGTGTACGCCGGCATGGTGAAGGCCCTGCTGGATGTCAATGCGGTACACATCTCCGGATGGACAACCCGCATCTCGCCAACGCACAGCGTCGCGGGCGACGAGCCCTACGACACATCCCAGCGATACGAGATCGAAATCTGGGAGTGGTTCACGCCTGACGGCGGGTACCGGCGCTTCGACAGACAGGGACCCATCACGCTCTGGGACGACGGAGAGCGACTGCACGAGCATCATGCGGACAAGGACAGGCTCTTCATCTCCACGACCTCCTGCCGAGGACGCCCCTACGCCGCGAAGTTCCGATCCATGACGGAGGACCTCGATTCGCTCAGGGAACGGGGCATCAAGACGACAGATCTGGGTCTCCGCACGATGGACGGACGCCAAGCCAAGGGCCTCAAGACCGAGCGGCGAGACAGACGCTATGACATCTGGATCGACAGCGAAACCAACCTGCTCCTGGAGAACGACGCCTACACGCTCAGGGATGGACAGTGGCGCCAGGACATGCACCGGGTGATCCGCTACGACCAAGCAATCCCCGCGGACATCGTTGCCTATGTTCCGCCCAGCGCCAAGAACGTCCATTACAGCTCAGACATCGACCCTCGTTACGAGCAATGGAATCAGCGACTGCGCCGGATCGCAGCCTACTACCGTGACCACCCATTGCCCGACGCGATGGAACTGCTGCCCTGTGACTACGCTGGCCGGCCCCTGGCTTGGTGCTATGCGCCCGGTCGGCTGCCCGGCATCACGGAGAAGACCGGCCAATGGGTCATGCCTCTCCGCTACACGCTCGGCGCCTTTCTCCAGACGGAGTTCGAACCGGTGGGCACATTGCGTGTCCCGGCCGACATTGCGGCCATCCAATTGAATCACGACCTGATCACGAAGAATGAGCATTCCCGGCACGCAAGGATCGAGTTCGTGCTTGGCGAACTCGGGTTCGAACTGGGCGAGACTGTCGAACCGAGGAAGGTCTGGATCGCCCACTATGATGGCCGCCCCCTCAAACCCTGGCGGCAGGTGAAGGCGCCGGTCCCCAATCCCAACAACGAGCCGCTGCGACCGGGCATGGCATCTTCTACAGACTGCCCCTCGACCATCGGGGATCTCCTCAGTAGCTTTGTCTTCTACCAGAGTCAATCGCTCAATGCCGACGGGATCCTGATCATCGATGAGACGGGTTTGCCCTCGGATTCGCCCACGTCGCCGGATTACAGGTCCGCCGTGGCCGGCGAGCACCCTTACTGGGGCGGCGAGGAGTCCATCGAGATGGCCAGGACGTGGTTCCACGAGCAGTTCGGAGTCACTTTCGCCGAAGAGACTCGTCCTGTGACGATCCACGTGGTTCGCAGGCGTCAGTAGCAGAAGATGCGCACCCGTCTGTGGCCGGACGGGCGGAGGTCCGGCCTTTCGCCCGGGCGCATGCGTTTGCGATTGAAACGTTTGGGCCGTTCGAGCGTCTGTACACCAGGATGGAGTCTATCGGATCGTCATAGGGCATGATGGTCATGGCCGGCCCGATAGCCCAATGCTGGGGAGACTGGTCGGCAGTGATGCTCGGCAAATTGCGGCAGATGTTCCATCGTTCCTGCGGCAGATTCGTCGAATTCGATCTGACGCCGTACCGGAGAATCCTCGCGCGGATCGAAAAGCGGGAAGGCGAACTCGGGAAGCTGCCGGACAGCCGCCTGAAAGAGCTGTCCCACGATCTGATCTCTCGGGCGCGAGCGGGCGCACGACCGGACGAGTTGCTCGTCGAAGCATACGCTCTGGTTCGCGAGGTCTCGGGCCGCGTGCTGGGCATGCGTCACTTCGACGTCCAGATGCTCGGCAGGATCGCGCTGCACCATCGCAGGCTCATCGAAATGCAGACCGGCGAGGGCAAGGTCGTCATCGTCGATGAGTTCACCGGGCGGGTCGTTCAGGACCGGCACTGGCCGCACGGTCTTCAAGCCGCCGTCGAGGCCAAGGAGGGACTGTCAATCCAGGCCGAAGGGCTGATTCGTCGTCCACCTGGACCTATCTGATCAACGACCACCCCTTCGGCGACTGGTTCGAGCGATTCTACAGAACCGCCACCCAGGGGGGCGACCTCGTCCGCGTTCTGGCGCGGGCCCTGAAGGACCAGTCCCCCGCCGTGTAGAACAATCGATGTCAGCCGGCATCGTCATCCCGCGGCCGCTACGACGAGCGAGAGCCGTAGACGCAAGGATAGAACCAGGCCAGGAAATCTCCCTGGGCGCCCGAAGGCGGACGGCGCCCAGGAAGATGGTGAAAAGGCTGACTACCCGTTGAATGAACCGAGATCGTCGTCCTCCTGGTCGTTCAGGGGGATCGCTTTAGTACGACAGCGCTATGACGAATCCATCTGTTTGTTGGCTCGACGCTGAGTGC
>DAOQWL010000131.1:0-7599 GCA_035342095.1 Sedimentisphaerales bacterium | reverse complement strand
TTGTACATCGTCTACACAGGAAAACAGGGTAGCGGGCGGCAAGTTACGCCCGAATCGATTCGCGGCCCCATCGCGATCGACTGGAGGATCGCCGACCGCGTGTTCACGTTGAATGTCACGGTCCCAGCCAACACCGCCGCCACGGTGTACGTGCCGACGGCGAACCCGCAGTCCGTCACGGAAAGCGGCAACCAGCCGGCTCAAGCCAAGGGGATCACGTTCCTTCGCGTGGAAGACGGGAACGCGGTCTTCGCTGTGGAGTCGGGACGTTATGTCTTCGCGTCGGAGTGGAGGCCGTAGGATGAGCCGGCGACACACGGATTCTCGGTGTGTCGAACGGTTTCTGCAAGTCCTTGTGGCAAAACGATTAACCGTCGATGGTGTGAAGCTGGCAGGACCGGTTCATCGTCCATCCGGAGGCTGGATTCCAGTCCGCCCTCGATACCGGCAATCCGACCCGGTCGATTTGCATCGCTGCGTGCAGCAGCCGCGCGCCTTCAGGCTGCGGTTGGGCCTCGGCCAAGCCTGGACCCGCCTGCGGGGGTTGAGCTGCACGTCCGTAAGACATTGATTCGAAGGCGCTTACAACAGGCCCAAACAGATGGAAGACCCGCGCGTCGCCCGTTCGGGATAGGCGAACGTCCTGGGTGGTCTGATTGGCGATCACCAGTCGCGGGCGTCCCCGACGTTGTCGGCCAGGGCGTTGACACCCGGCGCCTCAACGGCGATACTGTCCCGCATGAGCCACCGTATCGTTTGTCTGGCCCGCAAGGTCTGTTGTCCGGATGATATCCAACCGACTCATGGAGGATTCGGACCGTTGCGAACGGTCAGAAGGACACATGATCCCTTGGGGCCGGGAATCGTCAGGACGTTCTCGTCGCGGATTGTCTTGGCCATCTTCGTGGCCCTGTGCCTTCCGTTCGGGGATCTTGTCGCGGCGGAGAAAGTCACACTCCGTCTCGCCACGGGCAGCAAGACGGGTGTCTACTACCCGATGGGATGTGGTATCAAGAGGGTGATCGAGGATGCCTATCCCAACGACATCCACATCGAGGTGGTCGAAACGACCGGCGCGCTCGAGAACCTCCGACTGCTGGATCGGGAACAGGTGGACCTCGCCCTCGTGCAGAACGACACGGCCTATTACTTCAGCCACGGGCAGGAGATGTTCTGCCTGCCCTCGACCAAGGCCCAGGCCGTCGCATCGCTGTATACGGAGCTGATCCAGATCATCGCCACGCGCAAGAGCGGCATAGACCACCTCGATCAGTTGAAGGGCAGGAGGATCCGAACGGGCGCGCCGCCGGAGAATACGAGCAACAGCGCCACGGTGATCTTCGCCCTGGACGGCTGGGAGGCGGACGACCTGACGGATGTCCGATGCGGTTTCTCACAGGCCAGAGACATGCTGCTGTCCAACTCGCTGGACGCGGCCTGCGTCACGGCGGGGATTCCCACCCCTCTGTTGACGGAGAAGATCGACGGCATCTCCCTGCAAGATTACGTAACGCTCATTCCCATCAACGAGGGCCTGGCCAACAGGCTGATCCGGGCGTTCCCCTATTTCGTCTACACGGAAATCCCGGCACAGACCTATAGCACCCAGGACAAGCCGGTCAAGGCGGTGGGCGTGCGGGCCATCCTCGTGGCGAGGAACCGTTTCGACGAAGCCAGAAACCACACCCGCAGGCTTCCACCCGATTTCGTGAGACACATCACAGCACTGATCTTCGAGAAGGAAGAGACGATCCGCACCGAGCACGGCGTCGAAGGCGCCGATCTCGGCAAATACCGTTTCTCATTGGGAGATGCGCTCGATGGAATCCTGGACCATCGGATGAAGCCGATTATCCCTGTTCATCCCCAGTCCATGGCTTACTACCGAGAGCAAGGGCTTCTCAAGAAGACCTTCTCGGACTACCTGCCGACCATCTTCTGGTCCATCGCCTGTCTTATCGTGTTGACCTACGTGGTGAGATACCGGTCCCTGGTCAGCAGATTCACCCAACAGCACGCCCATGTCCGACTCCTGATCACGTTCATCTGCCTTTACGTGATCGGGACGCTCGTCATGTTCTTCTGCGAGCGGTACAACAACCGGTCCTTCGAGAGCATTCCCGAGTCGTTCTGGTCCATCACGGTGTATCTGTTCAGCGGGTTCGAGGATCGCTATCCGGTCACGTGGCCGGGACGGGTGGTTTCCGTTCTCATATTCATTCTAAGCGTGTTCTTCTTCGGCGCGGTGGCTGGACGTTTTGCCGCCGCCTTCCTACGAAGGGAGGAGATCAAAATGCCCAAGGACGTCACGGACCATATCATCATCTGCAACTGGAACGCGAGGGGAAGACGGGTCATCAGCGAATTACGGCACCCCGAAGGCAAGCCGAACGCCGACATTGTCATCATCGACAACAAGCTGCAGAACGACAAGGAGTTCCAGAAGGCCCACCCCTTCCACAAGGTCTACTGCATCAGCGAGGATCCCATTCGCCACGGCACGTTGAAGAGCGCCCGCGTCAGCCTGGCGGACACGGTCATCGTGCTCGCCGACGACCAGAGTCCCGACCCGGACGCCAAGAGCGCGATGATCATCCTGGCTTTGCTGAGCGAATGCAAGAAGCGAAGACCGCACATCATCGCCGAGGTCGTGAACTCGGACAACAGCCAGCACCTGCGGGACGCCGGCGCGGACGAGACGATCTGCACCACGGAGATCGGCGTCGGAATCCTGGCTCACTGCGCGGTGAACAAGCAGCTCTCCGTCGTCTACAAGGACCTGCTCACCTATTCCTTCGAAGGCAACGAGATCTACATCATCCCGCCGGAGTCCTATCCGGACTCCTTCCTCGGTATGACCTTTGCCGAGTGTGCGCAGACGCTGTACGCAAACCGCGACCGCAAAAACCCCGTCATCCTGCTCGGCATTCGCAGGCAGGACCAGGTCATCATGAATCCCAGGACGGGCGCTGCGGGAACCGTGGACGGGGAGTATCGCATCGAGCAAGGCGACGCGCTGATCGCCATGGCGTTCTCCGCGCCGAACCTCAGGGCCGGTTTCGAGGCGCGATGAACCCGGCCCGTTCCACCGGGGCGAATCGCGGCTCAACGAAGCCACTTGAGCTTGACGATGCCGCCGGAATCCTGCGCGATGTAGATGAACCCGTCGGAATCGACGGTCACCCCCTCCTGGTTGTCTCCCGGGAAGGCATAGACGTTCAGGAGGCGATGATTGCGTGAGTACTCGAGCAACAGGTTCGTCGCGTCGCTGATGAGCAGAATACGATCGGTCGCCGGATCGTAGTGGAGGCCGGACAGATCGATGATGCCCGGCGAGAAGTACCCTGTGATCTTCGGTTCGCCGACCCGCGTGCGAAGCGGCAACTCCACGAGGAACACCGCCGAGATATCCTCTTCGTCGGACAGCGTGAAGGCCTGGTTCCCCACGTAGAAGACGCCGCCCTCGGGATGCCTGGGGTCCGGGACGAACGTCAGAGCCTCGATGCCTTCGCCCCCGGCCCGCAGGAGGGTCTTGCCCCGAAAGTCCCGAGGGAGGACGAACTCCCGCAGGACGTCGAAGGTCTCCGGATCGATTTCCAGGATCGTCTCCTCCTCCTCGATGACGACGTACACCAGACCGGTCGCGGGATCGTAGGTCACTCCCTCGAAATCGGCCCCTGGTCGAATCTGTTTCTTCTTGATCACGGCGCCATCGGTCGCGATTTCGCGTACTTCTCCCTCATCACCGACGACAAAAAGGGTCCGGCGGGCCGCGTGCCAGACGATTCCGGAGGGCTCGTTCAACCGGTCCTTGTCAATATCTCCAACCCATCTGTTGGGAAACACGACCGTCCGAAGCAGCCGCTCGGGCCCGGTTTCGCTCCGACACCCGACCGGCACGACGCAGAACACCACCATGGACGCCAGCAGACCCGAGCACACACGCATTCGTTAGAATCTCCCAGGATAATATCGGCCTTAATCACCGTGCCACGGCACTCGTCATACCGTCATCAAGCAGCCGGCAGTAAGCCCGCAAATGGTACAAAGCGACATCGACGCTGTAAACTACTTTCACGGACTGCTCACAAGCAGGGTGGCGCCGGACACTGAGATTGATTCGCACTCTGCGTTGCGGTATACTCTTGCCTTTTGGCAGAAGAGGTCTTCCGGAATGTAATGGCGGCTCTGACGACTGGATCGTCGGCGCTAGAACGTGTCATCAATCGTGTTCTCTTGAATGAGGGCTGAAGAAATGACTCAGGTTGAAAAGGCAAGACACCCGAGGGAAATGCAGATTTTAGTCGCCGCCGGGAGAGCCTCTGGCACAGGCACACGCCAGAGGGATCTGGTTCCGACCTCCATCGGCAAAGTCGCGTTCCGTTCCCTCGTGGGAGTGGGCCTGTTGGGCCTGTCCCTTTTCCTCGGTTGTTCGTCCACCACGAAGACCGACACGAGCATCGCGATGGAGCAGCCTCGCGTTGCGAACGGCGCGATGGTCGAGGGAAACGACCCGGCTACGCTCGAACAAATGGCTGCGGCGCTGGAGGCAGCGGATCTTCCGAACCCGGATGTGAACGCGGCGCCGACGCCGGAGGCTCCGACACAGAACGCTGACCCGAATCAGCAGATTGCATCCCCTGCGAGAATCAGCATGAGGGAAGCGACGGACATGACGCCCGCGCTCGCCCTTCCGCCGGAATCGACCAAGCTGATCGCGCTGCCCAGGCTCAGCCGCATGGAGATCAACGAGATTGCCGACCAGTTGGTTCTGAGCCTGGGATCCGAACTGGGCTACGGTGTTGCCGCAGCCACCATCGCCGATGCGTTGCCGCTCCCGCCGACCGGCGTGGTGGGTTGCCGGATCGTCACGCGATCCGGCCAGGGCGGCACACACGTCTTGCAGTTCGGATACCGCCCGTTCGTTTCTCAGCCGCCCCAACTCTGGACACTCGGGGTGATCGTCGGCGAAGACAGCGCCTTGTCCGCCAATCCCGATCTGGCTCAGATCGAGCCGAAGGTCACGCAGACGATCGCCTCTCTCAACGCGATGCGGGCCGATCTGACCGTGCGGGACCTGGAAGCCAAGTTGATCCAGCTCAGCTACGTGGACGCGGCCACAGCGATGAGCATGTTGAAGGGCTTCGGCGTCACGACTTTGAACCAGCCGGGGGAGGTGCCCCCGAAGATCGAGTTCCCCAAACTCCCGTACGTGGTGAATATCGAAGACCCGAAGAAGGAGTACACAGGTCTGGTAGGCACCAAGGAGGTCTCATCGAGCGGCGCCATCAAACTCTCCATGGCGCCGGGCGCCGCGTCCGAGCTGATGGACAACGCGATTGCGTCTCCGATGACGCAGCTTCTGGTCTTGTACCATCCGGCCCACCCCGAGCAGTTCAGCGAAGTCCGCCAGGTCCTGGACACCTATATCGACCGCCCAGCCCGGCAGATCTTCATCGAGGCCATGGTCCTGGAAATCAGTCAGCAAGGGCTCAAGGAACTGGGCGTCGAGTGGGAACTCAACCAGGCGCCCCTCGATATCACCGCCGGGTCACTGGGCGTAGGCGCCTCGGATACGCTCCGCCTTTTCACTCCCGATTCCTCCAAGCTCAATGAGATCTTCGATCACCCGCAGTTCCAATGGGATTGGCAAGCCACGATCCGTGCCCTGGTGCGGACGGGAAAGGCGGAGATCCTCTCGCGCCCCAGCGTGCTGACCCTGGATAATCGCCAGTCTACCATCCGCGTAGGGCAGGACATTCCCATCGCCAGCAGTCTGGAGGGACTGGCAAGCTCCACCAACAAGGTCAGCTTCACGTTCCAGTATCTGCCCACGGGAATCGTCCTGAACGTCCGCCCTCGCATTGCCGAGTCCGGTTCGGAAGTCAGTATGCTCATCGACACGATCGTCTCGGCCAAAGTCGTGGGCGAAGACCTGGAGATGAAATCCTCGGACGGCACGATCCTGGCGTCGGCTCCCACGGTGTCGGCTCGCCGGGTACAAACCTACGGGCGAATCCCGAACAACACTCCGCTGATTATCGGCGGCCTGGTCGCTCGTGAGGACATCCTCAGACAGGACAAGATTCCGTTCCTGGGAGACCTGCCGCTGATTGGCTTCGCGTTCCGGTCCCAATCGAAAGACCATATGAAACGTGAGGTCATTATCGTCCTGACGCCTCATGTCCTGCCCGAGAGAAGGGATGCCCGACGGGCGCTTCCCAAGGACGAAGACCTCTTCGACAGTTTCGGCAACGAGCTGTTCCGCGATTCCTATCGCATCCGCAGCGAGGATGTGTTCGACCTGACGTTCCTGCTGCAGAACCGGCGCATCGTCATCTATCGGAGGCTGGCGAGGCAGGCCGTCGAGAAGAACTTCCGCCTGGGGATGCGCGAACCGTTCCGGTCCTTCGTTCGGGACGACGTTCCCGGCGAGCCCATCCTCGTCAGCCGGATGATCTACGAGGTCATCAAACGCCTGGACGTCGGCAGCAGGGTGGACACGCCACGCATCATCTACTTCAAGGGCCAGCAGGTCGGCGGTTATGAGGTGAAGTTCCTGGACGCCCTCCTGACTGAAAAGACCAAGAAAGGACTCGTGGACTTCGGCGATCAGGCCCTGGCCATCACGTTCTGTTACGACCGCGCGTCCCTGGAGGAAGGCCACCTCGGCAGCGAGCCGATCCCCGAGGTCCGAATGGTCCCCTGTGCCGATCGTGAGGCTTGGAGCAAGACGCTGTGGGAACTGAACCAGCCCACCGCGGATGGGGAGCGACGCCATACCATCCTGATTCAGGATGAATCGGATATCACCCGCCTGCGCCGCGCCCTGGTTCTCAAGAGGGTCGCTGTCCTTAACGGCGGGATCGAGGAAATGCGACTGAAGAACTTCAGCGTGGGCAAGGTTCTGCTCATGCCGGAACTGAAGCGAGGGCAGATCCATGTGATCGACGCCGACACGGCGATGTTCTTCTTCCACACGGAACACTACTACGCCGCCGCGCTTGCGGAGATCGAAGAGCAATTGAAAGAACTGGACAAGGAGCTGCGCCGCCCGGATATCCGTGTTCTTCTGAACTCGGACGTCCCCAAGACCGTTGCGGCTGAGGAGGCCAAGTAGTCCCGGAGCCGACCTGCGATCGACTGGAATCGCGGCGCCCGGGCCTGCGGCAGAAGAAGCAATGCTTACGAAGACATTCTACGGGAACACCCTTTGGCAATGGACGCAGGCATGCCTGATCGTCATCGGTTCTCTTGTCCTGGGGAGACTCCTCTACTGGCTGATCGGCAAGACGATCAAGAGGATGGCGTCGAGGACCCGAACGCGGCTCGATGACATCCTCGTCGACATGGTGGAAGAGCCGGTCGTCTTTGGCGTCGTCATTGGCGGCATCTGGTACGGCCTGAGGAATCTCGCCCTGCCGGAGCAAGCCGACCATGCCATTGACAAGATCGTCTACATCCTGATCATTCTGGATGTCGCATGGCTGACCACCCGGCTGCTTGAGTCGCTCATCAACGAGTACCTCATTCCTATCGCCAGAAAGACCGAGAGCGATCTCGACGATCACCTGATCCCCATCGTCAGCAAGGGGATCA
>DAOQWL010000130.1:0-7893 GCA_035342095.1 Sedimentisphaerales bacterium | reverse complement strand
GGTGGCGGTGGGGATCGGGACCGATGGGTTCCGCGAGATTCTGGGGGTCGCGGAAGGCCCGTCGGCATACCCGCGTGGTGAGCGCCTTCCCGGACGGCCGCTCGGCGCTGATGCTGGCGGCGGCTCGGCTGCGTTACGTCTCCGGCAGCCGCTGGGGCACCCGGTGATGCATGGACATGGACCGCCTCAAAGAAATGGAGGAGACGGAATCGCCAACGGCCGATACAAAAATCGCCTGACCCATGGGTCAGGCAGCGGTGTCCCTCTCAGGAGGATACACAAAAAAGCGAAAGATCCTTGACACTACCCACATTGCTGGGAATAGCTTCCAGCACTGCTTTGACTGCCGTATTCATGGACTTCATAATTGGCTCCTCCGAAGACACTCATTATTCATCACGTTCGATGACTTCACCGAACAACAACATGCTCAGGATCTCCGCTTCTTTTTGTACCTCATCGTTTCTCGGGCTTGGTCGCTGAGGATGACACCACCTGGCCAACCTTGCCGTCAATTCGTGGTTCAGTTCCTGCCAGTCAGTGGCATCGAGAGCCTTTCGCAGCTTGCTCCCGAAGGAGTTGACGAAGATCTCATTCCCGTCGTTGTACTCCTCCAGCCACTTGAGGATTTCTTCGACCTTGCCTCTATCCACGTCGGGCCGTACCTTTCTTCCGGCCATGTCTCCTTTCCTCCCTATCACATCCTTCCTGGCGGGTGCCACCTCCTGCGATAGCAGGAATTCATCCAGCCTTTGCGCCAAGAATCGGGGCTCACCTGCAAGAATACTATGTGGCACTGCTTTCTCATCAACTAACTTCCGCAGGACTTCTGCAGAACACGCCAGGTACTGTGCCGCCTCATTGAGTCTCAGCCATCCCATGATAATCCTCTACCAATCAATAGTCATATATATGTGCCATGTTAATATGAGCCATATATAGAAGTATATACATATTGTGGGATCGCTTCAAGTTACTTCTTCGCTTTCTTCTGAAGCGAGGCCAAGAATCACTGCAGCCAGGTATGACCATCCCAGAAGGACCTTGTTTCCGCCCGGTGATTTGATTATCGTTCCATTGTGTCGGCGGTCGGCGCGGGTGGCAGTCTGTGAAGTCGACGTGGGAACAAGAAGGCAAATGAAGGACGATTGTCGCTTGATGTTTGATTGTTGGTTGTCGGACGGCCTCGGGCTCTTCAATCAACAATCGAAGATCCGAAGTCAAGAATCCTATGAACACCGTCTATCTCGGCAGTGGTGAATTCGGGTTGCCTTGCCTGGACGCCCTCAAAGCGTCGCGGCACCACCTTGCGCTGGTGGTCACGCAGCCGGCGTGTCCCGCCGGTCGCGGGCGCAAGCTCTGCCCCACCGCGGTGGCCGACTGGGCCCACAGGCAAGCGGTTCCTTCCATCGAAAGCGACAACATCAACTCCCCCGAGATGATCCGCCGGATCGCCGACTGCCGACCCGATGTGCTGGTCGTCATCGCGTGCGGCCAGAAGGTCGGACGCGAGCTGGTCCAGATGCCGACCAAGCTGGCGATCAACGTCCACTCCTCCCTGCTGCCGAAGTTCCGCGGCGCCGCTCCGATCAATTGGGCCATCCTTCGCGGCGAGAGCGAGACCGGCGTCAGCATCATCACCCTGGCGGACCGCATGGACGCAGGCGACATCCTCGCCCAATCCCGGACCCCCATCGGCGTCTTCGAGACCGCCGGCGAGCTGCACGACCGCCTGGCGCAACTGGCCGCACCGGTGCTGCTGGAGACCCTCGACCAGATCGAAGCGGATACCGTGATCTACACCCCTCAGAATGAGTTCGAAGCGTCGCGGGCACCGAAGCTCAAGAAGTCCGACGGCTGCCTGGACTTCCATGAGCCTGCGTACCTCCTGGCCGCCAGGATCCGCGGGCTGTGGCCCTGGCCGGGAGCGTGTGCGAACTTCGTCTCCGGCGAAACGCACAAGACCGTGCGAGTGGGCTTGGCGCTTGCGGAGGTGATGTGGGACAACGACCCGGCGGGCGCTTCCCCAGGGACATTCGACGAGGATCTCAACGTCGTGTGCGGCGAGGGCAAACTGTCGATCCGCAAGATCAAGCCCGCCGGCTCCGGCCTGATGGACTTCCGCGCCTTCCACAATGGCTGGCGCGTCCGACCCGGCGACCGCCTGACGAAGATCGAAGAGCCCGCCAAAGGCACGGACGAAGGCGGCTGCGAATGTCGGTGAGGGGCCATATCCGTCCGCATCGTCTTGAAGGGAACAAGGCATGACCGCGGGCAGTCTCAAATCGGCGCGCGTGATTGCAGCCCAGGTCCTGCACCGGTTCGACCCGACACGCGATTACGCCGGACGACTGCTCGATCCCCTGCTCGACCAGACCGACCAGAAGCAGCGGGCAACCGACCTCGTCTATGGCGTGATCCGCAACCGCAACGCACTCGACGCGGCGATCGCCACCTTTTCGGGCCGGCCGGTCGCTCGTATCGACGCCAGGCTCCTGAGCATCCTGCGAATCGCCGCCTACGAACTCGTGTACAGTCCCGCGACACAGGTCTATTCCATCGTCGATGAAGCGGTGAACAGCGTCGGCACGTCCGGCGGCAGAAAGCAGAGCGGATTCGTCAACGCGGTCCTCCGACAGATCGTGCGGCACATCGCCGACCGCCAGGCCGACCTCGCGGGAGCCCACGCAAGACGAACGCTCCCCCAGACCCCTCAGTCGGGCTGCGAGTTCGACACGGACTTCCTGCCCGATCCGACGACGTCGACGGCCGCCTGGCTGAGCCTGTGCTTCTCGCTGCCCGCATGGCTCGTGGATGAGTGGCTCGACGAGTTCGGGTCCGAGCGAACGCGTGACATCTGCCTGGCGTGCAATCGCAGGCCCGGCCTGTACCTCCGCGTCAATCCCCTGCGAACGACGGGCGATGACCTCCTGTCAAGATTTCGGGCCGCCGGCGTGCAAGCCGAACCCGTTCGTAGTGACGCCGTCAGGCGTTTCTCTTCTTCACGCGAGGAAGATATGCCCTTACGGGCACACTGCGAAGAGGCTTCGCCCGACCGTGCCGTGCAGGTGGCGGATATGATCCGAATCACCGGGCCTCACGCCGTGACGCAGCTCCCCGGTTTCGCCGAGGGCCTGTTCACCATCCAGGACCTTTCGGCTTCGCAGGCGGTGCGAATTCTGGACCCGCAGCCGGGCTGGGCGATCCTGGACCTCTGCGCCGCGCCGGGCGGCAAGACAGTGCAGATCGCAGAGATGTCCCGGGGCGCCGCGAGCGTCACCGCCACGGACATCGACCCCGAACGGCTGGAGCGGGTGCGTGAGAATCTCGCGCGGGTAGGTCTCAAGAGCGTGAAGATCGTCCCGCATGCACAACTGGAACAGGATCAAGCAGGCCCCTTCGACGCGATTTTGCTCGATGTCCCCTGCTCGAATACGGGCGTCCTGGCCCGTCGGGTCGAGGCTCGGTTCCGCGTCACCGCGCAGGCGGTGCAGGAGATCGCGACAATCCAGCAGGGTCTGCTCGAACGGGCGGCGACACTCGTCAAGCCTTCCGGCCGGATCGGTTACAGCACGTGCAGCATCGAGCGCCGGGAGAACCAGGACATGATCCGCGCGTTCCTGGCGA
This sequence comes from Sedimentisphaerales bacterium, assembly GCA_035342095.1. Taxonomy (GTDB): domain Bacteria; phylum Planctomycetota; class Phycisphaerae; order Sedimentisphaerales; family Anaerobacaceae; genus PLanc-01. The sequence goes on along the minus strand of DAOQWL010000130.1, from coordinate 4,266 downwards.
GCCACAGCGAGTTCGAGCTGGCGAGTGAATCGCTCCTGCTGCCGACGACCGGCCCGTTCGACCACGACGGCGGCTACGTCGCCCTCCTGGTGCGCAGATAGGGCGCCGGACGGAAAGTCGCTTGCGGTCCGGGGCCAGGTTCTTCGCTATCGCTCAGGACAACAAGCACGGCGAGAGTATTCTCCCCCATTCGCATGGTATCCGACCGGTGGCGAGGGGAAACGCCGCGGCCCGCGTCATATCGACGCGGGCCGCGGATCTGTGTCACATTCCAATTCACATAGCCGGTTCACTCGTTGGCGACGTGCGAACGGTCAGCCAAATCGTAAATCGCAAATCGTAAATCCCAAATGCTCAGGGCCTCGTGACGTGGATGTCGTCGATGTAGATCCGGCCGGCACCGTCCTGCGCCGGGTTCTTCGAGTCGCCGACGCCGAGATACATCTTCTTGACCTTGGACAGGCTCACGCCGGTGAATCTACTCAGCGGGATCGACCACTGCGTCCACTCCGTCGTGAGCACGGCTTCGGGGTCCTCGTGGACCACGATGGCCTTCTTGCCGGTGCTGTCCTCGATGGCGACATACAACTCGTCCGCGTCGTTGCCCGGGTGATCGGCGCCGATCTCCGCCACCTGCCAGGAGCCGGTGACCGTCCCGGTGGTCGTCACGTTCGAGAATTCCGCGACGGTCGGCGTCGTGGCGTTGTGGCTCGTCACGCACAGGCCGACATAGACCGTGGTCATCATCGAGACACTCTGCTCGGCGCCCAGGACGGTCCAGGTGGTCCCGTTGGGCGAGATCTCGGCCTTGAACAGGTCGCCCGTGCGGGTCAGGCGGACCCAGTACGGCGCTTTCAGGCTGCTCGCACTAGCCTGGGTGGTGACATCGCCGACGTACACTCGGTATGAGAACACGATGCCGCTGCTCGGGGTAACCGTTGCGGACGCGTTCTTCGAGTCGGCGTCGAGCGTCTGGCGGATCATGACGCCCGCCTTGGCGGCGCCGTTCGTCATCGCGAGGCTCTCGACTCTGGCTGTGATGGAGCCGTTGCCGGTGAGCGTCTTGTAGGCGAATCGGCACTGGTCCGCGGCGCCGCCGATGTCGGTCCCGGCGGCGCTGATCCTGAAGGCGTTCGCACCGGTCTCCACATAGGCTACTGGATTGCCGCGGAACCACAGGCTCAGCATATCGACGTCGTAGTCGGTCCAGTCCTGGACGGAATCGAACGTGTATTCCGCCTCGCTATAGTAGGGCGACTTGCTGTTGTCGTAGCTGAACGGCATGGACTGCTTGCCGCCGTGAACGATGGTCTGCTCGGCGAAGGGCGGTTCAAGGTGTCCGACCGTCGAACCGTTGGTCCCGGCGCCGAAGCCGTCGAGCCACGATTCGTAGATCGTATTGCCCGCCAGGTCGGTATAGGTCTCGAACTCGTCGATGAGCAGGTAGTCCGGGACGGTGAACGTCCAGACGGCGCCCTTGTGGATGGTGACGCCGTCGGCTTCGACCTCGTCGATTCGCCAGAAGTAGGAGCCGCCGCCGAACTCGACCATGCCTTCGGCGGAGAACGTCGTGCCGGCCTGACGCCCCTGGTACAAGGGCGAAGTCGTGTCGGCCGCTTTGACGGCCTGTCTGTCGGTGCCGAAGTAGACGTCGTGTTCCGCCGCGGTATCGCCCGCCGACCAGGTCAGTTCCTCGGCGTCGCTGATATTCACGTTGGCGTCCGCCGCAGGCAGCGGGTTCCAGGCCAGGGTGGGATCACCCCGCATGGCCTCGACGATCTTTTCGGGCGTCAAGGCGACCTTGTACACGCGGACGTCGTCGACCGCTCCATACCAGTACTCGGACGCGGCATTGACCTGCTGGCCGATGCGAGCCAGACTGTGAACGAGGTTCCAGGTCTTGGCGCCCGAGGTCAACTCGACGCCGTCGGCATAGAGGCGAGCCATCGAACCATCATAGGTCAAGGCGATGTGGTGCCAAACACCGGCTTCCCAGAACCCGGTTACGTAAACGTCGTCGGCATACCCTCCGCCGTAGAGGGTCGTGCCGTTGAGCCCGATGAACATCGCCTGACCGGTCCCGGCGGAGCCATAGGCCGCGATCCATCGCCACATGGCGCCGACGTCGTCGGTTCTGGCCCAGCCGCACATGCTTCGCGGCTCGGCGCCGTCGGGCCACTCTTCGGGGGCGGTCAGACTGACGAAGTCGCCGTCCCCGTCGAAGTGTACAGCGCCGCCGACCTGCCCTTCGACCCATGCGGCGTCCTGGTGGAAGGTACCGTGAACGCCGTGGCCGGACCAGTCGATCGCCCGCGTCCCCTCCTGTTCGTCGAAGGTCCACCAGCCGACCAGGTCGGGATTCGAGATGGTGATGTCGGGCAGCGTGCGGAAGCTCCAGACGTCGCCCTGCACCTTCACGTCGCCGGCCTTGACCTCGTCGATGCGCCAGAAGTAGAGCGTGCCGGGAGTCAGAGTCGCGGGCTGGTACGTGATGGCCACCTGGTTGGTCTGGAAGGTCTCTGGGGCCCCGGCGGCTACCGCCGCCTCGTCGGTGCCGAAGTACACATCGTGACGCAGACCCCCCTTGCCGCCCGTCCAGGCCAGGGTTACGCCCACATCCTGGAATCTCGCGCCGTCGGCGGGAACCGGATTGAACGCCTTGACCGGGACCGTCGTGAAGCTCCAGACGTCGCCCGTGTGGATGGTGGCGTCGTCGCTCTCGATTTCATCGACTCGCCAGTAGTAGGTGACGCCGGACTCGAAACCGGCCATATGGTAGTACATCGCAGTGGCCTTGGCCAGATGAGACGCCTTGCGGTCGGCCTCCGTCAAGTCCGGACTGGTGCCCAGGTAGACATCGTGCCACTTGGCGGTGTCGCCGGCGGTCCACCTGAGCAGTTGCGAAGTAACTCCGGTAGCGCCGTCGGCCGGGTCGGGCTTGTACGCTTTGAGCTTGGCCGGGATCAGGGCCTTGACCTCCGCGGCAGTCAGCGCGGTGTCGTAGAGCCGCACGTCGTCGACCACGCCGTTCCAGAACTCGGCGTAGTTGTTGACCTGCTGGCCGATGTGGGCACGGTTCGGGATGAGGTTCCACGTTTTCGGGGAGAAGGTCACCTGCGCGCCGTCGGCATACAACCGGGCGGTCAACCCATCGTAGGTCAGGCAGATATGGTGCCAGACGCCGACCTGCCAGAAGCTGTTGACGTAGATGTCGTCGCCATAGCCGCCGCCGTACAGGGTGCTGCCGTTGGCGCCGATGAACATTGCGGTGCCGGTGCCCTCGCTGCCGTAGGAGGCAATCCATCGCCAGCCGGAAGAAACCATGTCGGTCTTGGCCCAGCCGCACAGGGTCCTCGGCGCCGTGCCGGAAGGCCAGCCGGAGGGAGTCCCGAAGTCCACGTACCCGGTGCTCCCGTTCAGATCCAGACCGCCGTCCATCATGCCGGCCACCCAGGTGGCGCCGCCGAGCAACGTGCCGTCGTAGCCGTTGCCGCTGGAGTCTGAGGCAGTCGAACCCGTCATCTCATCCAGTTTCCAGTGCGCGACCAGGGACGCCGAAACAGTCCCGGCCATCCCCAGGATAACCAATAGGCCCGCCAAAAGGATCACTCGATTCCGCATGACATACCTCCTTCCCAAAACAGATCGTGACTGTTCCGACACACGTCCTGTGTCGAGGCACACAGGCAAGCCGCTCCACCCGGATCTCAGGAACCTCGAACGAGAAATGTTGCCGTTCTGTCGAACGTCTCTCCACTTGTTCACTTTTCGCGAGGCCCGCTGAATACCTCGTGCTGCGTCAGATTCACCTGCGTTGCGGCGGGCAAAGAGCGCCCGCCTCTCCCTGCAAGCGAGCCAAGAACGTCCATGGCGCCAAGGTATCATATCCGAGACCGTTCCGCAACAGAAAACGAGGCCCGTGTCACAACTGGTATTTCGGCTGTTTGGATCTTTGATTCCAGGCGAAAAGCGAGGTTCATATCGGAGATTCGTGAACTGCGATCCGGCCTGTCCTCCCGCAAGACAATCCCGCCATGAACGCCGGAAGACCCGGCCACACCCGCACAAACGCGGGTGAACCGCCTGTGCAGTTCAAGAGAAGAGGACAGAGCCACCCTCGGTCGCTCCGTCCTCTACTGTGGAGGTCTTGATTTCCGGACGCTCGCCAATAGAACCGGGTCTTGCGCCCTGGTGCGAGCCGTCATTGACGACGTACGATCTCTACTTCGCCAGACAGATCGTGTCGATGTACATCCGGCCCTTGCC
>DAOQWL010000129.1:0-8085 GCA_035342095.1 Sedimentisphaerales bacterium | reverse complement strand
CTGGCTGGTTTTGACCCGATCCCCGGTGGCTGGGTTTAACCCGATCCGTGACAATCCACGTTCGTCTTTCTGTTCTCATGATCCAGTCCTCAAGTGCAGGCAACCCGCGGGGAAGACCCGCTGCTTCTACACGGACACGTGTCCTGATTGAGAAAGACTGTACCGAGAGCGCATTAGAAGGCGATTAGACGACGATTAGATTTGGATTAAACGCAAGACTGCCGATTCTCTCAGAACTCGTACTCCAGGCTCAATGCCAGATCGACGCCTCTGCGGTATGAGGTCTTCGTCTCTTCCCCGGAGATGAAATCCGACCGGTAGACTTCCTCGATCCTGGGGTTGGTCAGGTTCTTGGCCTGGAACATGACCTTAAGGTGCTCTCGCATCGGCTGCATGACGCTCAGGTTCACCGTGCCGTACTCCTGGGCATAGACATCGGGGATATAGCTGTTGCCCAGCGCGACGCCGCCCTCCATGAGAGTGTCTCCGCGAACGGTGTAGAACAGCCCGATTTGCGTGCCGTACTTGGCGTGCTCGTAGGTGAGATTCAGGTTATAGAGGTACTTGGGCGCTCCCATCATATCGCGAGTTGACGTTGGCGCTCCCACCGCCGCGAAAGCGGCCGCCTCGTCATCCGGGAGCGTCACCTCGGACTTGATGAACGTGGCGTTGGCCCCCGCGGTGAACCCCTCCAGGCGAGGCCAGAGCTTGCCCAGCTTCTGTCGGGCCTCGAATTCCCAGCCCTGCAGCCAACCCTCAGGGTAGTTGATGGCCGTCGTGTAATAGAGCGACGCCTGGAATCGCTGCACGTACTCGATGGGGTCCTTGACGTCCTTGTGGAACCACGAGGCCGAAAGCAAACTGCCTTCGTACGGCTCGTAGTCGACGCGCAGATCGTAATTATCCAAGGCGCTCATTTGCAGCTCGGGATTGCCGACAAAGATGTCCGCGCCGAGGTACTCCATCTGCATGACGGGGGATAGCTCCTTGAAGGTCTGTCGAGCGACGGTCTCACTGTAGGAAGCGCGGATCTTAACCGGACGAATCGGCGTCACCTCAAAGGCCAAGGACGGCAGGACGTCGTCCTGGGAGAAGGAGACATCCGCCTCAGGACCGAATCGTGTCCAGCCCGTTCCGCCGGGAGGGAGATACTGCGCGTTGTCGCTCTCGGGGTGATTCGTGATATCGAGATCCGTCGATTCGAAACGGACGCCTCCGACCACTTTCAAGAACGACGTCAGGGGCAGATCGAGCATCTGATACCAGGCGAAGATCTTCTGATCGCCGGAGTAGTCCACGTCCTCATCCAAATCGGTGATCGAATAGCCTTCGCCGACGTACACGTCGCTCCAGAAGCTCTCCCAGGAACCTTCAAAGGAGCCTTCGGCGTCATAGGCAAAACTGTCCTGGTCGTACTTGCGGTCCACTTGGTCATGGAACAGACCCATCTTCAGATACCCCTCCCTTCCGTTCCATTGCTCGAACGGCAGCTTGCCGTTGAGGGCAATCTGGTTGCTCTGCTCCTCAATCTCTTTCCAGATCCGCTGGGCAAACCCGTTTCCGCTGCCGCTCGGGTCGTAGCCGGTGTGGACCGCCGGAAAGACGAAACCGGCAACCTCTCGCCCTGGAGTCCAGGTTGTGCTGAACACCCGTTTGTCGGGCTGTTCCATCCCAGCCTCGCTGTGGGCCAGCGTCCAGTCGATCTCCGGATTGAGGGTCCGCCCAAACCGTCCGAGACTGTGCTCCAGAATGTTGAGGGTGTGCTGCCCTTTCAACTGGACCGTCGATTGGGATCGCTCCGTGTACTCCAGGGTTTCATTGCGGTGAAAGGGAGCCTCGATGCCCAGAGCATCCCTGTACACACTGCCCCGGGTATCCTCCATGAGGGTTGCTTCCTCTTCGGCGACCTGTGTCCGCATGAACATGAGGGACAATGCATGATTCTCGGTTTCCGCGCCAACCGCCCCGAGCGCACCCCATTGCACCTCGTCCACTCCCTGCGTCACATCGTAAAGGCTCGTGTACCCCTCGTTCACGTAGGGTTCCAGCGTGTAGGTCCCGTCGGCCAGGCGGGCCTCGTAGATGTCGTGCCTGCCGTCGTCATAGTAGGAGCTGTCCCGTTTGTAGTACATGCTCGCCAGGGCACCGATGCGAATGCCGTTGTCGAGGTCTCGCTTGCCGCCGGCGGTGGCAGCCCAGTTGTAGTTGATCGGGGCATCATCCTCGGAGACACCCATTGTGCCTCCGAACGCGCCGCTGTGGGGGATATCCCGGTCGTCAATCCCGAGGAAGTTGACGCCTCCGCCGTCATAGCTGAGGAAGTCGCCGCCCCAGGGGGCCTGAGAATTATATTCGGTCCCGACTTTCACCTTCAGGACGCGCTCGTTAGGAATTCCCTTGAGCACGAGATTCACCGCTCCGCCGGAGGCATCGCCCTGTTGGTCCGGCGTGAATGTTTTGCTCACCTGAATGCTCTCGATCAGGGCACCGGGGAACTGGTCGAGCTGCACGGCTCGCTTGTCCTCGTCCGCCGTCGGCAGTCGCACTCCATTTAACTGCGAGTTGACGTACCGGTCGGGCAAGCCGCGCACCACGGCGTACTTCCCGTCCTCGACCGTCGCGCCGGCGACCAGTCGCACTGCGTCGGCTGCGGTGCTGGCGCCCGCGCGAGTCATCAGGTCTGAGCTGATGGCGTCCATCAGCGACGGACTCTCCATCCGCAGGTTCAACAACCCGATTTCCGTCCCGCCGCCCAGGTCTTGATCCTGGGCGACGAACTCTTCCATCTCCAGGAACTCCCCCGCCAGAGACGCGTCCACATCGGTCATGCGTCCGGCCGCGACTACGCTGTTGGCAACGACCTGACGAGCATATCCGTCTTTGGAGATAACTACCGTGTATGTGCCGGGGGCCACCTTCTCGAAGACATAGTGGCCTTGCTCATCGGTTGTTCTCTTCTCGCCCGTTTCGACGATCAGAACCTGGGCGGCGGCCAGCGGCACGTCGAAATCCTTGTCGTACACCATGCCGCGGATGCCGCCGACTTCCTGGGCCGGCGACGCAGTCGCAAAACAGCACGAGAAGAAGACACTCAACAGCACGGACGTGACGATTCGGTTCGCTACCATGGATCACCCAGCCCCTTGCGTATTTCACGAATGCGGTTCCAGAGCGCCGGAGTAGGCTGTGCTGCGTGCAGAGCCATGGCGCAGCATGTGGCTGCCAGATCTTCCGCTCGCGGCCTGGAATTCGGGTTCTCCATCCCTGCCTCAATCGCCCGTCCATAGAGTTCACTCGCAATCGGATCTCCCATCGTCTGGAATGCCTCGGCCACGGACCGGAGCATCTCGCCGCGGTAGATGTTCACGATCTGATCGCGTTTTGCGTCGAACAGAGCGAGAGCCGCTCGCGCTTCTTGGCGAGCCTTCTCCGGGTCGCCTGCGCGGAAACGAAGCTCCGAAAGCTTGGCTACAAGGGGAATCCCCATGGTTGGCTGCCATGTGGCGGATTCGACCGTTGTCCGGGCCTCGTTGAGCAGTTCACAGGCCTTGGCCTGGTCCGAATGGGCCAGAGAGAAGTCAACCAGCTCGATGAGCACGTCAATTCGAACGAACGCCGGAAGGTTGCCCGAGGACATCCTGATTCGCTCCTCAATCGTTCTTCGCCGTGCATCGTCCGCATAGAACCGGTTATACAGCTCGCCGTACGCTCCCAGGGCGTTCTTGACCGCATCGAAATGTTCGGTCGCCACGAGACTCGCAAGGGTCGCCATCTGTTCATCGAACGATTCCGGCGGGCAGACCATTGCCATAACCCGCGCCACCTTCCCCGATTCGGATGCATCCACACCCTGTTCGAACTGAGCAGCAGCCTGGGCTTGCCCCAGATAGGCATGAGTTTCTGCGATCCTGACCCGTATCCGGTCTCTCCGCCAGTCCTGGACATCCTGGGATGCCTGGTCGGCCAGATCCAGATAGGTTTCGACCTCCCCCTTGAGTCCTCGGCGAGCGCAGTAGAACGCCAGATCCGCATAGGCCACGCCGCGTCGCCAATCCACGATCTGCTTGGTGAATTGCAGGGCTCTCTGCGGCTGGTCCAGTTCAAGACACGCCTTCACGACCGCCTCCTGAGCCCGCGACCGGTTCTTGACATGCGGGTCAACCGGCATGGCGGACACCGCGTCAAAAGCCAAGTCCAGCAACTCGCACCGGTAGGCATCCAGAGGGAGATCCACCAGCGAACCTGCCGTTGCAGTCTCGTTTCGAGGATCGCAACCCACGGCACAGATCGAAAGCCAGATGCTCGTCAACAGGAATAGCACACATCCTCCCGATCTCACAGCGTTTTCACCACCCAATCCACACCACCACCCAGACACATGCCCACACCCATCATGATTACACGCCATTGTAAACCTGAGTGTGCCATAATGCATTAGGATTGTGTTAGTGAATCGTTAAACCCTGCGGATTTCGTTGCCCCGTTTCAAGAAAAGGGCTGATGGCAGCCGTGTGAACCACTGCCATCAGCCCCGTCATCACACGCCGTGCTTCCGCCCTGATTGGGAACCGATCTCGCGACAGGGCCTCTGCCGGCGTCCTCCATCCATCTCCGTTGTATCTGGATGGCACAATCTGCGCCGGGGTCTCAGTCGAGCATCCCGTAGGCATCAGCGGCGCTCCAGCCCTTCAGCCAGTTGTGGGCTCCGAAGGCCCCCTTGTAGGCGACCGGCGTGAAGAACCCATCATCCGGGGCGGTGCCGTCCGCTGTGACCGCATCGTTCGCGGCCAAGGGGTTCAGAGAAATCACACGAGCCATGACTTTGCCGCCGACTTGCACTGGTGCATCGCGGGTGATCGCTTGGATCGGGCTGGCGGTCACTACCTTGTTGCCGAGCGCCGGGGCCATCTGGCCAAACGTGGTCAGCGTGGCGCTTTCTTTGTTATTGTAGAACACGCAGTCCGTAAACTGGCACCAGGCACCCGACGTGAAGTTCGGATACAGGACCTTCGGATCACTGCCGACCGTGTTGGTCGGGTAATTGCTGAACAGCGACGCGAAGAGACCAGCCAGCGTCGGAACGCCCGTCGAACCGTAGCCGCCGCCGTCGCCGGCGGTGCCGCCATCCAGAATCACCTTGTCGCCGAGGTCCATGAAGACGCAGTTGCCGAACTGGGCCCGCATGTTGTCACGCCACTCCGTGCCGACATCTCCATCGTAGGGCTGACCGATCACGGTGAAGTTGTAGATGCTCGCGGCGCCGAAAGGCTGAGCCGCCGCGGACTCGGCACCGTCCATCTCGAAGCAGTTGTCGCCGATACCGGAACCCTGGCTCTTGGTGCCGCAGTAGCCCTGCACGATCAGGCCGAACTGGGCCTTACCGCGATAACCCTGGTCCAGATCGAAGCTGTCGTCGCCGATGTTCCAGATGCTGACGTGCTTCAGGCACACCGTGCCGCCCCAGATCTCGATGCCGTCGTCCACATTGTTCATAATCTCGACGTAATCGATCTCCGTCGCGCGTCCGACGCCGCCGATCGACATGCCGTTCAGCTCATTGGCGATGCTGAGCACCTTGCCGCCGTAACGGAGCGAGACGTAGCGAATAACGCCACTGTCGTCGTCGTCGTCGTTACCGCCGTACAGCGGAAGGGTGTCTCCGGCAAACCGGGCTGTCAACCCTTCCATCTGTGCAGTGTCCGTGCCGTCCGGCTGGCCCGTGCCTTGGCCATCCAGTGTAGCGGCGATCAGGGCATTGCCCATGATCGTCAGGTTGCCCCACTCCTCGCAGGAGGCGCGCCAGGTCACCAGATCATCCTGCTCGGAGGTCATGATGATCGGGGCATGTTTGCGGCCGTTGGCGAAGATCTGGGCGCCCTTGGCGATGATCAGGGCGCTTTCCGTCGTGCCGCGGATGATCGTGCCGGGCTCGATGGTCAGGCTGGCGCCGGGTTCGACATAGATGAGCGCCTTGAGGTGGTACACATTGTTTGCGGTCCACGTCGTCGACGTGACGATATTGCTCGTCACGTTGACGTCGGCTGCCCCGGCCACGCCGGCGGCAACCATGCCCATCAGGGCAATCCACATAGTCTGTCTCATAGTCATTGGTCCTTTCCTCCATAATCAGAGTGATTGCTGAGTGCATCGGCAACACGACCGACACACCACGACCGAGAGAATCGCGATTGAAACCAGAACTGCATTTCGCCGTAATTCTCTCTTCACCCTGTTAGAATGAGATTAGGCCCATACTGAAAATCCGTTAGCACCGACTTTTTTTCACCTCGCTGCTCTCCGACGGTTTCCGGAGCCGTCGGCGAGATTACCGGCGATGTTTGACCAAAAACTAATGACCTTCACATCCATGGCTAACATCGCTATCCGATACTATGAGAAGGAGAAATGCTTTGCCATTAGGATACACTTGAACCCTGTGTGAATGAAAGGGAAATCCGATCAACCCGAGCGAGCCGGTGTTTGTAGTCAGTGATCTGCATATCGGAGATCAGTCTCCAAGAGACAACCTGTGCCAGTGCGGCCGCGAGGCGATTCTTGACTCCTTTCTCGATTACGTTGCCGACCAGAAGGGGCAATTGGTCATCCTCGGCGATTTCCTGGAGCTGTTTCGCTACCCTTTGGACAGCATTATTGCCCACCGTCGGAGTCTGCTGGACCGCCTGGCCCGTATGGACACTGTCTTCGTACCGGGCAACCATGATGAGGAACTGGTCCCTCTGATCGGCGCCGGCGACGTGCCCCACCCGTTCTTCGAGAAGATGTCGCACGCCTTCGTGCAGCACGTGGGCAACAAGCGTTTCAAGTTCATGCACGGCCATGAGGTGGATCCGCTCATCACGCCGGGGATTCAGAGCATAGGACGCATGCTCGGCGCAGTGGCCTATCGACTCGAATTCCGCCAGGGAACGTGCATCCTCTCAAACGACGCGATCACCGATGCCCTGCTGGAGGTGGGCGAGCAGGCCCTGGAGCTCTGGAGCCGACTGACCCGTCGGATGAACCGGGCCCTGCGAGAGTGCTATCACAGAATGCCCGCGGAGAAGGTGACTATCCTGACCCGCCATATTCGTACCCGCCGGATGCTCGGGCGGTACTACGCAGACAGAATGCAGGATCTGTATGACGTCGCCATCGTGGGCCATACCCACAGGGCTGGGATCTTTGATGACTGGTACTTCAACAGCGGCTCTTGGACCGGACCGGACTGCAACTTCCTCGAGATTACGCCGGACGGCAGCGTTCGTGTCTTCGACTGGAGCCGGTGTGGCCCACGACCCAACAACACGATGGTGGCAGCCTGATGACCCTGCCCGACGGAGTAGGAGTGTGATATGGCGAGAATCCTCTACGGTGTCGCAGGACAAGGGTTCGGACACAGCAGCCGATCCCACCTGATCGGCCAGCACTTGATCGATGCAGGGCATGATGTCCTCTTCGCAGCCTCCCGCCAGTCTTTCTCCTACCTGCGAAGACACTTCGGCGAGAAAGTCAAGGAGATCGCGGGCCTCAGTCTTGTATACCGGAACGGACAGCTCCTTCCTGTCAAGACCCTCTCGACGAACCTGTCGAGAGTCTTCCAGAACCGTAGAACGAACCTCGAGCTGTACCGCAAGGTCTTCGAGCCATTCTCTCCCGATCTGGTGATTTCGGACTTCGAGCCATTCAGCGCCTGGTGGGCATGGCGTCATGGGATTCCGTTCGTCAGCATCCTGAATACATTCCACGACCACCAGTTCCGCATCCATGGGTTCAATGAAGCACGCCGGTGTGGCAACTGCGAGTTCAAGGAGACATCGACCGAGGGGTTCCTGCAGGATCTGGCAAGCTGCCGGGGTGTCATTGCAACAGCCGGCTTCTCTCTGCTCAGCGAATGCCTGTACTTCAGGAAGAAGGGGCTCCTGCTGCCCGTACAGGGCCAGTACGAGCAAATCGTGAATGCAAGATACGCCGAGAAGCTGGGCCTGGCCTTGAACCGCCTATCGCTGAATGTACAGACGCTGATCGAGTACCTAGTCCCTACACAAGCGTGATTTTTCTTGCTTTTCTGAGGCCGGAATTCATAAA
>DAOQWL010000128.1:0-8196 GCA_035342095.1 Sedimentisphaerales bacterium | reverse complement strand
ACAACTAACCACAGACCTTTCACCTGAGCGCGTCGCCGTCCGACGGAGACGACATTCCGGGCGAGCCCCTTGGCTCGCCCGTGCTCTTTGATGCAGGGCGCTCCTCGTACAGAGCAAGGTCGCTCGCACGAAGGAAGGAAACGCCTCAGGGTCCTCGCACGCGGGTGTCATTCCCGATCTTGCTTTTTCACTTGCTCGGGCTGAAGACTCTGGCTATAAAGGGCCAGTGAAGGACGCCCAGACGAGATCCTGACATGTTCTGCATTTTCTGGACCATGGAAAGCGACATGTATGGATGTGATCGAATTGTTCAAGGCGAGGGCGCAGAAGCGGCGCTTCTCGGTCGTGCTGCCCGAGGGCTGGGATGAGCGGGTCCTCCAGGCCGCGAGGCGATTGAAGGACGAGGGCATCGCCCAACCCATTGTGCTCGGGACGCCGGAGCAGATCGAGACGGTTGCGGCCGGCGCCGGCCTTTCTCTCGATGGCATCGCGATGGTCAATCCTCGCAGCAGCAAGAGGCTGGACGCCTATGCCGAGCACTACTGCCGCCGTCGGCAGGGCATCACCCCTTCGGTGGCGCGAAACGTCCTACGCAAGCCGCTGTTGTACGGAGGCATGATGGTCGCCTGCGGGGACGCGGACACTGCCGTCGGCGGGGTCGCCAGCGCCACGACGATCCTGATCCAGGCCGGTGTATTGACGGTCGGACTGTTGCCCGGTATCCAGACGCCGTCCAGCTACTTCCTCATGATCGTCCCCAGCTTCCTCGGTCAGAAGGACAAGGCGTTCATCTACAGCGACTGTGCGGTGAACATCGACCCGACGGCCGAGCAGCTCGCCGACATTGCCCTGGCCAGCGCGGTCAGCGCCCGTCGGATCCTCGGGGAAGAGCCCCGCGTGGCGCTGCTGTCCTTTTCCACGCAGGGCAGCGCGTCGGGTCCAATCGTGGACAAAGTCCGACGGGCCCTCGCGATTGCGAGGCAGAGGGCGCCCGACCTGGCGATCGACGGGGAGTTCCAGGCGGACGCGGCCCTGGTCCCGCGGGTGGCCGCCAAGAAGGTCAAGGGCGCCAGCCGGGTGGCGGGACAGGCCAACGTCATCATCTTTCCCGATCTCAATTCCGGAAATATTGCGTACAAGCTGACCCAGTACATGGCCGGCGCGAGGGCGATTGGTCCGTTCCTCCAGGGCTTTGCCAAGCCGATTACGGACCTGTCCCGCGGTGCGACGGTGGACGATATCGTAGCCACCGTGATCCTGACCCTGGGCCAGCTCCTGTAGGGCCTCGGACGCCGGGGCGAACGGGTGTTTGTGGAAAGGCTTCGTGCAAATGAAGGTCCTCGTGATCAACGCCGGCAGTTCGTCTGTGAAGTACTACCTCTACGAGATGCCCCAGGCTGTGGCGGTCGCCAATGGGTCGGTGGAGCGGGTGGGAGAGGGCGTATCCAAACTGACGCACTGGCGAGACCATCAGATTCACGAGACCCCGGTCCTCGCGCTGGACGTGGACGACGCGATGAACCTCATGTTCGACACGCTCGTCGATGCGGATGTCGGAGTCCTGCGTAATCTGTCGGAGATCGGAGCAGTGGGGCACCGGGTGGTCCATGGCGGCGAAGAGTTCACCGGGTCGGTGGTCGTCGATGAGCACGTGATTGCCTCGATCGAGAGGTACGCGGACCTGGCGCCGTTGCACAACCCGCCTAACCTGGCGGGCATCCGTGCGGCGGAGCACCGCCTGCCCGGCGTCGGACAAGTCGCGTGCTTCGACACCGCGTTCCACGCGACGATCCCGCGGGTGGCGTACATGTACGCGCTGCCATATGATCTCTATGAGAAGTATCACATTCGGCGCTACGGGTTTCATGGGATCTCGCACCGATACGTCGTCCGGCGGGCCGCCGCGATCCTGGGCCGGGGCAAGTACGAAATCAACGCGATCACCTGCCATCTGGGCAATGGCTGTTCGATCACGGCCATCAAGGACGGGCACTCCATCGACACCTCAATGGGTTTCACCCCCCTCGAAGGCGTGCCCATGGGGACACGGTCGGGCGACCTCGATCCTGCGATCCTCTTCTACCTCGCGGACAAGGGCTACAGTGCGCAATCGCTCAAGATGCTCTGCAACAAGGACAGCGGCCTGCTCGGCATCTCCGGCCTGTCGAACGACATCCGCAACCTGCTCGATCTGGCGGAGCAGGGCAACGAACGTGCGACCCTGGCCATCGACGTCTTCTGTTACCGCATTCGCAAGTACATCGGCGCCTATGCGGCGGTGCTCGAGCCGCTCGATGCGATCGTCTTCACCGGCGGCATCGGCGAGAACGCCGTACGCCTGCGTGAGCAGATCTGCCGGGGCATGACGCAACTGGGCGTTCACTTCGATGCCCACGCGAATGGGCGGGTGACCGGTCAGGAGGCGGAAATCAGCGCCGTCGGCAGCAAGGTCAAGGTGTTCGTCATCCCAACGAACGAGCAGTTCGCGATTGCGAAGGACACCTACGACTTGACCGTTCACAGGCCGGTGGCCGCTTCCGGCTGACCGGACGAGCGTGCTCCTACAAGGCCAAGTTGGCTACGTCGCCGCCTTTCGTCTTGACGGCGTCGTAGTACACCTGGAAGCGGTCCTTCAACGCCTTCAGAGAGGTCTCCAGATTCGCCAGGTCGGTCTTCAGTGTCTTCGCCTTCTCGCCCAGCGCCTCGGTGATGGGGATCTCCTTGATCTTGGCGGTCAGCTTCTCGATATCGACCTGCTTGGCGAGGATCGCCTCCTTGTACTTGAGCGCGGCGGCCTTCAGACTGTCGACGCTCATGGCTTCCGCGGCCGCCTGGATTTCGCTGACCGGCTTGTCGATCTCGACTGATGCGGGTGCGGCCGCCGGGGTGGATGGGGCAGGGGCCGACGCTGTGTCGGCGCCCCCTCCCGACGTGCTCGGGGGCGTCGGTTCCGGGGACTTCTTGCCGCATCCGACGAACACGGACAGGGAAATAGCCGCGAGGCAGGCAACCATGCTGAGTCTCGTGAATCTCATTGCGGACTCCTTTCCTGGTGGATTCATCGTATTGTCAACGCCACGGTCAGGCTATCTCCGATGCCCCACACAGGTCAAGGAAAAACCTCCGTCCGATGCCGCCACGGCGATGAGTGCTCTTGCGGCCGATCATCGATGACGAGTGAAACACCCGAGTTTCCCTACGCCTTGATGTCGTAGCAGAACAGTACATCCTGATCGCGGATGTACAGTCTGCCGTTGGCGATGACCGGGTGCGCCCAGGCCGGCAGGCGGGTGCGGTCCGGCTGCTCGAATCGGCCACGCTCGGTGTATTGCGTCGGATTCGGCTCGATCAGGCACACCGTGCCGTCCTCCATGCGATAGTAGAGCATGCCGTCCGCAAAGGCCAGCGAACCCTTCGCGCGACGACCCACGCTTTCGCGCTGGTCCCACAGGACCTTGCCGGTCTGGAAGTCGAGACAGACGAGGGCGCCGCCCTCATTGCCGCCGCTGGCGCCGTAAAGATGGCCATCGAGAAGGATCATGCCGCCGTGGTGGTTCTGCATGTCCGTGGTGGCGTAGACTTCCTCGGCCTTGACGGCGCCATCCGCGTCCTTGGTGAGCTTGACCAAGCCGCAGCCTGCGCCATAGGCGGAAGAGGCGAAGACCATCCCTTCGTGGTAGAGCGCCGTGGAACAGTTGATCCCCATGCGATTGGCCGGTTTGTCGTACCGCCAGAGGAACTTGCCGTCGGACGCTGCGACTCCGATAAGCGTTCTTGCCGTCAGTTGCACGTACTGGCGCAGTCCGTCGAAGTCGATGGCGATGGGCGAAGCGTAGGACGCTCCGGCGCCGCCGCCGGGACCGCCTCGACCTCCGCCGGGGCCGGCCGGTGCTTCGGAACCGCCGGCGGGACTGTCGGGCAGTTTGGCCTTCCAGATCGTTTCGCCGGTCAGCTTGTTCAGGGCCACGAGGATCGCATCGGCGCCGCCAGGTGTGACGATCACTTGGTCGCCATCGATGAGCGGCGATTCACGGTAGCTCCACATCGGCACGCGGCCGCCGAAATCCTCAGTCATGCTGCGTTGCCAGACGATCTTGCCGTCCGCCACCTGCAGGCAAGCCACGTTGCCGCCCAATCCCTCGACGTAGAGGCGTTCGTCATCGACCGTCGGCGTGCATGCAGGTCCCTCTTTCCCCTGCGAGGCCCGCTGCTGAAAGGCCGGCCCCAGGGTCGTCACCCAGATTTCGCTTCCATCCTTCTCGGACAGGGCCCAAACCACTTCCTCCTGGCCGCGATTGCTCATGACAAAGACCCGCCCGGCGGCAATGGCCGGAGCGCTGTCGCCCCCGCCGAGCTTGTCGATCCTCCAAGCCAGCGGGGGCCCGCCGTTCGGCCATTCCTTGAGCAGACCGGTGTCCGCGGACTTGCCGTCGCGGTTGGGTCCCTGCCATTGCGGCCAATCGGCGGCCTTCGCGCGCACAAGCGCAAGACAGCAACAACTGAGGGTGCAAAGAACAAGCAGGCAGGAGGGGCGATTCGTCGAGGTTCTCATAGGATTCCTCTGGGTCTTGGTTGCTGATCGTTGATTGTGCCACGATTTCCTACATAGCGACGTTCTGGCTCCGTGAGATATTGCATAATCTGGGAATGCTGTGCCCTCGTTATGCGTCCCAAGCCCAGGATTGTCAGGATCACGGCGCGTCGTAGCGATAGCGGAAGCGTCCGTCCGGCGCCGCGTCGCCGTCCACGTAGGCATTCAAGATGTCCCCTGGGCACTGGGCGTTGTCGATCCATTTGAATTCGACGGCGAATCCGCCGGGCTGGATGCCGAGCAACTTCCTGGGAATTGCCAGATGAAGGCGCCTGCCTTCGACCCGATACGCGGCGGCGCCAACCTGCCGCCACCGCCAGCCGCCGGTGCAGGACTCCACGGAGGTCTCGCTCTCGCCGCAGATCCGACTGTTCACTCGGAAGTTGAATCCTTCCCAGTTCGGCGCCGCGGTCCCGTCGACGTGAACCAGCAGCCACATCCAATTGGGATCCGTGGGCGAGGTGATGGGCTCCTCGGTCTGGGCGTAGAAGTAGACGTTCCGGTCGTCTCTGGCGATCTTCAGGACGCGGAAGTCGTTGCGCCCCGAGCGGACGGCGTAGTGCTTGTTCCCACAACCCGCAAAGTCGCGGGGCAGTGTGTCGAGACCGTGGTCGTGGTACACCGGCCGGACATCGTCCCACTGGCTGAACGGTCCCGACAGGTCAATCGTCTTCTCCTCAGACGCTTGCGGCGGGGGCGTCATCCCCTTGAATCGCCGGATATTCGAGGCCATCTGCAGGTAGTAGTTGTCGCCGTAGCCGCCTTTCATCATCTCCACGTCCCGGCTGAATTCGGGATTGAACTGGTCGCAGAAAATCGCGGGCCCCTGGCCGGTGTTCAACTGCATCGCGATCCACTCGTTCCAGCCGGTGATGAAGACCACGTTCGGATCCAGGTCCAGGGCGCGGTTCCATTGCTCCCCGAAGTTCAGGCCGTACACGTAGGATTGCGGGCGGTCGTCGACACGGCCGTCGTGGAAGCTCCGCCCGCGGGCCCAGCCGGTGCTCATCATCTCGACCTGACCGGTCTTCTGGTGCAGGTTCTGGCCGACGGAGACATTCACCTGCTCCGGCGCCGACGGGTCCCGATCATACGAGTAGACCTGCGGATAGGTCGCTTCCCAATGCCAGGCGTTGTGCGTGTTGACCAGCTCGAACGGCCAGTGGGCCTTGCGCAGCGTGAAGAAATCCGAGATCTCCTTCGACGCTTCCGCCGGATCGCAGATCAGCAGGGGCTTTCCCTGCCAGTGGAACCACAGCTCGCGATAGCGTCCCGGTTTGTAGAGCAGTTCGTAGATCTTCTGGGCGGTCTGGCGGGCCTGGGTATTCACCATGAACGCGATCTGCGGGACGGGGTCGCCGGCTTGACGCTGCTGCTCGAACACCTCGCACAATCGCAGGACCACGTCCTCGTAGATCACGGCGTTCGTCGTGTCGAACACGAGGAAATCCACCCCTGCGTCGGAGAGCAGGGCGGCATGGCGCCGCAGGACCCAGGGATCGTCGCTGCGATAATAGCCGAACAGGGGCTCGCCCCAGAAATGGTATGCATGGACCGGACCCCACGGCGGGGAGGCGTTGGTCTTCTGTGCGTCCGGATTGTCCTTCAGGATCTGCGAGTTGTCGTAGACCTGGTTCACGTTCAGCCAGAGGAAGTGGAAGACCCCGACGTAGCGGTCCTTGCGGAACTCTCGCACGTCTGACGGTCCCGGCATCGCCCGTCCCAGGGCATCGACGCCGTACAGAGCGGGCGGCGCAGGACTCCCCGCGGCTGCCAAACTGCCCATCCAGAGCAACAAACACATCCAACGAACGCTCATCGTCTTCAAGGTTATCCCCTTATCACAGAATGCCCCATGTGCCTGCCACACGACCTACTTCACGGCCTCCAGCAACAACAGGGCATCTTCCCAATGGCCTGGGGTGGAGAAGAACTGGGTCTGGCCGTCGGGGAATGTCCTGTTGTTGAGATTTTCGGTACGATATGTGCTGGCGTCACGTCGTTCGCCGGTGATCGGATGGATCAGAGTGGCCTTGGCCTGTGCGGTGGCGATCTTGTCGAGGTGGACGAACACGGTGCACTGTGACGACAGATAGACCAGGACCTGGTCGCCGCGGGTCGAACGCATGGCGGTGTTGAGCGTTCGCTCGCTGGAGATCCCTGAGTCGAAGACGCTCTGGTCGGGTGTGAATTCCCACCACGGCAGAGACGCCATGATTTCCTTCATCTTGCACACGTGGGCGGCGCCCGGCGTGTCGAACGTCTTGTCCCATCCTTCCTGCATGCGCCACATCTGGTCCTGGCCGTATGTGAAGAAGCCGCCGGCCATCACGGTCCACCACGCCTGCCGACGCACAATCAAAGGCGTGATCGGTCCCAGCGGGTATTCCGGTCCATTCTCGTACGCGGGCTCGCCCAGCACCACCGGCTTGACGGGCGTCCGCACGACGTCGGCCAGTACCGCGGGATGGATCTTGGGCCATGCTGTCCAGGTCTCGATCATGTTGAAATCCAGCCAGTCATCGGTGTGAAAGTACTGCGAGGAGGACCGCCAGCCGCAAGGATGGTAGGTGATCAAGTGCGCGCCGCCATCGCCTTCACGCAATCCGCGCGCCAGCTCCCGCCATACCTCTTCGAAGCCTGTGGCGACGCGGTCTCCGCCGTTCACCCACACGACGTTGGGTGCGCTGCGATATCGAGCGCCCAGCCACCGGCCGTAGATGCGCGCGTTCTTCATGGTGACGACCTGTGCGTCGTTCACGTAGTAGCCCCACGTGGGCAGCATTGCCAGGACGAGGCCCTGCTGCTGCGCGAACTCCACGAGGTGGTCCACATGACGGAAGAAGGCATCGTTCGGCCGGGCTGGGTCGTCGTCGATCCACGGCTTGTCGCCGTTGGGATTGGCGCCGGGGCTCTTGGATTGGGCACCGCTTCCCTGGCTCGATGCCAGGACGCCCTGAATAACGGTGAATCCCTTGGCGCTGCGGTTCTTCAAGTACGCTTCCGCCTGGTCTGTGCTATATTTGACGAAGAGCGGCCATCCGGTATCCCCCAGCCAGAAGAACGGCTGGCCCCTCTGATCGACGAAGGATCGGCCGTTCGGACTCACCTTGATCGGCCCGTCCACGCCGGCTCCCAGAAGCACCGAGCCGGACAAGAGAGACCATAGTGCCGCGACCGCCAGGCCGCGACGCTCCATCCATCTGGTGTGGTTCGTCTTTATGTTCGTCCTGCCTTTCTCAGGGGACCTTCCCTTGTTGGTCGTCGTCAACTACTTCCAGCATAGTCCATGCACTCGGACGGAGCAAGGTCTCCCGCATCAGGACCGGGGCTGTCACCTGTTCCACCGTGCTGCCCAGCCGTTGGGTGGAGCGGACACCATGCAATGGTTTGCAGTGACGCCGTAAGGCGTTATCTTCAATTCTCCGGAAGATATGGCCTCACCGGCACACTCTGCGAACCGCTCAGCCACGTCTTCGTGAATTGCCCGGATTGTCTGGGCAACCGGCTTGACAAGAACGGTCCGAAGGTCTATGCTTATGTTATATGGTTAGGAATCGCGTGGCAATAAGTTAAAGTATTCTTCGGTTTCTTGCCGTTCCATA
>DAOQWL010000127.1:0-8389 GCA_035342095.1 Sedimentisphaerales bacterium | reverse complement strand
TCATGCTGCTGGCGTGAAGCGAAAAATGCCAGGGGTCCGGGGACGGCGTCCCCGGCGGTGAGAGCGTTCGTCGCCTCGACGATTCCGCTTCTTTCAGTCGGCTGCCGGGTTGGGGAGGATTTCGGCTGTTTTGGCCGGTTTCTTCGCCGGTTCGAGGTGGTTGTACCAGGTACACTTCAGGATCAGCGAGGTCACGGCGAAGACTCCGCCGCAGAGCAGAGCCTTCGGGTAGTGTTGGATCACCAAGAAGATGGGAGCGGCGACCATCGCGAGTTCCCAGACGATGCCCACAACGATGTTGAACCACTCCCGCCGGAGGCACAAGGAGAGATCGACGACGTACGACGAGCGGTGAATCTCTGCGAATGCAGCCTATTTCTTTGGTTCCGGCTTCTTGATAGCCGGGGCGTACCAGGCGACGCCTTCGTACTTCCACACGCTCGCGAGTTCCTTGATCAGCAGGTCCTTGGTGGCCTCGTCCATCGTGTAGAAGTACTGGCTCAGGCTCTCCGACCAGAACCGATAAACCGGGCGGGCATCCTTGGGCTGGTGCCCCTCCGCATAGGCAAAGAAGGCGATGCCCTGGTACTTCCAGACGGAGGGTTGCTGGTCCAGCAGCTTGTACTTCTCCTGCTCGTCGATCGTGCAGAAGTGTCGCTTCGAGGTCGTCGAGACGAAGTGGTAGACCGGGGAGGCGTTCTCGATGACGCCCATGTAGATGCTGGGCGCGTACCCCTGATTGGCGGGGCTCTCCAGATCGAGGACGGGCTGGTTCGGCTCCGCAGCGGCAACAGCCGGTTTCGCGGGCTGCTTCGGCGCCGCGTTCGGATCCAAGCTCGGCGCCGCGACGGCCACTGCCGGCTTGACCTCATTGGGCTCCTGGGCGACCCGCGACTGCGCCGCGTTTGCGACGGCAGGCGGGCCAGCGTTCGGGTCCTTGGCATTCGACGGCTCAATGGGCTTGACGGGAACAGGCTGCTTGCGCTCCAGGTTCGACAGGAGTTTCTCCGTGGCAATCGCGTTGGCGTCTCGGACCTCTGCGGCCACCACGAGATCGCCCAGGGCCGGGCCGGTAGTCTGTTCACCAGCAATCGGAACACCCGTACGGGCCTGCGCTGGATCGCGGGCGCCCGTTCCGGAAGCGACCTGAGGTTCGAGGGACCGCTTCCGCAGGTCGCGGATGGCCAGGCTGTGGAAGTCGCCCGCCGCGATCACGGCGAAATGGTCCCCTTCGGGAACCTCGCACTGAGCATAGTTGTCCTGACCCCAGGACTCGATGCGACCATCGCGTCGGAGGGCGAGACTGTGGAGCGAGCCGGCTGCAACAGCCACGAAGTCGTTGCCGGACGGAATCCGGCACTGCCCTTCGCCGTTGCGACCCCAGGCAACGAGGCTCCCGTCGGCCTTCAACGCGAGATTGTGCAACGTGCCCGCGGCAATCTGGATGCACTGAATGCCCTGCGGCACACTCGTCTGGCCGTCGCCGTTGGCTCCCCAGGCCACGACGGAACCGTCGGTCTTGAGGGCCAGGCTGTGAGAGTAGCCGCCGGCGGCCTCCGTATAGTCGTTGCCCGATGGAACGTCGCATTGGTGCTGTTCGTTCCAGCCCCAAGCGACCAGGGTGCCATCCAGACGAATGCCCAGGCTGTGCCAGGCGCCCGCTGCGATCGCACGGAATTTCGTGTCGCGAGGGACGTTGCACTGCCCGCGGGTATTGTCCCCCCAGGCGACGACGGTGCCGTCCGTCTTCAACGCCAGGTTGTGATAGTGCCCTGCCGCGATGGCAGCGAAGTTGTTGCCGAAGGGGATATTGCACTGTCCGACGGTGTTCTCGCCCCAGGCCATGAGCGCACCGTCGGCGGTTAGCGCCAGGCTGTGGTAACCGCCGGCACAGATGGCCATGCACTCCCGGCTCGGCTGCGGATTGTACCGGCTGCCAAAGCTGTTGCCCCAGCCCACGACCTGCCCCGGCTGGGCCTGGCACGGCGCCGCCGGCACGATCGCGAGCAGGCCCAGAGCGATCAGCCTCCCGGCCCACATCACTCGAACGTGATGATTCCGCATGTCCCTATCCATGCAGGCCAATACTCTAACCCCTTCATCACCCGTCTGTGCCATTGAATCCCGGCTCACCTATCCAGCCGCACCGGATGATATTATTGTACACCATTGCCCGAACGATTCAAGAACAAACCCCCTGATTACCCGCACGGATCCTCCGAGCCCATCCCAGCCTTCCCGTTTTATCGTCATTATCAGAGGTGGGCATTGACCTGAGCCACGGGCGACCAGGCCCACGACGCCGGAGACTGCCGCCTCGCTGCCGGCCGAGAACCGCTCAACCGAGCGACTCCCGATGTCCCATGGGCCTGCAGTATCCGCGGACGACACCACATGGTCATCTCCATCGCGTGTCTGAGCCTGCATGGGCCGGCATGGAGGACTCACGATCGTCCGATAGCATCCTCAGAAACGGCCGATTCGGATTGGCATCAAGAGATCCGTTCCCGGCCCTGCAGCCCGTTCTCTCCCGGCTCTTCTCGCTCCCACCGGACATGCAGGAGGGGCCGCTCCCCTGTTCTTGCCCCGTGACCCAGCATACCGTGCGTCTCTTGGGCCGAA
Organism: Sedimentisphaerales bacterium; assembly: GCA_035342095.1. Lineage (GTDB taxonomy): Bacteria > Planctomycetota > Phycisphaerae > Sedimentisphaerales > Anaerobacaceae > PLanc-01. The sequence goes on along the minus strand of DAOQWL010000127.1, from coordinate 5,767 downwards.
TCGCCTGAGACCTGACGCCGGGCACGCATCTTCCAGGCACCCGCATTCTCGGACGTGCAAACCGGCAGCAGGAAGAGTCCTCCTGATCTGGCCGCCCCTCTGGACACCACCGCAACTGTACGAGCTGCAACATAAAGGTGATTTGACAGAATTGACGCGAGGGGCGGACCCACAACAATCTCTGACCACAGCAGTAGAATTGCACTTGACATCCACATCCGTCCAGGGTATAAAGGTAACTGTAGGTATGGAAGCCAACCCCATCATCTGATGGTGGGCCGGGTGATGGACTCCCTTGTGTACATCGACACTGTAAGCCTGCGCCCGCACGGTTCCGGCCGGCGAAGCTCAGGCTGCAGGAGTCTCTGTTGTCTGCGCACGCACAGACGGTGATAAACCCGCAGGATGGCGGGAACACAGATCGCAGTATGCACAACGGCGGCAACCCAGTAGCGGTTCGCCGAAGAATGTATCGTGTGTCCAAGTCGGAATCTTAGGTTGGAGGAGTACGGTAATGAGAATCACCATGGCAATCTGTATCGTGGCCGTTCTGGCATCCATGACTCAGGCCTCCGTGACGGTAGTCACAAGTCCCGCCAATCCCCAGCAAACGACGGCCGTCGCGACGTATCAGACTTTTGGCGACACGATGGACGGCCTGGTCGTCACGGTCAACGGCACGGATTCGGCGGTCTGGGCGGACACCGGTGCCGGAGCCGGAGCAGCCAGCGGAAGCGGGTGGACCTTGGCCGAGTCCGGCGATACCTGGGACCAGCTCTGGACGCTGTCGAGCGACATCGCAATAACCAGGCTGATGATCGACGCCGGCGCCGGCGACACCATGTTCGACATCGTGAACGGCGCCGACCTCACGCCAAACTCGGCATATGGTCGCCCCTTCACCCTCGTCAATGCGGGCAACTACCCGGGAGACATCCTGGTAACGTACAGCGGCCCAGTCAGTCTCATCGGCGATTCCTTCTATGGCGATCTGTATCGGTACATGACGGTCGCATTCTCCGATGAGTTCGTTGGCACGCTCACATTCCAGACCGACACGGACAACGCGTTCTTCCCGGACGACATCGAGCCGACGATCCCGGCGCCGGGCGCTCTGCTCCTGGCGGGTATTGGCGCCGCGATGCTCCGCTCTCTCCGAAAGCGGCAGGCTGTCTGATCGCATGCCATCGTCTGCATGTTGAGACGTAGAACAGGGGCCCTCCCCCAGCGGGAGGGTCCCTTTGTCTTTTCCAGGCAACAGGGCCAGCCGCAGACCTCTTCCCTTGTCCCCCAGACTTTGGGACCGTCCCTGCCGGGACGTTCTACCGCGACCGCGGCTTGCGCCGGGTTCGGGACCGAGCCGCCTGCGACGAGGGACGTTCGAGGTGGAACGCCTCGATGAGGTCGTCGATGATCTCCTTCGACATGGCGACGTGGCCCCCGATCGGCTGGGCATCCAGCACCGCCTCCGCGGAATGCTCCAGGACCTCCAGCTTGTCGAAGGCGGCCAGAACGCTCTCGCCCACGACCATGACGCCGTTGTTGCACAGCACCGCGGCGGGGCTTTGCAGAGTCAGCGCCCGCGAGAGCGTCGCGAGGTCGTTGAACACCGTCTCGAACGGCAGCAGACCCACCTCGCGGACGAAGACATAACTCTCAGGGATCGTGCATGTGTCAATCGTCCGATGGCAGACGCCGAAGGCCATCGCATTGATCGGGCAGGCGTTGATGATCGCCCCCACCTTGGGTTGGGCGTCGTAGATCGCCTGGTGGGAGAAGACCGCCCGGCTCGGATGCTTGCCGAACTCCTTCTTGCCCTTGCGGATCATGACCAGCTCTTCAGGCAGCACCGAGTGGCGGTCCAGCGGGTACGGCGTGATGAGGAATTTCTCGCTGTCGATTCGGGCGGAGAACGTCCCGGTCGTCGTGGTCAGAAGGCCCTGGCGATAGCCCCGCTCGATGAATTTGCAGAGCTGGTTGCGGAGGTCCTTCTCGCGGATGGTCATCATGGTCGGATCATACTCGAACGAGTCGATCGGCACATCGCTCTTGCTCTGGAGTTGGAGCTGCTGATCCGTCAGGTACTTCGGCTCGCCGATGGCATGGGCCTTGATCAGGACCTTGCAGCACACTTCGAGCGTCTCGAACTTCTGGAAGGCATCTTGGAGGGTGGCGCCGCCGCAGCAGACGCCGTGGTTCTCGAGGATCACGCTGTCGAAACCCTCCGCGAATTTTTGCGCGATCTTGTTGCCGAGGTCCTCGCTGCCGGGCGTGCCATACGGCGCGAACGCCACCGCGCCGTTCGAACGCCAGGCCTGGTGGAAGAGCCGGGTATCCGGGACCTTGTGCGCGATGCTGAAGGCCACGAGAGCCATCGGGTGGGCGTGGACGATAGCGCGGAGGTCCCGCCGGACCGCGTAGATCGCCTTGTGGAAGGGGTATTCCGAGGAGGGCTTGTGCAATCCCTCGATCCGCCCGTCGGCGCGGACGCAGACGATGTCGTTGGGCGTGAGTGTGCCCTTGTCGACGCCGGTCGGCGTGATCCACATATCCCCGTTCTCGTCGAGGATCGAGAGGTTCCCGCCGGAGGTCGTCGTCATCTTGTATCGATAGATCCGCTGCATCGTGAGCACGAGCTCATCGCGCGGATGCATGTATTCGTATCGCATAATCAGTCCTTGTTCGAAAGCAACCAGACTTCCCACCCCAGCCGGGCTTCGATTCACCGACATCCCGGCCAGCATTTACATGGAGTTTACAGCGCTCTTTTGTAACCCCTGTGGCATTCGAACGTCAATACGTTAGAATAGAGCGCGTCGTTTCGCTCCGGACGTAGCTGCGACAGACATTGGCGAGGGTTCGAGGGATGGTCATCACAATACTGACGGCAATCCTGCTCACGGTCGCCGAGCGGGCCTGGACGCCGGTCCCCACAGAGGAACTCGATTCCCCACTGCCCATCCCGGGCAGCAAGAACGGTGCGGTCTCGCGGCTGCGGTTCACGGATGCGCTGGGCGAGCCGCTGCCCGGAGCCACGGTGGAGATCTGGATCACCCGGCGCGACGGCTCCCGAATCTGCCTGGGCCGGACGGCGTTGGACTCCGCCGGCGGTCTGGCGTGCAAGACATCGCCGGATGACCTTCGGTTCGCGGAGTTCGTCGTATCCCATGCGGATTACGGCTGCGCCCAAGTCCGACAGCCGTTCGAGCCCAACGCCGCAATCGTCGCGCCGCTGCTCCGCACGGGGACGGTCGCGGCGGATCGCGCGATTTGGGGCCGCGTCGTGGACCCAAACGGGGCGCCCGTGGCTGGGGCAATCATCCACTGCCCGTACGTCCGTACGCTCGGCGAAGGTCTGATCAACGCGACCAACGAGACGCCGCAAGGCATCACGGACGCCAACGGCGCCTTCTCGTTCTACATGCCCAATCGCAGGAACCGGGACGACCGAGGCGAGCTGATCCCGCCGAAGTCACGGTACTGCGTGCGAATCGAGCCCCCGAAGGCACTCCAATTGCTTCCCTATGTTGAACCAATCGAAAATGGACGGGAATCGCTGATCGTTCTCGAACGCGGCGACCGTCTGCGACAACTGCGTTTCGAGGATCCCAATGGGGAAATCACCGATCCGACGAGACTCCGGTCAATCACCGTCTCGCTCCGGCGACCCGGACGCAACGTCTTGACGCTCTGCTATGACGACTGGAAGGACGGCGTACCGCTCGTCCCAGGCGCCTACGAAGCGTCGATGCGAGAATCGGGCGAGGAATCTCGGTTTGAACCGGTGGAAATAACGCAAGACAGCCCGGAGGAGGTGATCTTCCGCCTGCCGGCGCCGGTCACGTACTACGGTCGCGTGGTGCATGGACTGACCGGCCAGCCGATGCCCGCCGCATTCGTGCTGGCGATGAACGCCAACGCCGAGGATCGACTCTGCGATCTCACGACCGAGCAATGGGACACGCTGCACAGCCTCGCAGACAATCCAGCACAGGACGACCCCGCCCTCGGCCCGCTACGGAAGATCTATGGCTTCACCAAGCTGGTCCGAACGGACCGCACCGGCAGCTATGGCATTGCCCTGGAGGCGGACCAGTCCTTCTACGGGTTCGTCGCATTCGAGCAGGACTACCTTGCCGTGATGCAACGCAGACACGCGTTGGAAGCGGACGCAGACCGCTTCGCCGAGGTCCCGACGATCAAGCTCTTCCCCGCGGCTATGGTCCTCGTCGAAACGGTGATCGACAAGGAACACCCCTCGATCATGCCGAAGTGGGAGATCGACGAGCAATCGCGACCTGCGTGGGTCGGGGAACTGCTGGCCATCGACAACAACCGCGAGAGTTCCCTGGAATACGACGACTGGCTGGAACCCAACGCGCGACAGGCGGTCTCCGTGCCGGCCGGCGTCCGTCTGCGACTGAGACTCGAGACGCCATACGACGACGAGTTCTGTCCGGTTGTGATCCCGCAGAAGATCCGTCTTGCCGAGGGACAGACCGCCAACCTCGGGCAATTCGTCTTCGAACGGGCGATTTCCGTTCAGGTCAAGGCGGTGGATGCGACCGGGCAGGCTCTGGAAGGCATACCGATACGCAGCGTGCAGACTCGCGAGGGCGAGCGACCTTGCTGGAGCGTCGTACACAACACGGACGAGAAGGGCATCGCCAGGTTCTACCTCATCCCGAATTCGTCCGGCTCGTTCGGCGTGCTCTATCACAGCGACGATGGCGTCCATCTGACGGAAACGCTGGACTACAAGGTGGGGGGACCGGAGGACGCCGGACGCAAGTTCGTCCTGCAACTGTCGGACGAGATCCTCACGTACCTGCTACAGTGAGCGGCACCGGCGCAAGACAACGCCCCGGCCGACGACTGAGCCGACCGGGGCGTGATTGCCTCTCGACAGGACGCAGGGAGACAGACGGTTAGTATTCCCTGTCCTTCACAATACCCGGCTGCGGGACGGGGTAGCGGCCGTTGGCATCGGGCTGCAGCGGCGCCGGCGAATCCATCGTCAGCTTGTCCAGACCCGGGGCCATCTCGTGCGGGCAGTTGAGCATCTGCTCGAATGTGATTTCCTGCCCGGTGTGGGCGGACATCCGACCCATGCTCGTCACCAGACTGCACTCGACGCCGTACTTGGTCTCATTGTACGGCTTGTCGGCGCGGATGGCGTCGACCAAGTCGTTCCACTCGTTCTGGTACGGGTCCCGTTGGTCCATGGGGATCTTCGATTCCCAGACCGCGTTCGCCCTCGTCGGCTCCTGGCCCGTGTGAATGCTGGAAGGCAGGCCGCAATCACCGCTCTTGGACGCGATGGCGACGCCCTTCGTGCCGTGCACGTAGCTCGCATAGGGGCTGGCACAGTTGTTCATGCAGCGGCCGTCGAAGAAGAACTTCGAGCCGTCGGCATAAGTGTACTCGACCGAGTAGATGTCGAAGTTCTGGTCCACGTAGGTGACGCCTTCGGGACTCTGGCGATAGTGCCTGCCGCCCAAACCCAGCGCCTTGACCGGCCACTCGCCCTTGATCCACCCGAGATGGTCAATGATGTGGATGTAGAAGTCGCTGAAATTGCCGCCGCTAGCCCAGATGAAGCTGTGGAAGCGTCTCACCTGGTAGCACAGATCACTGATGTCGGCCGGCTTCGGCGGGGAGCTGAAGAACCCGACAGGGCCGTGCATGCGGTAGCCTCGCTGCAGGATGACATCGCCGATCTCGCCGTCCTGGACGCGTTTGACCAGTTCCGCGAGTGCCCGGCTGT
>DAOQWL010000126.1:0-8401 GCA_035342095.1 Sedimentisphaerales bacterium | reverse complement strand
ACGACCGCTTCGGGCGTGCCCGGATCACGAAAGTACGCAAGAACCGGATGAGCCAAAAAAGACAAACGAGAGAGGCTCCCACTCCGCGAGGCTGAATGCAGGTCCGGAGCGGGCCTGCCTGGGGAGTTTACCGCATTGGGCCTCCAGCATGGTATAGGAACGAAACGTTCCCTTGAGGGCGTGCGAAGGGGTCCCCAACGCGGAACATCGCGTTGGGGACCCCGGCACCCCTGCTGCTGGTGGCTCCAATGCAAAAAACTCCCGCCGTGCAGCGGCGGATTCCGAATTGGTCCGTTCTTTCCTCTGCCCCTTGGAAAACGGACGGGGTTGGTGTACCCTGTGGCGCAGGTATTTAGGCATCGCAAACCCAGTGGCATCGGAGCAGAGCAAATGAAAAGCATGAGACAGCGAAATGCAGCGCAAACCCGGATTGTATTGGCCTCGATCGTGTTGGCCTTGCCGTGGGCGGTTCGGGCCGCGGAGCCCGACCAGGAAGGCTGGATACCCCTGTTCGATGGCCAGACCCTTGCGGGCTGGACCAACCCCTATGATCGCGGCAAGGCCTGGGTTGACGACGGCCAGATCCTCCTGCAGGCGGAGAAGAAGTTCTTCCTCGTGACCGAGAAACCGTATCGGGACTTCGTCTTCGAGGCCGAGGTGAAGATGCCCGAGGGCGAGTCGAACTCGGGTTTCATGTTCCGCTGTCACGTGGAGAAGAACAACGTTTTCGGCTATCAGGCGGAAGTCGATCCCTCGGATCGGCAGTGGTCCGGCGGCCTCTACGACGAAGGCAGACGGCTCTGGCTCCATCCGAAGCAGGACGACGCCGATTCCGCCAGGGCCTTCGTCCAGCGGACGAAAGGGGCCTTCCGACGCGACGACTGGAACCGCTATCGCATCCACTGCGTGGGCTCGAACCTCCGCATCTACCTCAACGACGTCCTGACGACCGACTGCGTGGACACGGTGGACCGCGAGGGCTATCTCGCGATCCAGCATCACGGCGAGAAGGGCAAGATCTACCGGTTCCGCAATCTGCGGATCAAGGAGCTGACCGCTCCCGCGGCGCTCGCGGAAAAGAGGAACGGGCTGCCCCTGGTGTTCTTCGACGACTTCGAGAGCGGCGCGGGACGCTGGGTCCAGACCGATCCGAATGCCTGGAGGATCGCGGCGAAGGATGCTGGACAGGTCTATTCGCTGCACCAGCAGAGCAAGTACGAGCCCCCGGTGCGGTCTCCGGTCAACATCGCGCGTATCCGGGACCTGAGCGTTTCCGATTTCGTCGTCCAGGCGCGGATGGAGCAGACCAGCAGGGAATACGGCCATCGTGACATGGTCGTCGTCTTCGGCTATCAGGACCCGTCGCATTTCTATTACGTACACATCGCGACGAAGGCCGACGCCGCAGCCAACTCGATCTTCATCGTCAACGGCCAACCTCGCGCGTCCATCGCCAAGGAGCGGACCGAGGGCACCGACTGGGGCAAAGGCTTCCACGACGTGCGGGTCGTGCGGGACTCCGCGACCGGTTCTATCGAGGTCTTTTTCGACAACATGGACAAGCCGATCATGCGGGCCGAGGACAAGACCTTCCTTGCCGGCGGGATCGGCTTCGGCTCGTTCGACGACACCGGCAACCTCGACGACGTGATCGTGTGGGGGAGATGAAGACGATGGAACCTGCAGGGTGCGCACCACGCACCATCTTCAATCTCGCGCAACGGGTCAGACGGTGCGTAATACGCACCCTGCCGCTTCGTGTCTCGTGGGCCGTTGCGCTCGCGCTGTGCGCGTCGGTCTGTGCGGCTCAGGCTCCCGCCCAGCGGACCACGATCCTCAAGCTCGGGCACGGCCTCGATGTCACGCATCCCGTTCACAAGGCGATGGTCTTCATGGCCGAGCGGGTCAAAGAGAGATCCGGCGGGCGGATGCAGGTCCAGATCTTCCCCAGCGAACAGCTCGGCAACGAGAAGGAGTGCATCGAGGCGCTGCAACTGGGCTATCTCGCGATGACCAAGACCTCGAGCGCCCCGATGGAGGGGTTCGTGCCGCAGATGCAGGTCTTCGGGATTCCCTACCTGTTTCGCGACTCCGAGCATTTGTGGAAGGTGCTCGGCGGCCCAATCGGTAAGAAGCTACTCCTGGCGGGCGAGCCGAAACGGCTTCGCGGCCTGTGCTACTACGACGCGGGCGCTCGGAGCTTCTACGCGAAGAAGCCCATCAACCAGCCTTCCGACCTGGCGGGCATGAAGATCCGCGTCCAGAACAGCATCATGTCGATGAAGATGGTCCAGGCGATGGGCAGCTCGCCCACGCCGGTCCCGTGGGGCGAACTGTACACCGCCCTCGACCAGGGCGTCGTCGACGGCGCCGAGAACAACGTGCCCTCGTTTCGCACGTCGCGACATTACGAGGTGTGTCCCTACTACAGCCTCGACGAGCACACGTGCCTGCCCGATATCCTGGTGATCAGCACGCGGGTCTGGGGGCATCTGACGGCCGAGCAGCAGAAGATCCTGCAGGAGGCTGGGGACGAGTCGGTTCTGTACCAGCGGAAGATCTGGGCCGAGGCCGAACGGAAGGACCTCGAGACCGTGCAGCAGCAGGGCGTCACCGTCACCCGCCCGGACAAGGCGCCGTTCCGCGAATCGGTCCGGCCCGTGTGGAAGGAATTCGAAGGCACCGAGATCGGAGAGCTGATCCAGCAGATCCAGGAGGTGCAATGAGCTTTCTGGTCTCCCTCAAGAAGATCCTGGACCGCGTGCTCGAGGGGCTGGTCATGGTCGTCATGGCGGTCCTGGTCCTGGACGTGCTCTGGCAGGTCTTCACCCGCCTGGTCCTGAAGGACCCGAGCACGTGGACCGAGGAACTCGCTATCTTCATGCTTGTTTGGGTCTCGCTCCTGGGGGCGGCGGTGGCGCTTGGACGCGGATCGCATCTCGGCATCGACTACTTCGTCGGCAAGCTCCCGGCGAGGGCGAAGCTCGCGACGGAGGTGCTCGTCTTTCTGTCCATCGCGGCGTTCTCGCTGCTGGTCATGATCGTGGGCGGCATCGACCTGGTCGCCAGCAATCTCGATCTGGGCCAGGAATCCCCCGCCCTTCGCGTGAAGATGGGCTACGTGTATCTCGCGGTGCCCATCAGCGGCTTGTTCCTGACGCTCTACGCGGTGATCGGTCTGCTGGAAAGGCTCCAGAGGTTGTCTTCAATCGTAAATCGTAAATCGTAAATCCGGAGGCTTGGTGGATTTGCCCGTTCTGGTTCTGGTGGTCAGCTTCGCCGTCCTGCTGCTGCTCAACGTCCCGGTGGCGTTTTGCATGGGGATCGCCGCGATGCTGGCGTTTCTGGCGATGGGGGGAATGCCTGCCTTCACCGCTGTCGCGCACAACATCGCGACGGGCATCGACAGTTTCGCGCTGCTGGCGATTCCGTTCTTCATCCTCTCGGGTCTGTTCATGGGTCACGGCGGGATCGCCCGGCGCCTGATCGACTTCGCCAACGTCCTCGTCGGCCGGTTCCGAGGCGGGCTCGCCTACGTCAACGTGCTCACTTGCATGCTCTTCGGCGCGATCTCCGGCTCGGCCACCGCCGCAGTCTCCTCCGTCGGCGGGTTCATGGTCCCGCTGATGAACAAGATGGGATACCGCCGGGACTTCAACGCCGCCGTGACGGTCACCGCTGCCACCACCGGCCTGCTGATCCCGCCCAGCAATGTGATGATCGTCTACTCCCTCGCGACAGGCGGGTCCGTCTCCATCGCCGCGATCTTCATGGCAGGCTATCTGCCCGGCATTCTCGTGGGCCTGGGCCTGCTGGTCGTCAGCGGCGTCATCTCGATCCGCAACGACTACGGCAAAGGCCAGACATTCCCCTTCTGGGAAAGCGTGGTCCGCTTCCTGCGAGCGATCCCGGCCATGCTGCTGGTCCTCATCGTCATCGGTGGCATCCTGCTCGGCTGGTTCACTCCCACGGAGGCCTCCGCGGTCGCGGTCCTGTACTCGTTCATTCTCGCGGTGTGTGTCTACCGCGAGGTGAAGATCCGCGATCTGCCTCGGATCCTGCTGCAGTGCGGGATCATGACCTCGGTCGTGTTCCTGCTGATCGGAACGAGCATGGCGATGGCCTGGGTCCTGGCCTCCGAGAACGTCCCGCAGGGGATCAGCGCCGCGCTGGTGAGCTGGACCGACAACAAGGCCCTCCTGTTGCTGATGATGAACGCGATCCTGCTGGTGGTCGGAATGTTCATGGACATGACGCCCGCGATCCTGATCTTCACGCCGATCTTCCTGCCCATCGCGGAGAAACTGGGCGTTCACCCGCTGCACCTGGGCATCATCATGATTATGAACCTGTGCATCGGGCTGTGCACGCCGCCGGTGGGGACGTGCCTGTTCCTCGGCTGCGGGATTGCCGAGACGACCGTGACGAAGGTGATGCGTCCCATCCTGCCCTTCTTCATCTCCCTGCTCGTCACGCTGCTATTGTGCACGTTCGTTCCCGAGATTTCTCTGTGGCTCCCGGAGAAGCTCGGCTTCCTGAAGTAGCGACGTGGTGACAAAGACGGGGCTCTCGCCGACGCAGAGAGTGACCTTGCCGGCCTCGACGGTCAGGGATGTGGATCGGCCTGTCTCGCTTTGCGGCTCGAGAGTCGTCAGCGTGGCGGTCGTCGCGTTGGGAAGGGGCAGCGAGAAGTCTCGTACCTCGGTCGAGTCGCTCGTCGGGCACCATACGGCGTACACCTCCCGCGAAGGAGCGGCCTCCGAGCGGAATCGGTAGATCCGCACGTTGGCGTCGCCCGAGGGGATCTCGGACTCGAACCGGGTCCCTCGCAGAACGTGCCGCAGGGTGGCGACGTAGTGCCAGGACCGCTTGGGCCGGTGCTGGTTCCGTTTCTCGGCCGTCAGGCCCGAGCTGTCGTATTGAACGGTGTTGGCCGCGTTGACGTCGCGCAGCATGTAGAGTTGAACGCGATCCACTCCCGCAGCCGCCAGCGCGAGGTACGACCGCACGATCCATCGGCCCTGGACCTCCTCGGCATCCGCATCGCCGATCGCGGGAGCCCGCTGCGTCGATCCTGGATTCGTGTCATAGCCGAACTCTGAGACCCAGACCTCCTTGCCCGGCAGGGACCGGTCCCGCCAGCGGACGATCCTCTCGAAACGCTCCCGCAGGCCGTCCGCCTCCGGGCTGATGCCGGTCGTCGGATTGCCCCCTTGGCCTCCGGTGTCGTTGCTGTAGTGGTGCAGGTTGATCACGTCGGCGGGGAAGTCGCCCTCGCGATGGAACTCGGCCCAGAGCTTCATGGCCTTGAGGTACTCGATTTCGGGTCTGGCCAAGCCGCCCATGACGAACTTCATGTTCGGATCGGCGTTCTTGACGCCCACGGCGGCGCCCAGGGTCCGTCTATGGCCGTCGTAATCGGCGCTGCACATCGCGGCCAGCTCGACCGGCGAGAAGTACGCGGCCCGGTCCTTCCACCACTTGTCCGGCTCGTTCCAGTTCTCGATGTACCGCACGAGGCCCAGGCCGCTGCGGGCGGGCTGGCCGGGCTTGAGCTTGAGCAGGGTCTCGTCGCAGCGCGTGCCGCCGTAACGAGCGGCAAACTGGAACAGGTACGACGCGTGTGCGATGTAGGATCGCGGCTGGGTCGCGTCCTGGCCTGCGACGGGCTTCTCGTCCACACGCTCCTTGTCGAAGCCCACCATGTAGAGGGCGCAACCCTGGAAGCAGGGGGCCGCCTCCACGCCGGCATCCTTCAGTTGGCGGTAGAAGGCGTCGAAGTCCCAGGCCCAGCCCGGGCCGCTGACCCAACTGGGGCTCCAGGCCAACTGGTGATTGGGGTAGCCCGGATAGGAGGTATCCTGGTTGCCCTCGTCCCACTGCCAGGAATGGTACTCGCGCAGGTGCCCGCAGGCGGCGATCCGCTCGATCAGGTCGTCGACGAAGCCGTTGATCCCGATGAAGGAATCCATCAAGGGCAGGCGATGCGCCGTCGGCTTCGGCGAAGGCGGTCGCGCCGAGCGGGCGGTCCCGTAGAGTACGATCTCCCCGATCTGAGCGGAAGGGTTCTCGAACGTCAGTTGCAGATACCGCGTCGAGATCGCGACCTTGCGCGACGACCACTTGCAGTATGCGTTCAACTCATCGACGAACAGGAGTTTCCAGGCATCGGCCTCGCGGAAATCGGCGGTCAGACGGCCCTGGCCCTCCACGTCGAAATAGCAGATGTCCGTCAGGTCATGGGTCACGCCCAGGTCAACGACGACCGAGAGCGGGTAATAGAGCTCGGCGTTGAGCCAGCCGTTGGAGTAGAGCGTCTGGGGTTGCGCCGCGTCGCCCGTCCGCTGATCGCCCGCCAGGTCCTGCTCATCCACGAGCTCGACAGCAGGTCGCTGTCCCGAGAGGTTGGTCAGCATGTCCGGGTCCAGGCGGATGCGAGCGGCGGTCTGGGGAAATGCGGGTCCTGCGAGAATCGACAGCCAACAGGCCATCGATGCCCACACGAACTTCGCCTGCGATGTACGAATCTCCGTCCTGTCGTTCATGGAGTCACCCTGCGATCCCACGGCGTGATTGCCGACGATGCACCATACAGCGGGACAGAGTCCGCGTCAACGCGAAGCTGAAGCCGGCAGCGTGTGGCCTGAACTCGCTATTCGCTCGATGTGTTCCTTTTTTTTCTTGACATGCGGGTGCCGTCCTGCCACAATACAGGATAAGGTCACTGTCGGTCTGCGTGTGTTTGGCGGTGAATCTGCACGGAGGAGGGAAATCCTCGCAGTGTTTGTGGCTTGGACGCCGGAGTGCGGTCTAGTTTTGCGCTCGATAGTTCGTTGGACGATTCATTGTTGATGAGGAGTGGACATGAGACGGATGATAGTTGTTTTGGCGGTGTGTGCGGTTCTGCCGGTCGTGGCGTCGGCCGATCTTTCGGTTACGGTTGCGGCCCCCGGCGTTACGATGACGTCCGTCGCGGGCGCGGTGGTTGACACCTTTGATGACAGTCGACCCGGCTGGGCTTACGACGGCAGTTTCTCCATTACGATGGGTTCTGATGACTACAAGGCCGCCCCGGCTGGGGATACGGACAACAAGTATTTCTGTGTGCCCGAGTATACTGGCGGGTCAACGCCGGTTGGGGGAACAGCTTCGGTCACGTTCTCCAGCGCCCAGAACTACCTGGGGTTGTACTGGGGATCGATCGACACTTACAACACGTTGACGCTCTACCTGGGGGGTTTTGATGACGAGGACGTCGTCGGCGTGGTTACCGGCACCCAGATCCTTGCGGTGTCCGGGGGTAGCTCCGGTGCTCGCGACAACTCCAGGTACGTGAACGTCACCGGCGTGTGGTTCGACAGAGTCAAGTTCGCGAGCACATCCCGTGCGTTCGAGCTGGACAATCTCGCCGTGGTTCCGGTTCCCGGTGCGGTCCTGCTGGGTTTCCTCGGCCTGGGAGCGGCCGGCCTGAAGCTGCGGAAGCATGCGTAAACTCCGTTGACGAGCCGGCAACCGGCGTAATCCGCACAGAGTAGTGGCATTTGCGGCGAAGCCTCGAAAAGGGGCTTCGCCTTTTCTATTTGGGGGAAGCGGGAATCCAGCTCTCGCCGGGAGATCCGTATTACCCGAGGCGACGCCGGGTCGAAAAAGAAGGCGGCGTGTGGTTCGGTCTCACACGCCGCCAGAGGCATTCGCAGTCTTATTATTCCTATACTATTCTACGGCTCGATCCCCTGCGATGTTCACTCGATCCGAACAATTTTGGTTCATCACGGAATCGCGGGGACGCGGGTCGGAAGGAAGGAACGGACATCTCCGGAATCCGCCGCATTGCGGCGGGCATTTTCCGCTTTGGGCCAGCAGCATGGAGGTAGAGGAATCGGTCGCTCGACCCGAGCTTGTCTCGCCGTCTTTTCCTCCATTCTCATGCTGCTGGCTCAATGCGCCAAATGCCGGGGGCTTGGGGGCAGCGCCCCCAATGAAGGCTCGTGGAGAACAAACGAGCGCATTGCGTGTCTCTCAGAGCCGTGCCGATTTCCTCGCAATTCCGTGAAGAACCATAATCTTGTCGTTCCGTCGGAGGCGAAGGTGTAGGCGCCGCTGAGCTTGCCGACACCCGTGTCGATCATGCCCGTCTTGGTGTACGTTCTGCCGCTGGAGGACGACCCGCCGGAAGGCCCGCCGCCCCTGGATGGCGGCTGGGAAAACGGTGGGTTCACCATCAGCACGCCGAGAACAATGAGCCCTTGCAGCTACACTCCCACCAGTCCCTCTTATCGTTATGTTGACTTCCTTTCGCTCTGTGAGAGCAATCCGATACTCTGCAGGCGGAAGCATCGGAGTGATATGTGTGAGGTTTTTTTTATGGCGCTACGCTACTCCTTTGTTTACAGTGACTTAT
>DAOQWL010000125.1:0-8405 GCA_035342095.1 Sedimentisphaerales bacterium | reverse complement strand
CTCAATCAGATCCCAGCCAACGTCTGATCGCCGAATCTTATGCAACGTTAGGGTACAGTTCCCCGCGCTCAGGGAACAGTGGCATTCATGGCGACGCCTCGTCTTCCCTTCTGGCGGGTATGACCGGATGAACTCCTCCCCCTTGTCCAAGCCCAAATCATAGACTTCAGCCCATGGGGTGGTCTCTGAAGCGATAGCCGACTCCCCGGATGGTCTCGATGTAGTCTTTGCAGGAACCGAGCTTCTTGCGGAGGTAGGCGATCTGAACATCCACGGCCCGTTCCGTAACGATGTGGTCGCTGCCGTGGAGGGCATCCACGATCTGGTAGCGTGTGAAGACGATTCCGGGACGTTTGGCCAGCGTGTAGAGAATGTTGAACTCGGAGAAAGTCAACGTGATGGGCTTGCCAAGGAGCAGGACCTCGCAGCGGGCCGGGTCGATGGTCATGTCGTGAATTCGGACAGCGCCCCGGTCGAGGTGCTGGGCCACCTTCTTGCGCAGGACCCGCCGGACCCGCGCGATGAGCACGTTCGAGCTGAAGGGCTTGGTCACGTAGTCGTCCGCGCCCAGTTCCAGGCCCGCAATGATATCGCTGTCCTCACTCTTGGCCGTCAGGACAATGACGGGCATCTGCTCGGTCCTCGGATCGGTCTTGAGGACCCTGCAAACCTCCAGACCGTCGATGCCCGGCAGCATCAGGTCAAGAATCGCCAGGTCGGGTTGACGAGCTCGAGCGAGTTCAATAGCCTGCTCGCCGGTGGAAGCCGCCAGGACGTCGTAGCCCTCGCGCACCAGGTTGAGTGTGACGAGCTCGACGATATCCTCTTCATCGTCGACGACGAGGATTCTCCCCCGCGTCGTGCGATTCGGTTGCGCTGCAGGAGCGTTCTTGCTCTGCACACTGCTCTGAAGGCCCGGATACTGCATACTCTTCACCCTGCCAGACCGTCGCTCGGGGTTCGCTTCGCGTTCCCGTCGCTCGGATCATGAGAGACGAAATACAAAGGCGGCCCGGGAGGTCCGCACCGAGCCGCCGGCAAAGCCGGGAGGCGTTTGCGTCTTTGATGTATACGATAGCCCGTTCGCGTTGAGATCGGATTAGATAATGATGAGTTTTCGGTTAGTATCAATGAGCACGCATCCATCTATTCCAGTCATGTTCTTACTGGAAAACTCGAATTTCAGTGGCACAGTGCGACGACATCGTGGTATAATCAGTACTGGGTTGTTGGTTTGGATCCCCGTCAACTGCATCGTGAGGAGATCACATGAACAGGTTCGCACCATCACTGCTACCGCTTCTGCTTGTGCTGGGATCGGGTGTTACGGTCCATGCCCAGGCTACGGAATGGCAATCGCTCAACGGGGAAATCGTGTCGTTGTCCCAACAGGGACAGTACGACCGCGCCATCACGGCTGCCAAACAGGCCTTGTCGGTGGCCGAGCAGGCAGGAGGTCCGGAGCATCCCCTGGTGGCCTTGAGCCTCAACAATCTCGCGCTCTTGTACAAGACGCAGGGCCGGTATGCAGAAGCCCAGCCGCTCTACGAACGTGCGTTGACCATCAAAGAAACAACCCTCGGACCGGACCATCCCAATGTGGCGTTGAGCCTGAACAACCTCGCCGAGTTGTATCGCGTGCAAGGCCAGTACGCAAAAGCCGAATCCCTTTATGAGAGGGCGCTGAGGATCAAGGAAAGGACGCTCGGGGCAAACCATCTCTCCCTGGCCACGAGCATGAACAACCTGGCGGCGCTGCACCGCACGCACGGCCAGTATGGGCAGGCCGAACCCCTCTACAAACGCGCACTGGCGATCCGAGAGAAGGCCCTTGGCTCGGATCATCCCTCGGTGGCCACAAGCCTGGACAACCTGGCGTCGCTGTATGAAGCGCAGAGTCGATATGCACAAGCCGAATCACTTTACGAACGCGCGTTGAACATCCGAGACAAGGCGCTCGGCGCGAATGACCCCGCCGTGGCCGTCAGTCTGGACAATCTCGGAACGCTGTATGAAGCCCAGGGACACTACGGGCGGGCAGAGCTGTTCTACAATCGTTCCCTGATAATCAGGGAGAAGGCGTTGGGGCGAAATCATCCCTCCGTCGCCACGAGCCTCGAAAACCTGGCGACGCTCTACAAGAGCAGCGGGCGGGAAAAAGCTGGGGCGGCGATGGAAACTCGGGCCGCGGCCATCCGCGAGGCACATCGATAAGATCGCCTGCCGTCGCTCCTATCGTGACTTGGCGACTCGTTCCACCTGTTCGAGGTACTTCTGTACATCCTCGCGGGGCTTGAGGTCCTGAGCCCGCCGCAACAGTGGCAAGGCCTCTGCGTACTTGCCTTGGCCCACCAGCAACTGGGCGTGGCGAATCCTGGCGTCGGCCTCGTGCTTCTCCAGGCTCTCCGCGCGTTCGTAGTAGAAGACGGCCTTCTCCGCGTCGCCGGAGCGGGCGCAGTACTGGCCCAGCAGGATGAGGGACTCCCCGTCGAGTGGATCGAGAGCCACGAGCTCTTCGAGTATCCTGATCTCCTCCTCGCCGGAATGCTCTGCGACTGCGATCCGCACGCGCAGCATGAGCAGGTCCTTCTGGTCGGCCTGGCTCAGTTCAGTCCCATGGAGAGCATCGATTTGTCCGACAAGCAGCTTCGTTTCATCGAGCGCACCGCGGGCGGCGAGCACCTTCGCGGCACGAATGGCGCGTTCGGCGCTGTGCTTCCGGTCCTTCTCGAGCGCCCGAACGTAGGATGCGACGGCCATTCCAAACAGCTCCTGGTTCACGTAGATGTCCCCGAGCATGTTGAGACTGTCGACCGTGGACTTGCCCAGGCGATCCACCAGTTCGTAGTTCACCGCGGCCTTGAGGGGCTCATTCAGGCCGATGAACGCATTCGCCTGGAGGAGCCAGAGGTCCGTACGGTTGGGATCGTTTGCGATCAGGCCGTCACAGAGCGCCACGGCATCGGCATACCGCTGCTGCTTGAACAGGCTGCGGGCCAACCCCATTTTCCAGTCGAGAGTGGACGGGTCGAGCAGGACAGCCTGGCGAAAGGCCGATTCGGCGCACAGATGATTCTCCATCGCAGAATAGGCGAAGCCCAACATGCCGTAGGTGTACTTGTCGCTTCCGCCGAGCTCGATCACCTTGGTGAGCGCCGGGATCGCCTTGCCGAATTCGCCGTTGCGGACGTGGATCACCCCGAGGTTCTTCCAGGCACGGAGGAACCTGTCGTACTTGGCGACAGCACGAGAATACGCCGCCGCTGCGTCATCGAGCTGTTCCCTGCGGAAGTAGATATTGGCCAACGTGAAATCGAAGACGGCACTGGAACCGTCCTTGGTCTCCTTCTGGAGCAGACGAGCCGCTTCATCCAGCTTGTCGGCGGAAATCAACTCCAGCACCTTCAACATCTTCTCCCGCTCGGGTTGCGTGACCGTCGGTTCGATTTCCGTCTCCGCCAGAAAACTGTCGGTGAAGCGCCTCTGGAACTCCGGACTCATCCAGATCTGGAGCTCCGATTCGCTGAGCCGGGTTTCACCCGTTGGCTGGGCGGACAACGTGGTGGCAATCGACAGGACACAAACGATGGCAGACAGCAAAGGCAGCCCGCCGCCGTTGTTTGGTGACAGGCATCGTAACTGGGTCTTCATCATCTATCCTTTCGGGAAGGTGAACGGCACGCGCATGCGGAATCGCACGGGCTTGCCGCCCCTTTTTCCAGGCTCGAATTTCCACTGCTTGACTGCGTTGAGAGCAGATTTCTCGAAGACAGGGTCGGTGGATTGCTGCACGCGAGGCTCCACCACGCTGCCCCGCTCATCGACCAGAAAGAGAATATGCACGGTGCCCGGCGCCTTCTGGCGAATCTCCCGCGTGAGGACCGGGCCGGGCTGGTAGACGACCCGCGGCTTCTGGTCGAGATCGGCGATCGAGAAGATGGCGTCCACACTGTCGCTGCTGCCGGCACTGGATACCGCGACAACCGTATTCAGTTTGACCGCGAAATCACCGCCTCCGAACGACCCATCGCCCATGCCGGGATCGAGCGCCAGTTCGAGTTGCGAGAGGTCGAGAGGCGGCGCTGCCTCCACCAGTTCCGGCGGTTTCTCCTCGGGCTGCTGCTCCTGTTCGGGTTCTTCTTCCGGCGGGGTCGCCGGGGGCGGGGGCACGTTGGCCAGATTCACACTCTGAAGGACCAGATCCTCCGCGGGCGGCTGACTGATGGACTGCATCAGGGGCAACACGATGAAGAAGGCGAGGGTCAACCCCACGGCGCCCAGGACAACGCCCAAGCGGTGACTCACCTCGCGGACGATACTGAATGTTCGGCGATTCCTCACGGGTCGAATGCTCAGCCTTGCGGTTTGCGGGCGGCCAGGCTCACCTTGTTGGCGCCCGCCAGTTTCGCTTCATCGATGATGCGAACGAGCAGACCAGAGGGTGCTGCAGCATCTGCTTGGACGATGACGGGAATGTCTTCCTTCTGGAGCATCCTCGCGACGAGCTGGCGCACGCCACTGATGCCGATCTCCCGGCCGCCGTAAACCACTTCACCCTTCTCCGTCAGAGCCAGCAGGATACTCGTCTTTTCCAGTCGAACAGAGGAGGCCGCCTGCGGTTTATCGACCTCCACCCCGGTCTCCTCGACGAACGTCGTGGTGACGATGAAGAAAATGAGCAGAATGAAGACGCAATCGATAAGCGGCGAGATGTCGATCCCGGCATCGCTGCTGTCTTCTGCCGCCATTTCGCGAAAACGTCCCATAGTGGTTTCTCGGTTTGGCTCACCCTTGCTGCCTTAGGCCGCCAACTCCTGCGGTTGTGGCGATCTGCCCGGCACATACGGTCTTGTGTCCCCTTTGCGATGCGTTCGGTTCGACACCACCGGCGTCGCCTCCGGCAGGCGTGTCGTACGTTCCTGGTCGTGTTCCATCTCCCCCGGTCGGTGCAAGGTCTTGTACAGTTTCTGGGTGCAGACGGTTTCGAGCTGGGTCAGAAAAGCCTTGTAGCGTTCGAGTCGGCGTGCGAGCTGATACTGGAAGAACAGGCCCGGCAGCGCGATGATCAAACCCGTCTCCGTGGTCACAAGGGCCTCGGAGATGCCCCCGGCGACGAGCGCCATGGTCTTCTCGCCTCCGGCCCCGGAGGCCAGCGCGCCGAACGTGGCCAGCATGCCGGTCACGGTGCCGAGCAATCCCAGCAGCGGAGCGCTGCTCACACAGACCTTCATGACGCGCAGGTCCCGTTCGAAAGAACGAATCTCCGTGGCACGCAGTTCCTCGAAGAACACGGCTGATTGCTTGAGCGACTTGGCGCCCGTGACGAAGTCGAGCAACTCGCCAAGAGGACCCCGCCGATCAGTCGGATGATCGATCCAGCGCCGCCACGTCTTTTCCCCAACGGAGCGGCCCCCCTTCTCCCGCAGTCTGAAGAACACATGGATGCCCAATGCAAAGAGGACCAATCCGTTGATGGCCAGTGCGATCATCCCCCAGCCGCCAGAGAGCCAGATGGCAACGGCCTGTCCCCACAGAGCAGCAATCCGTTCGGTACTCATAGTCATTCTCCATTGCGGGCAATGCGCCCTACCAATCGGTCGTTGTGATCGAGGACGGGCATGGCGCTCAGACCATGCTCTCTCAGAAGAGTCCGCACTCTCTCCCGATCCGCATCGACGCGTACGAACATGGTATCGGTGTCCACGAGGGATTCGATACTGACCTGCTCAGGCCGGGTCAGAAGCAGGCGAATGGGCACGTCCCCCACGTACTTGCCCTGATCATCCACCACGAAGACCGCATGGAGATCTTCATCGATCCCGGCGGCACGGATCTTTCCGATGGCCTCGGCCACCGTGGCGGTCTTGCCGACGGTGACGATCGTCGGGTCCATCATGCCGCCGGCCGAGTCCTCAGAATACGCAGTCAACCTGGCACCGTCACCCAGACCGTGGTGGTTCAGGGCCCGTACGACCTCCCGAGCCACCGCCGCAGGCATGTCCGCCAGGGAGCCAACGGGTTCGTCGCTCCGGTAAGGCGTCTTGCTGACCTGATTGATGAAGGCGATCGCAGCTTTCTCCATGCGGTCGATGATGCCGCGGGTCTTGCGAGAGAGAAAGGCGTGGATCAGCAGCGAGGGAATGGCCACGATCAGGCCAAACTCCGTCGTAATCAGCGCCTCGGAAATCCCGCTCGAAAGCGTCTTCACATCGCCCGAGCCGAAAACGGTGATTAGCTTGAACGTGTTGATCATGCCTGTCACGGTGCCGAGCAGGCCCAGCAGCGGAGCGGAAGAAGCGCTGATCGCGATGAAGGGCAGGAACCGCTGAAGGCGCAACCTGGTCGCCAGAATCCGCTCGTACATCACTTCTTCAATCAGTTCCGCGGGCTCTTCGATGTGCTCGACGCCGGCCAGGAGCATTTCGCCTGTCGGACCGCCGATAGCCTTGGCCTTTTGAGCAGCTTGTGGATCGCGTTGTGCAATGGCACGCAGCAGTTCACGAATCCGCTTCTCGGAAGGACTTCGCAGGCGAGCCAATCCGACCCACTTGAAGAACGCCATGAGCAGCGCGGCGGCGGCCAATCCCAGGATCGGGACCATCACCGGGCCGCCCTTGCTGATGTGCTCGACAACCGTCTCCTTGGTGGCCTGGATCTTGTGGGCGCTGCCCAGCGTGGGATCGAGCGGGAAACGACCGGAGCCGGAGGAGACCATCGCGCCCGCGGCTTCCGCGGTCTCCTTGGCGTCGAAGCCGATCACGGTCGGTTCGAGGGATCCAAGACGCTGCTCGGCTGTCCCGACGCTCTGGCCGTCCGTCGAACGAAAGAGCGCCGCCGGACCGATCAGTACGAAGGTGCCGCGTTTTACCAGGCCAGAGGCATCCACCGCACTGCCCTCGAAACGGCTTCCTCCGAGGGCCTCGTACAGACGTTCGAGCGACGCGGTCACCAGGGCGGCCTGGCTGCGATACACCTCGGCTTCGCTCAAACCGGCATTCTCCATCGCCAGCTTGGCAGCTTCCAGCGGTTCGCGATATCGCTGGATCTCCGCGATGTGCAGGCGGGTCTCGAAGTTGCGGATGTACTCGCCGAGCAGATTGGAGAGATAGGTCTTCTCCTCGTGGCGGGACTGGATCTCCGTTCGCAGATTGCTCATGTCGAGAGTCCGGCTGTCGAGCAGGCGGGTCGTTTGCTGGTACTCACGGCGGACCTCCGACAACTGGTTCTCCAGATCGCTGAGCTTGCGGCCCAGCGGGATCTTCTCCTTCGCGATCTCGTCCCGCAGCCGGGCAAGTTCCGCAAGACTCTCCTGAAGCTGCTGCTCCACCGAGGCGCCCGCCTGACTGAACGTGCTAACGGCGGGCAGTTCCGCAGACGGCCTCTGCACGGCGACATTGGAATCCGCCTTCTCCTGCCCGGAGACTGGACCAAGCGACATCGTGAAGAACACAAGGCAGCAGGCCCAGGCCAGTGGAAGGAATCCACGACCGGTGGTGCTGCCCCTGCGTCCTCCGCATGGACGCCATGCCCGTTGCGGCTGTCTTGCCGCCATTTGGCCGCTCCGTTCGAAGAGATGAGACGTTGTCATGGTTGTCACTCGACCTTCACCGGCAGAAGAACGAAGCTGGCGACCTTCTCGTTTTTGAGGATGGCGACAGCGTCGGCGATGGGACCGGCCGCGTCATCGGCGGGCGTCCAACACCAGCCGTCGGCAGCAGGACGGCCCACACCGGCGACCGCGCCGCTGGCCCCGGTGTAGTACGCCTGTCCCAGCCCGACGTACAGGGCCGTCACTTCAGCCGCATTGCCGTCGGCCAGCATACGCACTTCGCTGACCACCGTGATCTCACGATCGAACTTGTTCACCTCATTCAGGATTCCCACGACGTTCTGAAACCGCTGAGCAAGGGACAGCTTCGTGTCGTTCGGGTCCTGCGGAAGGCTCTGTGTGAGGGGCTTGATCCGCTCACGGATCGGGTCGGGCAGCCGTTTGACCAACACCGAGGTCCCGGCTTCGAGCTTGGCCACGATATCGCTCAGCATGTGAGCGGCGGCCTTCAGTCCCTCGTTCTCCTCGACCAGTTCGACGCGCTTCTTGTCGGCGTCACCGATGCTCTCCTTCGCCTGATCGATCTTCCCCCGCAGCGAATCGATTTCCCGCTGGACGAGCTCGATCCGCTCATTGAGCATCTCGCGGCCGAGCGCCCAGTCCTGCTTCTCCTTGGAGATCGCCCGCCGGGCTTCGACCCATTTCTCCATCGCCGTACGCGTGTTGTCGATGGTCTTCCGCGCAGTCGGCTCGGCCGACCAGCCAAGGGCCGCAGTCGCCAGGATCAGGCCGGCGATCCACGTGTCAAGGATCGGGTAAAACCAGCCAGTCGGATCGGGTTCAAAACCAGCCACTT
>DAOQWL010000124.1:0-8495 GCA_035342095.1 Sedimentisphaerales bacterium | reverse complement strand
TCATCGAGAACTACGGCCCGCTGGGCATCATGTGGTTCGATGGCGAATGGGAGAAACCCTGGACACTGGAGCATGGCAACGAGCTGTACGCCTATCTCAAGCGAATCCAGCCCAACCTGATCATCAACAACCGCGTCAGCAAGGGCCGACAGGGCATGGCGGGCACTACGGAACAGTCGGACTTGAACGCAGGCGACTACGACACGCCGGAACAGCAAATCGGCAGTTTCCAGAGGGACCGGCCCTGGGAGACCTGCATGACCATCTGCCAGCAATGGGCATGGAAGCCGGACGACCAGATGAAGTCGCTCAAGGAATGCCTCCAGACGCTCATCCGCGTCGTGGGCGGCGACGGCAACCTGCTCTTCAACGTCGGCCCGATGCCCGACGGACGGATCGAGCCCAGACAGGTCGAACGGCTCCGCGAGATGGGCCAGTGGCTGGGCAAATACGGCGAGAGCATCTATGCCACTTGCGGCGGACCCTACAAGACCACCGCGTCGCTCGCCAGCACGTACAACGGCAACACCGTGTACCTGCACATCCTCGACTGGTCGGGCGACACGATCACTCTGCCCGCCCTGCCCAAGAGGGTGACGGACGCGACCTTGCTGACAGGCGGCAGCGTCAGTATCCGCCAGACCCAGGACGCGATCGAGGTCACCGTCCCGCAACAGAACCGACAGGAGATCGACACCATCGTCAAGCTGACGCTCGACGGTCCGGCGGGCGAGATCGAGCCCATAACAATTGCCCCCAGCGAAGCGACAGCCACGAAGTGACTACCGTGGGAGAGGCTTGATGCCTAGGGCTCGGTCGATCTGTGCCCTGTAGTTGGGCCAGAGTCGCTCGGCCTCGTTCACGCGGGCGTAGACGAGTCCCCATGGGCTTAGGCCCCATGGATCGAGGGCTTCCTTCAGCCAGGGATCGATATCCGCGGGATCGGTCGCCTTGTGGATTTGCAGGAACACGCCTTGGTCGCCCCCCTTGCCCTGCCGTCGACCAATCAGATTGAAGAAGAGTCCCCCAGCCCCCGGGGCATCCTCCTCTCCAGGTGACACCGCAAGCATTCGCTCGAATCGCCACCCGGCCGGCATGACAGACAGGAGATCCTCGCTGATGCGTTCCGCGTCCGAGAGCGCGCCCGCCTTGACCTCCACCTCGCACACATTCGACAACTCACTATCACGCGGCCAGCCGCGGAGTTGGAATCGATACCGACCGGGCTGGATGATCCGATACTGCGAGGTCACGTCGTAGCGATCCGCCAGGACAACGGTCTCACCGGGCAGAAGCACATCCAGGCCGATTCCGATCTGATACGATGTGTCAACATAGGGCACCGTCTGACCATCCGGGCCAGTTACGGACATGGGATCGCCGGTCATCACACCACCGGACCTGCTGTACGGAATCGGCGCGTCGCTGACATTTCTCATCTCGACTCTGAACAGCATCGGTTTGCCGATCACAAACTCCTCAGAGACTGGAGCCAAGTGAACATCAATAGCCTTTGCGAATTCCTCCGCGTTCCAGCGTGGTCGCTGTTCTACGAACTTCTGCCTCAGCAGTTCCTTGCGAATAGAAACGTCCAGGGGCACGGGCTCGAAATCAACCAACCACGTTTCTCCGACTCTCACGAGAGACCAGGGCCACGATATGAATGGTCGGTCCCCAGGCACTTCGATCTCGACCCGCACGCACATCCGGGTCACCTTCCCATCCCGGCTCTCGAATCCGCCCGGCCTGAATCCAGGCAGAGCGACGATCTGCTCGACGGGCACAAAACGCTTGAAGAACGCCTCTGTGGAATCCGACCGAGCCGCCTCCGCTTTGACTCGCTGCGAGCAATACGACAGGGCTCGCTCCCAGTCGGATTGCCCCAGTGCCTCCTGGAAGGCGAGAGCGACGCCCGCCGGATCGCCTTCGGCCTGTGCAAGATAATCCTCGCGTCGCGCGGGCCTGATCCACTTGGACCGCTCTTCCATACCGTACAGCACGCGAACCGCCTGCTCGTTCGGGTCGAACATCACGGACAGAATGCCGATCTGTCCCCCGCCCTGGGCGGGATTCACCTGGTCGTCGCAGCGCCACGAATAGGTCCAGCCTGAGGTCCAGGACGGGTAGCCCAGAAGCGAGATCATCTGCTTGCGGGAGCAGACGATCGTTGGGGGCAGAAACGCGCGGATCGATGACTCGGGCCTGGACTCGTCGGTTCGCGAGCCGAGATCCGATTCGGCGATCCTGCGGCCGGCTTCCGTACGCCGGCCCGGGTGGTCCCTGAACTCCTTGCACAGCGACGCCAACTCCTCCGGCAGGTCCGCAGCCTCGTTACTCCACCAGACCCTACCCCGCCGGAACCGCTGGATGGCCGTGCCTGCGTAGACGCGGTCCGCCGCCTTCTGCAACCGCACCACTGCATCCCTATCGAGAGGATCGATTTCCAGAACATCGTCTCGAAAGGCCCAGGCGAAGCTGTTGGGAGAGTCCCGGCTGATGAACATCGCATAGCAGGACCCGGTCTTCAGCGCGTCGCCGTAGGATGCGCCGGCAAACAAATCCCACGTCCGATTCGCCTCCTCTTTCGTCAGGTCGCCCGGGACGACGGTCCGGACGATCTTCGCATTGTAGTGGTACATCCGGTCGTCGCATCGGACCGACCGAATCTCCGCGACAACCAGCGAACAGCCCATCTCCAGGGCTCGTTCCAGCGTCGTCTCGGGAAAGGCTCGATTGCGTGCATCTCCCGTCGAGGCGCCACAGAACCGCACAAGAACAGACAACCCGAAGACCACACGCCACACGCTCATGGTCGTATCCCTCCAAATCTGACTCCCGAATCAAGGCCATTCTATCACGCGACGCGAGCGAACGAACGTAAATCGCACGTAAAACAAAAGCCCCGCGGCACCTGGAGTGTTTGTGAAAAGAGACTGGTCATCGGGGAGTCATGGCTGCTGGTAGTGTGCCCGTCAGGGCCTATCGTAGCACGGGCATCTTGCCCGTGAGTAGCATGGGCGTCCCGCCCATGAATCTTACTCCTATACACGGGCAGGATGCCCGTGCTACTCATGGGCGGGACGCCCATGCAACGGATAACGCATCGGAGCCCCCGGATCGAGTCCGGGGCAGGCTCCCCCCGCGAAAGCAGGCGTCACTTCAAACGGACTGCCTGCACGCAGGACAAATCCGGATCGGAGGGGCTCTGACGCCCAAAGGTTCGCACAGACACGCCTCCGGACCGCTTGCCGATTCGTCGTTGCCGTTCCGGCTCGGATTGATATACTATGGCGACCGTGACAGCACGGACCATGAGCAATTGTCAGGCCGCAAGGCACACGAACAAACAGGACGGGTAAACCTATGGCAGAGAGATTCGATGTAGTGGTAATCGGGGCAGGACCGGGTGGATTTCGGGCGGCGCGACGGTGCACCCAGCGAGGGGCCTCCACGGCGCTGATCGAGAAGGAATTCGCAGGCGGGACGTGCCTGAACTGGGGCTGCATCCCCTCGAAAACCCTGCTGGCCTCGGCCCACCTGCTCGTGCGGGCCCGTCACGCGGGCAAAATGGGCATCGACATCCCGTCCGCGACGCCGAACTGGGCGAAGATCCAGCAGCGTCGCGAGGCCATCATCACCAGCACCCGCAAGGGCATGCTCGGCACGCTCAAGAACCACGGCGTGACCTACATCGAGGGTCGCGGCGTCGTCACCGCCCCCGGGCGGATCAGCGTTCAGTCGAATGGGCAGAACCGCGACCTCGAAGCAGGCAAGATCATCCTCGCGATGGGCTCCGACTCGATCCAGATCCCCACGATCCCCTTCGACGGCCAGACGGTCATCAGCAGCAAAGAGGCCCTGTCGCTGCCCGAGATCCCGAAGTCCATGGTCATCGTCGGCGGCGGCGTCATCGGCTGCGAAATGGCCTGCGCCTACGCCGCCTTCGGCACGAAGATCACCATCGTCGAGGCGCTGGACAGGCTGCTGCCCATGGAGGACACCTGGGTGAGCCGCCTGGTCGAGCGGGAGTTCAAGACCCTGGGCATCGAGTCCATGACGAGCCGCAAGGTGATGGGCGTCGATAAGAGCGTCTCCCCCGCCAAGGTCAGTCTGGACGGCGGACAGACTATCGAAGCCGAGAAAGTCCTCGTCGCCGTCGGGCGAAGGGCCCGCGTGGACAAGGACGTCGTCCAGGCCCTGGGCCTGGAGATGAACGGTCCCGCGATCAAGGTGAACAAGAAGCTCGAAACGAATGTCCCCGGCGTCTACGCCCTCGGCGACATCATCGGCACGACCTATCTCGCCCACGGCGCGACCGCGGAGGCGGAAATCGCGGCGGCCAACGCCACCGGCGGCTGCGAGGAGATGCTCGACTACTCGATGGTCCCGCGCGTCGTCTTCACATTCCCCGAGGTGGCCTCGGTGGGCAAGACGGAGGAGAAGTGCCAGGCCGCGGGCATGGACATCACGATCGGCAAGGGCTTCTACCGAGCCAACGGCCGCTGCCACGCGGAGAACAACACGAACGGCCAGTTCCATGCGGTCCGCGACAACGCCATGAACGAGATCGTGGGCATCAGCATGGTGGGCGATATGGCGACTGAGTTCGTCGCCTTCGCCCGCACCCTGCTGGGCACGTGCGAGCCGATCCGCCAGATCACGTTCCCGCACCCGACGATCTCGGAGACCATCGAGGATGCCCTCCACGAGGCCCTCGGCGGACTGCTCTTCGAGCAGTGACAACGCAGAAACTCAACCGCAGAGGTCGCGAAGGCCGCAGAGGAGTGGATCGGAGTTTGGAGTTCCGCCTTCAGGCGGTTCAGGACCGCGTAAACGCGGAACTCCGAAC
Source organism: Sedimentisphaerales bacterium (assembly GCA_035342095.1). Classification (GTDB taxonomy): domain Bacteria; phylum Planctomycetota; class Phycisphaerae; order Sedimentisphaerales; family Anaerobacaceae; genus PLanc-01. The sequence goes on along the minus strand of DAOQWL010000124.1, from coordinate 3,646 downwards.
GAGCCCTGTGCCGGCACGCCATCCCCCATTCTGAGATGGACGGCGATGTGGGGTGTGCTGTGCACACCAACTCTCTCCGTCCTTTCGTCTTCTTCCGGCTGACGCTGCCCTTCTTTTCTCGCTCCTCCCCGCAACGACGTGAGATTCGTACCCCAGCGAACCCCCGTCAGAAAAAAGACTGCGCAAAGTCAGACAATTCGCTGATTTTCTGCTTGACAATTGCCCCCCCCCCCCCCGCAAAATCGGCATAGTGTATCATGGAGGAGTGTGCCATGGATCATCAGGAAGCGAGAAAGGGCGCTTCCTGGGAAAGAGGCTGTGGTGTTCTGAGTACACATGTGAGCGGAATGTGGTCGCTGGGCGGAGGGACCCACCGTTCCAAAATAGCAGACATGGCAGAAACACCGACTTGTTCTGAGTATCTACAAGTACCACATCAATGGAGGTGAGTTATGAATCAGAAGCGACGCACGTTTGCGGTAGTAGTTTGGCTAGCTTTGACTCTCCTTAGCACAGGTGTCTCGGCGACACCGGTCTTTGTCGAGAACGCCGGATTCGAGGCGTTCATCCTCGACGAACTTCACTACACCTCGCATCCGTCGGTGGCGCACACGGCTCCGACCCCCGTCTACACGCTTGATCCGATCCCCGGTTGGACTGTACCGACACTGCAAGCGATCGGCACATTCAACCCAACGATAATCCAGTATCCCGGAGAAGCCCCGGCGGGAGACAACATCGCATATATTGGCACAACAGGAGGGGCCTTTTCACAGACCCTCGCAACCACGCTAGCGGGCAACACTCGCTACACGCTCACCGTCTATGTGGGCGACCGGATGGACAGCGACGCCTCTGGAGTACCCGCCAATATCAGCGACTACACTGTCCAACTGCTGGCGGGAGGCATTGTGCTCGCCGAAGACGATAGTTCATTGGACCCTTCCGAGGGCGAATTCCTGATATCGACAATCTCATTTACGAGCTTGTCCGACAACCCTCTCGTTGGCCAACCGCTTGGAATTCGCTTCGCTAGCTCCGCCGGTTACGGGACCCAAGTGAACTTCGACGATGTTCGTCTTGACGCATCGCCGATCCCCGCGCCCGGCGCGGTGTTGCTCGGCACTCTTGGCACCGGCATCGTCGGCTGGTTGCGGAAACGGCGAGGGCTTTGAGAGCACCTGCCAGGCTGGAAGAGCGCGTTTATCGCATTTTGGGATACCAGCGGGGAAAGCACAGAGACATCCCGCTCGGGCCTCCCTGCTGGTATTCGCAATGCGGTGAACGCAATCGGGAATGAGCCTGTAGGGTGCGCGTCACGCATCACTCTTCGTTGCATACGATTGAAGATGGTGCGTGATACGCACCCTACTGCGCCGTCCACCTTAAAATGGTGGGCATGATGAGCGTGTCGCGGGCATCCTGCCCGCGATTCGAGGGCGGGACGCCCTCGACACAAGCGTGGCCACCCACCAAATTAACATGGACGGCGTACTACGTGGCGAGCCTTGTCTGCTGGGAGCGTCCGATGCGCCAGACACAATCTCCCGCGAGCATCATCGTCTCGTGAAGGCGGCCGACTACCCGGTCTTGGTCCTCATCAGGGACAGGTTGGTGTGTTCGCCGGTGGCTTCATTGACTACGATCAGTTCGCCCATGTCCTCTCGCTGCAACTGCTCGTTGGCGTTCAGGAGTTCAATTCCGTAGACCATGCCATCCGGCGAGCCCGTCGTGTCTGTGCAGACTTTCGGGCGTCAGAGCGCCTCCGATCCGGATTCGTCCTGTGCGCAGGCAGTCCGTTCGTAGTGACGCCGTGAGGCGTTATCTTTTTCGCGGGGGGAAGATATGCCCTTACGGGCACACTGATATGGAACGACCTTTGTCAACAGGGTTTCTTCGATTCTTCATTCTTGTTTTTCAAAGCGACCTTGGATGCAGGCGGCTTCGACGACGAATCAGTCTGATATTCGTGGATTGGTCCGACGGCGCCGAACCAGAGCCGACAGGGAAACGTTTCGTCGAGAGCCCGGCGTTCTACGAACGCGAGTCCGGCGGCCGAGGCCGCCTGTCGCACTGTGTGCCTCACCGATGGCTCTTATCGTGCCTGCACCGCAAGGTCGCCTCGATATCCTTAATAAAGAACTGTCTGCTTTTCTACCCTTGGGGCCGGGCTGTGCTTTCCAGTCCCCGCCGGTATCCCGCAAAGCGATAAACGCGATCTTTCGTCTTTCCTGTGTGCCTCGGATCCGATGCCTCCTGCCACCGGTTCAGGGAGAGGGGCTCTGGGTCTGCGACGGCACTTGCCGAAGCATCGCCCACACGAAGCCCGCCAGTTCCCGTACGACCGCGATAATCGCCACCGGCGCCGCCTTGCCCCGTTCCGTCAGATGCCGATACCGCCGGTACAGGCGTTTCGCCGCCCGATCCGCCAAGTCCACCGCCCACGCTGGCTGATCCTTTCGCCGGAGCTTCAAGGCCTTGCCCACCGCATACGGATGACGGTAATGCCAGGCCGCCTCCGTCAGGATCCGACGCACCCGACGATTGCCCGTCTTCGTGATCGCACCGGGACGACGCCTCTCGCCGCTGGAGTCCTCCGACGGAGTCACGCCCAGGTACGCCATCAACGCCCGAGGACTGTCGAATCGTCCGAACTCGAAGATCTCCGTCAGCAGCGTGATCGCCGTGAGCGTGTCGATCCCCCGCAGGCACCGCAGAACGCCCACCGCCGACCGATACCGCTCGTTCTGGGCCAGCGACTGAACCTGCTTGTCCAGCGACTCCAGACGCTGAACGCAGTGCTCGATCTCGCTGCGGTACTCGTCGAAGACCGTGCGAAGTTTCGCCTGTTCGATCGTCAGAGACTTCAGCCACCGATGATGCCTGTCCGTCCAGAGATTCCCTTCCTGATAGATATAGCCATGGCGAACCAGCAGACTGTTCAGACGTTGACGCGACTGCTTGAGGTCCCGCTGCACGCTGTCGGGACAGCGAGTCAACTCCCGGTCCGCCTCCTGCTCCGGATCGGGGACCCAGACCTCCGTCAACTGCCCCGCGATGAACTGCGTCAACGGCTTCTTGGCGTCTCGACGATCCGTCTTGACCCGATCCCCCGGCTTACGCCACACCAGCGACGGAGCGATGACCTGGGCCACGCAGCCGAGCTTCTCCAACCGGCGTTTGAGCACAAACCCGCACAGCCCCGCCTCGTAACAGATGTGAATCTCGCCGGCCACCTGCTTGCGGATCTTTTTGACCATCCGCTCAAGGTCCCGCACGGTGTTGGCCACGGCGAATTCCCCGATCTCGCCGGTCTCCGGATGAACCCAGGCGACCTGATGCTCTTTCTTGTGCGTGTCCATCGCGACGTGTGTTATAGTTGTCTTCACGACCGGTTCTCCTAACCCAGAGTAATTGTTGTGCGGCTCTGCTATCGTCGATAGTAACCCGCGATCCTGCCAGATCCTTCTGGCACGCCGAACAAGGACTCTATCGGCGAGAGCCGGTCGTTCCATATCTTCTACAAGCAGGCCGGCGTTCGCCATGACCACCCGCCGGCCAAGTTCCTTTCACAGACACAGCCTGTCGTGGCAGCGATTCCGCAAAGAAGCATAGGACGGTGAAGGTAACTGTCGGCTGGTCCAGG
>DAOQWL010000123.1:0-8884 GCA_035342095.1 Sedimentisphaerales bacterium | reverse complement strand
CTGGACCAGCCGACAGTTACCTTCACCGTCCTATGCTTCTTTGCGGAATCGCTGGTATCCGCTCCGGCCGGGCTCTACGTCGCGTTCGTTTCATAGTCCGTGAGGTTGTCGAGTATCCGTTGCAGGTCCCGTTCGATGGTCTGGATCTGTTCGTCGGTGAAGCCGCGATACCAGATTCTCACCATTTCCTCGGAGACTTGCACATAGAGCCTTTCAAGGGCTTTGTCCTTCATGGTCCGTCGGATGAGGATCTTGCGGCGGTCCTTCGGGTCGGGCGCCCGTTCGAGCATGCCCGCGCGTTCGAGGCGGTCCAGCATACTGGTCAGCGTGGACTTGCCGAGTTTGGTCCGTCGGGCCAGCTCGTGGATGGGGATGCCGTCCTCCCGCCAGAGGACGAACATGATTCGACCTTGAGCTGGGTTGATCTGGTCCACGCCGTGCTCTTTGAGCAGGCGAGCGAAGATCCGCCCGCCGAGCTGGTGCAGCTTGGCCACGAGGAAGCCGCCTTGATGCTGCTGTTTCATCGCTTCTGCCATGGTCACATGTCCCGCGTCGCAGACAGCCGACACGGATTTCCGTTCTAGGTCAGCGTCATCACAAACGGCTCGGTCCGGCACCAGCCCCTGGCCATTCTCGGGACGAGCTTGATGATCCCATATTCCGGCCCCTGCGGCCCGCTCGGGAAGAACATGGTCCAGTCCTTCTGCCACAGGCGGTCCTTGATCTGCCGATTCTCCACGATCTCGACCTCGCCGGCAAGTGTCAAGCCTACGGTCTGTTTGGGGTCGCACACATAGACCGACGCTTTGGGATTGGCGCGGATGCGGGCAATCTTCTGCGATCTCATGTCCGTGCTCATGAAGAACGTGAATCCGTCCCCGTACTCGCCCTGGAAGTCCGCCAGAGCCGGGAATTCCGTGGCGCATCGAAGATTGCCCAACGCGGTGGTGTTCGGGTATCCATCCGCATTGAGGGTGGTCAGATAACAGACCGGCGCGTCGCTTATCAGCTTCAGGCATGTCTGGCGGATCTCGTTCGAACCTGACTGGTCCATGGTGGCTCTCCTGTCTTGTGTTCCCCTGTCGATTGTCTGTGCCGGCGGCCGGCAAGTCAGTTCTATAAGGTATACTACTATATAGAACTACTATCAAGCAAAAAAATGGGTCACAGACCAGAGGATTTGCTCAGGAGAAACGCTCTATGCCGACTTCTTCTTCTGGGCGGGACTGCTCTCTGTCTTGGTAGCTGCCGGTGCGCCGGTGCTCTCGGTCTTGGCCTCTTTCTTTTCGGCAGTCTTGGTTGTGGATGTGCCGGACTCGCTGCCCGCGGCCTTCTTGTAGCTCTCCCCGCGGTAGTCGGTGCAGTAGAAACCGGAACCTTTGAAGAGGATCCCGGCGCCGGTCCCGATCAGACGTTTGAGGGCCGACTTGCCGCATTGGGGGCACTTCCGCAGCGGCTTGGCCGTGATGCTCTGGAACTCGTCGAATGCATGACCACACACTTCACACACGTACTCATATGTCGGCATGACTGTCACTCCCCGTTGCCTTCTTGCCCTGAATCGTCCTGTGTCGCCTCCGTGCCCTGGTCACAGGACGGCTTGTTCATTTCCTGCGGGATCTTGTTCACCGCCACCCGGCTGGGCCGCAGAATGCGGTCGCCGAGCCTGTAACCGGTCTGATACTCCTCCAGAACGACCTCGTCGGCCCGGTCCGGATCGTGTTTGCGGAGCATGGCCTCGTGCCGCTCGGGATCGAACTTCTCTCCGACGGCCGGGATGGGCTCGACGCCGTGGGACTTCAGGACGCCCAGCATCTGGCTGCGGATGATCTCGACGCCCTTGATGAAGGCTTCCAGACTCTGTCCGGCGGCCTCCGCCTTCAGCGTCCGCTCGAAGTTGTCCAGGACCGGCAGGAGCGACTTGAGCAGACGCTCCTTCTCGTAGGTCACCGAGTCGCTGATCTGCTTGGGAACTCGCTTCTGGAAATTCGCGTAGTCTGCGCAGATCCGCTGGAACTTCGCGAACAGCTCGTCTTTTTCCTTCCGCAGCGCGTCGATCTCCTGTGCGTGTCCCTCCCCCGTCTCGGCGGAGGGCTGGACGCTCTGGCTCTGCGGCTCCTGCTCGTTGGACCGTTTTTTCGCTTCGTCACTCATGAGTGGCTACCGAAATGTCGTTTCAGCTTCTCGAAGAATCCCTGAGACTTGGGAGAGACGTTTCGATTCTCGGTTCTGGCAAATTCCCGCAACAGCTCCTCCTGGCGGTCGTTGAGATTGGTCGGCGTCTCGATGGTGACGTGGACCAACTCGTCGCCGCTCCGGCCGGTGCGGATGTCGGGCAATCCCTGTCCGCGAATGCGGAACGTGGCGCCGTACTGGGTGCCCGGGGGCACCTTGAGCTGCCGCGTCCCGTCGAGACTGGGCACCTCGATGGAGGCCCCGAGGGCCGCCTGGGTGAAGGTGATCGGGACGACCGAGATCAGGTCGTTGCCGTCGCGTTCGAGGAACTCGTGCGGCTTGATTCGCACGTAGCAGTACAGATCGCCGTTCGGGCCGCCGTCGCGACCGGGCTCGCCCTCGCCGGCGACGCGGACCCCCTGACCCTCGTGGACGCCCGGCGGGATCTTGATCGTCACGGTTCGTTTCTTCGGGATGCGACCGCTGCCGCGACACTGCGAGCAAGGGGTCTGGACCACGCGTCCGCTGCCCTGGCACTGCGGGCACGTGGAGACCATCTGGAAGAAGCCGCCGCCCTTGGCGACCTGGCCGTTGCCGCCACAGACGGGACAGCGAATGGGTTTGCTGCCCGGCGCGGCGCCGCTGCCGTTGCAGTCGGGACAGCGGTCCTGTCGGGTGAATTCGATGGTCTTCTCCGTGCCGCTGGCGATCTCGTTGAGCGTCAGCTCGACACCGGTTTCCAGGTCGTAGCCTCGCGACGGGCCGCCTCGTGGTCCGCCGCGCCGGCCGCCGCCGCCGAAGACGCTGCCGAAGAAGTCGTCGAAGCCGAACATGCTGAAGATGTCTTCGACCTTCATCCGCGAGAAGTCGTGCATCCCCTGACCGCGCAGGCCCTCGTGACCGAACTGGTCGTACTGCTTGCGTTTCTCCGCATCGCTGAGGACTTCGTAGGCCTCGGCGCACTCCTTGAACTTCGCCTCCGCCTCCTTGTTGCCGGGGTTCTTGTCCGGGTGATACTTGATCGCCATTCGCCGGTAGGCGCGCTTGACCTCGTCCTCCGAAGCGGTCTTCTCGACCCCGAGAACTTCGTAGTAATCCCGTTTAGCCATAGGCAGAAAAAGGTGAGCCACAGAGGACTCCGGGTCCTCTGTGGCAAACCCCTCACGTGTCAGTCGTTACCTGACGGAGCCGTGAATCGGCTCTTGGTCCTTGTCCTTCAGCTCGGTGATCAGCACGTTCGTGGTCAGCATCAGACCGGCCACGGACGCGGCCATCTCCAACGCCGTGCGAGCCACCTTGGCCGGGTCGATGATGCCGGCCTTGAACATGTCGACGTACTCACCCGTGTTGGCGTTGTAGCCGACGTTCTTGTCCTTCTCCAGCTTCTCGAGCAGCTCGGCGACGATGACCTCGCCCTGTTCGCCGGAGTTGTCCGCGATCTGCGCGGTGGGGGATTTGAGGGCCTTGACGACGATGTCGAAGCCGATCTTCTCGTCGCCCTTGGCCTTGCTGCGGCCCTTCTCGACCTCCGGGATCGCGCGGAGGAAGATGACGCCGCCGCCGGGGACGAGGCCCTCGGCCGCCGCGGCCCGCGTCGCGTGGAGCGCGTCGTCGAGCAGGTCCTTGCGTTCCTTCATTTCCGTCTCGGTGGGGGCCCCGGCGTGAATCACCGCGACGCCGCCCGTCAGCTTCGCCAGACGCTCCTGCAGCTTCTCGCGGTCGTAGTCGCTCGTGGTCTTCTCGATCTGGCCGCGGATCTGGTCGCAGCGGGCCTGGATGTCCTTCTTCTTGCCTGCGCCTTCGATGATCGTCGTGTTGTCCTTGGTCACCACGATTCGCTTGGCCTGGCCGAGTTGCGAGACCTCGACGTTCTCGAGCTTGATGCCCAGGTCTTCGGTAACGACCTGGCCGCCGGTGAGGATGGCGATGTCCTGCAGCATGGCCTTACGCCGGTCGCCGAAGCCGGGGGCCTTGACCGCACAGACCTTCAAGACGCCCTGCAGGCGATTGATCACCAGCGCCGCCAGGGCCTCGCCCTCGACGTCCTCCGCGATCACCAGCAGCGAGCGGCCCATGTGTACCATCTTCTCCAGCAGCGGGACGAACTCGCGGATATTCGAGATCTTCTTCTCGTACAGCAGGATGTACGCGTCTTCGAACTCGGTTTCCAGCGTCTCGGGATTCGTCACGAAGTAGGGGGAGATGTACCCGCGGTCGAACTGCATGCCCTCGACGAGGGTCAGCTCGTTCTCGACGCCCTTGCCTTCCTGGATCTCGATGACGCCTTCCTTGCCGACCGCGTCCATCGCCTTGGCGAGGATCTCGCCGACCGCGGCGTCGTTGTTGGCGCTGATCGCGGCCACCTTCGCGATGTCGTCGTGACCCTTGACGGGCACGCTGGCGCTCTGGACGAAGTTGCACGCGATCTCCGCGGCCTTGGCGATGCCCCGGTTCAGCGACATCGGGTTGACGCCTGCGGTGACGTACTTGAGACCGTCCAGGTAGATCGCTTCCGCGAGCACGATGGAGGTCGTGGTACCGTCGCCGACCACGTCAGAGGTCTTGTTGGCGACCTCGTTGACCATCTTGGCGCCCATGTTCTTGAACGGCTCGGGCAGCTCGATCTCCTTGCTGACCGAGACGCCGTCCTTGGTGACTCGCGGGGAGCCCCAGCTCTTGTGGAGCACGACGTTCCGCCCGGTGGGGCCGAGCGTGACTTTGACCGCCGCAGCCAACTGCTTGAGTCCTTCCCGCAGCTCGGTCCGTGCGACATCGTCAAACATCAGTTGTTTTGCCATGTTCTGTTTCCTCGTAAAGAACGATCCCGACGCCTCGCCGGGACGTTGGTTGCCATGACTGTTACTTCTCCAGGACGCCCAGCAGGTCGGCTTCCTTGATGATGACGTACTTCTGACCGTCGATCTCGATCTCGTTGCCCATGTACTTGCCGTAGACGACCTCGTCGTCCTTCTTCACGGACACCGGGGTCCGCTTGCCGTCCTCCTGGACCTTGCCCGGGCCGACCCAGACGATCTTGCCGATCATGGGTTTTTCCTTGGCGGTGTCCGGCAGGAAGATCCCGCCTGCGGTTTTGTCCTGAGCCTGCGACGGCTTGATCACGACTCTGTCATCCAATGGTCTGAGTTCCATACTGCGTTACTCCTTCTCCTACAGGGATTGCCTATATTGATTCGTTCGCTTTTCGTACGAGCACGACGACGCTGTCGACCGGGTCCGGCGCCGGGCCGGTCAGGGAGACGATCACCTTCTCCCCGTCGCGGGTCACCGGAAGGGCCGTGCGCTTCTTGTCGGCCAACAGGTAGGCCTTCTCGATCTGGCCCTTGGCCAGGGGCACTTCGAGCGAGCCGCCGGTCGGCCATGTGAACACGTGCAGGTACAGCTTGTTGTCTTTGACGGTGCAGCGTCCCCAGTCCGGGCGGCCGATGACGCTGGCGGTGGTGCCGTGGATGCTCTCGCCGTTGACGGCCATCCACTCGCCCATGCCCTGGAGCCGCTGGACGCTGGGCTCGGGGATCAGCCCCTCGGGGGTCGGACCGACGTTCAAGAGGAAGTTGCCGCCCTTGCTGGCGATGTCGGCCAACATGCGGATCAGCTCTTCGGTGCTCTTCCAGTTGTCGTCATACGATTTGTAGCCCCAGGTGTCGTTCATCGTCATGCAGGCTTCCCAATCCACGCCGGGAAGGCCCTCCGGGGGCACCTGCTGCTCGGGTGTGCCGAAGTCGCCGGCGTACTCGGTGCCGGCGCTGAGGCCTTCCATGCCCTTGCGGCCCTTGCCCACGCGGTTATTGACGATGATGGACGGCTGAAGGCCGCGGACGTAAGCGTAGAGGTCCTTGCCCTGCGGCTCGGTCCAGTCCTTGATCCATTCGCCGTCGAACCAGAGCACGCCGATCGGACCATAATTGGTCAGAAGCTCCGCGAGCTGCGGCTTGAGGTAATTCTCCACATACCGACCGAAATTCGGATTCGTCCCGTCGTTGTAGTTCGGATAGCAGGCGCCCTGGGCGTCCGGGTGGTGCCAGTCCATGATCGAATGGTAGAAGCACAGCTTGATGCCTTGCTTCTTGCACGCGACTGACAGCTCCTTGAGGATGTCCCGCTTGAAAGGCGTCGCATCCATGATGTCCCACTCGGTGACCTTCGAATCCCACAGGCAGAAGCCGTCATGATGCTTGCTCGTGATGACGATGTACTTCATACCTGCGTCTTTGGCGAGTCGGACCCATTCATCCGCTCGGAAACCAACCGGATCGAAGTGCGGCGCCAGCGTTTCATACTCTTTGACGGGGATCTTGGCCTGGTTCATGATCCACTCCCCGCCGCCGCCGATCCGCTCGCCTTTGTACGTGCCGGCGGGCACGGCGTAGACCCCCCAGTGAACGAACAGGCCGAACCGGGCATCACGCCACCAGTCCATCCGCTCGTCCTGGGTCAGAGCCTTGCCGCGGCTCCCGCCCGTCCGCGTTTCATTGGCGCAACTGGCAAGAATGAACAGCGCGATCAGGAGGCTCACGACTGTGGCCCCGATTGCCATCCACTTCCTGCCTTCTTTGATTGTCATACAGATTCCCCTTGCACGAGATACCTTGTCGTGACGGCAGCGGGCCATTACATCATGTCCATGTCGTCCATGCCCGGGCCGCCGGGACCGCCCGGGCCCATCTCGTCTTTCTTCTTGGGCTTCTCTGTCACGAGGCAGTCGGTGGTCAGCAGCAGACCCGCAATGCTCACGGCGTTCTGCAGGGCGGTCCGGACCACCTTGGCCGGGTCGATCACGCCCGCCTCGACCAGGTCCTCGAACTCGTCGGTGTCCGCGTTGTACCCGAAGTTGCCCTTGCCCTCACGGACCTTGTTGACGACCAGATGGGCCGTGGCGCCCGCGTTTTGGGCTATGCAGAAACAGGGAGTCCGCAGGGCCTTCGCCAGGATCTCGGCGCCGGTCTTCTCGTCGCCTGAGAGCTTGACGGACTGGGCCGCGTCGATGCAGCGGATCAGAGCCACGCCGCCGCCGGGGACGATGCCTTCCTCGATGGCTGCACGGGTGGCGTGGAGCGCGTCCTCGATGCGGGCCTTCTTCTCTTTCATTTCCGCTTCAGTCGAGGCGCCGACGCACACTTCCGCGACGCCGCCCGTCAGCTTCGCCAGGCGCTCCTGGAGCTTCTCGCGGTCGTAGTCGCTGGTCGTGGTCTCGATCTCGTCGCGGATCTGTTTGATGCGCCCGTTGATGGCGTCCTGGCTGCCGGCGCCTTCCACGATCGTCGTGTTGTCGCCGTCGATGGTGACCTTGCGGGCCTGGCCGAGCTGGGCGAGGGTGATCTTGTCGAGTTCGACTCCGAGGTCCTTGAAGATGGGCTCGGCGCCGGTGAGCACCGCAACGTCCTGGAGCATGGCCTTGCGACGGTCGCCGTAGCCGGGGGCCTTCACCGCCGCGATCTTCAGCACGCCCTTCAATTTGTTGACCACGAGCGTCGCGAGCACCTCGCTCTCAATGTCCTCCGCAATGATCAGCAGCGACCGCTTGGCCTGGGCGACCTTCTCCAGCAGGGGGATCAGCTTGGCGACCGTGCTGATTTTCTCCTCGTGTACCAGGATCAGCGGCTTCTCCAGCTCGCAGACCATCTTGTCCTGGTCGGTTACGAAGTGCGGCGACAGGTACCCGCGGTCGAACTGCATACCCTCGACAAAGTCGACGTGCGTATCGAAGCTCTTGCTCTCCTCGACCGTGATGACGCCGTCCTTGCCGACCTTGACGAAGGCGTCGGCCATGATTTTGCCAATCTCGCGGTCGTTGTTGGCGGAAATGGAGGCGACGTTGATGATGTCGGCGGGCTTGCTGATGGAGACCGGTTTGGCCAGCGAGACGAGTTTGTCCGTCGCGGCCTTGGCTGCGGCTTCCATGCCTCGCTTGAGGGCCATGGCGTCCGCTCCGGCGGTCAGGTTCTTCACCGCTTCCTTATAGAGGGCCTCGGTCAGGACGGTCGCGGTGGTCGTCCCGTCGCCGGCAATCTTGGAAGTCTTGCTGGCGGCTTGCTTTACGAGCTTCGCGCCCAGGTTCTCGGCCTTGTCGGTCAGCTCGATTTCCTCCGCGACGGTCACGCCGTCCTTCGTCACGGTCGGGCCGCCCCAGCTCTTGTCGATGACGGCATTGCGACCGCGGGGGCCCAGGGTCGCCTTGACCGCCGCCGCGAGCTTCTCCACCCCGGCTAACAGCTTGGCCCTGGCCTCTGCTTCAAACGCCAATTCTTTCACTGCCATAGTTGCGTGCCTCCTAAAACTGCATGGCTACAAACGTCTTATTCAGTGGTTGACGCATAATTGGGATATACTGAGCAAAATGTATACCAGAGGCACAATCTTACCGGCCCTTTGCCCCCACGCAATCCCTAAGTCTCGATTTTTTAGCGATTTACGGGCATCCTGAATCCCTCCATCCGCCTGTGAGTTCCCCCGGCCCAAGCCCCAGCGGGTGCCAATTCGGGTCTGCCCGACCGCCCGATACGCCAACTTGACAGGTGGGATGCTCGTCGTGTGTAGTGGGTTCTGCGGCAAGGCAGGCTATGACCTCCTCGCGCCGCAGGGCGGGGGAGAGACAATACATCACTGCATCGATAGGGATTTCGCAGGGTTCTCACGTAGTGAACTTTCGCACTTTTTGATCGGGTAATGTGGATGTGGTATCAAGAGAAAC
>DAOQWL010000122.1:0-8907 GCA_035342095.1 Sedimentisphaerales bacterium | reverse complement strand
CCAGAGAGCAATGTCTTTCATCTATATTTGGTTGCGGCCGAAGGCCGCTCCAAGTCAAGCAGGAATCCAGGAACCGCGGGACTTGACACATCCCTTGATCTGGATTCCCGCGTTCGCGGGAATGACAACCCGCAATCCACACGGACTTCCATGGGGAGCAGCTACAGCCATGCCCCCCCCCGTCAGAGGCCTATGGGACCGCCCGTTGCGCCCATCGCTCCCGGATCGGAGTCCGGAATGACAATCCCGTGGATGCCAGCGGCGACGGGATCGACGTTCGGAGTACCGCCTTCAGGCGGGAAGACCGGTCCGACCCGCGTAAACGCGGGACTCCGAACGGCGGGCACGCCCGAAGCGGCCGTGCGGGGGGCATTTACCGCTTTGGGCCAATGGCATGGTGACAGAAGAGACCCGGGGTCTCAGGACATGCGAGAGGCGATGTGCAGCATCGTTTCCATGCTGCTGGCGAAATGCGAAAAATGCCCGCCGCGAAGCGGTGGACTCCGGATCTGTCCGTTCCTTTCTCTGTTCCGTAATCCCATCCCGCTGGTTCAGTCGCAGAAACGGTCATGCACCCCGGCGTATTCAGTCAACGCTTTACCTCTTCCATTCCCCGGCGTACACTATCTGTGTGGTTTGGTCATGGTTATGACATGGTGAAGAAGAAATCGAACGGCGAACGAAGTGACAATCTCCGGCCGGGATATGATTTGGGCAGACTCCTGCGAACGGGTGTACAGGGCAAGTACGCCGAGCGGTTCCGGGAGGGCACCAATCTCGTTCTTCTGGCTCCGGATGTGGCCAGCGCGTTTCCGACCGCCGAGTCTGTCAACGAGGCCCTCCGCCTGGTCCTCCAATTGACGGAACTCCGCTCCAAGAAGCGAAAGCCCTCCCGCCACCGCTGAGACCCGCCAAGCCGGGCAGGTACCGGAAATAGTCATCGTCTCGTCTCCGAATAACGGGAGTTGACCCCGGTATTCCCCCGGTATTCCCCGCGAGATAATGGCACCTGTCCCTGAAGAGGGCACACTGGTATTTGGCGTCAAATGCGACGACAAGGAATGGGCAACGAATAGCCAACCGTACTCATTCGGAACGTTCAGGAGAGGCCTTTTGCAGGTGACTGTGATGAAGCACGGCGACGTTACATTCGAGTTGGTCATTGAAGGACTGGGACCTCAGTCGATCTCCACCAGACGACCAATACCTCACGGGGAGTTTCCTGGCGTCCAAGTGGTGATCGTTTGGAGGCCAAGTGAGGTGGAGTTCTACCTGAACGGTCAGTGCGTTGATACTGTGAAGCGATAGCTCGATTTCGGCAGGCACGGGGTTGCTGGCGGGGAACGAAACAACGTCCGGTACTTTTGTCCGGCCGCGCGGTAGTTGTTCTGGTGTGGTTTGGCCTTCGGTTGCAGGCAGGCCCCACTCACGCAGAGACGCGGAAGCGCAGAGACGAGCAGGATCAGACCTATCCCACCCCTGCAGCCCTGCGTGAAATTCAAAGTCCGAAATTCAGAGCACGAAGTCCGAAACTCGAAATCCGAAACAAATCCAAAGCACGAAGCACGAATAAGCGAAACACCGTCGTGTGCAGGCGGAACCGTTTGGGTCAAGGTCCCGATCAGGTTCTGTCCTTGGCTCTGCGATGGGAGCGGAGTTCGGGGGGCTCGGTCGTTTGGCGGGCCTGCTCCAGTTGTTCATAGAGAGACTCGGGGGCGATGTCTGCTCCGTTGGGCCAGGATATCGTTCCCCCTTCGATGCGTGCCTGCCGGAAGAAGTTCAGGTCGTGCAGAGGCGCAAATACGGGCCCTCGATCCAGGTACCGCGAGAAATCGACGTCCCCACTGGTCCCATCATCAAAGACGATGCGATAGCAGTAGCCGCCTTTGTATTCGATCTCCGTAACGTCGTTCAAATTCCACATGACGCACCTTCATTCCAGTGGAGCGATCTTGTTCACTTCTCTTCCGGCCTGCGCAAGCTGCCAGTCCGCGTTCAGGTCGTCGGCACGCAGGTCAATCCACTCTCGGACCAGCTTTAGCGCCGTCCGCGACTTCAGATCTCCCCTCAACACATTGCCGAAGAAATCCAGGACGGCCTTGTTGCCCTGGTATTCGGCATGGATGTGCGGCGGGTTATGCTCGTCGTGGAACATGCGTATGACGATCCCAAAGAACCGACAGAGCTCAGGCATAGCGTCATATCCTTCCGAAAACCATTGCCACTATGATTATAGCATGCCAGGGGCCTCCCAGCCAGCGACAGCGTTTTGGTCATTGAGATTTGGTGCTTCGAATTTGTTTCGGATTTCGATATTCGGATTTCGAGTTTTGAGTCTTGTATTTCCGCGGCCTCATTTCACGGCTGCGGATCGGGGACAGGCTTCGACGAAGGCCAGGGACTTCTCGATCAGGATTTCGCCTGTCATTTGCCCGAGGCAGGTTCGCGTGATGTAGTTGTAGCGGTCGAAGCTGTTTCAGTCCTCTTTCGTGAGGATGTAGCCGAAGGCGTCGTTCGTCAGGCCCAAGAGCAGGTTGTGCTGGCCCGACATCTTTCGCTTGAGATAGAAGCCGACGTTGGGGAGGGCCTCGCCTGGGATCGTGAGCATCTGGGCGTTGCCGAGATTCACGACGTTGATTTGCGTCGCCACACAGCAGGTGGGGGTCAGCTCGAAGCCCAGGGGCGACATCTTCACTACGGCCAGGAGCATTTCGTGGCGAATTCACATGACAAGCGCAACAAGCGAGTGTGCAAAAAACCGCCATGGCGCCTTCTCCTGAACTATGCTCCTGGCCCAAAGCGGTAAATCTCAGGGGTCAGCGTCCCCAGGCTGTTACGACGGAGTTAGACAGACCTACGACCCCGAGTCGTCCCTGGATCTGTCCGGTGTTGGCAGATCCTATTCTTCTTCCAGATACCGCCTGTAGTCCTCGTATAGCGTGACGCTGGCCGGCCCGCCGGGCTGGCGGGTCATCTGGGGCGCGCTCATCATGCCGGGGAACTGGTAGTGCAGGATCTTCTCGAAGTTGGGGAAACGCCGGAGGTCGCCGATCACCTCGCCGATCGGGCGAGGATGAAGCTCGACGCCATTTCTGAAAACGAATGTCTCCAAATCCAGCCAGAGATGGCACCCGGCCTCGTCGCACAACGACTGCAAGAGTGTCGCGGCCTGCTCGCCGGTCAAGTCGCCCTCCGGCATGCGATGGAACCCGAACGGCCCGAGGATGTCCACATGGGGCAGCAATTGGCGGTATGCTTCCTCCGCGCCGCGAAGACCATAAGGATTGGTCGCCAGGAGCACGGGCTTGTCCGGGGCGTACCGCTTGACATGGGCGGTGAACGCCCTGAAGAAGTCAACGATCTCCCGACGCTGAAGCGCAGGGTCGCCGAGGCCTGGCATGCACAGGCCGCCGCCCTGCTCGTGGCTGAGATACCAGCCATAGAACGACGGATGGCGCCCGTAATGTCGCCAGAGTTCGTCCGCCACGTTCGTACACCAGCGCAGCGAGTCTGGCGTGTAGTCGAAAAACGCATACATGCCAACCCCCGGCATCACGTGCATGCCCAGTGTGTCGGCCTCGTCCATGATCGTCTCCAGCGGGTCGGGCGAAGCGATGGGCATGCGGGCGGGATAGAGTTCGGAAGGATAATAAGCTCTACCCGGATACGTCTCGGGAGTGAAGTCGTGTTGGGTGCGATGCGTGAAGTTCTGGAACATCATCGTGATGACCAGCAGATTCTGCTCGGTGGTGTGCATCGCGCGGACCAGCTCGCGCCAGTCCCCGTCTGTCATTTTGGCCAATTCGGCGTTGAAGGGTCTTCCTTCCTGCTCGTCGTGGTGATAGAGGTCCACCCAGGCGCCCCCGAGGCGGCGAGTGGAGCGGACATCCGACGGGATGATCTCGATGCGACGCTCCATTCGCAACGTCATATCGCCCGACCTCGCCGTCATGATGACGCGATGTCTGCCCGCGTGCCCCTGGGTGGGCCAGCGGAAGCCGAGGCATGCGGCCGACTGAGGGTCTATGGTGAAAGCCGCCCGATGCAGACGCTGCTCCGACTTCTCTTCATCGAGATACAGCACGACCTCAAAAGTCCGCGCTGTGCCAACATCATTCCGCACCGATCCCCGGATATCCAGCCCGATCCGGTCTGTTACCGGCGAGGGCGGGATCAGCGTAAGGCTGATCCCAAGTCCAGGTTTGTGGATCCCGGCGAGAGATTGAACCACCTCATCCGGCGACATCTCGCGCCTCAGGCGGTCGAAGTCCATCGCGATCCGAACATCGGGGAAGGCGAGACCGGGAAGCCATAGCATCGTCGCGGCCAGCACACAGTCTGAAAGGATGGCTCGCATAATTTCAAATTCTCCATGCTCTCCTGCATTTACGGCGGAGGATATCCCCATCTGTCGGACGGGTCAATAACGCATTCAAGAAAACGGGCTTCATCCGGCGGGATGAAATCAACTCATGCAGAGACGCGGGGACGCAGAGAAGGCATGAGCCCAACGTACTCTGCGTCACTGCGGCCCTGCGTGAGATACAATGTGTTTGTCGACAGGTGTCTGTCCGCACCTGTGAGTATCAAGGCACGCGGCAGCGTGGCTCTTGATTGCGTCCGGCGTCCGGCCCGCAAGATGGAGAATACGCGCTTGAATCACGGTCGCGGGCGGGGTAGAATCCGCCGCGTATGATTCGTGCAGCACACAGCAGTGTTCGTATCGTGGACGCGGGCACACCTTCCCTGATGATTCTATGCAAAGGAGGCACCAGATGACACACATCACGCGCAGGCAATTCGTGAGCGGATCGGTCGCGGCGGGGCTGGGCATGGCCCTGGCCGGCTGTCACGAGTCGAAAGGGCCGGCTCTGAGCCCGTCGTCACGAGTCTTGGGGACCAACGATGAGATTCGCGTCGCGGTCGTCGGCATCAACGGGCGGGGCGGGTCGCACATCAGCGCCTTCGAGGAGATGGAAGGTGTGCGGGTCGCGGCCTTCTGCGACGTGGATCGCAAGGTCCTGGACGACAAGGCGGCGGCCTTCGAGAAGAAGTACGGGCATGCGGTGGACAAGTACGTCGATATCCGCAAGCTGCTCGAAAACAAGAACATCGACGCGATCTCCATCGCGACGCCGAACCATTGGCACTCGCTGGGCACGATCTGGGCCTGCCAGGCGGGCAAGGACGTGTACGTCGAGAAGCCGTGCAGCCACAATGTCTTCGAGGGCCGCAAGTGCGTCGAGGCCGCCCGCAAGTACGGGCGAATCGTCCAGCACGGGACGCAGAGCCGGTCCAGCAAGGGCTGGGCCCGCCAGGTGGCCGCCATCGCCAGCGGCAAGTACGGCAAGCTCCTGGTCTCCAAGGGCGCCGCCTCCAAGAATGGACAAGGCCGCTGGAGCATTGGTTTCAAGCCGATCGCCGAGCCACCGGCGAATCTCGACTACAACCTCTGGCTCGGCCCCGCGCAGGAGGCCCCGTACCACGCGAATCTGGTGCACTATAATTGGCACTGGTTCTGGGAGTTTGGGAACGGTGAAATCGGGAATCAGGGGGTGCACCAGATGGACATCGCCCGCTGGGCCATTCCCGGCGCGACGCTGCCGAGGAGCGTGATCAGCCTGGGGGGCCGCTGGGTGGAATCGACGGAGGGGCATCCGCCGTTCACCGACCAGGCCCAGACGCCCAACTGCCAGTTGACGATCATGGACTTCGGCGGTCCGCTGCTGGTCTTCGAGGTGATTGGCCTGGTGAACCGGGCGGGCGTCGACGGCAAGAAGTACCCGACCAACGTGGGCAACGAGTTCTACCTGGAGGCCGGGACGATCCGAGGGGGCAAGTTCTACGCGAAAGGCTCCGATACCGCGGAGGAACTCGCGGTCCCCGAGCCGGAGATGGACACGGACCATTTCGGGAACTTCATCCGCGCCATGCGAAGCCGCAAGGTCGCGGACCTCAACGCGGACATCGAGCAGGGGCACCTCGCCTCCGCCTGCTGCCACCTGGGCAACATCTCCTATCGGCTCGGCCAGCAGGTCACGGGCACGACGAAGCCCGACGTCTTGGGCCGGCACGAGGAGATCGGCAGGTCGTGGGACCGCATTCTGGAGACGGTCAAGGGCGCGATCGGTCTCGACGTGACCAAGGGCACGTTCCAACTCGGCCCGATGCTGACCTTCGATCCGGCCAAGGAGAAGTTCAAGGGCCATCGCAGGGCCCCGGAGCTGCTGACCCGGCCGTATCGGACGCCGTTCGTCGTCCCGGAGAACGTCTGATCGATGGGTGTTGCGTCGCGGGCTTGTTCGTAGTGCCCCCTGCTTTCGCAGGGGCAGCCTGCCCCGGACTTGATCCGGGGCCGTCGGGCGTTGTCTTCGTCGCGTGGAAGATACGCCCTCACGGGCGCACTACGAACGGGTTTCGCGCAACTCCGTCCCCCCGCGTTTCGCGCCTCGCAAGAGCAGATCATCATCCAGAGGTGTTCTGCAGGACGATGCCCGCGACGATGAGGACCAGGCCCGCGAGGGTGGACGCCCGGATCTGCTCGCCCACCACCATCGCGATCACGAGCAGCGAGAGGAACGGGACCAGGTAGATCAGGTTCACAACGTGGGCGGTGGTCTTGGCGCTGCGGAGGGCCTTGAGCCAGAGCAGGAAGGTGACCCCCATCTCGAACAGGCCGATGTAGACGCCGCCGAGCAATCCCTGCCATGGGGGGACGCCCAGCTTCCCCAGCACGAGCATCAAGACGACGATGTAGACGCAGGCGAACAGGAAGTTGACGAACAGCCGCACAGCTTCCTCGCGTCGGTCCTTCGTATTGAGGACCCAATACAGCGCCCAGATCACCGTGCTGCCCAGCGCCAGCGCGACGCCCAGCCCGTTGCTGAATCGAAAGCTCAGGATGTCCGCAGGCCTCTCGGGACGAGTCGCGATGACGACCACGCCGCTGAAGCTGACGAGGATCGCGAGGATGCTGGCGAGCTTGATCCGCTGGCCGAGCAGGGGGATCGAGAGCAGCACGAGCGTCAGCGGCCAGACGAAATTGATCGGCTGGGCCTCCTGGGCCAGCAGCAGCGAATACGCCTTGAAGATGACGATGTAGTAGAGGAACGGGTTGAGCACCCCAAGCCCGGCCGACCAGAGCCAGTCCCTCTTCGTGAAGGTCCGCAGCAGGCCCAGCCTTCGCGTCGCGACGAGATAGAGGAAGAACACCGCCGCGGAAGCCACCGACGCGACCAGCAACAGCGTCATCCCGTCCACGAATTGCAGCGAGATCTTGAACGCGGACGCGGCCGTCCCCCAGAACACGACCGCCGCGAGCGCATACGCATAAGCCAGCCTGCATTGCCTGTCCTTCGTACCCATGGGCCGGCATTATACCACAGGTCCGCCTTCGGTCGGAATCCGGAGCGTCTACCGCTTTGCCGGATGCCGGCGGAGGAACCAGGACGGACTCTGTGAGAAGGCGATAGCGGTAGGGTGTGCATCGCACACCGCTCTTTGGTTGGCGGTGTCCCGGGTGACGTACAGGAGTGCCGGTGACAAGGTGAGACGGAGAATCCCGGATCCTGTGCTGTACAAAGGCACGGAGCGTGCAGTAAGATGTCAACACAGGCTCGGGAATCCAGGGCTACTGCGCGGATAACTATGTATGCAGTTGAGGGAACTGGCCATGAAGAGGGAATCCTTGCTGTGGTTCATTGTGTGCATTGTGATGTGCAGTCCGATTGGCGGCTGCAAGAAGGCAAGCCCGTCACCCACCGTGCTGGAGAGCAATCCGGGAATCATCGAGACCCGTCTGCACCTGTGGGAAGCGGATGAAGGAATTCGCGGCTTCATCAAGGAGAAGGGATGGACTCACTCCCAGGAACTCCTCAACTCGTGGACTTTCAAGCTCATCGCTGCGACCCCCACCGGTGACAAGGTCGTCTTTGAATGCTCTCAGGAGCGGACCAAGGCCGCTCCCGTCACCATCTACATCACCAAGAATGGCGACAGCGCCCAGCCGCAACTGACAGACGAGCTCAGGGCCAGTCTCGAGTATCGTTTCAATCGAACGTTCGGCCTCAAAGCCAAAGCGAAGAAGCTCCTCTGATTCCCTCGTACTCTGCCCGTGTGTGAGGGCCGGCCCTCAAGAATAGATTACGAGTTCGCCGGTTCGCGGTACTCCCTGGATACTCCTCCGAACAACTCGGGAAAGGCGTGGTCCCCCCGTTACTTCTGGACGATTTGCCCTTGGGCGTTTTGGATGCTGACGATTGAGTACTGTTTGTGATAATCGATCCCTGCACAGTACACAGCAGAACCTCTTTATCTGATGGACCTCCGGCACCGCTATGATAGCGGCAAGGAAGTTCTGCCTTTCATGTTAACTGGCCCCACGTATCGCCGCGGGGGGGATCTTGCCTTTTCGGAAATGGTATCCGACCTCTCGATTGATCCGCTCGACGGGTTCGCCAGCGGCATTCGATTTCTTCTTTTTTTCTGCCATGACTTCAGGTTCCCCTAAGCTTGCAGTCGCTAAAAAGGGGATCGACGTGTCTGGAGAGTTGCTGAGTGCCCCTGCCTCGGCTATCTCCCTCACGACTGGGGTGGACGAGTAGGGCAACGAGCCAACGTATGAATTCGTGGAGAGTCGAATGCAGGAAGCCGTAGTAGGGAATGTCGCATATGAGGGAATGGGCATATCCGCGACCACGTCCGGAGATGCTCTTCGAGTCCGGAGCATATCACCGCCGAGAGTAGACTCCGCCATTGAAGCGAAGGATCGATTCGGCAGTGAAGCCGCAGCCCAAAAGTACGCCCGGGCCCTGGCAGGAACCGCCACACACCGGCGCGAAGAACGATGCATTCTTGGAGCGGCCTTCGGCCGCAACCAAATATAGATGAAAGACATTGCTCTCTGGG
>DAOQWL010000121.1:0-8998 GCA_035342095.1 Sedimentisphaerales bacterium | reverse complement strand
AGTGGCTGGTTTTGAACCCGATCCGACTGGCTGGTTTTACCCGATCCTTGACAGCACGGGCATCTTGCGCGTGATCCGGAATCATGGGCGCTCGCGCCCATGCTACGGAGAACGTCTTCCGCGCTACAAGCGCTACAGGGAAATCCTGTCTTTCATCGCGGGACCGACAGACCGCAGGAGTCTATGGGAGATGATATAGAGATTTGCCTGTAGCGCTTGTAGCAGGACGTCGAACCTCCATCGTGGCCACCTCCGAGTCCTCCTGGACCGCCAGATGCGTGTACATCCACACCTGCTGTCCGCGCTGACGACTATGGGTCTTGCGTGTGCTCGGGAACGCCCGTTTCACCTGTCGGCCGAAGTGGGCGCTGTTGACCGGTCGGAAGCCGTTGTCCTGGCTCCACTGCACGTAGGCCGCGTAGACTTCCGAGGCGGGCAGGCCGTCGTAGTCGAGCGAGGCGCTGTAGTTGTTCAGCAGGAAGGTCCGCGCCGGGTCCACGTCGCGCCGGTGCTCTTCGAGGCGCTCGCGGCTGACGTCGGGGATCGTGAACCCGCAGGCGCGGTCCAGGTCGGCCAGGCCCGCGATCGCCCAGTTGAACACGCCGGCAAGCTCGGTCCGGATGATCTCGCCCGCGAGAATCCGGATCTGGTTTGCCTCGGGGATCGTCTTGTCGAACGGCGCCAGCAGGACGCGCCGCCAGATGCCCTGCGTCTTGTCGTTGAAGTGCGGCAGCGCGTTCGTCGCGATCATCACCTTGGCGGTCGGCGTCGCGTGGAAAGGATCGCGGTACTTGCGCTCGAAGGTGAAGGCGTCGCCCGCGACGAAGGCCTTCAGGATGCCCTCGGCCTCCTCCTCGATGATGTGCGTCGATTCGCTGGTGGCGTTGAGGAGCTTGCCGTACGTCGGCCAGAGGGCGAATGGATTCCCGAACCGGCACAAGGGCACCTGCGAGCAGTTGTCCCGCCCGACGAGGGCCTGCACGACCTCGAAGAAGACGCCCTTGCCGTTGGCGCCCTCGCCGACGCACAGGAGGAACTTCTGCTCGCGGAGGTCGGGTCGGAAGAGGTACCCGACCCACTGCTGGAGCATCGCGATCAGGTCGGCGCGGCCGAGCATCACGTCGTCGAGGAAGTGCTTCCAGAGGGGACAGTCCGCCTGCGGATCGTAGTCGAAGGGCAGGCAGGCGGTGTTGAAGTAGTTCGGCGTGTGTCCCAGCCGTCGCGGCGGGACCCCCTTGTCGAAGTCCGCCAGGCTCACCAGGCCGTTGCGAAGCGGGATCACGGGCGGGCGGTCCTGGAAATCGAGCCAGGAGTTCAGCTCGCGGGTCTCCATGATCACGACGAGCGCGTCGAGGTTGAGCAGGACGTTGGCGACCAGGTCCCGCGTGATCTGGTAGGTGACGCCCAGCTTGGCGCGGACCCGTTCGATGTCCTTCTGGAGCCAGGCGGTCAGGTTGATTCGGACCGTCTCGTCGAGGATCTGCCGGTAGCGTCCGTCGAGCCAGTAGTAGTAGTCGCCTCGCCACTTCCGCAGGCGGTACAGGCTGCTCCGCGTCGCCTCGTCGTCGAACCAGTATTCGTCCTCGCCCAGGAACGACTCGGCCAGCAGCAGGGGGTCGATCTCGTTCGCCAGTTGTCGTCGGGCGTCCCGTTGGGCTTCGCTCAGGCTCTGCATAAGTCTTGCTCCGCTCGAAGAGTACGCTTCGTTCTCGCTGCGGGACCCGCACGATCCGATCCGCAGCCTGTCTCATCGCACCGGTCGGCCGACGCGGGCTCGACCCGACCGGGTTGTGCCTTACTGATCGAAATATAAAGCAGCGTTGTGTCATTGTCAAACACAAAAATAGAAAAATAATTAACAAAAGTTGTCCTGCTCCGTCCCGCGGATCCCGTTTGGAGTTCCGCCTTCAGGCGGGTGAATACCGCGTAAACGCGGAACTCCAAACAGGCCATGCGCCAATAGGCTGCCCACCGAATTGACGTGGACGGCGTGCCACGCGCTGGAACGGAACAAGATCGTGTGCTCCAGGGAACCGAAGGACCTCTGCGGGGTCTATAATAGCGGGTCACAGGGCACGGAAAACGCCGGACCGGTTCCGCGTGCTCTCTCATTGCGGCGGGCAGGCGGAGACCGCCGGGAGGTCAGACGCCGAGTCGGGGTAATTGCACGTGAATTGGACCGAGCGGCTTGGAACATGCGTTCGCCCTGGACGCCCAGGCGGATCTGCTTGCGGGGGGCGGGCGGTCGGAGTATGGTTGCACGAATGTGGATGGTTGCCACAGGGGATATCGAGGGCATGGCTTTCCTGCCTCTGCGGCGGATTCGATCAGGGGCTTTTGTGATGGGAGACAGAGCATGGAACGACGCGAATTCTTAACCAAAGCAACCGCAGCGGGTCTGGCCTCCTTGGGCGGCGGGGCCCTGCTGGCCCAGGATCCCCTGGCAAGACAACCCGGCGAAAGCGACGTCGCCTATCGCACCCGCCTGGCCCAGACCCGTGCGGCCCAGGCGGCGGCGCGTGCGGCCGCGGATGTGCAGTATTACGAGCTGCGCCGGTACGAGATCGAGACCGAGCCGCAGAAGGCGGGCTTCGACAAATTCCTCAGCGAGGCAGCCATCCCGGCCTTGAACCGACTGGGCGTCCAGCCGGTGGGCGTGTTCTATCCCGCCGAGGGGATCAGCCCGATCTACGTCCTGCTCGTGCATTCCTCCATTCGCACTTTCCTGTCGCTCGCATCGAGACTGGGCGACGATGCGGAGTTCATGGCCAAGGGAGCGGACTTCGTCAACGCCCCTGCGGACAAGCCCGCCTACAAGAACCTGGAGGTTCAGTTCATGCTGCCCTTCGAGGGCATGTCGCGATTGGAAAGGCCGGTGGATGCGCCGGGCCGGGTCTTCCAGTTGCGGACCTACGAGAGCCCGAGCGAGAAGGCGGGTCTCAAGAAGATCGAGATGTTCAACACGGCCGAGATCGCCATTTTCCGCAAGGTGGGCCTGCACCCGGTCTTCTTTGGCCAGACCCTCGCGGGCGCCAAGATGCCCAACCTGACGTACATGCTCGGCTTCAAGGACATGGACGAGAGCAAGGCCAACTGGGATGCGTTCCGCAACGATCCCGACTGGCTCAAGCTCAGGGCGATGCCCGAGTACGCGGACGGCGCGATCCTCCGAAAGGGCGGGATCACGAACCTCTACCTGAAGCCCGCGAGCTACTCGCAGATTTGACCGCCGACGCGAGTTGGAGAACGAGCCGGCACTCAGGAAAGGCTATTGCGGCGAAGGCCCCTGTTCCCTCGTCTTGTCACGTTCGGACCAATAGCCCGGCCTTCTCCTGCAATGCGCGAAGGCGATGATCCATACCTTGTTCTCACGGTGGATGTAGACGACGAAGTAGGGGAATCGATGCGTCAGGCACCTGTGTGTGCCATCCTCGCGGACCGGCCATCGGTTGGGATACTGTCGGATGAGTTCGACGATCGTCCTGATCTCTTTCTCGAAGTCCAGACCAAGACCACGACACTTGCTTTCGTAGAAGCCCACCGCCTCCCACAGTTCCACCTCTGCTTCGCGGAGGATGGTGACGGGGGTCATCTCAGTCGGGCCTCGATGTCCGTGAAGACCTCATCGGCCGGACGGCCTGTTGCCTCACCTGCGGCAATTTGACGAACCCGCCGTTGAATTTCGGCTTCTTGCTCGGCGCTCAACTCGTATGCGCCCGGGTCTTCGAGACTCATGAGCAAATCGTGAGCCAGGCTGGCACGTTCGCTGGCAGACAACGCCATCGCTTCTTTGCGAACTTGTTCAATGGTCTTCATAATTCCATTCTACAATGACCACAGGCTTGTGTCAAACCGGGATAGATCGCGAAGGCCGTTGAAGAGCGGTCGCAGGGCGGGTATCCTGGACACCCTGATTCGTCGTCGATGGTTGGCAAGGGGCAATCGGCTTCTGGGAAAGGTGGAAGCATGAAGACTTCCGAGGGGCGCACAGAGGTTCATTCGGGATCGGTTTCGCGACGGACGCTGCTCGGCGCGGGGGCGACGGCTGCAGCGTTCACCATTGTGCCCAGGCACGTCCTGGGCGGTGCGGGCGTTACGGCGCCCAGTGAGAAGCTCCACGTCGCCGGCGTCGGCATTGGCGGGCAGGGCGGCAGCGACCTGAACGACGTCTCCAGCGAGAATATCGTCGCGCTCTGCGATGTGGACTGGGACTACGCCGGACACACCTTCAAAGAGTATCCCAAGGCGAAGCAGTACAAGGATTTTCGCGTCATGTTCGAGAAGGAGAAGGGCATCGACGCGGTCGTCGTGGGCACGCCGGACCACAATCACGCGGTCGTCAGCATGATGGCGATCAAGCTGGGCAAGCATGTGTACTGCGAGAAGCCCCTGACGCGGACGGTGTACGAAGCGAGGGCCCTCGCCCAGGCCGCACGCGAAGCCAAGGTCGCGACCCAGATGGGCAATCAGGGCATGGCCTTCGAGGGCAACCGGCTCATCAACGAGTGGATCTGGGACGGCGCGATCGGCCCGGTTCGCGAGGTCCATTGCTGGTCTGATCGGCCCACGCACAGCGGCAGACCCCCGCTGTACTGGGCGCAAGGGATCGAGCGGCCCAGGGACACGCCGGTGGTTCCGCAGACGCTGGATTGGGACCTGTGGCTCGGTCCCGCTCCCTATCGTCCCTATCATCCGGCGTATGCACCCTTCCGCTGGCGAGGCTGGTGGGACTTCGGCTCCGGCGGGCTGGGCGATATGGGCATTCACAACCTGGCGCCCGCCTGGTCGGCGTTGAAGCTCGGGGCGCCGACGAGCGTCCACGCCAGCTCGACCCTGTTCAACGACGAGACGCTGCCCCTGGCTTCGATGGTACACTACGAGTTCCCGGCGCGAGGCGACATGCCCGCGGTGACGTTGCACTGGTACGACGGCGGGATCATCCCCGCCCGCCCGCCGGAACTGGCGGACGACCGCGAGCTGTCCCGCGAAGACGGCCTGATCTTCGTCGGCGACAAAGGCAAGATGTACGTCGAGGGTTGGGGCGGCAACAGTCCTCGCCTGATTCCGGAGTCGAAGATGCAGGCGTACCAGCGACCGCCCAGGACCTTGCCCCGCTCGATCGGGCATCACGCGGAATGGATCAAAGCCTGCAAGGAAGGCACGCCCACGCGGTCGGACTTCGCCCAGTTCGCGGGTCCGCTGACGGAGGCGGTGCTCCTGGGCACGGTTTGCGTCCGCCTGGGCGGCGTCAAACTCCTCTGGGACAGCGCCAACTTCAAGGTCACGAACGTCCGCGAGGCGAACCGCCTCCTGCACTACGAATACCGCAAAGGCTGGGGCCTGTGAATTGGAGATCTACAATCTACAATTTACGATTGTGACGAGTCCGCTGGCGCGGATGGGTCGTTCGTTCGGGCGGCAGCAGTAGGGTGGGCTATGCCCACCATCTTCCCATGATTGGAGGTGCTCAGGCCATGTCGGACCGGGGACGAGTGAAGGTCGGGATCATTGGGTCGGGATTCGAAGCGGACATCCACGCGGAGTCGTTCCGTCTGATGCCCGAGGAGGCCCAGGTCGTCGCGGTGGCCTCGCCGACGCCGGGAAATGCCGAGAAGCTGGCGAAGCGATATGGCATTCCGCGTGTCTTCACCGACTACCGCAAGATGCTGGCCGAGAAGGATGTCGAGATGGTGACGATCGCGGCGCCGAACTGCCTGCACGCGCAGATGACCGCGGACATCGCCAGCGCGGGCAAGCACGTGGTCTGCGAGAAGCCCTTGTGCATGACGCTCGAGGAGGCCGACGCGATGATCGACGTCTGCCGCAAGAAGGGCGTCCTGCTGATGTACGCGGAGGAGCTGTTCTTTACGCCCAAGTATGTCAAGGCCAAGCAGATGGCCGACCAGGGCGCGTTCGGCAAGGTGTACATGGTCAAGCAGAGCGAGAAGCACTTCGGGCCTCATGCGAGCTGGTTCTGGAACGTCGAGAAGTCCGGCGGCGGCGTGTTCATGGACATGGGCTGTCACGGCGTCGCGTTCTGTTATTGGTTCCTCGGCCGGCCCAAGGTCAAGACGGTCTACTGCCAGATGGGCACGCACGTCCACGCGGACAAGACCAAAGGCGAAGACAACTCGATCTGCATTCTGGAGTTCGAGAACGGCGCGGTCGGCGTGGTCGAGGACAGTTGGGCCCGTCGCGGCGGGATGGACGACTGCATCGAGGTCTACGGCGAGGGCGGCGTCGCCTACGCGGACCTGCACATGGGCAACGCACTGCCGACCTACAGCGAATACGGGTATGGCTACGCGGTCGAGAAAGCGCCGACGACGAAAGGCTGGACGTATCCGGTCTTCGAGGAGCTGTGGAACTACGGGTTCCCGCAGGAGATGCACCACTTCGCGCGGTGCGTGCGGGGCAAGGACCAGCCCCAGGCGACCGGCGAAGACGGCCGACTCGTGCAGGAGATTCTCTTCGCGGGCTACCAGTCCGCGGGCACGGGCGCCAAGGTCGCGATGCCCTTCCGACCGAAGGGTGTCCAACGGCCCATCGATCTGTGGTTCAAGCCGAAGTAGCACGGGCATCTTGCCCGTGAGTATCATGGGCGTCTCGCCCATGAACCTCAGGGGACATCCACGGGCAAGATGCCCGTGGTACTCACGGCCGGGACGGCCGTGCTACTCATGGGCGAGACGCCCATGCTACGAGTCGTGTACGGATGTATGACCGGCGGGAGCAAGTCATGGCAAGGATACCGTCACTGCAAATCCTATCGCAGTCCGAAATCGACGCGATCCGCGACGCGAGCCTGATCGTCCTTCGCGATACCGGCGTCATGGTGCATCACGACGAGGTGCTCCGCCTGCTGGGCGAAGCGGGAGCGAGGATTGATGAAGGCCACAAGATCGCTCGTCTGCCCGAGAAGCTCGTGATGGACAGCGTGGCGCAGGCGGGCAAGCAGTATGTGCTCTACGGCCGGGACGGGAATCGAGTCGCGAGGTTCGGTCACGGCGATCTCGTCCTGATGTCCAGTCCGGGCCAGTACGCCTGGATCGACCTCCAGACCGGCCAGCGCCGACCGGCGACGATCCAGGACACTCGCGATGCGATCCGCTTGGGCGATGGGCTGGAGAACATCACGATTGTCGGCGCGATGGCCCAGCCGGAGTCCGTTTCGGAGAAGTGGCGGGATGTGGTCCTCACCGCGGAACTCGTGAAAGGGACGGCCAAACCCACTCGATGCTGGGTCCGCAACGGCGAGACCGCCCGCCACATCCTGGAGATCTATCGCACCATCGCAGGCGGAGAAGCTGCATTGCGGGCCCGCCCGATGGTCGAGGCCTTCCTGGAGCCGATCAGTCCGCTGCAATTGCCGAAGGATGGACTCGACATCGTCCGCGAGTTCGCGCGGGCAGGCCAGCCGGTGAGCATCGGCCCGATGGCGATGACCGCAGGCACCGCGCCGGGAACGCTCGCAGGGACCCTGGCCCAGGAGAACGCGGAGGTCCTCGCGGGTATTGTGGTCACGCAACTGCTGGCGCCGGGCACGCCCATCACCTACGGCGGCATTCCGCACGTCATGGACCCGCGGACGGGCATCTGCTCGTTCGGCTCGCCCGAGCAGGGGTTGATGGCGGTCGCGATGGTGCA
The DNA here is from genome assembly GCA_035342095.1 of Sedimentisphaerales bacterium. GTDB lineage: Bacteria > Planctomycetota > Phycisphaerae > Sedimentisphaerales > Anaerobacaceae > PLanc-01. The sequence continues at coordinate 1,351 of DAOQWL010000121.1, read as the reverse complement.
GATCGCCCGGTCGTACGGATTCCCGAGCTACATCAACGTGGGCCTGACCGATGCGAAGCTGCCCGACGCCCAGGCGGGCGCCGAGAAGGCTGCGACAGTGCTGATGGGCGTGTTGGCGGGTGCGGACATGTTCGGCCATTGCGGCATCTGCGGGACGGATCACGCGGGCAGTCTCCTGTGGCTGGCCTTCGACGACGAGCTGATGAGCTACGTCCGGCGGATCGCCCGAGGATTCGCAGTGGACGACGAGCACCTGGCGACGGGCGTCATCCACGCAGTCGGTCCGGCGGGCAACTTCCTGGCGGAGGACCACACGGTCCGCCACTTCCGCGAAGCGATCTGGCCGGCATCGGCAATATGGACTCGCCAACCCTACGATCTCTGGCTCAGCGACGGCGCAGGCTCCTTCGCCGACCGGCTCGGCAGGCGGGTCGAGCGGATTCTCGAAAGCCATCGGCCCAAGCCGCTGGATGACGCGATGACCCGCGAGATCGACCGGGTGGTGGAACATGCGACGAGAAGGTAGGCAAAGACGAGGGGGCGCATCGCGTACTGTCCTCGTGATACAATCTTCTGGGTACTGAAAGAACGCAAGGACCGCGCGGTCTATGGCTGCCATGAATGGTTAGGGATGGAGTGACCTATGAAGAAGACGCGAGCGTTGAGTGCCGAGTTGGCTCTGGTTGTCGCGGGCGTGTTCGTATTCCGCGGCCTGTGGATGCTGTTGGATATGCTGGCCTTCATGCACAAGCCCGCGGCTTTGGGATTGTCTCTGCTGGCCGGTATCGTGGTCACGGCGTGGGCGCTGCGATGCCTGATGACGCTGGATGGCAAGTGACGCAAGTCCGAGGAGGTTGCTGCACCGTCTCGCGTCAGGCGGGCTTGGCATCGCCTGTCTTCGGGCTCTTCTTGCGGGCGCCTTTGAACCAGGTTCGCAGCAGCATCAGCACGGAACCGCCCGTGAGCATGCCCAGGAGATAGACCAGGATCACGAGAACGGACACCGGGAGTGTTGCCTTCATGGACAGAAACGAGAGGGTCACCGTTTCGGAGTTCTGGATCTTGAAGATGACGACGACTGCGGTGAACAGGATGATCAGTATCATGTAGACGTATCGCATGGCATCCGTCCTTTCTCTCTTTTTCGCGTTCTCCCACTCGTCGCGGACCTATGGTTCGCTCGCAGACACAGGCGCCGACTCTATGTCAAAGCCGCCGACTCGTCAAGATTCCGCCCTACGGTTCATCCGTCGTGGGTGTGCCCAGACACTCTGGCAGACCGCCCCCCCAAAAAAGAGGCTCATCCGGTTTTCGCGTACTTCGGTGGTTCTTGGGGACCTGTCCCCAAACC
>DAOQWL010000120.1:0-9806 GCA_035342095.1 Sedimentisphaerales bacterium | reverse complement strand
CCCTGTCTCCAGGATGAGAACCTGATATCCTAGGCCACTAGACGATGGGGGCGCCAATTCGCATCTCATCATTCGCGTCGCCAGCCCTGTTCGACGGCATAACCCTGCCGTCGGCGACGGAAACCACGACGCCCGACGAGACACACGTCAATAGCGGCGGGTGGATTCGAACCACCGACCCTGGGCTTATGAATCCCATGCTCTAACCAACTGAGCTACACCGCCGATACTTGCCTAGACACAGTATTCTAAGCCAGTCCTCGCGCCGTGTCAACACGAATTCTCCGCTTTGCCAAATAGACAGAATGGGGATTCCGCACGGCCTGCAGGACAAGCCAACGGTGGGATTCGAACCCACAACCCCTGATTCGGAAGGCCAGGTCGAGACAACACTAACTCCTTTGTAGGAAAACACTTATGGACAAGTCGCGGGCTCACGGGACCGTGAAGAAATGGCCGTGCGTGAAGCGTTGTACGCACAAGCACGGATTCCCGCCCGCGATCAGGTCGAGGGCGGGCTTCCGCAGGCATCTCGCCAAGGGCGGTCTCGCACAGAGCCACGGAGCCACGAAGTTCAGGACACCGTTCTTCTTTGTGCCTTCGGAGCGTCAGGATAAGCCTGACGGACCTTGTAACCTGAAAGGAGGTTGCCTTGCGAATTGCTCGTTCAGCAGGTAGCGGACCGGGCGGCGTCGGGAGCGATCCCGCCGTCGAAGCCCCGGCGAGCGACCGCGTGAGCCGTAGCGCAAGCGAACCCGAATCGGCCTCGTTACGCTTATGGAGGTGGCCAGCCCGCCAGAGAGTGGTGAAGCCTGCCACGGCAAGGGAAGGGGATGCCCAACGCGGTCTATCGCGTTGGGGGTCCCCAGCAACGAGCGAATGCACCTTGCCGGCCTCCCGGGGTGGAAGGGGACGGCACGCGCGAACAGGTCCGTCGAGGAACCTGAGAGACCCGGCACGGCGGCGGGGTCGAGCTCCGCCGACAGAGACAGGGAATCCATAACCTGACTCTGGCTGTGCCGGGAGTCGGAGGGGTTCATAGTAGCGAAGAAGCGGGTAACGACCGTGGAGCGAAGGGACCCTACTGAAGAACTGCGGAGTAAGAGAAGGAGAGTGCCGATTGGATCAACCTACTACGGAACCAGGCCGCCGGGCGAACGCCCAGGAATCTTTGTGGACGGAGAGCCCACTGCCTGAGAGACTCTCTCTTTTGAGACAGAAGCTGGGCCAGAAGGCCAAACAGGAGCCGAAGTTTCGGTTTTACTCAGACCTGAACCCAAGCGGACCCTGTGAATGCCGATGGCCGACATCTTCAGGAAAGCCGGATGCGGAAAATCTGCACGTCCGGTTTGAAGAGGGGGAAGGACCTCTCCGTCCCTCCCTACTCTACCGGTTCGATGTCCTCGTCACGAACCGAGAAGAGAACGCCTCACGGCGTCACTACAAACTGGCTCGCCCTTCTCCCACCTGCCCTGGATTCTGAGGTTCCTTCTCCTCGGTGTCCTCTGTGTCTCTGTGGTGAAGAACTACAGGTTTCGGCCGAGGGCCTGGAACATGGCCAGGAGGTTCTCCGTGGGCGTGTTGCACTGGATATTGTGGATCGTGTTGAAGACGTAGCCGTTCCTGGCGCCGAGGATCTTGACCCGCTCGGCGACCTGGACTCGGACCTCGTCGGGCGTGCCGAAGGGGAGGGTCTGCTGGGTATCGACGCCGCCGCCCCAGAAGACGATCCGGTCGCCGAACGTATCGACGAGGTGCTTGGGATCCATGCCCTTCGCGGAGGTCTGGACGGGGTTCAGGACGTCGTAGCCCGCTTCGATGAAGCCCTCGATCAAGGGCTCGCACCCGCCGCAACAGTGCTTGAGCGTCTTCCACTTCGTGTGGGCGTGGACCCAGTCGTTGACCTTCTTCGCGTGGGGCAGGTAGAGGTCCCGATAGGTGTCGGGCGAGCAGAACAGGCTGTTCTGCGAGGCCAGATCGGTCCCGTCCATGAAGACGACGTGGACCTTGTCGCCGACTGCCTGGTGGATTCGCTTGAGGTTCTCGATGGCGATCTCGGCCTGTCGGGCGAAGACCTCGCGGATGTAGTCCCGGCGGATCAGCGTGCTGACGTACCACTCCTCGATATCGCGGATGCCCTTGGGGTCCTTCATCCAGGGGCCTGGGACGAGGGCGATGTCGCCGAACGCGGCGCCGGGGAAACCCGCGGCGATCGCCAGATCCGTGTTGTCGTACAGGTCGTTCGCCTGCCGCTCGTAGTGTCGCAGGTCGTCGTCGCCGATAGGCTGGAATTCTTCGAGATTATCGGCCAGATTGAGCTTGGCGTCGTCGATGGGCGGCTGGCGGATGATCGAATCGAAGTAATACCCCCCTTGGGGCATCCTGGCGGAGGGCCTGGCCGACCGATCGCCCTCGGGGTACATCAGGATCGAGCCGTCGGGCTCGGGATCGGTATTGAACTGGGCGGGGACCAGGACGTCGGTGCCATCGAAGGTCCGCCAGGGTTTCCAGCCGGCATTCTCGAATCCGAACATGTTCTTGCGGTTCGGCAGGTTGACGACGTCGATGCCCAGGACCTTCCGGAGGTCGGGTGCGATTTCTCCGAGCATCTGGTAGGGCTCGCAGACCCTGACGCGGTCTCCCGGCTTGTCGAGGCCGAGGGCGCGGCGCAATCTGGCGACGACGCTGACCTGTGCGCCGGAGCAGGCGGTTCCGCCGAGATCGACGGGGACGCGGTCGGTCGGCTGGTGGTTCAGGGCGCGAAGGACTCGTTCGCGTCCGGTCATTGCTGTCGGCGATGATTGGATCCTCATGACTTGCTCCTGAAAGCTCGAAAGCATCCCTTTCCCAGGGCTCCGCCCGACCCGGCCGGACCCGCCGGTGGGGATTGTAACTCGTTGTCGGGACAGAGGAAATGCCATTTTCGTCGAATCCGGGCTGTCAGAACGGGCAAAATCCCATGCCGGTCTTGACATCCGCGGGCGAGGCGGCTATAATTAACCCCATGGTGGGGCAGGTTTTGCGCCGCCCGAGTGAACGAGTCCATGGTTGGAAAAAGGGGAATGATGAAAAGCGTGACGACTGTAGAGAATAGGAAGGAACGACGCAGGGGTCGGGGTTTCCGTGTTCTTGCCCTGGCGGCCGCCGCCTACATCTCGGTATTGCTGCTGGCGGGCTGTAGCCTGAGGCATCCGGGTGAGACCAGAGCGGAAGTCGACCGTCGGCACAGTCGGGTTCTGCGCGTCAACAATGAACTGATGTTATCCGACCTCGACAGGGTGTTGGGTCTGGATCGGCCCAGCAAACTGACAGACAGAAGACTCCCGTAGTCACCGTGTCGGGAATCCGCATTCCGCAGTCCGGATCAGATTCACGGGACGGCCTACCCCAGGGAAGGGATCTGCATCCGTGTACACCATCTTCGATTACGTCAACCGCGTCGCACACTACGATTGGTGGGTTGTCGCAGTCGAGCTGCTCGCGATCGGCCTGGTCATTTGGTGGGTGGTCGATTTCCTGGAGGGCACCCGCGGGGAGAGGCTCTTTCGCGGGGTGATCTTCATCCTGGTCTCGGGCGTGCTGATCCTGAATCTCGTCGTGGAGCGGCTGCCGTTCGACCGTCTGCAACTGTTGTACCGAGGGTTCCTGCTGGCGGTGTTGATCGTGGCCGTGGCGGCGTTCCAGCCGGAGATTCGCAGGGTGCTCATCCAGATCGGCCAGCCGCGGATCTGGGCGGGCGCCTCCCATCAACTGTCGCGAACCATCGAGGAGCTGGTCACGGCGGTCACCGAGCTGTCCGCGGCCCGAATCGGCGCGATCATCGTCATTGAACGCCAGGTCGCATTGGGCGAGTTCATCGAGACCGGCGTGCCGCTGGATGCCCGCGTCACCTCCGATCTGCTCAAGACCATCTTCTATCCCGGCACCCCCCTGCACGACATGGGCGTCGTCATTCGGGGGGACCGGATCGTCGCTGCCAGCGTGCAGTTGCCGCTGGCGGAGGCCGGCAGTATCGCCGGCGTCGAGCTGGGGTCTCGCCACCGGGCGGCGGTCGGCATCACCGCGGGCTCGGACGCCATGTGCCTGGTCGTGAGTGAGGAGACGGGCGCGATCTCCATCGCCCGCGACGGCAAACTGATCCGCAACGTGACGGAATCCCAGGTCCGTTCCCATTTGGCAGGCGTGGCGACGGCAGATCACGTCCCTCTGGTGGGACGGCTGCTCCGACGTCGTACGGAATAGGTCCATGATCGACAGGCTCAAACCGGGCAAAATACTGATTGTCGTGTTCCTGACGGTCCTGATCTGGGTATGGGCGGACCTGGCACTGGAGGACGAGCTGACTCTGTCCGACGTCCGAGTCGAGGTGGCCAAGTCGACCGACCCGAGTCTCTGGGTGAATTTCGTGGCGGAGGGCGCGGACCCGAACCTGCGGACGTCCGTCGTTCTCGGCGAGGTCGTTCTGAAAGGGCCCGCCGCCCGAGTCACGGAGGTGAGCCGGCGCAAGAACAGGGGGGACCTGGACCTGAATCTCTTCCTCGTTCCGGAACAGGAAGGGCTCAGCGAAACAGAGGCCCATTCCCTCAACGTGCTGGACTTCCTGCGGAAGAACAGCGAAATCCGCAAGCTCGGCTTGACGGTCGAGAGCTGCGTGCCGCAGCGGCTGAGCCTCGTGACCTACCATCTCGTCGAGCAGGATGTCACCGTGGAATGCGTGGGCATCGACGCCTCCCTCCAGGTCACTCTCAATCCCTCGTCCGTTCCGGCCTATGTCCCGTCCGGCAAGACTCTCCACGCCAGGATCCAACTGACGCCGGCGGAGCAGAACCTGGCGAAGGCCGGCCCGATCGACAAGACGCCGTACATCGAGCTGGCTCCCCTCCAGCGACGGGACGTCGCCACCAAGGTGAAGGTGTCGCTGTCGCCGGTGCAGAGCGTTCTGTCCGAAGACGCGATCCCTGCGGCGTACGGCATCTGCTTCAGCCCGAACCTGCAAGGCAAGTTCCGCGTCGAGGTGCAGAACGAGGCCACCGAGCTGGCTTTTGTATACATCAAGGCGACCGCGGAAGCGAGTGCGGCCTATCGAAAGGCGCCGTACCAGATGATTCTGTACATCGAGGACGCGGACCGGCAGATCACCCAGTGGCCGGCGTTCCGACCGTTCGTGTTTCAGTTCCCCCAGGACTACGTGCAGAGAGGCGAAATCGAAGCGAGAGACGCCCGGCCGCCCATCGCCCAGTTCAAGCTCGTCCCGATCCCCGCCGCGACCGATATCGAGTCGGATCTGTGAACTCGGCCTGCATCCTCGGCGCCGCAAACTCGCCCCCCGCCGCACCGTCTCCTACGCCTGTCCCCGCTCGGCCGCCCAGTCACCGGCCGCGACAGCCCCCCGGCAAACCCAGTTCCTCAGCGTCAGGGCCAGGATGCCCACCGTCATCGCGAGCACGATCACGTCGGCGATCAGCAGACCGGCCTTCCCTGTCTGCCAGGCGGGAAGGTACTCCCGGACCAGCAGCCGAATGAGCATGGTCATCGAGGTCACGAACATGAAGATCGCCGGGATCAGCGCGAACCAATACTGGCGTCTCTTGCTCATCAGCCAGACCGTGCCGACCCACAGGGCCAGCGCCGCCAGGAGCTGATTGGCGGAGCCGAAGATCGCCCAGACCGCCTTGTACCCGTTGTTCAGGCCCAGCAGCAGCATCAGGCCGACGGCAATGCCGGAATTCACCCAGTAGAACTGGAGAAACCGCAGAAGCGCACGCCGCACGCCGCGCGTGGAGATCATCGCTCCGACCGGTTCCACATTTCGCACAGGAGGTTCACTCACCGCCAGTCCGCCTGCGCCCACCGGCTCAATCCGCTGCACCGCGCCGTCGCTCCCTCCCGCCTGGACTGCGACGATCCCCGCCCGACGGGCAAACACGTCATACCGCGCGAAGAACGTGCCCCAGCCTTCCTCAATCATGTACCGCGTCAGACGGATCGCGGTGTCCAGAGTCGTGACGAGGAAGCCCTCGAGCAGCAGCATGGCGCCCAACGCGCCCGCCGCAACCGGCAGGCCCAATCCGAGGTGGACCATGTGCCCGACGGCCATCGCGAAGGTCAGCACTGCGTTGCCGCCGCCGCCGGCGGGATAACAGTAGTGCCTGTACGTATCGAGCGACAACCCGCCGATCAAACAGCACATGACACAGACGGCCAGCAGGCTCTCCAGCAGCATCGCCCAGTATCCGACCCTGCGTGCGGCCCGTTCGTTCGAAAGCTGCTTGCAGGTGGTCCCGCCGGCGCAGAGGCTGTGGAACCCGCTGACGGCGCCGCAGGCGATGGTGACGAACACCACCGGCCACCCGGGCCCCTGGACCCGGCTCCCCTCGGCCCAATTGCTCCAGGGAATCGCGGCGCCGGACGCTGCCATGCCCCCGCGAAGGCCCGCCGCCACCAGGGCCACCAGCAGGAAGACCAGGCCCGCGTACAGGATGTGTACGTTGATGAAATCCCGGCTCTGCAGGAAGAACCAGACAGGCATGCCCGCCGCCAGGAGCACGTAGCCCGAGATCATCAGCTTCCACGTGAGCGGGGAAACCGCGACGGGCCAGCGCAAGCCGATGAGAATCGAGATCGTGCAGATCGCCAGCGCCAGGATCGAGCAGCGCCACACGGGCCATTGCCTCTTGATGTACAGGAATCCCATGAGGGGAGAGAAGGCCGTAATCACAATCACGGACATGGACGCGATGCCTCCGATCAGGGCATACGTCTCCGTCTCGCCCGTCTTCGAGTTGACGATCGACTGCTCGCGAAACAGGGTCTGCCCGGACTCCATTTTCAGATCGGACAGCTTCACTTTCGACGTCAGTGCGGTGGCGGACAGATCCAGGAACGCCGCACAGACCAACACGAGAATCGCCACCAGGATCACGAGCATCATGACGAACGCTGCCTGGCCGATGTAACGCCGTGCGATGACCGTCAGGTTCTTGCCGCCCTCGCGCATCGTGATGTAGGTCGCGACGAAATCGTGTACCCCGCCGAGGAAGATCCCGCCCAGGACGATCCACAACAAGGCCGGTCCCCACCCGTAGAGGATCGCCATCACCGGCCCGATGATCGGACCCGCCCCCGCGATCGAGGCGAAATGGTGCGCGAAGACCACGGGCGTCTTCGTCGGGACGTAGTCGCGGCCGTCGTTGATTTCTACCGCGGGCGTAGTCCGGGCCTTCTCCTCGCCCATCAGCCTGGCGATGAACGGGGCATAGAGCACGCCGCCTAGGAGCAGCGCGACTCCGGCAACGAGCAGGATAAGGAGAATCGTCATTGCTGATCCTTTCCAGAGAATAGGACGCAACCGCTGCAGGCCGCCGAGCGGCCGCCACCGACGACCGACAGCCGGCGCGACGCGTCCATTAGAGTCTTCCCCGAGGATCCATGGGTCCTCTTCTTCAGCAGATAGGAGTATACGACACGTCTGGGGCTGTCTCAACACCAAAGCGCGAAGACAGACGAATCCCCCCCACGCGCAGACCGTAGGGGCAGTTCCTTCACCACAGAGACCCAGAGGACACCGAGAGGAAGGTGTGTTGGTTCAGCGCGAATTGGACGGGTCCCAGGGTCGGCCCAGTGACTCAATTGTTGGGCTGACGATGACATCCTCGGCTGTTGAGCGGGGTTTGTCAAGTCCTTGATTTCGGTGTAACGTTTCTTGCGGCTCTCGCCGGTTCGCAGAGAGCTTTTCCCGGCGGACGTTCGGCCCCATTCGGGCGTTCGCCCCGAGCCTCCCCTTGTGCTTTCGAGGGAGGCTCGCGGCGGTCGAAGAGGGGTTCGCATCCCCCGGCCCGGCAAGTCGGCCGCCACGCAGGGCGGGCGCCAGGTCCTGGGCGTCCTGCTCGTCCTGCACCAGGCAGAGGAAATCATCCGCATAGCGCACCAGGGGACAGTCGCCGCGGGCTTGCGGTCGGTACTTCTTGGCGAACCACAGGTCCAGGACATAGTGCAGGAATACATTGGCGAGGACGGGACTCAAATTCCCACCCTGGGGGGTCCCTTGCTCGCTCGGGTGGAGTTGGCCTTCTTCCAGGTATCCGGCCTTGAGGAACCTGCGAATCAACAGCAGCAGGCTCGGGTCCTGGATCCGGACTTCCAGGCAGCGGAGCATCCATTCGTGCGAGACGTTGTCAAAGAAACCCTTGATGTCCGCCTCCATCACGTAGTGGATCGGTCGGCGAGTGATCGTCTCGTGCACCACGGCCAGGGCCTCATGACAACTGCGGCCCCGCCGAAAACCGTATGAGCAGTCGAGAAAGTCCTGCTCGTAGATCGCCTCCAGAAGCGTGGCGATCCCTTTCTACACGATCTTATCCTCCAGGGCCGGCAGACCCAGCGGTCGCTGCGTGTGCCCGTCCTTCGGAATGTACACCCGCCGGGAAGGCTGCGGCTTATACCGCTTGGCCTTCAGCCGCCAGACCAGGTCCGTCAGATTCTCATCCAGTCGCTCTCCGTATTCCTTCCAACTGACTCCGTCGATGCCACAGGCCCGGTCCCTGCCGAGCCGGTGGTAACAATCCCGCAGGAAACCCTCGTTCAGTAGATGAGCCAGGCTCGTAAACCGAAGTTGAGGCTCCTCGCGGGCCCGTTGAGATAGGAGGGCCAATTGCGTCCGCGTCCCGGGGTCCATCTCTGAGTATGGCATACGCGTCTTGTCCCTCTACATGGGGGCCCCCACGCAGGATTTCGCGTGGAAGGTCCCCGACCTGGGGCCAACCCCTTGGAGTGAGCTCGTGCCCTCGGCGGGCGTTGCCCCGCCGACCGGAACCACCCCGGACCCAATCGCAGCCCGGAACCATCCCGCCTCTACTATGAGTTGGTCCGACTGCCTGGCCGCCATACTTCCGCCTCCGCCTCTTCGGCTTGTTGGAAGCTTCTGCGGGAGCGGCCAGGCTCTCCCAAGTTCCGATGCGAGCAATTCGATGACCTGCCGTGGTCTCCGACCCCGGCGTGGCGAGGACATCCTCACCGATAGCGGATGCCGCACTGCTGGCTTCAGGGAAAACCACCCCCTGGCCCATCGCGAGAGAATGCGTTTTCGGGGCTCTATCCCTTCACTTGCGTTACGGCCGATCATCTGCCATCGCTCCGGCTCAGCACAATTCGTTACCTCCTTATGCTCGGAGTTCTGTTCTGGCCTGGTGGTTAGCCTTTGGCCAGGCTGGATGGTCCAGCTTGTTCGCACCAGCTTCACTTGGCGCACGATTTGCGCGCTTCGGGAACATCACTTGGGCAAGTCCTTTTCGAGCTCCGCCAGCCTCTCACGGGAAACCGTCTCAGCGTGCAGATCACCAAAGAGGACGCGGTATTCGCTGTCTGAGAGCTTCCACCGCAGCAGGACCTTATCCGCGTCTTCAGCAGTCACAGTGCTGCCGTAGTAGGCAGGGTCCTTGCCGGCCAAATCGAAGAGGTAGAATCTGGTCGCGCGCCGTAGTGGCATGCTGGCATCCGCGAGTCGATTGGCCCTTTCGAGCTCTGCAAGCCCGTTCAATTCCTCTTTCAACTGCGTGGCGGCAGGACTGTCAGATTTTTCAAGCTCGAACTGCAGGATCATAGAAGGGGCCGCATGGAGGTTCTCCGGATACTTGCCGAGCAATTCGGCACATTGCCTCAGACTCTCGGTGGCGACCTGCTCATTGACAACTCCCGCGGTCTTCTCCACCAGCGCGCCATAACCATCAGGTACGCCCGGTGGCTCGAATTCCGACACATCAATCGGAATATCCCACTGAAAATCATACATGGTGTAGTGGAAGCTCGTT
>DAOQWL010000119.1:0-10474 GCA_035342095.1 Sedimentisphaerales bacterium | reverse complement strand
AAAAATGCTTGCTAAAAAAACAAGATGTTGCGCCTTTGCAGTGCAGGAATGACAGGGTCGATTCCCAAGGGTTGGGTTAATCTGCCTGCAAACACGAATCGCACCCATGTCTCGCCCCTGGCTGGAATTAGGTTGACCTGTCGGGCTCCGGCGGGTATCCTTAAGGATGGCAACTTGATGGGATACGGGTCGGGTTGCCCCATTCCGGCGGGTCAGCTTCTCCACGACGGACGCCCGCCAGGACAACGAGGGCTTTTGGAAAGGAACGGAAGATGAACGCGAGCAAGGCAATACTCAGTGCTCTGCTGCTGCTGTCTTGGCAGGCGGCACAGGCCGCGAGCGTGGATTGGACACTCGGCACGACACCGGCCGCAGGGTGGACCGTCAGCCCGACAGACCCCGGCTCTTCAGATATCATCACTTTTGCCGGGCCGACCAAGGTCTACTCCAATTCCTGTATTGCGGAGAACGCCATGGGCGGGCCGCCGGGACTCTCGATTGACCCGGCCACCAAGACGATTCTCTTGTGGTTCCAGGGCACGACGACAGGCATATGCCCGATGATCTACATGCCGGTCTGCGGCGTGCAAGGCGAATTCGGGCCGCTGGACCCAGGCGAATGGCATCTTATCTGTGCATACGAGGATCTCGGCCTGGACATCACCTTCACAGTGCAGGACTCCTCGAAGGTCTACTATGTGGACAAGGACGCCCCGGGCCCGGTGCACAACGGCACGACGTGGACCAAGGCGTTCCTGACCCTCCAGGACGCGCTGGCCGTCGCAGGCAACGGTGATGAGGTCCTGGTGGCCGAGGGGGTCTACAAGCCCGACGAGGGGGCCGGCGTCACCTCGGGCGACCGCGCCGCCACGTTCCTGCTTGCGGAAGGCATTACGGTCCGCGGCGGGTACGCCGGATATGGACACGCCAGTCCGGACAAACGGGACTTCTCGCTCTACGAGACTGTCCTGGACGGCGACCTGAACGACGACGATCTGTGGGGCATCCTGAACGTTGACGACAACAGCTACCATGTCGTCACGGGCCCGGCGGGCGAGCCGACGGCCCTGCTGGACGGCTTCACCGTGACGGCGGGCCGGGCCGACGGCGGCTACCCCGATCACTGCGGCGGCGGCCTCTACAATCCGGGCGGCGCCCTGGACATCGTGAACTGTCTCTTCCAGGGCAACACCGGCGCCTGGGGCGGCGGCATCATGAACCTCGCGGCCCCGCTTCGGATGGTCAACACGCAACTGATCGGCAACCGCGCCTTGATGCTCGGCGGCGGCCTCCAGAACTACGCGGGCGATGTGACGATGCACAACTGCCGCGTCGTAGGGAACAGCGCCGACTACGCCGGCACCGTGGGTGGGGCCGCCATGTACAATCTCGGCGGGACCCTGACGATCCTGAACTCCACCGTTGCTGACAACTACGCGCCCATTGGTCAGGCGATCGCGGACTTCAGTTGGGATCCCTCCGCGGGCACCGCGGTCCGCGTCGCAAACAGCATTCTCTACAACGGGGGCAACGAGATCGGCACCAACGATCTCTCGGCTGTCCAAGTCACCTACAGCGACGTCCAGGGCGGCTGGACCGGCACGGGCAATATCAGCGGCAATCCCAAGTTCGTCTCGCCCGGCGCCCGCAGTATCGAAGGCGAGTGGATCGACGGCGACTACCGCCTGATGTCCACGTCGCCGGCCCTCAACGCGGGCAGCAACGCCTTGCTCCCCGCCGACATCCTCGATCTGGACGCGGACGGCAACATCCTGGAGAATCTCCCGCTGGACCTGGACAATGAGGCTCGGATTCAGGGCACCCGCGTCGATATGGGCGCCTACGAAGGATCCAGTGGATCGAGCGGCGGCTTCACCGGAAGCCTGACCGTCTGTGTCGGTTCCGCGTGCATGACGCTGTTGCCCGACCCGAACGCGCCTCCCTCCTCGTATACGTACATCGGCTACACGACCGTGTCGGTCACGGCGAACTTCAAGGGCCAACTGAGCGTCACTGTCACGCCCACATCGGCCGCCGGCGGGACGTGGACCGGATGGGTCGTTCCGAACATCGTTCCGATGGGTACGACGGTGGTCCAGATCTGGGTCCAGGGTGCGAACCTGGACCTCTCGGCGCTGCCTGCGGGATCGAGCGTGCAGGTGGCCGAGGTCAAGGTGTACATCGTGCCTGTTCCATAGCTCCACTCTCTCGGGTAGTTGAAGGCTGACAGAGGGTCCGGCGGCGGTGAATGGACCGCAAGCCGGGCCCTTTTTTCGTTTGGGGATGATGCGGGACCGTCGGCTATCTGCGCCACTCGGGTTTGCGGACCATCAGCGGGGGCATCAAGTGGGGCGGGCGTCGGTGGTTGCCGCTGGGCAGGCACGAGCGATTGCTCGGATACCATCGGATGAGGAAGAGCTTGGTCTTCAGAAGAAGCCCGTCTTTTTTCAGTCTACTGAACATAGGTCTGTTACTGTGTTTCCCACAAGGGTTTACGAACCATCACCCTCCTCCCTATCGGCCGAATGACCGGGTGACTTTCGTCGAAAAAATGCAGACGGGCCTTTTCGAACTCGCTTTCGGTCCCTCTCGCGACCAAGGCCCAATAAGGACCGGTTGGGATGCCGCACAGCCTCCGCACAGGCGTCTACCTGCGTGCAGCGGAACGGACGACGATTCGAATCGGGGCGTGCTTTCGGCTTGCGGCCCGGTTATCATGTCCGGCCGTATGGATGCCTATGCTGTTGACCTTCAAGACGTCAGTGTCGTTCGCGGGGGGCGGTCTCTGCTCGCCGGGGTCTCGTTGCACGTGCCGGCGGGGACTTGCTGTGCTATTCTGGGACCGAACGGTTCCGGCAAATCCACACTCGTCTCCGTCCTGAGCGGCTATACCTGGCCCAGCAGGGGGCTCGTCGATATCGGTGGGCACATCTTCGGCAAGGTGGACCTGGCCCGCGTTCGACAGGGGATCGGAGTAATTGAGCCCTCCCGCAGTCCTGCGTTTGACGCCCAGATGCCCGTCCGCGAGGTCGTCGCCACCGGTCTGTTCGGTACGATCCGATTGCCACTCCGCGGTTCGGTCCGGCCCGCGCAGTGGCGCCGGGTCGATGCCGAGATCGACGGGCTTGGGCTTGGCAAGATGGCGGATAGCGTCTTCTCGCAGTTGTCCACCGGCGAGCAGATGAAGGCGCTCCTGGCCCGCGCGATGGTGGCCCAGACGGGCCTGTTGTTGCTCGACGAGCCCACCGCCGGCCTGGACCTGGGCGCCCGAGCGGCCTGCGTCGCGGCGCTCGAGCGGCTCCTGAACCGACGGCGTCACCCGACCGTAGTCATTGTCTCTCATCATCTGGATGAGCTTCCCTGCGCGGTGGACCAGGTGGTCCTGCTCAAGCAGGGGACGGTGTTCGCGTCGGGTCGGGCCGAGCAGGTCTTGTCGTCCGATCGGCTCAGCAGACTGTTCGGTTGCCGGGTCGAAGTGCTCCGCAGCGATGGGCGATACGTCGCGAGCGTCCGTGTGGAGAACGGTTGACGAGTGTTTCGAGGGCGAACCAGATCATGACGACGATGCTGCGAAAGTTCCTCAGGCCGGGCGAGTTCTACACAGGGCGCGAACCGGTGGTGGCGGAGACGCTGGTGGGGTCCTGCGTCGCGGTTTGCCTGTACAACTACAAGCAGGGTTTCGGGGCCATGAATCATTTCCTGATGGACCGCCCGAAGAACCCCGCGGAGACCGATATCGGCCGGTACGGCGTCACCTCCACCCGCCATATCGTCGATGCCATGATGCAGATCGACCCGGAGCCGACGCACTACCGCGCGACTATCCTGGGCGGCGCCGCGGTTCTCAAGACGGCACACGAGGACGGGCGGATCGGGCAGGGAAACGTCGCGGCGGCGCTGGAGGTCCTGCACGCCGCACACATCCGTGTCGCGGGCAGGGAAGTCGGGGGAACGCGAGGCCGACGCATTCGATTCAACACGCAGACGGGCGAGATCCAGTGCCGCTTTGCCGGCGACATCCCCGGCAGGAAGGCCGTCCCGTGATTGCCTCGCCCGCGAGGACGCGCGCCGCTTCGGCGCAGGCATTGCGAGACGTGCTCGACCGAGTGTACAAGCGGTACAACCGCAGGCAATTCCTCGGCTCCGATCCCCTGCAGTTTGCGCATCGGTACTCGAATCGGCAGGATGTCGAGATCGCCGCATTCCTCGCGTCGGCTCTCGCCTACGGCCGCGTGGAGCAGATCAGGCGGAGTCTGACGCAGCTCTTCGACCGGATGGACAACAAGCCGTACGAATTCACCTCGCGATTCGACAATCGCAGGCGCGCCAAACTGCGGAGCTTCAAGCACCGGTTCACGACGGGTGACGATCTGGCCGATCTGCTCGACGTGTTCCGCCGGGTCCTGGACCGGCACGGCGGCCTGGAGGCGTTCTTCTTACTGGGCTACCGCGAGGAGCACGAAAGCGTGCTGCCGGCGCTGAGTACGTTCTGCGAGTCTCTAGGCCGGATCTACATGGACTCGCACGGAGGCGGCCAGCCTCCCGCGGGGCTGAACTACCTGCTGGCCAGTCCGAGCCGAGGCAGCGCCAGCAAGCGACTGAATCTGTTCCTGCGGTGGATGGTCCGCAAGGACGACGTGGACCTCGGGTTGTGGACCACCGTCGACAAGGCCAAGCTGATCGTCCCGGTGGATGTCCACATGGGCAGGCTGTGCCGCATCCTGGGTCTGTACGCTGGCAAGTCCGCCTCCCTCCGCGCCGCGGTGGAGATCACGGCGGGATTCGCTCGGATCGAGCCGGGCGACCCGGTGAAATACGATTTCGCACTCTCCCGCATCGGCATTGTCGAGGATTGCACCGGCTGCTGCCGCCCCGGCTGTCCTGTCTGCGAACTGTACGCCATCTGCCGTCGTGCCCGGTCATTTGCCCTTGAATCGACATCCGGTGATGATAGACTGACGAAGGTATGAAGCAGTCACAGGAACATTCTGAAGGCTCGGCGCCGCCGGACTCATGGGAGGAAGCCCGCCAATACGGCATCGACATGTCCGCACTGGAGGTCAATCTCGGCCTGAGCGTTCTGCAACGCATCCGTAACCACGACCGCGCCTGGGCGACAGCCGATATGCTTCGACGCGCGATGGCACGACACCATGAACAGCATTGAGACACTTCTGACCCGTCTCCTTGAGCATCAGGTGGACTTCGTGCTCGTGGGCGGTTTCGCCGCCGTAGCTTACGGCAGCACGCTAATGACTCAGGATCTTGACGTATGCCTGCGATTCGAGACGGACAATCTGACGCGTCTCCAGGAATCGCTGGCGGACCTGCACCCCACCCACCGAATGACGCCGAAGCGACTTCCATGGCAGCTTACCGTTGAGGTCTGCAAGGATCTCAAGAACCTCTATCTTACCACCGACCTGGGCCAGTTGGGTTGTCTCGGGATGATTCAAGCGATCGGCGACTTTGAACACGTGAAGAAGCATAGCGTCGCGGTTCCCCTGCCGGCCGGAATCTGTCGCATCCTGGACTTGGACGCTCTGATCCGCTCAAAGGAGGCTATGAATCGCCCCCGTGACAGGGAGACTGTTGTCCAGTTGAAGGCGATTCGCCAGCGTCTTCATCCCAAGGGGAAGACACCGAAATGATGGACGTCAAAGATATCGAGAAGTACTCGTCGGCTGTCACGCTCTCGGACATGGAGCTGTTCGTCTTCCCCGAACTGATCTACAGTCTGGTGCTCGCGAACCTCATGAGCCCGGTCATCTGGAAGTGGCGGGACCTGGAGTCGTTCAACAAGCTGGCGGGCAAGGGCAGCTACCGCAGACTCATGCGCCTCCGCCAGTTCATCATGGACGAGTTCGATTTCAATCTTGATCTGGAGACCTGGGGCCTGACGAACAAGGACACGGAGATCAAGCGGTTCGAGCGGTACATGTCCCCGCAGCAGATCGCCGCGAGCAACGCCCTGTTCGGCTACGAAGGCGACAAATACTACTACGACGTGGACATTCGCAAGCACTTCGGGCTCGACAAGTACACGACGGAGATCATTCCGTACTGGAAAACCGAGACCGCGGAGGCGATGGATGCGTTCCGGTTCAAGCCGGGCTATGGCAAGGCGGCGGGGGAGTGCGTCTCTCTGGCGACCCTCTATGCCGCGGCGGTGTTCATCGTTTGCGGCGTGCCCCTCGAGGACATCTTCCTGGTCCTCACGCCCCTGCACTCGCAGAACTTCATCGACCTCCAGGACGGCATCCTGACCAACAACCGCCGGCTCGTGACCAAGACCATGTGGTTCAACGGCACCGAGATCTCCAACAAGGCCCAGCGGGCCCTCCGCAACGAACAGGTGACCGTCGTCGCCCACAACACAGGCTGCATCCACTGTCTCTACAGCGATGCCACGATCGATCGGGCGGCCTATGAGCGATTCAAGAGCCGCCTGGCCGGTTACCTCTCGACCGATTTGAATCTGACCGTCTTCGCCAGCTTCCTGCGGTGTTTCCGCGACTATCAGAGGTACTTCCAGATCTGTCGCGATTGTCACGGCCAGGCGCAGTTCATCCGCGCCGAGGTGCTGTACCACTACGAGCACGGCAGTCCGTTCAAGATCGGCGACGACACGCATGACAAGCTCCTCGCGGAGGTCGCCGACGAGGATTTCGTGCGATTCGAGCTGCCCGGGCGGATACGATGCGACCGTCTCTGCGAATTCCTCAAGCAGGGGATCGACGTCCGGCGGGCGGACGGCCGCGACGCCATGCGGAAGTTCATCGAGCCGATGATTCCCGACGCCCAAGAGTTCGTCGAGGAACTGCGGAAGTTCGTACACATGGAGGCAAACCTGCCCTCCAGCGACAAGACCTTCTCCAACGACCATACGATCCGGATCTCACCTGATTGGAGCCGCGAGCAGATCATCGACTACCTGCGAGGAATTCGATCCCGCAACAGCACCGCGGACCTGGCTTTCTACGCGTTCCGCGACATGGAGACCAGCGATTGGCGACCGTTCCTGAAGGCGGCGGTCGAGCGAAGCCCCGTCTCGCTGGAGAGAACCCAGGCGATGTCGGTGGAGGCGGTCTGCGATTGGCTCCAGGCAATGCGCAGCGATTCCATATATGACGCCAATCGTCTGGCCCAGCCTGATGAGGTCGCCAATTACCTGACGGGCGACGGCCTCGAAAAGGCGATCCTCCTGGCCAACGTCCTGCGTCACAGGTCTCCCGAGCAAGAGCTGCGGGTGGAAGTGGACAACAGCCGTGTCGTGGTCCGCGGGGATCGCGACTACGAGTTCTCGTCGGCCAAGACGCTGCAAGGGCAGGTGCACATCACCCCCGAAGGCGAAATCGCTGTCGCCGCGAGTTCCGGCCCGCCGAAGGGGTAATCGCCACCTTGTCCCTCAGCCCGTGGATTTTCGTAGGGTGGGTTCTCGACCCGCGCGACTTTCTGTTGGCGTTGCCTCTGGTCATGATTGCCGGCGGGCTGTTCTCCTTGGCCCGTGAGGAGTTCGCGTTGTTCATCGGGGGTCTTGTTTTCCTCGTCGCCGTCATCCTGTTCATCAGGGAATGGCTCAAGTCCGCCGAATCGTGAACGGGGGGATCATCCACAGATTACGCCGACTCGCCGGATTCAACCACTCTGAATCTGTGAAGACTTGGCAATACTTCAGAGATGTTGCCTGGGATGGGAATCCCACACGGCGGTCTTGATGCGGACTCGGATTCCGGCTCGGGTGGCCAGGGTGATGAGCATTTCGAGGCTGAACTTTTCCCATTTGCCCCTGACCAGATCGGACACGCGGGATTGGCTGACCCCCAGGAGCTTGGCTGCCTTCGCCTGCGTCAGCCTCTTGGCCTTGATGACCTTCCGTAATTCCGCCATCAGATCAGCTCGCATCTGAAGGACTGCGGCTTCCTCCGGGGAGAAGCCCAGGTCGACGAATACGTTGCCGGAAGAACTGACCATGTCTTTGCTCATGAAGTGCCCCCAATCTGCCCATATCTGTGACGAGCCAATTCGATATCCTGTGGGCTCGTCTTTCGGCTCTTCTTGCGAAATGCGTGAAGCACATAGACGGCATTCCGCCACTGAGCGACGTAGATGACGCGTCACTCGCCCAGGACATGAATGCGGATCTCTCTGACGCCCGGACCAATTGCCCGCATCGGCTTCCAATCGCTCGGCTCCAGCCCATTCTGGACGGCGCGGAGCTCGAAACCAGCGCTCCGACGAGCCTCGTCAGGGAAATCCCGGAGGTCATCCAGACTGGAACCTACGAATCTCAACGGCTTCACCATTATGTTCTTAGTATATAACTACTTGTATATTCTGCAAGCGCAAGATCGTGGCTATTGCCTTTTCTTGGCGAGGGTTCTACCATCAAGCTGTGAACGCGACATGAAGGACTGTGATCATGATGGTGCAAGCAACACGAATTGGACTACTTCTCTTGCTGCCATTCATCGCCCGCGGCGGGCAACCTAATCCGGCGGGACAGGTGAAAGACGGCAGGGCGGTCCATGAAGCGTATCTCTTCGCCCACATCATGCACGGCGACTACGGCCGGTTGTACTATTCCGTGAGCCTGGACGGTCTACACTGGCGATCCCTCAATCAGGGCCGGCGCGTGTTCGAGGACTACCGCGGGCACCCGGACATCTGCCAGGGGCACGATGGGCGATACTATCTCGCGGGCAATCGCAATGACTCCGCGCCGGACATCAATTTCTGGGTGTCGGACGACCTCGTGACCTGGGTCCGGTACAGCGACGTAACGCCGAACCTCAAGGCGACGCCCGGCTACGAGCGAGCCTTGCAGCGGATCGGGGCGCCCAAGCTGTTCTACGACCGGGCCGGGTCGCAGTATATCGTGACCTGGCACACGCCACACCTGGAGGGGACGCGGGAGGATCCCGAGCGGTACTGGGCCAGCCAGCGGACTTTGTACCTGACATCGAAGGATCTGAAGGTGTTCTCTGATCCGCCGCGACGGTTGTTCTCCTGGGATATGGGCACGATCGATGCTGTCATTCGCAAGCAGGGGGACCGGTACTTCGCGTTGCTCAAGGACGAGCGGTATCCAACCCTCGATTGGGTGACCGGCAAGACGATTCGCATCAGCGAGGCGCCCGGTCCGTTCGGGCCGTGGACGGAGCCATCGTCGCCGATCAGTCCGAACTTCCGCGAGGCGCCGACGCTCATTCCCTCGCCGGACGGCAAGGCGTGGTATCTCTACTACGAGCAATATCCGGGCGTTTCCTACGGCCTCTCCGTGTCGAGAGATCTGCGCGGGCCTTGGTACCAAATCTCCGGCTACACCTTCCACGACGATTGGGACAAGTACAGCCTTCCGCCCAAGGTGCGTCACGGCTGTATGCTGGCCATCACGCGTTCCCAGTACGATGGCCTGGTCAGTGCGTTTGGTCTGGGTCCCCAACAAGATCGAGATAGCGCAAGTCAGGTCCCTTCTCCGATGACCGACGCGATCCGCGCCCACGAGCGGATTGAAGATAAGGCAGTTCCCGGCGTGTCGATTGTTCTCGACCGTGCGTTGTCCAAACCGGTCGAGGTCCACTTCGCCGATCCGAGACGCGAAGTGCGTCGAGCGGATCTGCTCATCCATTTTCACGGGGCGAGCCACGTTCCGAAGCACGCCGGACATGAGTGCGGGCGGCCTCTCATCGTTGCCGTGGTGAATCTCGGGTCGGGCTCGGCGGTCTATGAGAATGAGTTCTCCGCCGAATCCACTTTCCCCGGGCTGATCGAGATGATCCGCAAATCGGTTTCCGAGAGGGCATCTGGCGAAATTGAGATTTCCGGGGTCTACCTGAGTTCGTTCAGCGCAGGGTATGGCGCGGTTCGGGCAATCCTCAGGAGTCATTCGTCGATGTTGGACGGAATCGTGCTGTTGGACGGCCTGCACACGGACTATGTGCCATCGGGCCGTGTGTTGGCTCAAGGCGGCGTGATCAATACGGAGAAGCTGCAAGGGTTCCTGGAGTACGCGAAGCTCGCGGCGGCCGGCGAGAGACATCTCGTGATTACACACTCGGAGATCTTCCCCGGCACATACGCGAGCACGACGGAGACCGCCGACTACCTGATTGACTCGTTGCATCTGCAAAGGCAGCCCGTGCTCCAGTGGGGTCCTGGGGGCATGCAGATGGTGAGCGAGACGCGCCGGAACGGCCTGACCATCCTTGGCTTCGCAGGCAACACCGCGCCGGACCACATCGACCATTTCCACGGCTTGCCGGCGTTCCTGGGGATGTTGTTGGGCAACAAGCCGACAGAGTCCATGTGAAGCCCGGTGCAACGGAGATGTGCGGCCTAACGCAATTGCCATTCCCCTGGAAGCGGGAATCCATTCCACCAAGGATGGTCGAAATCCCATGATTCCTGGATTCCTGTTTGACTTGGAGCGGCCTTCGGCCGCAACCAAAAGTGGGAACCCGGCGACGTGCGC
>DAOQWL010000118.1:0-10741 GCA_035342095.1 Sedimentisphaerales bacterium | reverse complement strand
TTCGGCTCGGGGAGAGTATTTTTATACTTGACAGGAACCCTATATGGATGACCCTGAACAGTCTGATCCCCGAAAAGAGCCTCCTGATGACCAGGATTCACTTCGCCGGGAACGCCATCTTCATTCCCTTCTTCCTGCTGTCTGTGGGGATGCTCGTTGACATCGGCCTGCTCTACACGGGCGGCGAGGCCTGGATGCTCTCCGTGGGCATGACCGTCGTCGCCCTGGTGGGGAAGCTTGCGGCGGCCTGGACTGCCCAGAAATCGCTCGGGTACCTTCGCGACGAAGGCCTGCTGATCTTCGGCCTGACCGTGAATCAGGCGGCTGCCACCCTGGCGGCGGTTCTGGTGGGCTACGACCTCGGCTTGTTCTCCGAGTCGGTGATTACCGGCGCCGTCGCGATGATGGCCGTCACGTGTCTGGCCGGGTCGGTCGTGACCGAAAGGGCGGGCAGGAAAGTGGCCTTGCGCGAGGAACAGGGCACGTTCGACGCTTCTTCGGCCCCGCACAGGATTTTGATTCCCCTCCAGGAGCGCCAGAAAGCCAGGGAACTGTTGGATATTGCCCTGCTGCTTCGCGAGAGAGAATCCCACGAACCTCTGTATCCTCTCCAGGTAGTCCCCGAGGACCGGGACGTGGACCGGAACGTGGCGCTGGCGGAGAAGGTGCTCGCCCATACGGTGGTTCGAGCCATGTCGGCCGGCGTTCCGGTGACTCCCCTGACCGGGGTGGACGTGAACGTCGCCTCCGGCATCGTTCGGGCCGCGCGCGACAATCGGATCTCCATGATCCTGCTGGCCTGGGACGGGCAGACGAGCTGGAAGACGCGGCTCTTCGGGCGGACCATCGACGCCGTGGTCGAGCGGAGTTTCCAGCTCATCCTGGTCAATCGTCTCCGCCAGCCGGTGAGCACGGCCAAGCGGATCGTGCTGATCCTGCCTCCGTTCGCGGAACATCAGCCTGGTTTCGAGTCCATCGTCGCTTCCATCAAGGTCCTGGCCCATCAGGCAGGCACGAGCGTGATGATCCTGTGCTTCCAGGAGACGGAGGCCGCCGTGGGGAACTTCGTTCGACGGACCCCGCCGTCCGCGTCGGTCTCTTTTCAGATTCTCCACGCGTGGCAAGAAGTCCAGACGCGCATCAACGAGGTGCTTGACAGAATGACGGACTGGCTCATCCTCATGGGGTCCCGCAAGGGCGAGCGGGCCTGGCAGCCGAGCCTGGACCGCCTGCCCGGCCGGTTGGCGCAGGCGTTCCCCGAGGTCACGTTCTCCGTCTTCATACCGCCCACCGAGCGATGGGACAGCCGCCAGGCGGCCGATAAGATCGCCGATTCCGCATATATCTTCTCGACCTTCATCCGGGACCGCACGATGCTCCAGATGGACGTCCAGACGACGGAAGATGCGGTCCGCAGACTCCTGGGCCCCTACTTCGGCCATCGCACGACGGATGCCCACGAGGTGGCCGTCCTGTTGCACGGCATCAGCCAGGAGGAGCCGGTGGAGCTGACCAAAGACGTAGTCCTGCTGCACGCCCACGTCCCGTACGTGACCGAGTCCGTCATCTTCCTCGGGGTCTCCGAGAATCCGCTGGATGTGCCGCTCGCTTCAGGAGGGCCTCATATCCTGATTATCCTCCTGGACCCGGTTGGGCAGGACCCGGCCCGGCATCTCCAGGCACTGGCGGACATTGCGCGGATCATTCGGCTTCCGGACATGGTCCGCGTCCTCAGAACGATCCCCGATTTCGACGGCCTCGTGGCGGAAATTGCCCGTCGGACGATCGACAAGTAACCCCGTCCGGATGGCACATTCGCAGTTGACTTTTTGCTCGAATGCCAGTACTTTGGCGGTGTTTGGAACACAACCCTGACTATGGATGGTGGCCGGCCTTCACGTGAGCGTCACCCCTTGTGATTTTTCGGCGGTCCTGAGCGGGTCGTCGTGCTGCCTGGGATAGAGAGAAGATAGGGAACATGAAGGAAACAGAGCAACAAGCCAAAGACCATTTTGAAGAGATGCCGATTCTTGAAGAGCTCAAGAATTCGTATCTGAACTATGCGATGAGCGTCATCGTGGCGCGAGCGTTGCCCGACGTTCGGGATGGACTCAAGCCCTCGCAGCGGCGCGTCCTCGTCGCCATGAACGACCTGAATCTCGGACCTCGCAGCGCCCACCGAAAGTGCGCCAAGATCGTCGGCGACACCAGCGGCAACTACCACCCCCACGGCGACCAAGCCACCTACGGCACGCTCGTCCGCATGGGCCAGGAATGGAACATGCGGTACACCCTGGTCGATCCGCAGGGCAACTTCGGCAGCATCGACGCGGACCCGCCGGCGGCCATGCGATACACCGAGGCGCGAATGGCGGCGCCCGCCACGGAGATGATGGCGGACCTCAACTACGACACGGTCGATTTCGTGCCCAACTACGACGAGACGCGGACCGAGCCGCTCGTGCTGCCCTCCCGGTTCCCCAACCTGCTGGTCAACGGCTCGACGGGTATCGCGGTCGGCATGGCGACGAACATCCCGCCGCACAACCTCCGCGAGGTCTGCGACGCGCTGCTGCTGATCATCGACGACCCGAAGTGCGGATTCAAGGACATCATGAAGGTCCTGCCCGGCCCGGACTTCCCGACCGGCGGCATCATCTGCGGCAAGAAGGGCATCATCGACGCCTACACCACCGGCCGGGGCCACCTCACCGTCCGCGGCAAGGCGGAGGTCGAGTCCAACAAGAAGGGCAAAGACCAGATCATCATCACCGAAATCCCCTACACGGTGATCAAGACGAACATCGTCTCGAAGATCGCGGAGTGCGTCCACGAGGGCTCGCTGCCCGAAGTGGCGGATGTCCGCGACGAATCCGACCGTCATGGCCTGCGGATCGTCGTCGAGATCAAGAAGGACGCCGACGCGGAAATCGCGATGAACAAGATCTACCAGTACACGCCGTTGCAGACGACGTTCGCGATTGCCAACATCGCACTGGTGAACAGTCGGCCCGAGACGCTGAACATCCGCGAGATGCTCGACCATTTCCTCGATCATCGCAAGGAGGTCATCCGGCGTCGCAGCCGGTTCCTCATGAAGCGGGCCCGCAACCGGGCGCACATCCTCGAAGGCTTGATCCTCGCGGTCAGCGACATCGATGAGATCATCGAGATCATCAAGAAGTCGCCTGATGTCCCGACGGCCAAGCTCAACTTGATGAAGAAGCCGCTCCGCCTGGCCGAGAGCGAAACGCTGCGAAAGCTCCTGCCCAAGGACTTCGTCCGCGAGAAGACCAGGAACGACCACTTCCTCACCGGTCCGCAGGCGGACGCGATCCTGAACATGCAGTTGCACCGTCTGACGGGTCTGGAGATCGAGAAGCTGGCCAAGGACTACGCGGACCTGATCGAGGAGATCAAGGGCTACGAGGCCATCCTGGCCGACGAGAAGGTCCTGCTCGAGATCATTCGCCAGGACATCAACGAGATCAAGGACAAGCACGGGGACAAGCGCCGCACCCAGATCACCGGTAGCGTCGAGGCCATCGAGATCGAGGACCTGATCGCCCAGGAGGACGTGATTGTCACGGTCAGCCACGCCGGCTACATCAAGCGGATGCCCATCGACACGTACAGGCGCCAGGGCCGCGGCGGCCGGGGCATCATCGGCTCCGACCTCCGGGAAGACGATTTCATCAAGCACCTGTTCGTCGCCTCCACGCACGACTACCTGCTGATCTTCACCAATCGCGGCCGATGCTACTGGCTGCGGGTGTACGACGTGCCCGCGATGAGCCGCCAGAGCAAGGGGCGCAGCATCGCGAACCTTCTGAACCTGGGCACGCAGACGATCGCGTCGATCATCGCGGTCAGCAGTTTCGAGGACCCGGAAGGCACCACGCCGCGAGAGCTGGTGATGGCCACCAAGGACGGGCTCGTCAAGAAGACGCAACTGAGCCAGTACAGCAATCCCCGCTCCACCGGCGTCATCGCGATCAACCTCGATCCGACGGATGCCCTGATCGGCGTGGCCATGACTACCGGTCACGACCATATCATCCTGGGCACCCGCGACGGCATGACGATCCGATTCGACGAGAAGGAGGTTCGCTCGATGGGCCGGGCCTCCCGCGGCGTTCACGGCATCAAGCTGCGCCCGGACGACGAGGTCGTCGGCATGGTCATCCCCGACGAGAAGGCCGCTTTGTTCACCGTCTGCGAGATGGGCTATGGCAAGCGGACGGGCGTCGAGAACTATCGCTCCCAGACCCGCGGCGGCCTCGGTCTCAAGAACATCAAGACCAGCGACCGCAACGGCAAGGTGGTTTCGCTCAAGTCCGTCCAGGCGGGCGACGACCTCATGCTCATCACCGCCAACGGCATGATCATCCGCACGGGTCTCGACGAGATCCGTTCCATCGGCCGCAACACGCAAGGCGTGCGTCTGATCAAGCTCAAGGAAGGCGACAAGCTCGTTGCCGCGGAGAAGATCGCCGCGGAAGACCTCGAAGGCGAGGAGGGCGAAGCCGGACAGTGACCGGACTGAGGATGTGACCCGTGACCCGGGTCACGAGCCACGGGACACGAGGCACCTGATTCAAGATGGCTGATCGCATCTATGTCATCGCAGGCAAGGACGAATCGCTCGTCGGGGCCCGGGCCCAGGAGCTGGTCGATGAACTGCTGGACTCCCAGCAGCGAATGACCGCGCTGCTGAGCGTCGAGGGCGACGAGGCGGTTGTTTCCGAGGTCCTGGACGAATTGAAGACCGTGCCGTTCCTGGCGGACAAGCGCGTCGTGCTCGTCAGGGGCGCCGACGGCTTCGTCTCGAGGCACCGCGAGATTCTGGAACGGTACTTCGAGAAGCCCGCGAGCACCGGCGTCCTCGTCCTCGCGGTCTCAAGCTGGGACGCCCGCACGCGGCTGTCCAAGATGCTGCCCAAGGTCGGCTCGCTCATCACGATGGAGGCGCCGCCGAAATGGAAGCTGCCCGAACACATGGTCCACTACGCCGCGACGAAACACAAGATCAAGCTCAATCGCGACGCAGCGGAAATGCTCGTCGAACTGATCGGCGAGGAACTGGCCCAGCTCTACAACGAGCTGGAGAAGCTGGTCCTGTTCGCCCGTGACGAAAAGGTGATCCGCGCGGACCATGTCGAGTCGCTGATCGGCCACCAGCGGATCTTCGGCGCGTTCGAGGTGATCGACGCCATGATGGGCGGCAACACCGGCCAGGCCGTCACGCGCCTCCGCAACATGTTCGAGCAGGACAAGAGCGCCGAGTACAGCGTGGTCGGCGCGTTCGCCTTTCACCTTCGCCGCATGTTCCAGGCCAAGACCCTGCTCGAGAAGCGGACCAGTCCGGAGATCATCGCCAAGCAGCTCCGCGTCGGATTCCACAGGGACCGCTTCTTCGCCCAGCTCCAGCGGACCACGCTCTCGCAGATCGCGGCTTTCCTGGAGGAGCTGGCAGCGGTCGATCACGCCACGAAGACCGGCCAGGCCCAGGCCACCGTCGCGATCGAGCAACTGGTTCTCAGGCTCGCCGGTGCTGCACCGCCGGGCGCAAGGCCCTGACGCTCCCTGAGCATCCCGGCCGGCGCACGGTTCAGGCGCATCCGCAGGATCGCCTGATTATCAGTTCCCCGTCCAGGTAAACAGTTCGGGTCAGTATCTTGGGCTTGGAGACCCTTGCCAACATCATTTCGATGGCGACCGCCGCGATGTTCTTGAGCGGCTGGCGATACGTGGTCAGCGGCACGCGCAGAAACCTCGCGTATTTGACGTCATCAATGCTGACGACGCGAACCTGTCCGGGGATGTCGTATCCCATCTCCGAGACATGGTGCATCAATCGAGCGGCCGTGGTGTCGTTGGCGCACACGATGCCGACCGTTCCGTCGCCGTGCACGAGCTTCCGCAGGAACTCGTGATCCTCCACGTCACCGATATTCACGGCGTTCGAGCCGTCGGGTTCCGGTTTCAGCCCGGCCTTGCGCAGCGCCTCTTCGTAGCCCAGGGCACGCAATCGGACGGTCGACGCCGAGTACGGCCTCGCCACGAACTTCAGTCGGGTGCAACCGTGTTCAATGAGGTGCTGAGCCATGATGTACCCGATGCGGAGATTGTCCACGCCGACCAGATCATACTTGCTGCGCAGGGGGAAGGACACCACGTCGCGATCCATGAGCACCACGGGAATCCCCGCTTCGTCGAAGAACTGGACGATCCGCGTATTGATCGTGTCCTTCTCCGTGGTGAGTTCCAGTGGCGAGAAGAACACGCCGTCCACCTTCTCCTGCACGTAGCGCTGCGCCAGGCACTCGATGTGGCGTTGCCGCTCTTCCACACTCTCGGACATGGACCCGCTCCAGATGAGCCGGAAGCCGTTTTCGTCGGCTGCCTCCGCCATGTGTCCGCAGATGGGCTCGAAGATCTCGGTTTCGCCCAGGCCCGGTATCAAGAGGCCAAAGCTCAGAATCCTCCTGGATTTGTCGGCGTATCGGACGTAGGTCCCCGAGCCGGGACGCCTCTCGATGAGCCCTTCCTTCCGCAATCGAGCCAGGGCCCGGGCCACGGTGGGACGCGATGTGGAGAACTGCTTGGCCAGATCAGTTTCCGTGGGGATGCGTTCATCCTTCTGATAATCGCCGCGCAGAATGCTCTGGTGCAGGATCTCGTATATGTGTCTGTGTTTGACTCGTTCGCCCGTCACACGGTCCATCACGCTGTCTCATCTCTCCTGGGCCTGGGATGGCTCGCCCACGACTCGGGATTGTGCCTCGAACTCACCGGTCTTCTCCCGGTTCTGCCTGCTCCTGCGATATTCGCGCACCGGGTGACCACAAACCCCAAAACTGCCTGTGACATCCGGTGACAGTCTTGCCATGGCGCCCGCTTGCGAGCACACACACGCGGCAACGCATTCGGCCATGGTATTAACCTCGTGCAGTGGCCGCTTCTGCAGCAAGCCCATGACCATCCCGGCCGTGAACGCATCGCCTGCTCCCACGGTGTCCCGGACGAGAATCTCCTGTCCGGGGCACTCGACGGTCTCATCACTCGTAACCAGGATACTCCCGTGAGCGCCGCGTGTCAATGCAATACAGATCAGATCAAATCGCCGGACTATCTGAGCCAGGCGATGATGCGTATCGCCTGTGAGTCCGAGAGGGTTTCCGACGTACTCCAGCTCATCCGCATTGAGTTTGACCACGTTTGCCTTCTCGATGGAATCGAGCAGCACCGCGAAATCCGGATAGGGCAGCCGCAGGTTCACGTCGAAGACTCGCAGGCATTCGGGTCCGGCACAAGCCAGGAATCTGTGAAGGGTCTGCCTGGTGAGCGAGCTGCGCTGTGCCAGCGAGCCGAAACAGACAGCGTCCGCCATCCGGGACAAGTCTCCCAGGCCATCCGACCACGGGATCTCGTCCCACGCAACGTTCTCCGTGATCCGGTAGTGCGGATTCTGATCCTGGTCCAGCGACACGGAGACGGTGCTCGTCGGCAGTTCCCTGCTCGTAGTCACGAAGTCCAGCTTGAATCCCTGGTGAGCCAGCAGGTCTCGCATCTCGTTGCCCAGGTCGTCATCTCCGAGCGAACTGGCCAGGTAGGCATCCGCTCCCAACTGGGCGCAATGGAAGACAAAGTTGGCCGGGGCTCCTCCCGGCCGCTTCCCCTGCGGGAGAATATCCCAGAGCAGCTCGCCAACCCCGACCACGACGGGCATCCGGTGTCCTTGGCGGTCTCTCACGGTTGTACCTTTACAAATATGTTGCACCTTCAGGCTCTTCAGTCGTGCGTTCTGGCGTCTTCTAACGGAAGAATCAGCTTTCTCTACCAAAAAAAACCACTGTTCTATCATAGCATACCCGGGATTAAATGTAAACACTTTCTTTTGCAAATTGGTGGTTACTCTTGCTCTGATTGCGGAGTTTATCCTCTTTACTGCTTGATTCTGGCGACCAAAAAGACGATGAATGCCGTGTCGCATGGCAGGTACTTCTCGTCTAATTGTAAAAACAGTATTGACAGCTATGGTGTGATATGGTTACATTGTGTTTCCATGGCGTAAGGTGTTAATTGACATAGGATGAGCATTCATCCGAGATATGCGGAAAGGGCTGGATGATGATCCTACGCCGGAGAGCGTTCACTCTGATCGAGTTGCTGGTTGTGATCGCAGTCATCGCTATTTTGATGGCGGTGTTATTGCCGTCTCTGAACCGCGCCAGGGAGATGGGCAAGCGTGTGGCCTGCATGAACAACCTCAAGAGTCTGGTTCTCGTGTGGCAGATGTACGCGGACGACAAAGATGGAAAGGTCCCCTCCGGACATACCTCAGGCAAGACCTGTTGGGTGGATCACACCAACCTGGAGTATTACCTCAACGCCGAGGACCAGGAGTTGGCGATTGAGCGAGGGGCGCTGTTTCCGTATTGCGGGAAGAACATCGACGTGTACCGCTGCCCGACGGGCAAACGCGGCGAGATGCGCACGTACTCGATGCCGGATTCCTTCGCCTACACCAACACGGGGGTGGCTGAGTTTGCGGGGGCGAATGCGTCGATGCTCGTTCGCAAGGTCTCCGATCTGAAACGTCCGGCCGAACGCATGGTGTTCCTCGACGAGGGATTCTGTACGCCGACGACGTGGAGCATCTTCTATAACCAGGAGCGATGGTGGGACCCTGTACCCGTTCGCCATGGTGCGGGCACGACCCTTTCCTTCGGCGACGGACACAGCGAGTATTGGAAATGGCGAGATGAGCGTACGATCAACTTCGGAGTCAAGGCGAATGCCCTGGAGAACCCGGATGAGGCCAGCTACTGGCGTGAGATCCAGCTCGCCAATGAGGATATCGAGAAGATCGTCAAAGCCGTGTGGGGAAAGGTGGGCTATTAGGTGAGCAGGAGATGCAACGGAGACGCTGTGCTCGGTTCCGTCTGTTGCAGGCGCGAAGGAAGGACGAGAGCGATGCCGGCAAGAGAGCCTGTCGTGCTGTTGTGCATGACGTTGGTGGCGGCATTCTCGACCGGTCGCGGACTGGCCGACGAGGCTTCGCAACCCAACTACATGTCGCGCGTTCCGAAGTACGTGTTCGCCGACACGCTGGATGAGCAGGAGGCCCAATTGGCGGCCAATCCGCTCATGCAGCGATTCGCAGAGTCGCGGAAGAAACTGGGGCAGGACCGATACCGGCCGATCTACCATTTCGTCAGTCCGGAGAGCCGGCTCAACGATGGCAATGGTCTGTGCTTCTGGCAGGGGCGCTGGCACCTCTTCTACCAGGCCTATCCGCCCGAGGACCCGCGCCAGCACTGGGGACATGCGGTAAGCGACGATCTCGTTCACTGGCGCGACCTTCCCTACGCAATCTATCCGCACCCGGAAGAGAAGTGCTATTCCGGTGCTGCGCTGGTCGAGAAAGACCGGGTGATCGCCATGTACCACGGGACGAAGGTCGGCAATATGGTGGCTGTCTCGACCGACCCGCTCCTGTTGAATTGGGAGAAGGTGACGGGAAAGGCGGTCATCCCCATCGAGAGTCCCGATGGTTCGCCATTGCCCTACCGGGTGTTCGACCCGTGCATCTGGAAGAAGGAAGGGCTGTACTATTCGCTCTCGGGCGGCACACTCCCCGGGCCCGGCGGTAAGCCCGTGCGGGCCAACTTCCTGTTTCGCTCGAAGGACCTGGCGACGTGGGAATACCTTCATCCGTTTGCCGAGAATGATCGGTACTCGCTGGTCGGGGATGATGGTGCGTGTCCGTATTTCTGGCCCATCGGCGACCGGTACATCCTGCTGCACTTCAGCCACATGAGCGGGGGCAAGTATCTGCTGGGCAACTACGATACGCAGCGGGATAAGTTCGTGGTGACCAACGGCGGGGACTTCAATTTTGGGCCGTATGGCCCGGCCGGCGTCCACGCGCCAACTGCCGCGCCTGACGGCAAGGGCGGCGTCATCGTGATCTTCAATATGAACCCCGGCAAGCCGACGGGAAGTTGGGATCAAATCATGTCCCTGCCGCGGCGCTTGGCGCTGATCGCCAAGGACACGCTGGGGACGGAGCCGGCCGGCGACCTGGAATCGCTGCGCTGCGACCCCCGGCACGTTGGGACCAGGACACTGCCGGCCAACACGGAGGTTGTGCTCGATGGCATTGCGGGCAGCTCGATGGAGATCGTGACGGAGATCGATCCGAAGGGCGCGCCGATGGTGGAGCTGAACGTCTTTCGCTCGCCCGACAAGACGGAATTCACGCGGATCGCGTTCTTCAGGGATCGGGGATACCGACGCCGGGGAGAGAGCCTGATTACCATCGATTCCTCGTATTCATCGGTCCTTCCCGATGTGCTGTCGCGTGCGCCGGAAACCGCGCCCGTCGCCCTTGACCCGGATGAGCCGCTGCGGCTGCGCGTCTTCGTCGACCGGAGCGTCGTCGAGGTGTTCGTCAACGGCAAGCAGTGTGTTGCCATGCGTGTCTATCCCGGGCGCGAGGACAGCGTCGGCGTCTCGCTCCGCGCGCAGGGCCGGGACGCGGTGCTCCAGTCTCTGGACGCTTGGCGGATGGAGAGTATCTATGAGTGAACCCCGATTTGAGAAAGCGGCCCTTTCTCGTCGGAAGAGGTGATGATCGTCAGTGACCGAAACGTGTATGCCCGGAAAGGAGAGCGATGGTAGTACGACAGCGCGACTTATTGTCACCGCTTGGGAGGGTTAAAACCCTCGCCTT
>DAOQWL010000117.1:0-10903 GCA_035342095.1 Sedimentisphaerales bacterium | reverse complement strand
CTGGCTGGTTTTGACCCGATCCCCGGTGGCTGGGTTTAACCCGATCCGTGACATCATGACTTTCCTTTGGCGAGGAATCGGAATGAAGAACGTGCTTGCCCTGTGTGTCGCTGCCCTCGTGAATCTTGCTCCGGCGTTTGCAGGTACGGAAGCCCGCCTGCTGCGGTTCCCGGCTATCCATGGAGACCAGATCGTCTTCACCTACGCGGGAGACCTGTACACCGTCGCTTCGACGGGCGGCGCCGCCCGCAAGCTGACGAACAGCGAAGGGTTCGAGATGTTCGCCAGGTTCTCGCCCGACGGCCAATCGATCGCCTTCACCGGCCAGTACGACGGCAACACGGAGGTCTACCTGATCCCCGCGACCGGCGGCATCCCGCAGCGGCTCACCTACACCGCCACGCTCGGGCGGGACGACGTGTCCGACCGCATGGGACCAAACAACATCGTCATGACATGGACGCCCGACGGCCAGCGCATCCTCTTTCGCTCGCGGATGCGTTCCTTCAACTCGTTCCTCGGTCGGCTGTACTCCGTCCCGCTGACGGGCGAGGCACCCGAGGAGTTGCCCCTGCCGCGAGCGGGGTTCTGCTCGTACTCCCCCGACGGCAAGAAGCTCGCCTACAACCGCGTCTTCCGCGAGTTCCGCACCTGGAAGCGCTATCGCGGCGGCATGGCCGACGACATCTGGGTCTATGACTTCGAGGCCAAGACGACGGAGAACATCACGAACGATCCCAGCTCCGACATCATCCCCATGTGGAGCGGGGAGAGAATCTACTTCCTCTCGGACCGCGATGAGAACAAGCGGATGAACCTGTTCGTCTACGACACGACGTCGAAAGAAACGCGGAAGCTGACCGATTTCGCCGAGTTCGATATCAAGTTCCCGTCGCTGGGCGACGCCGCCATCGTCTTCGAGAACGGCGGGTACATCTACCGCTACGACCTCGCGCAAGATCAGTGCACGAAAGTGAGCATCGAGATCGACGACGACCGCCAGGGCGGTCGAGGCGGGCTCGTCAGCGTCGCGGACAAGATCAGCGGCGGCGACGTCTCCCCCGACGGCAAACGGGCCGTCCTCGGCGCCAGGGGCGACGTGTTCACGGTCCCCGCCAGGCACGGATCGATCCGCAATCTGACCGCCTCGCCCGGCGTTCACGACCGCAACTCGCGATGGTCCCCCGACGGCAAGTGGATCGCGTACGTCTCGGACGCATCGGGCGAGAACGAAATCTGGGTCGTCCCGCAGGACGGCGCCGGACCCGCGAGGCAGGTAACCAAGACCGCCGATTCCTACATGTACTCCATCGAATGGTCGCCCGACAGCAAGAAGATCCTCTGGGCAGACAAGGCCCTGCGTCTTCGCTTCGTCAACGTCGAGACCGGCAAGATCACCGAAGTCACGACCTGCGACAAGTGGGAATTCAGCCAATACGCCTGGTCGCCCGACAGCCTTTGGATCGTGTACACCATGCCCGAGCGGGCATCCATGAGCAAGATCTGTCTGTATTCACTCGAAAGCAAGACCTCGCACGAACTGACCGACGGCTGGTACGGCTCGTCGAGCCCGATCTTCAGCGCCGACGGCCGGTTCGTCTTCTTCGTCTCCGAGCGGGACTTCCATCCGATCTACAGCAGCACGGAGTGGAACCACGCCTACCAGGACATGTCGCGAATCTACCTCCTGACGCTGGCGAAATCGACGGAATCGCCCTTCAAGCCCAAGAGCGACGAGGTCGAGGTGAAAGCCGCCGAGCAGGAGAAGAAGGACGAAGCCAAGGAGGAGAAACCATCCGAGGAGAAGGACGACGCCAAGAAGCCCGAGGCCAAGGACGAGAAGAAGAAGGGCGAGCCCGAGCCAATCAAGGTCGATCTCGACGGGATCAAGGACCGCATCGCAGTGCTGCCCATCCCGGTGTCGTCCTATTACCAGCTCGGCTCTGCAGGCGATCTGGTCTACTACGTCCGCAAGGGGCAACTGTGCCTGTACGACCTGAAAGAGCAGAAAGAGACGGAACTCGGTGGCGTGCACGGCTACGAGATCTCCGCGGACCGCAAGAAGATGCTCGTCGCCTCCGGCAGGCGGTACGCGATCATCGACCTGCCGAAGGGCGGGATCGACATGAAGGACGCGATGGACCTGTCCGGCATGGAGGTCCAGCTCGACAGGCGGGCCGAGTGGAGCCAGATCTTCAATGAATGCTGGCGTCAGATGCGGGATTTCTTCCACGTCGCGAACATGCACGGCGTGGACTGGCCCGCGGTGCGGGCGAAATACGAACCGCTCGTCTCCTGCGTGAACCACCGCGCCGATCTGACCTACATCATCGGCGAGATGATCGGCGAGCTGAACGCAGGCCATACCTACGTCGGCGGCGGCGAGGCCCCCAGACCGCAGCGGATTCCCCTGGGCCTGCTCGGCGCCGAGCTGACCCGCGACAGCCAGACCGGGTACTACAAGATCGCGAGAATCCTGCGAGGCGAAAACTGGGAACGAAGCCGGCGGTCCCCCCTGACGGAAATCGGCGTCGATGTCAACGAGGGCGATTTCATTCTCGCCATCGACGGCCGCTCGACCGCGGACGTGAAGAACCTCTTCGAGCTGCTGGTCAACAAGGCCAATCGGCAGGTGACATTGAAAGTCAACTCCAGGCCCGAGCTGGAGGGCAGCCACGAGACCATCGTCGTGCCCACCGACAGCGAGGAGAGCCTCTACTACTATGGCTGGGTCCATCGCAACATCGAGAAGGTCACCGAGGCCACCGGCGGCAAGGTCGGCTACATCCACGTGCCGGACATGGGCGTCGAGGGCCTCAACGAGTTCGTGAAGCACTTCTATCCGCAGATCCGCAAGAAGGCCCTGATCATCGACGTTCGCGGCAACGGCGGCGGCAACGTCTCGCCCATGCTGATCGAACGGCTCCGGCGAGAGATCGCGATGATCGAGTTCGCACGCAATACCGCCCCTGCCCCCGACCCAGAGGCGATGATCTACGGCCCGATGGTCTGCCTGGCCGACGAGTTCTCCGCCTCCGACGGCGACCTGTTCACATACCAGTTCAAGCACTACAAGCTCGGGAAAGTCGTCGGTAAACGCACCTGGGGCGGCGTCATCGGCATTCGCGGCAGCCTGCCTCTGCTCGACGGCAGTTCATTGAACAAGCCGGAGTTCTCCCGCTACGACGTACAGGGCAAGCACTGGATCATCGAGGGCCAGGGCGTCGAGCCGGACATCGTCGTAGACAACGACCCAGCCAGGGAATACGAGGGCATCGACCAGCAGCTCGACAAGGCGATCGAAGTCATCCTCGAAGAACTCAAGACCCAGGAAAAGGAGATCCCCCCGCTGCCGCCCTATCCGGTGAAGTGATTCGACTGTCTATCCTGAAACTCGATGAGCTCCCATTCGGCCAGTGCCAGTCCGCTTGTCACGGCACACCGGGTCAGGTACTCGATCTTCCGTCGATGCTCATCCATCGAATTGACGTATGCCCATCGCGTCATTGGGTATCGCAATCCGGCCCTTTGGAGAATGGTGCTATCGACCGGACATTGCGGCGGGGTATTGATCCTGCCCATGCACCACAGATGCTTGAGGAACACAGACAGGCTCTTTTGGGCGTGCGAGATCCTAAACCCGGGTTCGTAACCGTATCTTGGGTGGCGATTAGAGCGAAAATGGCCTCGAAAACGTCCGTTCATCCTCTGCTTGAGTTCTTCAATGTCCGCTTCATATCGAGAGATGGACACTCACGATTCGTACTTCGCGGCGAACTCTCTCAGAAGAGTTGTCCAATACTCGCGCACGACGTTCTTCTCTTGTTCCAGAACGCCTTCGCGGTAAAGCGAATTGTGCTGAGAGGCCGAGCTCAGAGCGTCTCTTGCAGCCCCTTCGTCGTCTGTGCGGTCACAGTTATAGCAATCCAGGAAGGCTCTCTTCGCCGCCTCCAATCCTTCATGAGTCATCTGTTTTCTCCATCATCCTGCACTTGGCACGGATGAATTCGGGGTCCAGGTCGACGCCACACTCCCATTCGACCGTATCAAACGCGATGCGCACTCGCTTGAACTGATCGAGGTCCTGGATCTGCTTGAACACACCGAAGTTCAGGAAGGGTGTCATGTCGAGAACACCTTTTGCGCCGTCTTCAAAGACCACGGCAAGCGAAAAGTCCTCGTTTGGCTGGACACTCACAACTGCTTGGTACATTCCCACGATCTCCTATTCCAGAGGGCGAATCCTGAACGGCTGATCTCCGTTCATCACCAAATCCCAGTTGGCCATCAACTCTTCCTGGTGCAGTTCCGCCCAAGCTTGAACAAGCTTGCACTGTCGCGGTGGAAGAGAGCCATCGATAATTGCCCCCGTGCGGATGTCGACAGATGCTTTGAACTCGTTGTAAAACGCATGAAAATGCGGTGGATTGTGTTCTCCAGGGGCGAAGTACAGCCGGATGATAATGCCATAGAACATCGATATGGTCGGCATAACGGTTTTCCTCTGCCGCCCTGCCAGGGCAGCTCCAAGTCAAGCGATGCGTCACTTCAGGAGTATACCTTCGGACACCGCGGCATCGCAAGGTGCATTATGGAGCGGGGCTGATGGGACGGTCGCGTCGCCAGCGGGTGAGGGGGCCGTCTTCGGGGTCGTTCCGCTCGCCAATTCGGTGGAAGCGGTTCTTCTCCAGGACCCGCTGCGACGCGGGGTTGTGCACGGAGGTCTCCGCGAGCACCGCGTCCACATCGATATGGGAGAATGCCTCCGCGACGAGACAGGCCACCGCTGCAGATGCATAGCCCTTGCCCTCGCAGGCGGTCGCGATGCCATAGCCGATCTCGACCACGCCCTCCACGGGCGCGCCCTTGAAACAGCCCGATCCTACGATCAACCGCTGCGACTTGTGGCAAAACAGCCGAGGCGCGCACCAGAACCAGTCCTGCCCTGCCTGGTAGCCCTCCATCGCACAGCGGGCGACGACCGTCGGGACCAGATCGCCTGCGGCGCAGGGGTAGCCTTGCCATTCGCGCAGGGCAATGCCCGACAGAATGTCCTGGACCTCCGTCGGCGTCAACCGGATCAACTCGATGTCCCCATGTTCCATCGGACTGTGCCCTTACCAGGATCGTCGCGCCACGTCAGGACGAACCGAGCAGATACTGCCTGACGAACAGAACCGTCGCATAGAACTGGAAATCCGCGTTCGCCTTCTTGCGGAAGCCGTGACCTTCGTCCTTGGCCATGAGATACCAGACATGCGTTCCATTCTCGGCCACCCGCGCGACCATCTGCTCGGCCTCGGAGCGTGGGACGCGAGGATCGTTGCCGCCCTGGACGACGAAGAGCGGTTTGGCGATCTTCCGGGCGTTGTTCAGCGGGGCAATTCGCTCGAAGAACTCCTGCATGGCCGGATCGCGCTCGTCGCCATACTCGGCCCGACGAAGGTCCCGCCGGTAGCTCTCCGTGTTCTTGAGGAACGTGTTGAAGTTGGAGATTCCAACGATGTCGATCGCGCAGCGGATGCGGTCGCTGTAGTGCGTCGCACAGGCCAGCGTCATGTAGCCGCCGTAGCTGCCACCCATGACCATGACCCGCGAGGCGTCGAGGTTGGGCTGCTTCGCGATCCAGTCGAGCAGAGCGCCGATGTCCTTGACAGCGTTCTCGCGATTCGTGCCGTTGTCCAGTTTGGCGAACGTCTTGCCGTAGCCGGTGGAGCCGCGGACGTTCGGCAGCAGCAGCGAGACGCCACACTCGTTCAGGAAGTAATTGTATCGGCCGCCAAAACCGGGTCGGGACTGCCCTTCCGGCCCGCCGTGAATGTCGATGATCACAGGCCGCTTGCCCGAGAAACGGGTCGGCGGCTCGTAGAGGAATCCCGTGATTTCGCGCCCGTCGAAGCTGGGCCAGCTCACGAGTCTGGGCTCCGAAAGCTCCGTCGCAACGAGCCCGCCCAACTCGCTTTCGGTCCAGCGGGACAACTCGCCCGTCTGGGTGTCGATGGAGTAGACATCCGACGGCGACCTGGCCGACAAGACAGAGAAGGCGAGATGCCGCCCTTTCGGGTGCCACCTGAGTCCGTGGACGCTGCCCGTCGGGACGGCTTCGAGCCGCCGCAATCGGCGGTCGGCGATATCGAACAGGTGGACGCGCGAGACGCCCGCCTCGTTCGTGGTGAAGGCAATCGTCCGCCCGTCGGGCGACAGATCCAGATCCTCAGCGTCCCACGGAATCGAGTCCACCAGCGTGGCGATCCGCCTGGTCGCAAGGTCGATGTGGGAGAGCCGCTGGAACTCGCTGTCCTTGTCGGTCGTCAGGTACAGGCCGGCCCCATCCTTGCTGAACTGGGCATTCCGGTAGGAAACCGGCTCCGGACCGGGCTCGGTGAGCAAGGTCTTGACGCCAGTGGAGAGGTCGAGCAGCCATCCACGGCTCTCATTGACCGAGATGTACTCGCCGATCAGCAACTGCCGGTCGTCCGGCGACCAGTCGAGGACAGACCAGCCGCCCCCGCTGACCTGCAGGACGAGCTGATCTGTCTCGGGGTCGAGCGGGTCCATGACGTAGATGTCGCGGTCGGCCCCATTGCGGCGGGTCGATGCGTAGG
The DNA here is from genome assembly GCA_035342095.1 of Sedimentisphaerales bacterium. Lineage (GTDB taxonomy): Bacteria > Planctomycetota > Phycisphaerae > Sedimentisphaerales > Anaerobacaceae > PLanc-01. The sequence goes on along the minus strand of DAOQWL010000117.1, from coordinate 4,298 downwards.
CGATCCTGTCCCCGCGAGTGCTCCAGTCGATGCCGCCATTCTGTGAGCGGCCGCCGTCCGTGAGCAGCGTGATCCGCCCATCCGCCATGTCATAGCGGTAGATCTGGGCGAACTCGTTGCCGCCGACGTCCTTCGTGAACAGGAAGCACTGTCCCGTCCTGGGCTCGTACGTGGCTCCGGAGATCGGCTCCTTGAAGAACGTCATTTGGGTCCGCGCCCCGCCGGGCTGCTTCACCCGATGGATCTGGACCGTGTCGGCGAACCGAGTCGAGATCAGGATCGACCGCTCGGTCGGATGCCAGTCCGCCAGCGATGCGGAGCGAGACTCCGTGTACCGACGGACTTCGTCGGCCAGCGACGCCGGGATGGGAGGCAGACCCTGCACAACCAGGTTCTCTCCAGGACGAATCTCGCCCGTCTGTCCGAGGGCGACTCGCACGGAACAGGAAATGCAGACCCCAATCACAACCGCCAGCAGCAACGCACTTCGCCTGGTCATACTGCCTCTCCATACGGACAAAAACCGCGTCGGGCTCGCCCGACGCATCGTCACGGGCCGACCTGGAAGACGCTCGTCGTAGGGGCCTCGGCCTTGAACTGGCCCGTTCTGCGATTCAGCACGATGTGGTCGACGAGGGCGCCGTTCATTCTGCACGGCCGGGCTTCGTCGCCTCGGATGGTCATGAGGTCCGTCGCGCGGTCGTACACCAGTTCCGACCCGGAGAAGTCGGATCTGTCGGCTTCGCTGTCATAGGCGATCCCCCGCGAGGCGACGAGCGAGGCCAGGTCCATCTTGCCCTCGACAACCTCCACCAGCGTGGCCTCGACATGGCCGGCGACGACCCGCGTCAGCGGACCATATCCGCCGTTGACGAGCGGGACGTAGTCGATCCGCAGTTGCTGCGCGTCGTCCTCGGCCACAATCCGATTCGACAGCGACCAGTACCGCAGAGCATCGAAATTGGCCAGGCGGACATAGCACGGCTCGAGAGTGACTTCGTTCGGATCGTCCTTGGAGCGAATCGTCGCATTGTTGTTCAGCCAGATGACCCCGGGGCCCATCGCGGTGAACTGTCCAGCGTCCGCGTCGTACTGCAACTCGGCGGCATTGAGCGATCCCCAACCCAGGAGTTCGCCCGCGACGCGGCGCGACATGCTCACCGCAACGGCAGAGCCCGCGCCAGGATCGACCGAGCCGGCGGGGACCTCGCCCGCGTCGGCTACGAACCTGCGGACATCCACGTTGACATCGCCCGCCGCGTTGGAATCGACCGCCAGATCGGCGATCAGGCGCGGCGCCGTCAGGCGATGCTCGTCGTCGGCATTCGGGTCGGATCGGTGCAACACCGCGGTGCAATCCCCTTCCAGGACGACCTGCCGGGTGGCCGCGAGGAACCGGACCATCTTCCGCGCCGTCACCACGGCGGGCATGGGCTTGCCGCCCGCCTTCTCGCCGAGACGGTTGGGATCGATGACGAGCTTCGCTGCAAAGGGGCCGAGAATCGTCGCATCGCGCGTCGAGTAATCGTAGTCGATGCGCCGCGCCACGACCTGGTTGGGCTCGGACAAGGCAATCTCTTCCGAGGCATGCTCCGCGGGTGGATGGCCGTTCGCATCCGTCGCGAGGGGTCCGATCGCTCCCTGCGGGCCATTCGTCAGCGTGATGTCGGCGCCCCCGTCGCACGTGACCACGACATCGTAGAGTTCCTCCGGTATGGAAGTGAGCGAGCCATGCGAGGATACGGTGGTGTCCAGGGCGCCGGCGCTCGGCGGCGCGGGGGGCCGCGACTCCTTGGCTTCGGTCCCCCGGCGAGACGCGCCGTCGCGATCGCCCGGTCCGGACCACTGAATGTTGTTGATGGACAGCGCCTCTCGTGCCAGGAACGCGCCGTCGGGACTGACGAGCCGGGCGTTCTTGCGAAAAACGCACTGGTAGATGTCCGTCGGTCTCGAGTTCGAGTCCGCGACGGCCGTTTTCGGTCCTTCGCCGGCCGCCAGTTCAATGGAATCCGTCTCCACCTCCGCACGATCCGAGACGGGGTGTTCCCCATCGGGCCGCTCCTTGTCATGAGAACGCGCGCCAGCGACGGCCTTCAACTCGCTGATCCTCATTCGCAGACTGTCCAGGTCGAAAATTCGGAACAACTCGATCCGGCTGTGAGCGGTGTTGTAGACCAGTTCCATGCCCGTGCCGGTGACCCGGACCGGCCGGGAGAGAAACCGAACCGCTCCCGTCGAAGAGAACAGCGACTTTTCCGCCAGGAATCCCACGTCGTCCAGGTGGATGAAACACTCCCAGGGGTTGTTCGGGTCCAGCGGCGTGAGGTGGATCACGACGTTGCCGGTGAACCAGGCGTCGGTCGGCATCGGCCGCCCGAGCGTGTCGTCGAGACGGACTCTCGCGCGGTCGGCGGTCACACGGCAGACGGCGTCGGAAAACAACTGCTCCATGTACGGCATGGTGCCCTCCCACTGGTTGCCCTGCGCGTGGAGCAACTCGTGGAAGCCGAACTTCCGATCGATCCGACCCGTCGGGTCGCAGTGAACGAATTCGGTTTCCCGCACGCTCTCGATGTCGATGCCGACGATCGTACCGACCGCGTTCCGGGCGGCAGGGTCGCTCCCCTCCTTCGTGGACACGGGCGCCGGCCTGTCGGGCTCGACGACAATGGGCGGCGTGCGATTGAATCGCACGTAGAGCAGAAAGACCCCCGCCAGCGCGCCCAGCGTGGCGGAGCCTACAGCGAATTTACGCACGTTCAAGCCCATAGTCCGCGCCCCGACCGTCAGGTCAGGTACCGCTCCATCAGGCCGGCCCACCGGCCGGAACCCTTGAGAATATGCTCGATCACCTCGCGGACCGCCCCTTCCCCTCCCCGACGGGCGGTCACGTAATCCGCGTACTCTTTGAGTTCGTCCACCGCGTTGGCCACCGCCACGCCGAACCCGACGTAGCGGACGATCGGGAGGTCCATCAGATCATCGCCGACGTAGGCCGCCTTCTCAGGCGACAGGCCCAGCTCCCCCAGCAGTTGCTGGAGCGCGGGCAGCTTGAAGGCACAGTTCTGAATCACATGCGCGATCTCCAGCTCCTGTGCCCGGCGGGTGGTCGCCTGGGAGGCCCGCCCGCTGAGCAGCGAGACCTTGAGCCCGGCCCGCTGCCACATCCGAATCCCGTGCCCGTCCAGGATATGGAAGCACTTGCTCTCGCCGCCGTCGCTGTGTATGATCAGACGCCCGTCCGTCAGCACGCCATCCACGTCCAGCACGAGCAATTCGATGGCCTCAAGATTGGGCTCCGGTTTGCGATTCATAGCATGACCCACGCGGAAACCTGCAATCTGCGATCAGGGGCTCGGGACCATTGCACGCGGAACTCCGCGATGCGACGACCCCCGTCGGCCCCCGAATCGTAAATCATAAATCGCAAATCGTAAATGGCTCTCTCCCGTCCATCACCCGACCACCTTGATCGTCACGATATCCTGCACGTCGATCAGTCCGACGGGCCTGTCTTGTGCATCCACGACCGGCAGCTCATCGATGCGGTACCTGTGAAAGAGGGCGGTGGCTTCCGCCGCGAGGGCATCGGCCCGAATCCTCTTGCAGCCGGCGGTCATCACGTCGCCCGTCGTCAGGTCGAAGGCCGCGGGACCCTGCCGGGTCAGGAGCCGCCGAAGGTCCGCGTCCGTAATGATCCCCGCCAGGCGCCCCTCGGCATCCACGATCATCACCGCGCCGTGGCGCTTCACGTCGTTGGTCTTTTCCAGCATCTGACGAATGGAATCCCCTGCGCTCGCAAGGGGGAGCTTCTCGCCCGGGCGGAACATCATCGACTGGTCCACGGTCATCAGCTTGGCGCCGAGGGAGCCGCCGGGATGGAAGCGAACGTAGTCTTCCACGCTGAAGTCGCGGGCCTTCATCACGGAGAAGGCCAGCGCGTCGCCGATGGCGAGCATGCAGGTCGTCGAGACGCTCGGGGCCACGCCCAGCGGACAGGCCTCGTTCACCTTGCCCATGCACAGGACCACGTCGCTGTGCCGGCCGAGGGTCGAGTCGCTGCCTCCGGTAATGGCGATCAGCTTGATCTGGAGCTGCTTGACGAGATTGATCAGGCGGGTGATCTCGTCGGTCTCGCCGCCGTAGCTGAGGATCAGCACGATGTCGCCGTCGCGAAGGCGCCCGAGATCCCCGTGTACGGCCTCCGCGGGGTGCAGGAAGTGACTGGGCGTGCCGGTGGAAGCCAGCGTGGCGCTGATCTTGCGGCCGATGATCCCGGCCTTGCCGATCCCGCTGAC
>DAOQWL010000116.1:0-12355 GCA_035342095.1 Sedimentisphaerales bacterium | reverse complement strand
AAATGGGTTATGCCATGGTCAATATAGACTCCGGGGAGTTAGTTTCTTAGGAGTGCAGCGAAGGATCTGAGATGGGGATGACGCAGTGCACTGTTCTGTGTCCGTTGCCCAGATGCTTCACTTCGTTCAGCATGACGATTCCCGCTGCGGCTGCTGGAGAGTCTGGTCGCATTCGGTGAGGTGGACGACCTGGTTTTCGGTTGATCTGGAGGGACCCGCCGGGGATAATGGACCCGACGCCACAAACGTCGCCATGCGAGCGTGGCGGAACTGGCAGACGCGCAAGGTTTAGGTCCTTGTGTCCGGAAGGACGTGGAGGTTCGACCCCTCTCGCTCGCATTGGAACGCCAATGGATTGCACGGTTGGAGCAGGATGAAGTCATGAAACGACGCCTTCTCGCTGTGGTTGCCTGTCTTGTGCTCGCAGTTTTGGCCTGTTCCTGCACTCCTGCGGCCAAGCGAGACGGTGCTCCGATCCGGCTGGCGGTCCTGGGGGCGTTCGACCGCGAGGTGTCGCTGCTGGGCGAGATGCTGACCGATGCTCAGTCGCAGCGGATCGAAGGGATCGAGTTCCTTTCCGGCTGGGCAGGGGGGCAGCGAGTCGTGATCGCCTGGACGGGGGTCGGCAAGGTCAACGCCGCGATGGTCACCACGCTGCTGATTGAGCATTTCAAGCCCACACAGGTTCTCTTCACAGGGATCGCGGGCGCTGTCGATCCGAACCTCGAGCCAGGCGACATCGTCATCGCCCAACAGACCGCCTACCACGATATGGGTTCCTGGTGGCCCGAGGGCATCGAGCCCGGCGGCGTGAAGAGCCGCCTGACAGGGGACACGAACCCGGTATTCTTCCCTGCCGATCCAGATCTGCTGGCTGCTGCCCAGCAGGCGGCCCCCAAGACGGCTTTCGACCCCATCGCTCACCGCAATGGCCAGCGAACGCCGCGGATTGTCGTCGGGACCATCGTCACGGGCGACACGTTCGTGTCGTCCAAGGAAAGGTCCGCGGAGCTTGCCGACAACCTCGACGCCGACGCGGTGGAGATGGAAGGGGCCGCGGTGGCCCAGGTCTGCTACCAGCGGGGGATCGGGTGCCTGGTCATTCGCAGCATCGCCGACAAGGCCGACGAGAGCGCCGTTGTGGATAAGCAGAAGTTCTACGTCTTGGCTGCGAGGAACTCGGCCACGCTCGTCGCGGCGATCCTGGAGGGCCTCAGACCATAGGTGAGGGGACGGAATGTTGAGGAAGTACTTCGAGTTCGAGAAGCACCAGACGAGTCTGCGGGTCGAGGTGGTGGCCGGCGTCACGACCTTTCTGACCATGGCCTACATCATCTTCGTGAATCCGAATATCCTCAGCGACGCGGGGATGGACAAGAACGCCCTGATTGCGGTGACGTGCATCGTCAGCGCGATCTCGACGATCGCGGCGGGTGTCTTCGCCAACGCGCCCATCGCCATGGCGCCGGGCATGGGGCTCAACAGCTTCTTCGCCTACAGTCTCGTCGCCAAAGAGCAAGTCACCTGGCAGACGGCGCTGGGAGCGGTGTTCATCTCCGGCCTGTTCTTCCTGGTCCTCACGATGATTGGCCTGCGGAAGAAGCTCGTCGAAGCAATCCCGCCGGGTCTGGTCTCGGCCATCGCGGTGGGCATCGGCCTGTTCATCGCGTTCATCGGGCTGGGTAACCTCGGGCTGGTCCTGCGGGACGAAAGGACGCTCTTCGCACTGGGCGACCTCACGAAGGCGACCGTCTGGATCGGCCTGCTGGGACTCGTCGTGATGATCGTGCTGGGGGCCCTGCGGATCACGGGCTCTCTGCTGATCGGGATCTTCTTCGCGACGATGGTGAGCGCCGTGTTCGGCTACGTGGGCAAGCCCGCAGGCTGGGTCTCGGTGGATTGGCCTGTGGGCAAGCTGGCCATGAATCTGGACATCGTCGGCGCGCTGAAGATCAGCCTCTGGGGCAGCATCTTCACGCTCATGTTCATCGATCTGTTCGACAGCATCGGCACGCTCGTCGCATGTTGTGAAAAGGCAGGTATGCGGGACGAACGCGGCCAGATCCGCGCCCTTGACCGCCTGCTCGGGATCGATGCAGCGGCCACGATGGTCGGCGCCCTGTTCGGGACCTCGACCACAACGTCGTATGTGGAGTCCGCCGCCGGGATCGAGCAGGGGGGACGGACGGGTCTGACCTCCGTGGTCACCGGGGTCCTGTTCCTCCTGGCGATGCTCTTCATGCCTGTGATCGCAGTCGTGCCCGGCTACGCGACGGCGCCGGCGCTGATCGTCGTCGGCTATTTCATGATGAAAGAAGCCCGCAGGATCAACTACCGCAGAGTCGATGAACTGATTCCCTCGCTCGTTATCGTGGTCATGATCGCGGTGAGTTACCAGATCAGCATGGGCCTGGCGCTCGGGTTCGTTTCGTTCGTCGTTTTGAAAGTTGTGGTAGGTCGGCACAAGGAGATTCACGGAGCGATGTGGATCATCGCCGGTTTGTCGATCGTGTTTCTGGCCATCCGAGTATTTTGAAGGAGTGACGCAATGGGCAAGATCGGGATTGGCGTGAATATGGAGTACGTGCGGCATGCGGACAAGAGCTTCGAGTGGGGCGTCGAGAAGGCCGCCGAACTGGGGTATGAGTTCATCGAGCCCTGGGTCCATCTGGGCCGGGAACTGATGAGCGAGGCCGGCTACTACATGACGATCTCTATGTACGAGGATCCGTGCCGTATCCGGAAGATCTGCGAGAAGGCAGGCGTGAAGCTCTCGGGCCTGTCGTCGCACACGGCGCTGTGCCGGCCAGATGTGAGCGGCAACTACCTCAAGCAGGCGATTCGTTTCGCCGCCGAGTGCGGCGCGCCGGTCGTCAATACGGATGAGGGTCCCAAGCCCCGCTGGACCACGCGACAGGAGGATCATGTCCTGATGAAATACACGCTTACGGAAGCGTCCGCGTTTGCGGAGAACCGGGGCATTCTGATCGGGATCGAGCCCCATCAGCAGTACAGCAAGACACCGGCGGGCCTGGACCGGATCGCCGGTCTCGTGGATTCGCCGGCCATTGGCATCAACTTTGACACGGGCAACTCCTACCTGAGCGGGCACGACCCGATCGAGTGGCTCGAACACGTCAGAGGCCGGCTGGTTCACCTGCACGCCAAGGACATTTCCATCCAACACTCCAAGGCCGAGCGTGGCAAGGTCACCGGCACGCCCTCCGGCTGTGCCTGTGGCGACGGCGTGATTGACTGGAAGAAGGTGATCGCGGTCTGCCGGAAGGCCCCTCGCGACATCGTCCTGAGCGTCGAGTGCGGCACGATCGAGCAGGCCGAACGGAGCATCAAGCATCTGAAGCAGTTTGTTTGAGTAGCACGGGCATCTTCCCCGTATTTTCCATTCATGGGCAAGATGCCCATGCCACGACGTGGAGGTGGACCTATGAGCAGAATGAGCGTGCTACTCGTCATAGCGGTGATCATATTCGCGTGCTCGCAGCCGGTGCAGGCACAGAAGCCGCTTCAACTCACGATGGACGCCAACAATGTTTGGGTGCGTGCGGGCGAATTACCGATTCTTCAGTACCGCTACGACAGCGTGCCATTCAAGCCGTATGTCAAGGAACTCTATACCCCCAACGGCGTGAACTTCCTGCTGGATGCGCCGTCGGACCATCTGCACCATCATGCGTTGATGTATGCGGTGGCTGTGGATGGCGTGAACTTCTGGGAGGAGACGTCGGCCGCGGGTTATGAGAAGCACGATGGATTTGCCGGCGTGTGGGCCAATGCGAAGGACGGTGCGGCCTGCGCCGGGTTCAGAGAGACGGTTCAGTGGATTCCTGCGAAAGACCGCCCCTGCTCGCTTCTGGAGAGCCGCAGGATCACGGCCTGTCGAGTCCCGCAGGTGAACGCCACCGTACTGGCTTGGCAGAGCGATTTCGAGCTTCCCAAGGACTCGCGTCAGGTCACACTGTCCGGGTCGCACTACTTCGGATTGGGTCTGAGGTTCGTGCGATCGATGGATGGCAGTGTGTTTTTCAACGCCGACGGCAAGGAAGGGACGATCTTCCGCGGCGAAGAGAAACTGACCCAGTCGAACTGGTGCGCCTACAGCGCGCCGGTCGATGGCAAGCCGGTGACGGTGGCCATGCTCGGCCATCCCACGAATCCCCGCCCGACGACCTGGTTCACGATGGCCAAGCCTTTTGCGTATGTCTCAGCGACGCTGAATCTTCACGCAGAGCCATTGGTTGTGCGTGCGGAGAAGCCGCTGGTTTTGCAGTATGCGGTCGTCGCATGGGACGGCAAGGTAGACGCCAAAGAGATTGATCGGGCCTACCAATGGTACATCAAGAATTGCCGGCAGATTCACGGGCCGGTGGAAGGAGCAGAGCAGGATGAAGAACGAAAGTAGAACGGCTGGCGCGAGTCGGCTCAGTCGTCGGCGGTTCCTGCGGGATTCGGGCGGCGTCGCAGCGGCTGGGCTGTTCATCGGAGCGTCGAGTGCATCGACCGCCAGGGGCGCCAACGACCGTTTGGGCGTCGGCTTCATCGGTTGCGGCGGTCGAAGCGGGGCGCATTTCCAGGCCCTGCACTGGCTCAAGACGCAGGCAAAGGAGCCTATCGAGATCGTCGCGGCGTGCGACGCGTATCGACCCCGGCTCAAGCAGCGGATCGATGGCTACGGCGGAAAGGCCTACATGGACCACCGCGAGTTGCTGGCCGATCCTGCTGTGGACGTGGTCTGCATCGCTACGCCGGACCATCTGCACGGCTATCAGGCCATCGACGCCCTCAAGGCGGGCAAGCACGTCTACTGCGAGAAGCCCGTCACCCACTGGCGGCAGTTCGAGCTGACCAGGGAGCTGGCCCGCGTCGCCCGCGAATCCAACTGCGTTATGCAGGTCGGCACGCAGGGGATGGCGGACACCGCCTGGCACCAGATGCGCAAGCTCGTCGTGGACGGCCTCATTGGCAAGCCCATCCACGCGGAGTGCGGCTACTTCCGCGTCGGCGACTGGGGCGAACGTGGCATGCCCATCGACGATCCCAACGCCAAGCCCGGTCCCGACCTGAATTGGGAGGCGTTTCTCGGCGATTCCCCGAAGAGGCCTTTCGACGTGAGCCGGTTCTTCCGATGGCGGATGTACGAGGACTACGCCGGCGGGCCTTCCACGGACCTGTTCCCGCACAGCCTCACGCCGGTGCTGTACGTGCTGGGCGTCAAGATGCCGAGCCTCGTCGTCGCCACCGGCGGCAAGTTCCGCTACCAGGAACGGGAGATCCCCGACACGTTCAACGCGCTGATCGATTATCCCGAAGGCATCACCGTCGCGGTTCTCGGCACGCAGGGCAATGATTACGCCGCCACCGGCTTCCGCGGGGCTCCCGGTCGAATCCCGGTCATTCGCGGCTGGGACGGCAGCCTGACCCTCCAGGACAAGGAGATCGTCTTCATCCCCGCCGACGGCTCGAACAAGAAGGCACAGAAGTTCGCCATCGAACACGGTGAGGACTTCACAGGCTACTGGAAGGACTTCCTTGCCTGCTGCCGGTCCGGGAAGAAGGAGACCCAGAGCCCTATGGACTTGGCCTACTGCGTCCAGACCGCGATGCAGATGGGCATGCTCGGCCTGCGGCAGGGCAAGGTCGCTCGCTTCGACGCCCAGAAGGAGCAGATCGTGCTCTGACCGTTCGTAGTGACGCCGTGATTCGAAAGGCGTGTTCATGAAGGTCTCTGGCTCGTTGGTGGTGGGGATGACCCTGGTCCTGGGTACCTGCCATGCTGCGTCCACGGCAGATCACTGGACCGTAAAGGTAACCGGCGGCGAGGTTCGGGGTGTCGTCAAGGACGGCATTGCGTCGTTCAAAGGCATCCCGTTCGCGGCGCCGCCGGTTGGCGAGTTGCGATGGAGAGCCCCGCAGCCGGTTGTGCCGTGGGAGGGGGTGCGAGAGGCCGACAAGTTCGGCCCGCCGCCCATGCAAATGGCGCTTGCGGCGCTGATGTACGGGGCCAAGCCAAGCGAGGATTGCCTTCACCTCAACGTCTGGACGGCCGCGAAGGAAGCCGACGAGCGTCGCCCGGTCATGGTCTGGATTTACGGGGGAGCATTTAACGGCGGCGGGGCCGGCGACGCAATCTTCGACGGGACCCACTTCGCCAAGAAGGGCGTCGTGCTGGTCACCTTCAACTACCGTATCGGCGTGTTCGGCTTCCTTGCCCACCCCGAGCTCAGCGCCGAGAGCGGCCAGGGTTCCGGCTGCTACGGCATCCAGGACCAGATCGCTGCCCTGCGGTGGGTGAAGGAGAATATCGCCAGCTTCGGCGGCGACGCGAACAACGTGACGATCTTCGGCCAATCGGCGGGCGGCATCTCCGTCGCGATCCTCGCCCAGTCCCCGCCCGCCAGGGGACTATTCCACCGGGCTATCTCCCAGAGCGGCGGGTCGATGGCCCCGGTCAAGACCGCCGCCGACCAGGCGAACGTCCTCGTCCCCTCGCTTGCCCTGGCCGAGCAGATGGGCAAGGCGTTTCTCGCCGGCCTCGGAGCGGCCGACATCCAGGCCGCTCGCGCACTGAGCGCGGAGGTCGTACAGAAAGGGAGAGTGAACGGCCTGCCCTGGCCGGTGGCAGACGGCGCGACGATCGTCGACGACAATCCGCTCGAGCTGTACGAGGGTGGGCAGTTTAACGACACGCCGATTCTGGTTGGGACCAACTCCGACGACGCGATATTCGGCTCGAAGCTGACGCCGGCGGCGTTCGAGAAATCGGTGCGAGAGGGACTCCCGCTCGCGGCGGACGAGATTCTCGCCGCCTACCCGCACGCGACGAATGCACAGGCCACCCGCTCCAGCCGTGACATGGCACGCGACGTGCTCTTCGCGTGGCCGACCTGGGCGTGGGCGAAGATGCAGTCGCAGCATGGCAAGGGCAAGGCATTCCTCTACTACTTCGACTACGGCCCGAAGCCCGGAGAGGCCAGCCACGGGGCGGAGCTCCGATACGTGTTCGGAAACTTCGGCGGCTTGCTCTTCAGGACGGCCGCTACTTCGGAGAACCGGGCGATGTCGGACACGATCATGTCCTACTGGGTCAACTTCGCGACCAGCGGCAACCCCAACGGTCCTGGCTTACCGCCGTGGCCCGCGTTCGACGACGAAACAATGAGCACCATGATTTTCGGCAAGACGCCGCGGGCGGGTCCGACGCCAAACCTGGAAAAGATCAAAGCATTCGATGCGTACTACGCCAAGCTCAGGGAGCAGTGTCGGAAGTGAACGATGGAGGCCAGAGCACTTAAGGGGGGTCATGGCCTCCTCGCTGGCAGCGCTGGTCCGTAGTGCGTAGGGTGGTACCACGCACCCTATAGGTCTTTCTGCCACAAAAACTGACTCCGCCGACGGGGTTTCATCCCCGTTTTTCCGGCTGAAACCGGCCCAAATAGCAAAATAGTGACAAAAAACAGCCCCCCGACGTTACCTGTTTTTCGGATTTTGAACGATAATAGTTTCATTGGCTGTTGTGAGGTTACTGTGGTTCTTGAGGCAGGTTTGGGTTGATGAATCTCGATCCCCGTGTGATGCAGGACTGGCAGATCGCTGAAGCGGCTGAGGATCGCATGAAGCCGATTCAGCGGCTCGCCGGCGAGATGGGCCTGTGTGACGATGAACTGATCCCCTACGGGAATCGGCTTGCGAAGGTGGACTACCAGAAGGTCCTGGCCCGCCTGGCGGGCGCTCCCACCGCGAAGTACGTCGATGTGACCGCGATCACGCCGACGCCGCTGGGCGAGGGCAAGACCACGACGACCATCGGACTCGTCCAGGGGCTCGGCCGGCTCGGCAAGCGGGTCTGCGGCGCCATCCGCCAGCCCAGCAGCGCGCCGACGTTCAATATCAAGGGCTCCGCCGCAGGCGGGGGGCTCGCGCAGTGCGTCCCGCTGACGCCCATCTCCATCCGCCTGACCGGCGACCTCGACTGCGTGACCAACGCGCACAACCTCGCTATGGTGGCTCTGACCGCGCGAATGCAGCACGAGCGGAACTACGACGATGCCCGGCTGGCAAAGAGCAATCTCAAGCGTCTCGACATCGACCCGGCCCGTGTTCAGATCGGCTGGGTGATCGACTTCTGCGCCCAATCGCTGCGGAACGTCCGCATCGGACTGGGCGAGAAGATGGACGGCTTCGAGATGGACTCGGGCTTCCGAATGACCGTCGCCAGCGAGGTGATGGCGATCCTGGCGGTCGCGCGGGACCTGAAAGACCTCCGCGAACGGATCGGACGGATGGTGGTCGCCTACAGCCGCAGCGGCAGGGAGGTCACGACCTCCGATCTCGACGTCGACGGCGCCATGACTGCCTGGCTGCTCGACGCCATCAATCCGAATCTCGTGCAGACCATCGAAGGCCAGCCCGTCTTCGTCCACGCGGGGCCCTTTGCCAATATTGCGATCGGGCAAAGCTCCATCATCGCCGACCGGCTCGGCGTCAAGCTTGCGGATTATCACGTCACCGAGAGCGGCTTCGCCTCGGACATCGGCTACGAGAAATTCTGGAACCTCAAGTGCCGGATGTCGGGGCTCAGGCCGGACGCCGTGGTCATCGTGGCGACGATCCGCGCCCTCAAGACCCACGGCGGCGGACCGGTTGTCAAGGCAGGCGTGCCACTCGATCCGGCGTATACCAGCGAGAATCTTGCCCTGGTCGAGAAGGGGTGTGAGAACCTCCTGGCGCACATCGACATCGTCAGACGCAGCGGCGTGCGGCCGGTCGTCTGTCTGAATCGGTTCAAGACCGACACCGACGCCGAGATCGCCATCGTGCGACGAATCGCGGAGGCCGCCAGCGCCCGGGCCGTGACGTCGGACCATTGGCTCAAGGGCGGCGCGGGCGCCGTCGAACTGGCGGAGGCGGTGATCGAAACCTGCAACGAGAAGAACAATTTCCAGTTCCTCTACGATCTCAAGATGCCGCTGCGGAAGCGGATCGAGCTGATTGCCAGGGAAATCTACGGCGCCGACGGCGTCACTTATACGGACGGCGCCCTGGAGAAGGCCAAGCGTCTCGAAGCCGAATCGCTCGGCACCAGCCTGGGGACCTGCATGGCCAAGACGCAGCAGAGCCTCTCGCACGACCCCAATCTCAAGGGCCGGCCCAGGGGCTGGACCCTGCCGATCAACGACGTCCTCGTCTACAAGGGCGCTGGATTCGTCGTCCCGGTAGCCGGCTTGATCAAGCTCATGCCGGGCACCGGTTCCGACCCCGCCTTCCGACGCATCGACGTGGACGTCGAAACGGGCAGAGTCCACGGGCTCTTTTGATTGACGATTTGCGATTGACGATTTACTATTGGGAGGCGACGAAGGACTCGGCATCGCTCAATCGTAAATCGTAAATCGCAAATCGAAAATGGAATGAAATGACCGCACGAATCATCGACGGCAAGCAGGTGGCGGCCGGTATCCGAGCCGAACTCAAGGACGAAGTCGCCAGACTCAAAGAGCGGGGCATCACGCCGGGATTGGGCGTCATCCTGGTCGGCGACGACCCGGCCTCCGTGTCGTACGTCACAGGCAAGGAACGCGCGTGCGAAGAGATCGGGATCTACTCCGACCACAACCACCTTCCCGCCCAGACCTCGCAGGGCGATTTGGTCAAGCTGATCGGCAAGCTCAATCGGGACCCCAAGATCAACGGTATCCTGGTCCAACTTCCGCTGCCCAAGCATCTGAAGGAGTCCGAGGTGATCTTTGCCATCGATCCGAGTAAGGACGTGGACGGAATCCACCCGGTCAGCGTGGGCAAGATGGTCACAGGCGAGAAGGCGTTCCTGTCGTGTACCCCTCACGGCGTGCTGCAACTGCTCCTTCGCAGCGGTGTCAAGATCGAAGGCTCACACGTCGTGATCGTCGGGCGCAGCAACTTAGTGGGCAGGCCGCTGGCCAACATGCTGATCCAAAAGAGCGCCACCGGCAACGCGACGGTCACCGTCTGTCACACTCGAACGAAAGACCTCGCCCATCACACGCGCCAGGCGGACATCCTCGTAGCCGCGGCGGGTCAACCCAAGACCATCACCGCGGACATGGTCCGCGACGGCGCGGTCGTCATCGACGTGGGCGTCACGCGAGTGGAAGACGCCACCAAGAAGGCGGGTTTCCGGCTCGTCGGCGACGTGGACTTCGACGCGGTCAAAGAGAAGGCCTCGCTCATCACCCCCGTCCCCGGCGGCGTCGGCCCGATGACCATCACCATGCTCCTGTACAACACGGTCGAATCCGCCAAGCGAGCCGCAGGCCTCGATTGACCGACCTGAGCCCCGCTCCCGAGCGACCGCCATTTCTGTCTGTCTCCACGATCCGCCTGCGAAGGCGAAATGCGTAGGTTTGAACCCCAGTTCCCACCCAGGAATCTGCGTCCGCGGCAGGGTGGTCGGGTTCCCAAACGCACTGTTTCGCGTTTGGGGTCCCGGCTCCGCCCACCGTTCTGGCTGTTCCCTTGAAATCCGCTGCCTCTCGCTGTACGATGCCTGTGGTGAACTTATGACATGCGACTTCTGTGAGATGTCTTTTGTAACCAGGAAGGAATCCCCCGAATATGCTGTCCAGACGCGATTTTCTGACGATCAGCGCCGCTGCGGGCGCTTCGGCATTCCTGAAGCCTGCTTCGGCGCTGGCCGCACAGGGCGCCCGGCGTTTTCATTGCTGTCTGGCTTCCAAGATCATTGCCGAACGCCCTGAACTACTCGATGTCGTACGAGAGGCGGGCGTGAGCGATATCTGGCTGGCGTCGTATTTCTTTGGGCATTGGTATGAGAAGCCGGAAGACCTCAAACCGGCAATCGCCATGGTGGAGGCGAAAGGGCTGGCCTGGAATATCATCAACGTGCCGCTGGGGCATCCGGGCGATGCGCTGGGCGACGCCACAGGCGCGACGCCGCTGACACCGCCGACGCGTTGGCGGATGGCGGAGAGACCCGATGGCACGAAGTACTCCGGCACTTCCCTGCACCCTCCCGCCACGCAGGAGAATGCCGATGCCGTTGGACGGATCAAAGCGCTGAGACCACGGACGATCTTTCTCGACGACGATTTCCGGCTCGCACAAGGGCCGGGCGTCATCGGGGGCTGTTTCTGCGATTGGCACAAGAAACAGTTTCTGGAGAAACATGGTTTCTCCGAATCGCGATGGGAAGAACTGTTGGCGGATGTGAACGCGCGGAACTTCTCCCCGATCCTGCGCAACTGGGTGGACCATACCTGTGACCAATTGACCGCGTGCTTCAAGGCGCAGCAGGCCGCGGCGCCGGA
Organism: Sedimentisphaerales bacterium; assembly: GCA_035342095.1. Lineage (GTDB taxonomy): Bacteria > Planctomycetota > Phycisphaerae > Sedimentisphaerales > Anaerobacaceae > PLanc-01. The sequence continues at coordinate 1,034 of DAOQWL010000116.1, read as the reverse complement.
GGTGGCCCTGGGGAATATGGTCATGTACTTCGGTGCCGAGAAGGCGGGAATTCGCCTGGCGGATTATGCGGATGCGCCCTTCCGGGTGGGCGAAATGATGTTCAATGACCGGGACTTCGGACGTCTGTCCGGCAAGACCGGAGAACTCTTCAGTTGCCTCTTCCATCGTCGCTATGCGAAACCCGATCTGGCCTACAGCGAAACGACGGCTTTCCCCGCGGACCAACTGTCCGCGAAGAACATGGCCGCCAAGCTGGCTGTCTCGACGATCTGCGATGTGCGGAATACGATGTACATGTCCGGGATGACCCCCTTCCCCGAGACCCACTGGGAAACGCTGGCCCCCGCGATGAAAAAACAGGCGGCTTTCCACGAGGCGATCAAAGGCCATACGCCGCAAGGGCCCTTCAAACACTACTGGGGAGAGGCTTCACGCTACGTCGGGGATGACAACCCCTTCAGTATCTTCCTGGCAAGCGGCATTCCTTTCGAGGTCGTCGATGCGCTTTCCCCGAAGGGCTGGACGTTCCTTTCCGATCAGGATGCGCGCTATTGCGAGCCGAAAGGGAACTGCTTCTGTCGTACGGGACTGAAAGACATTCCGAAGCCCATTCGCGCGATCCCGGATAGCCTGGACGCCCTGTGGAAGGTGAAAGCGGAAATGGTGGCCCGTGGTTTGAACGTCCCCTACGTGACTGACGAGAAGCCCGTTGTCTGTGCCTGGTATCCCACCGCCAGAAGGGTCTTCCTGTGGAATCTTGCAGAGACGAACGAAGATTTCCAGTTGCAGGTGCAAGACAAGAAGATCCCCCTGAGCATCGGGGGTTTGGATTCCGTTCTGGTCTCCGTGTGACAGAACGACGCATGACGAATGGGCTTGTAGCGTGTAGGGTGGGCACCGCCCACCGTCCTGGCTTGCCACCGACACGAAGACCTGTTAAAGCTTAAACGAGGGGCTGTAGACATATAGGGTTCCTTCCCCGAGGCAGCGTTAGACTGGGGAGCCAGGAGGCTGCCGGTGGAAGGCAGCACAT
>DAOQWL010000115.1:0-12511 GCA_035342095.1 Sedimentisphaerales bacterium | reverse complement strand
GATAAATCTCAGGGGTTTGGGGACAGGTCCCCAAGAACCACCGAAGTACGCGAAATCCGGATGAGCCCAAAAGATACCGGGTCGCTCGTAACATACAAGGGTGGGCTGTGCCCACCGTCTTGGCTGGCATAGCATGTCGCGGGCATCCTGCCCTCGACACAGACTTGGCCGGTCCCCCAATCAACTTGGACGGCGTACTACAGGCTGACGTGTGCGTCTGGCACGTGGCATGTGGCACCTTCGGCTGGTGGCCCTGAAAACCGAAGATGCCATGTGCCACGTGCCACGGAGAGGGGGGGCTTGGCACGCGCGTTTGTCGTGCCGCCGTGAGGCGTTGTCTTCCATGCCTCGAAGATATGCCCTCACCGGCATACTACGAACCTGTCAGATCTCTTTCGTGATCCCCGGCTGCGGCGGGCTGTACAGACCGTCCGGTCCCGCGTGGATCGGCGCGGGCGTGTCCCAGGTCATGTGATCGATGTCCGCGACGAACTGGAACTGCGAGTCCATCGCCTGGTCCCACGTGACCATCTGGCCGGTGTGGGTGGCCATGCGTCCCATCAGGGCCGCGATCTCCGCTTCGCCCGCGCGGACGGCTTCATTGTGCGGCTGGTTCCGACGAATCGCGTCGAGCAGTCGCTGCCACTCCACGACGTAGGGATTCGGATCGTTGCCCGCGAACTCCCACAGGAGGTTGGCCTTCGTCATGTCGTGACCCCGGTAGATCTTCGGTCGCGGCTCGCCCAGCGTCGCCATCAGGACCGCGGAACCCTTCGACCCGTGAACGTAGTCGGAGTACGTCTCCCAGCAGTTGTGCATGTGACGCGAGAAGGCGAACAGCTTCGTCCCGTCGGCGAAGGTGTACTCGACCGTGTAGTGGTCGAACTGGCTGCCTGCGGTCTCGAAGCAGCGACCGCCCATGCCCTGGGCGCTCACCGGCCAGGCGCCCTTCGCCCAGCAGGCAACGTCGATGTTGTGACAGTGCCAGTCGATGAAGAAGCCCGAGGAGGTCCAGGAGAAGCACGTCGCGTTGCGGATCTGGAAGACCAGCTCGTTGGCGTCCTTGGGCAAAGGCGGACACTGGACCGGGCCGTGAACGCGGTAGATCCGCAGCGTGTGCACGTCGCCGATGGCACCGTCGCGGATTCGCTGGATCGTCTCCTGGCGGGCCTTCGAGTGGCGCCACATGAAGCCGACGCCCACCTTGAGGCCTTTCTGTTCGGAGAGCTTGGCGGCCTTGAGCCAGCGTCGGGCAGCCGGGGCGTCGGCGGCAAACGACTTCTCCGCGAAGATGTGGACGCCCTTGTTCACCGCGTATTCGAAGTGCATCGGGCGAAAGGCGGAATGCGTGGTCAGGAGGGCAACGTCGCCCGGTCGGAGGCAGTCGATGGCCTTCTTATAGGCGTCGAATCCGACGAACTGCCGTTCCGGCGGGACATCCATCTGGTCCGCGTGACCTTCCTGGAGGTTCTTGAGACTGGCCTGGACCCGGTCCCCGAAGAGGTCCGCGACCGCGTAGAGCTTCACCGGTCCGCCGGTGGTCGCGAAGGCGTCGGCGACTGCGCCGGTGCCCCGCCCGCCGCACCCGACGAGCGCCAGGCGGATCTCGCTGCTGCCGCCTGCGTACAGGCGAGAGGCGAGCCCTGCGACGAGGGCCGACGAAGCGACGACGCCGGACCGTTTCAGGAACTCTCGACGGGACGTGGACCTGGCGACGCTGGCGGACCGTGCGACGTTCATGGCGTACTCCTTCTCACAGAGGTTGTGCTTGCGTTCGGGCGGCATTGTACCACAGCCGCGAGGGGAAAGGTAGCCTTCGCTGCCGTCGTAATCAGGGCCAGCGACAGGCCCGCCGAGAGACCCCAGAGGATCGCACGACGCAGATGAGACAGTCCGAACACGTCGTGGAGCTTCCGGCCGGACGTGCGGATCAGCCACAGGGAGGGCACGATCCACAGCAGGACCTTCATCACGGTCCAGTAGGCGAATCCGCCGCCGGGGGTTGTGAGCCAGGCGACGTGATCGTCGAGCAGTCCCTTGGCCAGGTGTGCGACGATCCAGGCGAGGTACACCATGACGACGAGAGCCACCGTCCGCAGGACGATTCGCGATTGCGGGCGATCCGGCGTTTGCTGCATATTCGTTGCCTCCGCATAAGGCCGTGAAACTCGAAATCCGAATACCGAAATCCGAAACAAATCCAAAGGCTCGAAACTCCGATGACCGAAACGCTGACGCAACAGCGGCAGTCCCGTTTTGAATTTGGTGCTTCCGTCATTCGGGCTTGTTTCGGATTTCGGGTTTCGATATTCGGATTTTCTTATCCGCTCATTTCCTCCGACTCGCCTTGCGGTCCATCAGGATCGTGACCTTGGCCCAGACCTCCGGCGGGAGGGCCTCTTCGAGCACACGACGGACCTCGGGCATGGGCGTCCGCTGCGTCGTGTGCGTGATGACGATGTGCTCGTTGTTCATCGCGGAGAGCAGGCTCGCCAGCTCGTGGATGTGCATGTGCCGACCCGCCAGGGCGCGGTCCGCGTGTCCTTCCTCGTAGAAGGTGCACTCCGCGATCAGGATCCTGCTGTTCTTGACGTAGTCGAGCTTCGAGAAGTCCACGTACTGCGTGTCGCCCAGGTAGCTGACGATGGGGATCTCGACAGGATTGTCGATCTGGACGCCCTGCTTCTTGAGCTCGACGATCTGGGGTCCGGTGAGCTGGAGGTACTCGGGCTTGAGCTTCTTTCGCTTCTCCAGGACGCAGAAGCCAACCGAGCCGGCACTGTGTTTCGTGGGGAAGGCCCGCGCGAAGAGGTTAGGCTTGATCTGGTATTCGTCGCCCGGGCGGACGCCCACGAGCTTGGCGGGGACCTTGTTGCCGTCGAGGTAGCCCCAGGAGGTGATGATCTCGCGCATGGGCGGGATCAGGTTGACGGGCGCGACGATCGTGCCGGGCGACATGCCGCTGAAGTTGCGGTTCGAGAGGTAGTAGGCGAACCCCGCGGAATGGTCCATGTGGCCGTGGGTGAGCAGGACGGTGCCGATCGCGATGACCTGGTCGGGTGCCTTGCCGATGTCGAAACAGACGTCGAGCTGCGGCATGGCGATCACCGTCTCCTCGCCGGCAATCGAGTAGCCGAGCAGGTCCAGGTCGTCGATTTGTATGCGTGCTAAGTTGTGACTGGGCATTTGGATTTACGATTTATGATTTACGATTTATGATCTTGTCGCACACGGAACCCGGTGCACTGCACGGCCGCAAATCGTAAATCGTAAATCGAAAATAGTAAATGAAAATGCCTGACACCCGGGAACATCGCGGTCCGCATCCCGACGACCGGGAGCTGTTCGCCCCTGCGATGCTGCCCTGCCTGCGCGAGGCGCTGGCCGATTTCTCGATGCTCCTGACCAAGGGCTACGCGGACAAGAGCAGCCTGAAGCTCGTGGGCGACCGGTTCAGCCTGACGCAGCGCCAGCGTCTGGCGATCATGCGGGCCGCCTGCTCCGATCAGCAACTTCAGTCGCGACTCGGCCGCCAGGTCCGGATCGAATCGCTGGCGGGCCACCCCCTCGCCATCGACGGCTACAACCTGCTCATCACCATCGAAGCTGCCTTGAGCGGCGCCTTGATCTTCCGAGGCCGGGACGGCTGCTTCCGCGACCTCGCCAGTATCCACGGCACCTACCGCAAGGTGGAGGAGACGGTCCCCGCGATCCGCCTGATCGGCGAGTTCCTCGCGGAGATCGGCGTCGGTCCATCCCTCTGGCTCCTGGATAGTCCCGTCTCGAACAGCGGCCGCCTAAAGACGCTGCTCGGCCAGCTTGCCCGAGAAAATGGTTGGCCCTGGGACATCCGCCTGACGATCAGTCCCGACGCGGAGCTGAGCAGGATCGAGGAGATCGTCGTCAGCACAGACAGCGTGATCCTCGATGCCTGTCAGAAGTGGGCCAACCTCGCCACCGAGATCATCTCTCGCAGACTCCCATTTGCTCCCGTCATCGACCTGCAAGCAACACCAGCGTGAGAGACTACAATCCCGGCCCGAACTCATCTCACAGTCTGTTCATAAGCTCTTCGCTGGAGAGCGTCTCGCCGCGGTCCGCCTCACCTATGGCGGCAAGCAGAACTTCCTCTGACTGCGAATCCAGCATGAACACTTCATCCGGTTCCGGTGCGAGCACCGTTACGGTGCAGCTCTCTTCCAGGGGCTCGCCTTCCACCTCGATCCGTCCCGAGATGACTCTGCCTGTAACGACCTTCATATCGCTGTGATAGCAGGCGGGGCTTGCGAAAACAAGCGTTGATCTGGACAACGTTGGACACGGTCGGTCATACGGCGGGCAGATGAAGAGACTGGATCTGGTACAGGGTCTTGCCGACCTCGTCGATGTGCTGCTTGAGCGGAGGATGCCGGATCGATTGGTACGCTTTGACGTCGAAAGTGTAGGGTAGAGGCAGTTCGTCGAGTTCCCGCATGATTCGCCCGATAAGGGCCCGATGCAGGTCTCCCCACAGGGCCAGGTCAACATCCGACGAGTTCTCAAAGCATCCCATGGCCCGGGAACCGAACACATTCACCTTCTGGACTTCAGGATGTCCGCGAAAGACATCGCGAATGAGACGCAGCGCATCGGAAGTCAGTCCGAACTGCTCTACTCGACTGTCTTGGCCTTCAACCATGCAAACACTTGCTCCAGGGCCGCGAGGTAATTGTGCGAGATGCCGTGAAACACAGTCTCGAACGATTCATTGTCGTAGGTATGAGACATAAGGTTTCGCTGCTCCAGCATGTTGATCCACGTCTGCCCGTCCTCGATGATCTTGGCGGCAAACGCCTGCTTGATGACACTCCGCGGCGTGATCTGGTCGAAGACGACGCCGCTGTAGACGAGGTAGTCTCTCAACGTCTTCCATGCGAGTTCGAACGTGTACTCGAATCGCTGGACCACCCCTTCCTTCTCCAGGTCGGACATCTGGGCAGGGTTCTTCTCGAATGCTTCTCGGAGCAGATGAAAAGCCCGCTCGAAGTTCTCGAACCTTTGCTGCCAGCGAATAGCATTTCCCATCCTGAGACTCCTGCAATGACGTTCTGTCGATATCATATCAGGACGCTGCGAACGCGGCAAGAACTATGGTCTTTTCGCGGACCGGTCGGGCGGGTATAGTCTATGGCTCGGCACAGGCGTCGCGGCCGGGATGGGTCGCGCCGCTGCGCCGGACCCAATGCCAACGTCAGTAAGGAACCAGGAGCATGGCGAACGACAGCGTGTATATCGACCAACTGAAGAACCACGTGGGCCACGAAGTCACCCTGCAGGGCTGGCTCTACAACAGCCGGGCCAGCGGCAAAATCCAGTTTCTCATCCTCCGCGACGGCACCGGCCTGTGCCAGTGCATCGTCGAGAAGGGCAAGGTCCCGGACGACCTCTTCGAGCAGCTCAAACGCCTGGGCCAGGAGTCGTCGCTGGCTCTGACCGGGACCATCCGCGCGGACGAACGCAGCGCCGGCGGGCACGAGATGGCGGTCACCGGCGCCCGCGTGATCGGCGTGTCCGAGGGCTACCCCATTACGCCCAAGGCCCACGGGGTCGAGTTCCTCATGCGCCATCGGCATTTGCACTTCCGCTCGCAGCGCCAGTGGTGCATCGGCAAGATCCGTCACACGGTGATCGACGCGATCCGCCGGTACTTCAACGACAACGGCTTCGTCCTGATCGACACGCCGATCTTCACGACCATCGTGGGTGAGGACCAGACCTCGCTGTTCGAGGTGGACTACTTCGGCCGGACGCTGCACCTGACCCAGACGGGCCAGCTCTACGTCGAGTCCGCCGCGATGAGCTACGGTCGGGTCTACTGCTTCGGGCCCACCTTCCGCGCCGAGAAGAGCAAGACCCGCCGGCACCTGACCGAGTTCTGGATGGTCGAGCCGGAGGTGGCCTTCACCGACGTTGACGGCGTGATCGCCCTGGCGGAGGGCCTGGTGTCCTCCATCGCCAGTCGCGTCCTGACCGACAATCGCAGCGAACTGGAGGCCCTGGGCGCGGACATCGCGGGTCTGGAGCGGATCAAACCGCCTTTCTATCGACTGACGTACACCCAGGCGGTCGAGATCCTCAAAGGCCCGAAGGCCAAGGACTACCTCGCAGGCGAGCTGGAGAGCCTCAAGAGCAGCAAGCAGCAGATCGAGACGCGAATCGCGGAACTGCAAAAGCAGGAGTCCGGCCAGACCAAGCAGTGGCAGAAGGACAAGATCGCGGCCGAGCTGATCGAGCTCAACGGCGAGTTGGACGAGGTGAACACGCGGATCGAGAACAATCCCAAGCACGCCCAGCTCGCGGCTGAATTCCCGTGGGGCAAGGACCTCGGCGGCTCCGACGAGACGATCATCTCGATGATGCACGACAAGCCGGTCTTCGTGACGCACTACCCGCGAGAGGCCAAGGCCTTCTACATGCGGACCGACCGCAGCAACGAGAAGGTCGTGGAGAACTTCGACCTGCTGGCGCCCATGGGTTTCGGCGAGATCATCGGCGGCTCCGTCCGCGAGGACGACTACGACCGCCTGCTGGCTCGGATCAAAGACCAGGGCCTGAACCCCGAGACCTACGGCTGGTACCTCGATCTGCGGAAGTACGGCACGGTCCCGCACGGCGGCTTCGGACTCGGCGTCGAGCGGACCGTCGCCTGGATCACCGGCGAAAAGCACATCCGCCAGTGCATCCCCTTCCCCAGGATGATGGACAAGGTCTACATCTGAGCAACGTAGCACGGGCGTCCCGCCCGTGATGGAAAGACACGGGCAAGATGCCCGTGCTACGGAACGCCCTTGGGGGCGGCTGGCGGCGATCCCTTGCCGGTTTGGGCGAGAACCCGTTGAAATACCCGGCTGGCGGTGTAGAATATTCATCTGTTTGTCGTGCAGGGCACCGCTCTGACAGAAGGAGATTCACATGGGCAGTCAACCGGAGACCATAACCAAGATCGCTGTTCGCGGTTTCAAATCTATCGCGGATGAGCAAGAGATCGAGCTGCGTCCCTTGACGCTGCTCGCAGGGGCAAACAGCTCGGGTAAGTCCAGCATCATGCAGCCGGTCCTGTTGCTCAAACAGACCCTGGAGGCACCAAGCGATCCGGGGCCGCTGCTTATAGATGGTCCCAATGTCCGTTTCACATCAGCGGAACAGCTTCTGAGCAGAATGTCTGGCAAGGCAAAGACATCCGGGTTTTCTGTGCGAATCGAATTGTCAAATGGCCCGTGTCTTCAGGTACTGTTCAAAAGGGAGAAGGGCGTCGGATTTGAGCTGAATACAATGGATTATGCCGACGATGGTGAGAAGCTACATGTTGTGCCCGACATGGCCCATGACGATATCCTTAAATGCCTTCCATCTCATCTGAAAGCCATCCATACTGAAATCGAGAAAAGTGCCAAGGGAACGCTGCATTGGTCTGTATACCGTGAACGGTGTTTCTTCTCGTTTGGTCTGTCTGGTCCAGAGATTGGGCAATCTCGTATCTCGCTCGGACCGGTTTCCCCCACGGGGCGATTCGTTCACCATCTGCAAAGGCTGATACACCTCCCTGGGTTGCGCGGCAATCCACAACGGAATTACCCAAAGACTGCGATTGGACCGTTCTTTCCTGGGACCTTTGAGGACTATGTCGCCAGCGCAATTGCACAATGGCAGTCCACGAACGACAAGCATCTGTCCAGTCTTGGGTCTGCACTTGAGGACATGGGGTTAACCTGGAAGGTCGAGGCCAAGCCGGTAGGGGACACCCAGGTCGAACTCCGTGTTGCTCGCTTGCCCCATGGCAAACGAGGTGGGGCGTATGATCTTGTGAGCATCGCCGACGTTGGTTTCGGCGTATCCCAATCTCTGCCTGTTGTGGTAGCCCTGATTGCGGCGAAGCCTGGACAGGTCGTCTATCTTGAACAACCAGAGATACACCTGCATCCGCGAGCGCAGAGACGCCTTGCCCATGTCTTGGCAGATGCGGCTGATCGTGGCGTTATCGTGGTCGCCGAGACGCATAGTGCTCTGCTTCTCAGAGAGGTCCAGACGCTTGTCGCGACTGGCAAGTTAGCCATGGACAAGGTCAAACTGCACTGGGTCCAAAGGCAGGACGATGGGCGTACCGTTGTCACACCGGCAGACCTGGATGAGAACGGAGCTTTTGGCGACTGGCCGGAGGACTTCGACGAGGTCGAACTCGACGCGGAAAAGACCTATCTGGATGCTGTCGAACGCAAAGGGGCTGGCGAGTGAAGGCCAAGCAGTCCAAGCTTCTGGTGGTCGATGCCTCCGTAGCGCGTTCGGCCGGTGAAACCGAACACCCCGTATCAGCCTGTTGTCGCGAGTCGCTTCTGGCTATTCTCAACATCTGCCACCGCATCGTCTTGACGGAGGCAATCCGACAGGAATGGCATCGTCATGCGAGCAGGTTCACCAGGAAGTGGCTTGTCAGCATGTACGCCAAGAAGAAGGTGCCTCCATGCAACGACGCACCATTGAACCGTGTGGACAACGCGTGTGAGGTGCTCTCCCCTGGTGAGCAGGAGGAACTGAGAAAAGACCTCTGCTTGATCGAGGCTGCCTGCGCAGCGGACGGGATCATCATCACACGAGACGATGCGATTGTGCAGATATGGCAGAAGTGCCATAGCCGATTAGGGCTCTCCAAGCCCATCCGTTGGATCAATCCCGTTCCAGACGGAGTCTCCGCGATGGAGCAACTGTAACTCGAACCGGGCCCGTTGCATGCGAACGTCGTCCGACCCGAATCGATCTCGATTGCACCTCGACGATGTGATCGACTACACTTGACCGTGCGCGAGTGACATCCGAGGGCAAGGCCCCTGTCCGAATTGTCTCGGGCTGAGCCCGATCTTGAGGGCCATTGATATCCCCGCGGAGGGCGGTAGAATGCCTGGCATGATAACCACGCTGATCTTCGACCTGGACGACACCCTTTACGATGAGATCGACTTCTGCCGCAGCGGGTTCCGGGCCGTCGCGCAGTACGTCGCCGCATTATCGGACAGGCACTCCGCAGATGGGGTCTTTGACGCGATCTGGACATGTTTCATCGCGGGCGGCCGGGGCACGATCTTCAACGCCGCACTCGACCGACTCGGCATCCCCGCCGATCCATCCCTGATCGATCGTCTGGTGCGGATCTATCGGACCCATATCCCGGCGCTGACCTTGCCCGAGGACAGCCGCAGTATCTTGGACCAATTGAAGGACCGGTACTCCCTGGCCCTCCTGACGGATGGCTGTCTGCCCACCCAGCGTCTGAAGGTCGAGGCACTGGGCATCGAGCGGTACTTCCGGGCCATTGTCTACACCGAGGAACTCGGGCGTGAGCACTGGAAACCCTCCCCGCTGGGGTTCCAGAGGCTGCTGGAGACCCTCCGCGTCCGCCCGGCGGAATCTGCCTACATCGCGGACAACGAGACGAAAGACTTCATCGCGCCGAACCGCCTGGGCATGACGACCGTCCAGGTACTCCGCCCGAACAGGCTGCATCGCGAGCCGGCCCCCTCGCCGGACGCTGTGCCAAAGCGTACAATCGACACAATCGGCAGTCTCGCGAGGGTTTTGGCCGAATACTGATCCCGTGTCACCGCCCCAGTCGCGCCCGAGGGTGCCTTTCTTTTTTCTTGACTCTCAGCCCTGCAAAGGCGATAATATGGCTAAATTGGCAGTTTTGGGAGATACTCTCGTAGACCAAGGAGTTTTTTTATGCCTCCAGGCAAAAGACGGCAAAGTAATGCCATGCTCTACACCCTCATCACGTTTGTCGGGCTCTTCGTCGCTGCGACGACGGTTGCGGTGATCTATTACGTCAAAGCTGAAGAGCTCCGCACCACGCGTGATAGCCTGCAGGGGGAGATAGATGCGCTGGTGAGCCGGGAGGAGAGCCGGAATATTGGGAGCATTGTCGGGACCAAGATGCCCGGCCGGAGCAATCTCGGGAGCGTGGTCCAGTATCTCAACGAGTTGGTCCTGTTGGTCAAGGGGGCTCCGGTCCCCGCGACCTCGGCCGAGGTGAAGGCGTCCAGCACCGCCAGGCTCATCGACCCGTTGCTCCAGCGTGCAGCGACCTTCATCACCCTGCCGACGGCTCAAGCACCGGTGGACCCCAATACGATCGATCCAGACAATCCCCCCGATCCGAACGAGGTCAAGCCGGTTCGGGTGGCCCTGGTCAATCTCATCGGCGAGCTGTTGACCAAGCTCGAGCAGACGACCAGCCAGAGAGATGCCACACAGGCGCAGTTGACGACGCTCCGCGGGCGGTTCGACGACGCCATCAAGACAATGCAGGAGAGCGAAGAAGGCCTCACGGCCAAGGTGGGCGAGTACCAGCAGCAGGTCCAGCAGATCAAGAGCGACTACGACGACCTGCGTACCCTGGTGCAGCAGAACTCCGACGAGCGGGCCAAGACTCTGCTCGACCAACTGGATCGGACGCGGAGCGAGGCCGCCGACCTCAACCAGAATCTACTGAAGACGAAGGCGGAGCTGACGGTGGCGCAGGGGCGGCTCGTGGGCGCCCTGGAAGCCGTGAACAAGATCAAGCCGGCGCCGGACCAGGAAGCCGCCGCCTTCCAGCCGGACGGCGAGGTCATCCGCGTGGATGAAACCCAGGGCCTGATCTACATCAATCTCGGCTCGGAAGACCGTATCTACCGTGGCCTGACGTTCTCGGTCTACGACAAGGGAGCAGGCATTCCTCGCGACGGCAAGCCCAAGGCACAGGTCGAAGTGATGGCCATCGAGCGGCGCGTCGCATCGGCCAGAATCCTGTCGTCCGAGCGGAAGAACCCCATCCATGTCGGCGATTCCGTGGCCAACCTCATCTGGAACGCCAAACACCAGAACCAGTTCGTCGTGGCCGGGGAATTCGATCTGGATCGCAACGGCGAGACGGATTACGACGGGGTTCGCAAGATCGAGGGATTGATCCAGAAATGGGGCGGCCTGGTTGCTCAGGGTGTTTCGGCCGAGACGGACTTCGTGATCCTCGGGATGGAGCCGAAGGTCCCTGCCGAGCCGACGCTCGATGAGCAAATGCAGGATCCGCTCGCGATGGACCGGTACAACGCCCAGCGAAAGGCCAATGACCGCTATCAGCAGATTCGCAGGCAGGCGGAGTCCCTGAACGTGCCGATCTACAACTACGACCGGTTCCTGTACTTCACCGGCTATGCCATGCAGATCAACCAGGCAGGCGCGTTCTGAGTCATGACGAAAGTCCGCGACCGATGCGGGCGATGACATTCAAGGCTGCCACGGTTGCCTCATGCAGAGTGCGGCGACTGCGGCAGCCTTCGCCATTTCAGCAGGCCGGTTCGACCCCAATGGACGCTACGTGGAGTTCGCCCGTGTAGCCGCCGGCGGAGGGTGCGAGAAAGCCCTTCTTGACCGCCACGAAGGTCACCGTATACGCGGCTCGGATGGCCGTTCCCAGCGGTTGACCGGTGTCGCAATCCAGGCCGGAGGGAATATCGACCGCGAGAATCGGCCGACGCAGTGCGTTGATGGCCTCGATGAGTGCTCGATACTCCGGTCGGAGCTCTCCCCGCAATCCCGTGCCGAACAGAGCATCCACGATCAGGCTCGCGTCCCGTCCGAACGCCTGAATACGGGCGAGCGCATCAGGCCCGCTCGGGTCCACGTGGTCCACCGGGCGACCAAGTCGTTCGAGGATACCAAGGTTGATGCGGGCATCGCCCTGGACCTTGGCGGGGTCGCCGCAGAGAACCGTCCTCGTCCGGATGCCCGCGTTGAGCAGGTGGCGGGCGATCACGTAGCCGTCGCCGCCGTTGTTGCCGACGCCGCAAAAGACGCAGACGCTCGGATCGGCAACAGACGCGAGCTTTTGCATCGCCAGCTCGGCGCAACTGCGTCCGGCGTTCTCCATGAGCACCACGCCGGGCACGCCGATCTCATGGATCGCCCAGGCATCGACCGCCCGCACCTCCTCGCGGGTCATCACGCGAAACCTCTTTTCCGGCGTATATCGCTCCATCTATCTGCGTATCCTCCAGCGACATCCTTCACAAGAAAAGACCGACAAGCCACTCAGTTCTCAGCAGCCCCCTCCCCCTCGCCTTCCTCCAGCTCCCACCACAATCGCGGATAGCCCTTGTCTTCCTCAATCCACCAGATATCCTCGGCGTCCTCCGCCGGCTCGCCTAATGAGTTTCGACAGACAAGTTCGGCAGCATCTACCATCACTTTGGCGGACTTCGTCCGCCTGGTTCGCAGTTCCTTCAGCCGACAGGAATGTAGCCCAGCCGCCCCCGGCTGGGATCATAATGTAGCCAGCCGCTCCCGGCTGGGATCGCTGGGATCACCCCCGAGGGCGGGGGTGCCACACGGCCGCACTGTCGCACGATTCGATTGCCGATTCTGCGCGCCAAGCTCATTAGAGTCAAGTCTGCCTAAGGTACTGTGACTTGGAGCGAGAAGGTCTTCAGCGGCTCCACACCTTCTT
>DAOQWL010000114.1:0-12908 GCA_035342095.1 Sedimentisphaerales bacterium | reverse complement strand
TGAGTTATCGGACAACAGAAAGGCATCCCTTGAGACTTTCAAAACACCTTCTTAGGGGTTTGGGGACAGGTCCCCAAGAACCGCCGAGGCACGCGAAAACCGGATGAGCCCGAACTTGTCTGTCGAAACTCATCAGGCAAGCCGGGTCCGCAAACCCGCCTTCTTCGCCGCAAGAACCTGTCTCTCATCCGCTGACACGAACAGTTCCGCCCCCCAGTTACCTCCTCCGGACGTGGCGTCGCCCCGCTTTCGTCGGCTCCTTCCGCGGCCGGCCCACCGGCAACGCCCGGACCCGCCGGCCCAGCAGGGTCTCCAGCTTGCTCACGAACCCGTCGCTGCCCAGCGGCCTGCCCGTGTGCGTCCGCAGCCGAATCCTCGCCACCTCGTCCTCCGTCAGTCCCTCCGCCAACTCCTTGCGCCAGCCCTCTGCGGAGAACTGCTTGTACCACCACGCGAGGTTCAGCAGATCGGACGCGGCCCTCTCGTCCGTATGCGCCGCCGCACTGGACCACTCGTACGTCCACGCCCGCCGGCACAGCCTCGCCCGAACGGGATTCATCTCGATGTACTTCATCGCCACCCAGAGGCGCCGCCGGTCGAGGGCACAGGAATGGAAACGACCCTGCCACAGGTGGCCGGACCGCTTGTGAAACCGGTTGATGTACTGGCTGTAGAGGACGTGGGTCCGCCCGATCCCCTTCGCCAGGGAATCCTCCGCGCGGGGGATCGCGACGACGTGCACGTGGTTGGTCATCAGGCAGTAGCCCAGGATCTCCAGGCCGTACTTGCCCGCCTGCTCCTGGAGGATCTGCAAGTACACCCGCCGGTCGTCATCGACCAGGAAGACATCCTCGCGGTTGTTCCCGCGTTGCGTGATGTGGTGGGCACATCCCACGGCGATAGCTCGGGCCATTCTGGACATGACGCCACTCTACAGCCCCACCCCGCCGTATGTCAACCACAAAAAACGGTAGTTGTCCCCCGTATCCCCCCCGTATCCCTCAGCCAGAGCGAGATAGCCGTCCGCATTATTCACCGCCTTCTTCAGCCACAGAGCATCGGGCACACGAAGCCTTCCCTTCGGCCTCGTGCGGCTTCTTCGATCCTCCATCGTCAATTCCTACCGTCATATTGCCCGAGTCCGGCGGAGTTGTCAAGGCACATTCAGGCTGTCCGTGGAAGCCCCCTCGGGACTCCCCTGACGCCTGGCTCGACGCCCGATCCCCGCCTTGCCCGCTGTTACCTTCGAAGCTGGCTCCACAGGAGGCTGCGAAAGGGGCCGAGCACTTCGGGCAGCGGCACGACCTTGACCTCGGTCTTCTCGATGGTTCCAGCGATCTTCACAGACGCGGCCCCGGTTTGAAACGTAGCCAAGACCTGGTCCAGCGCCTTGACGCCGGGCAGGCGGATCTCCCTGAGAATCCGCGTGGACCCCACGGCAAACCCGTCGACGGGACTCTGCGCCCCGCAGTAGACGTCCCTGATCGTGCCGGCGCCGCGGATCTCAACCCCCCGATTGAAGTACACGAAACTCGGAATCACCGCGGAAGAGCCGTCGAGCCGAACGATCATTTCACCTGCCCCGATCGGTTCCCGCCCGCCCAACTTCAGATTGAGAGCGTTGTAGAGGCCCTGAACAACTCCGTTGCCGACCAGGTCCGACTCCGTCAGACGAAGCCGGACTTCACCGCCCAGAGAACGCCCTTCGGACGAGGCGAGGACCGTGCCGCTGCCCGCGAGACTGCCCGGATACTCGCCCGCGTTGGGATCGATCACACGGACCAATTGATCGAGGGACAGATCGTTGAAGTCGAGTGCGAAGGAGGCATAGTGTCCGCCGGCATGGGCGCTGATGCGAGTCTTCGCCTTCAATTGGCCGTCCAGAATTCGGAGGTTGGCTTCGTCAATCAGCAGTCGCCGATCCCCGAGAAAGCCGACGAGTCGGCAGGAATCGATATGGCCCAAGCCGAAGCTGCCGCGTTCGGCGCGCGCATCCAGCACGAACTGCAGAGATTCCGGCGGACGGGTCTCCGGAGGGGCTTGCCCCACATCGAGCGAGCCGGAGAGCACGCCCTCGAAGCGTCCAAGAGGAGGGGCCCACTCGCGCAGGAGCGCGGGCTGGAGCCCCTGCCAACTGAGCGCCGCAGTGCTGCTCCTCCAGTCGTGCAGCGGAATCGTGGTCCGACCCGTCACGGCGCCGCCGAGCGTCTCGGCGCGGAATTCCCGAACCTCCACGGCCTGCCCTCGCATGAGCGCGACCGTGAGAATCCGGGCCAACGGCTGCCCTTCCCACAGCATTTGACCGGACAGGTCAGCTTCGCCGTCAACCGTGTGTTTGACCGTGTTCAGGCGCAGACGGGCGGTGCCATCGGCCTGGAGCGACAGCCGATCCCCCGCCAGAGGAGTGTGCCACCGGCGCGACGACACCTCGACATCGATGAACTCCCGATCATCCAGCCGCAATTCGGCGCGGGCCTGGATCCGTCCGCCTTCCTGCTCCAGGACAATCTCGTCGAATCGGGCCAGGCCGTTCGAGAAGTGGACTCCGCCTTGTGCTCGGGGGATATGCCAGGGAGAAGCCTCGATGTTCTCGGCATTCCAACTGCCGGCGGCCGCCACCGATCCCAGGTCGAAGTCCTGCACGGTCAACCGGATCTGGGCGTGCATCCGACCCTTGGAGACGCGCGGCAGACCCGCCATCGCCGCGACCGATTCCAGCGAGAGACCATCGACCGTCACGGCAATCTCCGTCCGCTCCGACGACAAGTCGTGCCGGCCACTCACGAGCCAGGAGCCGTCGAACAAGTCCACTGTGTCCGCTGTCGCGTGCACCTCTCGCGGGTTCATTGCGGCCCGCACGGGGATTGTCACCCGCTCCACCGTCTGTTTCCCCACAACGACGTTCCGTCCCGTCATCCGGCCGTGCAGCTCGACGGCCAGCGGCTGAATTCGCCCGGCAAGATCGCCCTCCAAACGCCACTGGCCGAACGAGTGCGCGGGTTGAGGCGCCGCGTCAGCAGTCCCATCCGCGGGCCAATCGGCGGTGAGGCGGACGTTCTCGAGCTCCCACTCGGCGAAATGCAGATCGCCTCGGGCTGTGACGATCCGCGGGCCTTGCGTGACACGAAGATCCCGGATGCGCGCTGTGCGGTCGTCGCCCTCTGCGTCCACCTGGAGACCCAGCGTCTTCACCCCCCAAGATTCCAGTTGCCTCAGACCCTCTGCGGCCAGATTCGCAGACCAATGATACGTGCTCGAATTGAACTGCGCCCTGGCGTTCGCCACGTCCACCCCCGGCACGCGCAGGGACGTCAGTTGGACAACGGGCCCGTCCAGGCGGACTTCCGCGGCGGTTCCGCTGAGATCCACCGGGCGGCCGTCTCGGGTCCAGGCGAGTCTCGGAGCCGATATCCGCCACTGCGACTGTCGCCAGTCAGCGCCCGCGCCATCGACGTCGATCTCCGCCGTCAGATCGCCGACGGGAGTCCGAGCCTCGGTCGTCACGCTCATCTTCGCCGTCCGACGGCCAGACCGCGAAGAGTCCACGAACGCGCGACATACTCCACTGCCTTGGTTCGATTCCTGATCGGATAGCACGGTCCAGGACGCGACGACCTCGCCCGACGCCTTGTCGCCGTTCCAACTGCCGTCGAGCAGAACGCTCAGTGGCCCGGACTCCGCCGAAAGCCGCTCGACGTCGACTTGGCGACCGGCCAGCCGGACGTCTCCCCCCGTCAATCGAATCTCCTGCCCGACGAAATTGGGATCGGTGAACACCAGGTCTTGCGGGCGGAGGCGGATCTGGCCGGCCTTGGCATCCAGGCAGATGCCGCCGCGAGCTGTCAGCGGCCCGAGTGTCATTGTGTCCAGCCGGAGGGTGCCCGCCACAGTGTCTCGCAGCACCTTGCCCTCCCACCGTCCCGCGGCCTGGATCGGAGCCGCGCCGCGACCGAGAACTCGACGAACCCAGGATTCGATGTCCGCGATGACGAAACTGACGCCATGCGACCAATCGCCCCCTTGCACCGTCCGGCCCTTCATCTCCGCGACGGGAGACAGGTTCACGTCGAACTGCCAGAGCCGAGGCCCCTCGGGTGCGCCTCGGAAGTCCAACGGACCCGCAGTTTCCGTCGCTCCATTCGGCTCCGCGATTTGAATCATCGCGTTGTGAATCGCGATGCGCGGCAGCACCGTCGGCCCGGTCGTTCGGTCGGAGTCGCCCAGGCTCATCGCCAGTCGTGTCCAGGCGTCTTCCGCGTTCCAGCGACCGTGCTCGTCCCGACGCAGATGCACCGTCGGGTTATCCACCTGCACCGACTGCACCCGGGCCGCTCGCCCGAGAATCAGCAGGGGAATGGCCGCGTGCGAGATCTCGATTCGGTCGGCAGAGAGAATCACGTCGTCGGTCAGAGGGTCCTTGATGAGGGGCCCAACGAGGGTGGTCCGTCCCCCCCACCGTACCGAGAGCGATTCGACGGCCACCTCCATGCCCGTCCGCTCGCTGGCCGCGGTCAGGAGCGTGCGTCGCAGCCAGTCGCTCTTGAGGACGCAATGCACGACCGTCGCCGCCGCGACGATCAGCAGAACCAGAACAAGCACAACTCTTGTCGTCCAGCGCAGCACAGGCCATCTCCATTGTCGCGCGGGTACCTTCACAGAGCCTTCGCCCTCACGGGGCGATCAAGATGATTACTCACGCTGATGATCCACGGGCGCGATCGTGCCGGAAGTGCGCGGGCCAAAGCCGAGTATCCACCAGTCGTCGCGCCAGGCGCTGCCGACGAACGGGCCGGAGCTGGTGACCACTTCCCCGTTGTCCGCCCAGTACGCGACGTACGCGACGCCGGCGAAACTGACCTGCTTAATCCCTTTGACGATAGCCACTTCAGGCGTGACGATGCCGGTCGTGGGGATGCCGGTGGCGGCCGACGTGGTCGAAGCCGTGCTCCCGAGCGAGGGGATGCCCAGGAGACTGTCGTAGCGGTCGATCCCGACGCCGGGGCTTCGCACCTCCAGGACGATCTCCGCTTCGCCTATTCCGGGCGCCACCTGCACGCCCGACAGCAACAGCTTGGCACGAAGCTCCCCGAGCACGAACGCCTTCTCCGGCGCGCCGAAGAAACGGTCGTCGATGTAGACCCGCCGGCCGTGCAGCACGTCAAAGCTCAAGGGCGCGACGGCTTCCGTCACCGCCTTGGAGAGCAAGAACTGCTCCGTGGCTGTCCGCTCCGGATTGGTCACGCGTTGCGTCGCACAGCCGCAGAGGATGACCGCGAGAAACATGAAGACTGTCTGCTCCGACCGCGCTCCTCTCCTCAGAAGCCGTCGGTATGGCAGTCTTCGCTTGCACACTCCAGCCAACGTCATGATACCCCGCCAGATCTACAACGCGGATGAATGGAACACCCCCAGTACACTGTATCGACACCCATAATCGCACATTGCTTCCTGCATCGGTTCCATGGTCCTCATGGGCTCATGGGGCCGCTGCGAGCCAGCCCCATCGGGGTGTATATTATGGCGCGTTGGGCGGTGGGAGTCAAGAGAACGGAACTCGAATCCAGGGGAATCCGTGGAATCCGTCAGGTCACCACTGGACCTCGATAGTCTGCCTTGAAACGCCTGCGGGGGACTCGAAGAAGACCGTGCGGCTCGGCTCGTGCCACTCGTACTCGGTCAGCTCTTGGTCTGCGATCGTGATGCTCGTGGGACGCTTCGGGATGCGGATGCGGGAGACGATTCGGACGCCTGTCGGAGCGGAGAGCGTGAACTCGACGCCGCGGTCCGTCTGAGTCCAAGTCTCGAACCTCCCGACGGAGGCTATGGGCTCGACCTTGCTTGCGTCGAGTCGGTTCAAGTCAAGCAGCCAGGCTTGCTGGCCAGGCTGCAACATCACGGCGTCCAACACAGGCAGGTTGGCGTCGTAGACATCTACGAACAGGCCCTTGAGTTCGAGCGGCTCGCCGCCAATGGACTCTTGCAGACATGCGGCGATCACGTAGGGGCCGCGACGGAGCTTCAGGAAGTTGTGTTCCTCGCAGGGCAGACCAGCGGCTTCGGCGGCCTGTTTGACTGCGGCGCGATAGGCGTTTGCCGCCTCCTTCGAGCGGGAATAGTGGGCCGGGTGCTTTCTCTCGACGAAGACGTGGCCTTTACCGAAGGTGTAGTGTCCCTCGGAGGCCTTGCGATCCAGGCCGAGGATGGCGAACAGGTGCTGGGCGGGCGTCTCGTATCGGTTCTTGCCGGTGTTCCACCAGTCGGTGATCGTGTTGAAGGGATCGGTGTCGGCGCCGACGTAGAGCAGGACGCCGCCTTGTGCAACCCATTCCGCCAGAGCCTGATTGACCGCGGGCGTTTCGGGCTTGATGAACTCGTAGCTCAGCACGAGCACCTTGTAGTCGGCCAGGTAGTTCGGGAAACGGGCGACGTTGTCGAGCTGGACCGGCTGGACGGGCACGCCGTGCTTGAGCAGCGGAAGCGTCAGGCCGTAGAACGCGGAGAAGTGCTGGATGTCCTTTCGCTCGGCTCGGGTCGGGTCGCTGCCGTCCGGCGCGGCCAGCCGATACGCAGGCTCGGCCCGCTGAAACATCCCGGAATCGGCCATGAAGACGCCCACGCCGTGGGTCGCATCTTCCCATTCGATGTCCGGCTGGTTCATGTCACGCAGTTGGTTGAACACCGTGCACAGGGTCGTCGCGTAGGCCGGCGGGATCGGCTTGGCGTCGGGCGAGCCGGCGGGGTACTTGCCCAGGAAGATCCGCGAGGGCCAGGGACAGATCTCGTAGTGCCAGACGTGCGGCTGCAACAGCGAAGCGACCAGCGTCGCCTGGTAATTGACGCGGTAGTCGTCCCAGTCGTAGCGTGGGTTGTCCTCGATCGGGTCGGCCAGGAACCACATGCGCCGGTTCGTCCCGCGGACCAGCTCCTGCATTACGCCGTACTCGAGAAAGGCGGTTTCGAAGGTGCGTTCCGCGGCCTTGCCCTGGTAGATGTTCGCGGTTCGGGCCGTCCCGGTCCAGACCTGCGCGATGTAGCCGTCCACGACGGCCGAATCGATCAGCGACGACTGGGGGGACACAATCGCCCACTGCGTGTAGTTGATCAGGCTATGCGTGGGCACGTACATGCGGAGCTCGCGGCCGTACTTCTGCAGAGCGTATTCCTTGCAGGCCTCCGCGACGCGTCGCAGAGCCCGGCCGTAGAGATAGTACTTCAGTCGGCTGGCCTTGAACTGGGCGTCGGGCGAGCTGTCCGCACGGACGTACCGCTCGTGATAATACAGCTCCCACTCTCGCGCGAAGGCGGGCGAGAACCCCGTGTCGGCCCAGAACTCCGGCTCCTCCAGGTGGATGGCGAGCACGCCGGCGTCGATCAGGGGTTTGAGCCTGGCCGTCAGGTAATCGGCAAACTCGACCGAAGGCACCACGTACGGAACGCGCGGGCCGTGGAGCCTTTCCTTGCCCTCCGCGTTCATTTGCGACAGGGACATGATATCCCGGCCGTTGAGGTCCTTGAAATCGTGATAGTCGCCCCAGGCGATCCCGGTCATCAGATGGGGCACGTAGCCCCGCTCGACCCAGGATTGGATCGCGGGGACACGGCTTTCGTGCGCCCCGTACACCATCACGAAATCGTTGCGCAGATCATACGCCGGGGTATAGGGTCTGGGGTCCTGGAAGCCGGTCAGCTCCAGACCTCGGTCCGTAACCAGTCGAGTCCTCTCCTGGGCTTGGAGGCCCAGGGCGGTCCATGTCATCACCCATCCGATCAGGATCGTTCTTCTGTTCATGCCGCACACTCTCTTCTGCATAAAGGAAACACCGTCGCAGTCGAATTCAGTGATAGGGGGCCGGCCCTCAGAATACAACTGGAATCTTGGGTCCGGAACCGGCAATCGAGTGGTGAATAAAAGCCCCGCTCGGGCGTCTGTAGAACAGAGGGGTGGGGCTTGCCCCGCCGCCGCAGGGTATGAACAGAAGAACACTGGTTAGGAGAAACGCCGTGATCTACACGACCACACCGAGCATCGAAGGCAAGCGAACCACGCAGTATCATGGCGTCGTCAACGGCGAAGCCATCCTCGGCGCCAACCTCTTCAAGGACATCTGTGCGAGCATCCGCGACATCGTGGGCGGGCGGTCGGGGGCCTACGAAAAGGCCTTCCGCCAGGCCCGCGAGATCGCCTTCGAGGAAATCTCGCAGGAGGCCGCCCAATTCGGCGCCAACGCCATCGTCGGCATCGATATCGACATCGAGACCGTCGGCCCGCAGGGCGCGATGCTCATGGTCAGCGTCAGCGGGACCGCGGTGACGGTGAGTTGAAAAAGGCAGATCGGGCCTGTATTGGGAGGGGAAGATCCGTGGTCTGATCTTCCCCTCCCAAACCACGGTTGCGCGTCGAGTGACTCGCCCGGTCCATTCTTCCAGGAAATCGAACGCAGGGATTTCCTGGAAGAATATAGGCCCGATCTGCCTTCTTCAACTCCCCATCACGGGCTCAGACCCAGCACAACGAACCCGAGCACGACCAGGCCGATGGCCACGTAGGCCTGGGCGGAGAGGATCTCGCCCAGCAGCAGGATGCCCAGGACGTTGACCGCGACAATCGAGGTGGCGCTGAAGAAGGCCATCGTCTTGCCGATCTGCAGGACCGAGAAGACGTAGAGCTGCCCGAACATTGCGATCTGGCGGATCACGAAGTACAGGATGAACCACCAGCTCAGGAACGTCGAGAGCGAGAAGGGGTTGTGGCGCATGTTCGCGCGGGCGATCAGGTCGCCTGTAGTGAACAGCAGTTGCGTCGCCACGATCACGAGCACCGGGGATTTCAACCACGTCATAGAGACTCCAGGAATAGACGAAGCCGGGGAGTGTACCCGTGGGATGCCGCCGCGTCAATGCGGTCCCGCCCACCCACAGCCAGAGGACAGTCGTATGTGGGCAGATGGAAGTGGTTTGTAGTGTGCCCGTGAGGGCGTATCTTCTGTGCGTTAAGAAGATAACGCCTTACGGCGTCACTACGAACCGGCTCTCGCTGCAAACGGGGATTGCGTTGCGGCCGATTCTGTGCCATCATCTTAGCGTCACTCCGGCGGCCCCGCAGGAACGGGCCCAGACCGGCGGACCTTGAATTCAGGAGGAAAACGGCATGGTCGTGCGGCACGGGACATCTCGGAAACTGGCGTTCAGCACATGGATTCTCGCACTGGTTGCGGTTGTGGCGACGGCACAGCCGCCCGTCCCCAGCCCGCTGATGGTCAATAGCGCCGAGCGAACCGGGCTCTACGCACTTGGCAAAGAGGTTGTATTCACGGTCAAGTCCTCCGAGGGCGCTGCACCCGTCGATCTGGACAAGGTCGCCATTACGATCACCCGCGACGGCTGGAGCCAGCTCGCCGGCGTGCAGACCCAGACAGCGGCCGAGAGAATCGAGGTCCGCTTCACACCGGAGGCCCCCGGCTGGTTCGTCTGCGAGGCGGCGCCGGACGGCAATCGCGGGGCCGCCGCCCGAGCGGGCGTCGTGGTCGCTCCCGAGCAGATCGCGGCGTCGATGCCCGAGCCGGACGACTTCGACGAGTTCTGGAATGCCCGTCGGGCCGCACTGGCCGCGATGCCGATGAAGGCCGAGGTCGCGCCCGCGGAGGGTCCCGACCCGCAGATCGAATGCTTCAGCATCGAGATTCCCTGCCCGCAGACCAAACCCGTCCGCGGCTACTACGGTTGTCCCAGGGGGGCGCCGGCGCGAAGTGCCCCTGTGATCCTCTACGTCCGGGCCGCAGGCGTCTCGGGAGACTGGTGCAAGGCCTCGACCAGGAACGTGACCTGGCTGGCGAAGCAGTATGGCGCGATCGTCGTCGATATCAACGCACATGGCATGCTCAACGCGCAGCCGGCCCAGTACTACCAGAACCTCGAACAGAACGA
Organism: Sedimentisphaerales bacterium; assembly: GCA_035342095.1. Classification (GTDB taxonomy): domain Bacteria; phylum Planctomycetota; class Phycisphaerae; order Sedimentisphaerales; family Anaerobacaceae; genus PLanc-01. The sequence goes on along the minus strand of DAOQWL010000114.1, from coordinate 2,984 downwards.
GCTTCGTGACTATCGCAACCAGGGCGTGACCGACCGCGACAAGTTCTACTTCGTCGGGATGTACGTCCGCCTGCTGCGGGCCGTCGAGTTCATCGCCAGCCTGCCGGCGTGGGACGGGATACACCTCATCACCATCGGCGAGAGCCAGGGCGGAGGGCAAGCGCTGGCCGCCGCGGGACTGGACAAGAGGGTCTCGGGCGTCGTGGCCCTCGTGCCCGCGATGTGCGACTTCGCGGGACCGGTCGCCGGCCGCCAGGGCGGATGGCCCATGCCCCTCGGACGGGACATCGAGAGCGAGAACGCCAGGAAGATCCTCGCCGCGGTCCGCTACTGCGACAACGTCAACCTGGCGAAGCGGTCGCGGGCTCAGACGCTCATCTTCGTCGGGCTCATCGACACCGCCTGCTCGCCCGCGGGGATCTTCGCGACCTACAACAACCTGCCTGGCGACAAGCAAATCGTCGCCTATCCGCACAAGCCGCACAACGACCTGCCCGAGGAGGACCGCTGGATCGGCGAGATCGACGCCCTCCGCGACCAGTTCATCCGCCGGCACTTCGGCCAATAGGAACGCCGAACGCCGCAGGGCCAGCAACGTCGAGCAGTTGGAGGGCCTATAGAGGTCCGGCCTGGGTCACGGATGCTTAATAGCCTGCCTACTTGGGCAGGGTCTTTTCGAGTTCCGCCAGTTTCTCTGGGGAGACCGTCTCGGCGTGCAGGTCGCCGAAGATGACGCGGTATTCCATATCGGAGAGCTTCCACCGCAGCAGGACCTTATCCGCGTCCTTGGGGGTGATGGTTTTGCCGTAGTAGGCGGGGTCCTTTTTTTCGTTGGTGAGGTTCATGTAGAACAACAACAAGCGCCGCATGGGCAGAGCGGCATCTGCAAGTCGGTTAGCTCTCTCCAGTCCTGCAAGCCCTTTCAGTTCCTCTTTCAATCGTATAGCAGCGGGGTTGTTGCTCTTGTTCAGTTCCCCTTCCAGGTCTACGGAAGGGCCGAAACCGGGGCTCTCCAGATACTTGCCGAACAATTCGGCACATTTCCTCAGACTCTCAGTCGCAGTCTGCTCATCAATGGCTCCCCAGGGCTTCTCCACCTGCACCGTGTAGCCATCAGGTATGGCTGGCGATTCGAATTCGGCCACGTCTACCGCCACATCCCACTGAAAATCGTACACGACGAATTGGTGGCTCGCGTCAGCCCCTTTCTCGTCGAGCCCGCTTGTGAGGCTCTCGTACCGTACAGGCAAGCGCGTCTTGGCATCTATCCACACCTTCACGTCGATCTGTGGATCGGTGAACCCGGATCCTCCGTCGCGGGCGCAGTTGGGATCGGTGGTGCGGAAACCCTCAACGTCAATGCCATCGACGGTTGATCGACCTGTGCTCTCATACTTACAGGCTACGATTTCCTTGAGAAACGTGCCTGGGTTGCTATACCGACCGAGGAATTCCTTCTGCATCAGCGGGACAACCCAATCGTCGAGTTCTGTACGAATATATCTCTTCTCTATGTGGTTGATATAAATGAGGATCTTCTTCGTGGGGACGAAGTAGGTCTCCGCAAAGCTGGTCCTTGCACCATTGGGATCTATTTCCTTATGGGTGGCTTTCGAGCCACATTCCTTCGATTCCAGATTGATAGAGTGCACCTCCCACACGTGAGGTTTACCCGCAGGTGATTCACTGGTTCTTTTGATGATCCCTTTGCATTGGAAGGCTCTGACCTGCTCCACGCGCGCCAGCACGTCCGCCAGGGCGATGCCTGATCCTGTGGTTCTCCAGAGGAATAGGCCGATCGCGCAGGCGATCAGTACAGCCACTGCGACGGCCAGTTTGGCCAATGGACTCTTCATGATGGATCTCCACATACCTGGCTCCTGTTGAGCCGATTTGTGCTGGACTGCTCTCATGTACGTCGTCTTGATCTTCTCGAAGACGGCGTCGTCAGGCGCGGCGTTGGTCTGCACCACCCCTTCATCGAACAATCGCCTCATCTTGTCTGCGGAACTCATGTCTCTACCTCGCTGTTGAGCAGTGCCCGCAGCTTCTCCAGGCCGTACCGGTATCGGCCCTGCACCGTGTTGACCGGGGCATTCTGGATTCTCGCAATCTCTGGGAATCCCAAACCCGCCTCGAATCGCAGTGTCACCACCTCCCGCTGCTCCACGGGCAGTTCTGCCATCACCCGACTGATCCGCTGCATCTGCTCGTTCGCGACGGCCCACTGATCGGGAGGACTGACCGGCGCCGTCTGCATCGCCGCGTCGTCGAGCGGAGCCATCTGGTGACGCTGACCGTCGCGTCGGAGAGTGCGAATCCGATTCATCAGGCACGTGATCAGGAAGTTCCTCAGATTCCCGTGATCGCCGACCCTATCAAAGGACTCGGCGAGCTTGAGGAATACGTCCTGCACGGCGTCCTCCGAGCGATGAACGTCGCCCGTCAGAAGCATCGCCAGCTTGAGCAGGTCGAGCTTGTACTTGTCGTAGACCAGGCGCAGGGCATCGACATTGCCCCGTTGAAGTCTCCAGATCAGTCGCTTGTCTTGAAGCATGGCGCCCAACCTGCCTGTGAATCGCGATTCTCTGCCCTATTACACTCCCAAAGGGGGCCTCTGCGTATAGGCCAGGCAAGAAAATCTGCACCAATCGACATAGGTGGGCGGTCGCCCGCTTTCCCTGTCACACCACCGCACATGCGGGTCCGCATACGGCGGTTCGGCGGGTTGAGCTACGGACGAACCGTCAATCTCGGAATCCCCAACGAGTCGAAGCAGGCATGGGGCAAGGCGATCGGGAGGGCCGGACTGTTCGCCAGGCGCCACGGGCCGTGGACGCTGCCCGCCGCTTGAGCGGCCAGGTCTTGGCTCACGCCCCGTTTACGCAATTCGGCACAACGCACCGTCCCGCGTTTCCACTGCTTCCACCAGCAACTCCAGGACCAGTTGATGGCTGACGTTGTGTCCCAGGGCCCGCAGTTCC
>DAOQWL010000113.1:0-13025 GCA_035342095.1 Sedimentisphaerales bacterium | reverse complement strand
GGAATCATCGGCAAATGACGCTCAATCCGCCCACCAAATTAAGATGGACGGCGTAGTAGGGTGTGCTCCGCACACCGCTGTCATTCCCGCGAACGCGGGAATCCACTCGAGCGACGAGCCACGAGCTGCCACCTTGCAGCCACGAAGCTCACAGCCTGCCCTCGCCCGTCAGGCCCCGCATCCCCCACGCAGAATCTCCTCGTTCAATTGCCTCCAGACTTCGTCTAAGGGTTCTCGATTACCCCCAGCTTACGCAATCGCGAGAGGATCGCGCTGGGCTTCCTCTGGAATTTGCCTGCAAGGTCACTTACCTTCCATCCATCTATGAACAACGCCTTCAGCCGATCATCGTCTTCATTTGTCCATTTCGCGTACGCTTGGGGGAATGACCGACGGACATCTGTCATGTCGGAAGCCTTTAAGCGGCGTGTGTCGGGCGACGAAGGCCGCACACCGCTCTTCATGAACTGAAGCGCAACACGCATCGCTCGCCGAAAACCCTGCAGACAGTCCATAGGAACTATGATTGTCCCGCTGGTAACCACGTTGTTCTGTTGCTGGCGGCTTTCACGGACCAGTAGGTAACAATGGCCATTGGCAGTCTTACGCACCTCGAAGTCATACTGCCGGCCGTTCGCTTTCATTGTCTCGGCGAAAAGAAGCTCCGATTCCATAGCTGCTCTCCCCTTCTACTGACGCTAACTTCGGCTGATGAGCCGTGCTCTGCTTTCGTCGACCGCCGGGCCACATGCCATGCCATCAAAGATTAACGTAACGGCTGACCCCGGAAGTCCCCGGCTTTCCCCCGGCCTTCGTCTCCGATATCAAAACAGGGTCGGCACGTCGGCATCACCTTCATGCCACCCTTTCTCAACATATTCTTCGATCTTTCGGCACTTGCTGAGATTCTTGAACGTGCTCGCGATGTAGGAGTCGGGATAGAGTTCATTCGTTCCTGTCACGGTCAAGTCGACAGTACGGGCCGTCAAGTCGGGGATGCTACCAAGTATGCCGTTCAAATCTGCTGCAGGATTGTCCAGATCGCGTAGATCCAAATGCTGAAAGACTTGGCGCGCGACAAAGCGATTACCATGTACTGGCACCATTGCGCCGCGCCCCTCGCGCATGTCCTGCTGGCTCTTGAGTTCACCGTCAATTCGGCGATGCACCTGCACGAGCCTCCAGAACCTCAAACTGGAAAGCCCAGAGTTGAAGAGCGACTTGTAGGGGGCTTTCGTGATGTCTTCCCAGAGTTTGCTGATTTCGCGCTTTGCTTGCATCGCATACGCGATGTCCGAGTACGCACAGGCAAGGGCGATTGTGCCCTCTGTCAGATCAAACCCCGATTCCCTGTTGCGAGGACTATCACCTGCCTTGTAACAATAATCGATGCCCTCCAGCTGTAACTCGGTCCTGAGCCTCTCCTGTTCGGGGTCGAGCGATACAAAATCGCGTCGTTCGATCCTGTTCTGCGTGTTAGTGGCGCGCGTCACCTGGACTGCGAACCCCTCCGGGCACTTCTCAAGTGAGATGAAACGTACCATTACGGTTGCAGTCACCACCGTTTCGGCGTGCTTGGCGTGAGCCAGAGCAATCGCCCCGACTGTCTGTGCACCGTTTACAATACGTACATCTGTGCACTCAAAAACACCGCTATCATGTGTGTTCCCGCCAATCGGCTTCTTCTTGATGCTACCGCATAATGCTGTGACTCCGTTATTGTAGTACCAGAAGTTCTCCGGTGTCTTTTCAAGGGTCTCCACAATGCTCTGATTGATCTCAGTGAGACCCAGAAACACCCTCAGATTCGGTGAGAAGAGGCGAGGATGGTGCTTGTCCCACCACGAGGCCACCTCGCTCACATAGACATGGCCGAAATATGCCTCATACGGCTCTCTTATTTGTCCCCAGTTGTGCAGGACAACATCAAGGTTGATCGGGGCTCCGAGTGTGCCGCTGGCAATCACGCTGTGCAGATTCCCTTGTCGCAGGACTCTCAGTTGTACGACATCGGAGGGATCATTCATTTCTCGAAGAAGGTCCTGAAAATCGCGTTCAACCTCTTCAGCAAGTGGATCCTGACCGGTATATGCGAGAAGGATCATGATTCGTGTGTTTGCGGAAAACAGAGCTGCACTGATCTCACTGGCTCTCCTGGAGACCTTGTCATTGAACCGGTCGAACCGAGCGTTGATAATGTCATTGATACCCTGGATGAACTTCTGGGCATCTCCACGTTCAATACTGCCTTTGCCGTCGTGTTTCCATTTCGCCTGAGCCAGGTAGAGGACCTTTTCAAAGTCGTCGTAGTAAATGGCGTCTATGCCGTTGTCTTGCCCGCCGTCTGTCACGCAGGCGGCGGCTCTGTCAGGTTTGATGTCCGCCGCGGTCATCAGCGAGAATGCAGCCAAGGAACGGGTCAGGAAGACAGTGTCCCGCTCCTCTACGGGCCGTGTGCCGTAGTCAGACACATCCACTAGTCCGTCGAAGAGGGTGAGCAGTTGAGACCTAATCTGCTGCACGTGGATTATGCTCATAACGCACCTCTGCTTTCAAAGGGAACCGATTGAACGGTACGTAATTCCACGGTCTTTGCCAATATCCTTCGGGGCTGAGGGACACGCATCTACTCCGTCTCCTCGGTACTATCCTGCCATGTTCGCAGCCGAGTCAAAGGTGTCAGGTACGTTCGTCGGGACATCCGCGATATCGAGAGAACTAAATGTGTCACGTACATTTTCTCGGCCGCCCTAATCTTCAGGTAGCGCCTCTGCATCGCCTCTCGTTCCTCGTGGGGCGGGTGCGAGCCAGCTAATCCGAAGTCGATTATGGTGGGTTTGGGGCGGGAAGTCAAGAGGCCGTATCTTGCAGAATTGATCTCACACAGAGCCACGAAGCCACAGAGGGGAAAAGGTGTGTTTCTATCGGAAAGTCTTCGTGGCTTCGTGCCTTCGTGTGAGACCGTTTGCGTTCATCGGCGTTCATCTGCGGTTGCGCCTTCTTGTTCGCCCATCTTGCGGTTAAAGAATTCACGCGTGGGTCAAGGACCCACCCTACATTGCCCCTCCGTATTGCCTGCGCGATCTGCGGTTTGGCTTGGCGGCCTTCTTCGCCCCGCCTGTCTCCTTTTGCCCCTTGCCTTCTTCTCTGTGCCCTCTGGGTTCTCTGTGGCGAGGTTCTTATGGATCTCTTCGGAAGATTTTAGATAGGCGACTTCGCGGTTGAACTCGTGGTTTCTCCGAGTCGATCGTCCAGTCCTGGGCGGGCTCGAACGTCCTCTCGGCCTCGCTGTAGAGAGGCGAATCGACATTGCTGCAGTCCAGTCCACTCGCCAATAGTAGCCTGCGGCAGTCCAGTGGATCGTTGCGGCGTGCACAGCCGAACATAGCGCGAACACCGAGACGACGAGGTGAATCACTTTCCTGCACATGATGTTACGCACGACGGGCCGTATCCGCCCGGGCGGTTTCGTTTCTTTCGTTCGCCAGGAAATGGTATAATAGGTGTTTTGGCAGGGTGACACATTATCTCGGAAGGGCTGATAAGCACAGTCTGCAACTCGATGCCTGGGTCGTACGAATACACACCATACCTGTGGCCTGTCTTGGCATCGGCAGCGTTGTCCACCATGCTGCTGATTCAGGGAATCCGATGCCGTTCTGCGCCGGGGGCTATGCCTTTCGTCATTCTGGCCGCGGGGATCATTGCGTGGGTCTCGGCCAACGGCATGACCATGATGAGCACGGACGACACGACGAGGTTCTTCTGGTTCAAGTTCCAGGCGGCCCTTATGCTCCCGCTGGTGACCGTGGGCCTGTGCTTCGCCATTGAATATGCCGGTCTGGGGCGGTTCCTGACCCGCCGGATGCTCGCTTGGCTGGCCATCGGACCCCTTGTCTGCGCGACGTTCATTCTGACGGACCACAGGAATCACCTCATGTGGGCGCGAATCTGGTTCGACGGTTACGTTCGCACCCACGCGGCAGTGGCGGGCTGGGGGGCCATGGCTTACGCCTACTTCTTGAGCCTGCTGCATCTGCTGGTGCTCCTCTGGCTCTTCGTGCGGTCGCCGCGCCATCGGGGGATCGCCGTGGCTCTGATCATCACGACACTGAGCATGCGCTGCGGCTCCTTCCTCAGGATCATGGACTGGAACCCGGCCGCAAGGTTCGACCCGTTGGTCGTGGTCGTCACGTTCGCGTTGCTGCCGTATGCCTTCGCGGTCTTCTGCTTCCGCATGTTCGACGTGGTCAGCGTCGCACGCAATACCATCATCGAACGGATGGCGGACGCCATGATCGTGCTGGACGCGGAAGGTCGCATCGTGGACCTCAACGGGGCTGCGGAGAGGATCCTCGACGTCGTCCGATCCAAGGTCATCGGCCGTCGTGTGGCCGACGCGGCGCCTTCCTGTCCCGACTGGCTGGCCCAGACCGAGGTCTCGGAGGAAACGCGTCGAGAAATCTCGTTGGCAGATGGCCGTTGCTATCAGGTTTCGATTTCGCCGCTGGTCGATGAGCGAGGCTTCCGGCTCGGGCGTCTCGTCTTGCTGCACGAGATCACGGAGATCAAGCGCGCCCAGGCGCAGCTTCTGGATCACCAGCGGACGGTGGCCATGCTGAACGAGCGCGAGCTGCTGGCGCGGGAACTGCACGACGGGATCGGTCAAGTGCTGGCGGCGGCACACCTGCAAGCCGATTCGGCCCGCGAGCTGCTCGCGCGTGGGGACACCGGCTCGGTCGAGTCGTGCCTGAGCCGCCTGAGCGAGGCGACTCAGAAGGCCAAGGAATCCATTCGAGAGTATCTCCTCGGGGTCAAGGCCCGCTCTTGCCCGGAACAGGGCCTTCTGGCGGTTCTCCGTCGGTACGTCGAGGACTACAGCGACAATTACGGAATCCGTGCGGAGTTGATCGCACCGGATGAGCTGGAGGGGCGACGAATCGACTCCGTCGTCGAGGCCCAGCTCCAGCCCATCATCCAGGAAGCGCTCCTGAACGCCAGGAGACGCGGAGGGGCCCGCTCGGTGCGAGTGGTCTTCGCCCTCTGCGACGGACAGCTTCAAGTCACGATCCAGGACGACGGTTGCGGATTCAATCCGGACGAAGTCTCCGCGCGCAGCTTCGGACTGCGGTCGATGCGAGGTCGTGCGGAGGCGGCCGGCGGCTCGTTCGAGGTCGAGTCGAAGCCTAGCGAGGGGACGCGCGTGAGCATTCGAGTGCCCTGGCGGAGGGAGCCGGCATGAGGATCCTCTTAGTGGATGACCACCCTCTGTTTCTGGACGGGCTCAAGACCCTGCTGACCGTCCGCGGGCTCGACGTGGTCGGGGTGGCGCGCGACGGGGTGGACGCGACGGAACTGGCGCGGAGCCTCAAGCCGGAGGTCATCCTCATGGACATCGAGATGCCGCGTCTCGACGGCCTGGGGGCCACGCGCCTGATCAAGGCCGAACAGCCCGACGTGAAGATCGTGATGCTGACCATGTCGGCCAGCCATGACAACCTGTTCGAAGCAATCAAGAGCGGCGCCTCCGGCTACCTCCTCAAGGCCGACGATACCGACAGGTTCTTTGAACGGCTCTGCGGATTGATGCGGGGGGAGGCGCCTCTGTCCGGCGCCTTTGCCGGGCGGGTCCTGGACGAGTTGGTCCGCCTTCGAGCAGACCGGGAATCTATCGAACAGGCGGAGAAGGAGGCGGCGCCCCTCACTCCGCGCCAAATCGAGGTCCTCACGCTGGTGGCTCAGGGCCTGACCTACAAGGAAGTCGCGGCGAGACTATTCCTGACCGAGCCGACCATCAAGTACCACATGGGCGAGATCATCGAGCGATTGCACCTGGAGAACCGCCGGCAGGTAATCGAGTACGCCAGGCGGATGAGACTGGATGCCCAGTGACGGTCCGATAGTCGGCGACTATACTTTTTTGTCCCTCGACCGGGCCAAAACTATACCTAATGTGCCTTGTTCCAGCGACGGCGCGCCATTATACTGCCATGAGTTCTTCTGTCTGGTGCCGAGGGTATTTCCGAGGGTGGATGAAAGAGATGACGACCGTGGCGGTCTGCGGCAGCAACCTGGTGATGTCGTCCTTGTGCGCGTCTCTCCAGAACAGACCCGGATTCGAAGTGCGAGGCTTCGACGGCCTGCCTGACGCCGATCTCGACGAGCCGGGCGCGACCCTCCCCGATGTAATCCTGTTCGATCTGGCTGCGGGTCAGCCCGATTTCGCCATTCGCCTGCTGCGGAGGAACCCGACGACTCTGCTGATCGGGGTGGACCTGTTGAGCCACAAGATGCTGGTGCTGTCCGGCGAGCAGTCTCGCCTATCGACGATGGACGATCTGATGCACGTCATGGGACAGGCAAGAGCGGAAGTGAAATGGACGAGTTGACGGAAACGAAACGAATAGTGAAAGGACAAGCGACGATGAAAGACGCCAAGAAGGAAGTGTCCGCGAATCTGGCACGACGAGACATGCTGAAGCTCTCCGGGTTGACCCTGGGCGGCCTGGCGGCGGGACACACGACGAGCGGCAAGGCCCGTGCGGACGAAACCTACGATCCGACGCAGTGCTACACCTATTTCAATCAGTTGGAGGAGTTCACACCGGGCACGCCGCTGGAGCCCGATGAGATGCGGATCACGTTCCTGGGATCGACCATCCCGCCGACCGCGCGACGCGTGCAGCAGATGATGAGCATCTTCGTCGAGGTGGGCAACGCCAAAGGCAAATCGGACTCCTTCGTCTTCGACTGCGGCGCAGGCGTCGTCGCCAACTACGGCGCCATGGGCATCCCGTTCAGCAAGATGGACAAGATCTTCATCACCCACCTGCACGGCGATCACATGAGCGACCTGACCCACATCTACTGTTTCGGACCTTCGACGGACCGGAAGTCTCCGCTGTACGTGTTCAGTCACAGCAATTCGACGGTGGCCAGCCCGTCGGGCGTTCCCGCGACCTACGACGACGGCGTCGTCGCCTACTGCGGAAACCTCCGCAAAGCCATGCGGTGGCACACCGAGAGCTTCAGCTTCCTGTCGACGGGCTACCAAAGCTACGAGCGTCCGACGAAGGAAAGCTGGGGCCTGCCGGTAGACCCCGTCCCCGTCGGCGATGACGACGCCTCCGACGGCTATGCCCTGATCCCCATTGAGCTGGACTGGACCAAACGCGGGGACGTGGAGGGGGACAACGTCGCCTACAACAACCCAGAAACCGGGGTGAAGATCACCCATTTCCCGGTGATCCACTGCAGGAAGGGCTCCATCGGCTTCAAGCTCGAGTGGAACGGCCTGTCGATGATCTACACGGGCGACACGAAGCCCGAGACGAACTTCATGAACCAGGCCATCAACGGCGGCAACGGCGTCGACGTGGCCGTCCACGAGATGATCGTCCCGGCGGAAGTGTGGGCCATGAAGACCCTGGGCCTCAGCGAGCGCGGCAGCGGTCCGGTGTGGGAAGCCGCTCTCCGAACGGCGACGTCGGTCCAGAACAGCTCCCACACGCCCCAGGGCGCCTTCGGCTACCTCCTCAGCCGGATCTCGCCGCGTCCGCGTCTGGCGGTCGCAACGCATTTCCCCGTGGCTGACGACACGGTCGCCTCGGCTCTCGCGAGCGTCCAGGCGCACTGCCCGGATATCCAGCAGGGCAAGGACATCACGTGGTCCTTCGACCGCATGGTGATCCGCGTGACCGCGTCCGAGATCAGGCAACTGCGGGCCAGCGTCTCCGACTTCACATATTGCCCGGCCCCGTCGTCGACCCATACGGACATCAACACGCCGAAATACTGCACGGCCGAAGGGGCCTCGGATCCATACGCCCAACTCGACAGGACCACAGAGATCTTGTCCACGGAAGAGGGCGGCGAGGACACCTATCGTCAAGATGGATATTGACCTGCCCGGATGGCTCCGTGACCCAGAGGACCGACACAGCTACCGATTGTGGAAACCCGCAGTCGGTAGCTGTTCTATTTCGGGCCATTCGCACTGCGTGACGTGACTTCGACGTCTACTGGCCGTCCGCAGGCTCTCCGTTGGTTCGTCGGCGGGATTTGAAGAAGTTCTGGAGCAGACTCGCACAGTCGTCGGCCAGGACGCCCGCGGTGACTTCCAGGCGGTGGTTGAGCCGCCCATCCCGGCAGATGTCGTACAGCGTGCCGCAGGCGCCGGCTTTCGGGTCGGCGCAGCCGTAAACGAGCCGGTCCAGGCGAGCCATGACCAGCGCCCCGGCGCACATCGGGCATGGCTCCAGGGTCACGTAGATCGTGCAGCCGTGGAGCCGCCAGAAGCCGAGGGCCGCCGCCGCCTGAGTCAGCGCGACGATCTCCGCGTGCGCGGTCGGGTCCTTGAGCTGCTCGCGTTCGTTGTACGCGCGGGCAATCACCCTGCCCTGGTGGACGATGACGGCCCCGATGGGCACATCGCCGTTCTCTTCAGCCACGCAGGCAGCGTCAATGGCCTGGCGCATGTAGCGTTCGTCGATCTGCTGTGGATTCAGTTCCATCATGGCAGAGGGATTATACCCGCGAGGATCGAATCCGCCAACGTCTTCGACGGCATCCATACAATGCCGCGCCGGGTGGCACGGGCAAACTCGTTTGCCCGTGGAGTCTCGAAGGAGCCAACGCGGCCGAGACAGCACCGTCAAACAAGTTTGGCGGTGCCACCCAACTGCCAGAATGCCTGCACACACACTCACACACGGTAGATATGGAAAAGGCCGGGACGTATCCCGGCCTGGATTCGATGTATCGAGGGACAACGCAGACGGAGACCGCGCGTCAGAAGACGTTGTCCGCAGAGGCCGCGGGCTTCTGCCGGATCTCGATCGAACCCACATTGGTGGCCAAGTCGATCCGGTTCTTTCCCTCGCCGAGGGTGCCCGAAGCGTGGCTGCCCAGGGCGTTCTGCGCATCGCCGGCTTGCATCACCGACGCATCAGTGATCTCCAGAGGCAGGTTGCTCGAGATCGAGCCCACTTGAGCATGCGCCCGCACCTGGGCCGAAAGGTCCTTGGACATGGCGAACTGGATGTTCCCCACATTGGTGCGAAGGGCCGCGTTGCCTTGCAGATTCCAGGTCTGGATCGATCCGACGTCGACGAACCCTTTGACTGTGCCCACGAGATTGGACAGACGCGCGTTGCCCACCTTCTGAGCCAGCCGTACCTCCGCATCGGCGGGCACCGTCATATGGAGGGCAACGCTGATCTGCCTGCCCTGGTCCTGGTTGGCGTCCTCAGGCAGTTTGACACGGACTCGGACATGGTCGCCGGTGGGCAGGACTTCCACAACGATCTCCGACGCAATCCGCTCGGCCTCCTCGCGGTCGACGCCTCTGATTTCCGCTGTCGCTTTGACAGAGCAATCGCGGCCCTGCGCCCCTTCGATCTCGACGGACCCCACGTTGTTCTCCACATCGAGCACGGAACCCGCGGGGAAGGACTTGACGACGAAGTCACCACAAGAGATGACATGCCCCGGCTCCTTCGACTTCGCAGGAGTCGTCGGTACAGCAATCTCGACGCGCGGGACGGTCACATCCACGTGCTGCTTGGGCAGAGGCTTGGCCTTCGGCGCAACGACTATCGGGAGCCCGATGGGCTGCGGGGCCTGGGGTCTGATGGCCACGAGGTTGCCGTCCTGCGGCGCCATGGTCAAATCTCGTTCCTGCAGTACGGACTGCAGGAGTTGGTACAGCTCTTTTACCTTCACAGAACCGGCAAGTCCGCCGCGAAGCTTCAGCGTGACCTCGCCGGTGACCTGGTTCGTGTCGTAGAGCATGTTCATGTTCGTGTGTTTGCCGACCAGGTCCACAAGGTCCACAAGCTGCACGCGCTCAGGCAACTTCAGATCGATCATGCGATCGCCGCCGGGCAGATCCGGCGTCTCGGCTCGTGCCATGACATCTGGCATCGCAGGCACAGCAGGCAGAGCGGGGACGGACATCGGGGGCATCGCAGGCACGGCAGGCATCGCAGGCATTTCCGGCATCGCAGGCATGGGCGGCATCGCGCGAGGTTCCGCCACGTTGTTGCCATCGGGCGTATGTCGCTGCGCCACCTCCTGCGCCCACTTCTCGACCTCCTGCTGCCACAGTTTCATCTCATCGCCGTCGCGCCATTGCTCCACGTCGGCACGCCACTGCTGCATTGGCTTGCTCTGATCCCACTTGGGTATCTGCTCGGCCCATTCCTTCTGCTGTTTCGCTTTGATCTTGACCTTCTCAGCCTCCACCTGGGCCTTCTTCATCTCGAGCAGGGCTCGCGCCTGGTTCTGCTGGGCCTGGAACATCTCCTTCTGCGCCTCATATGCTTCGCGCAGTTCCGCGCTGGCAGGCGTCTCGTCCTGCCAGGGGACCACGGCAGGCGGGCTCACCGGTTTGGGTGGCTCTTTGACGCCAGACAGAGTCCGCTTTTCCGTCAGCGCCCGCAGTTGGTCCTGCAATTGCTGTTGCTGGGCCATCAACTCGTCGAGGCGTTTCTGCAATTCGGCCATCTGCAGCGACAGTCGCGCGTCTTCCTGAGTGACGACCGGTTTGTCTTCGGATGAGGCCGCCTGCTGGGCGCGGGCCATGGGCAGCACGCAGGCCAGCATCAGGACGGCGACGATCAACACGGTGACACGTTTCATAGTTCTATACCTCCAGGTTGGCTTGGTCAGCCAATCCAAACGGACAAGTAAACGATTCGAGTCTTCGAACAGGCCCAACAGGCCCAGGCCCGGCTCGACCGACGAGGTCAACAGCCGCCGGGCGGTCTCCAGAAGCGTCTGGCGATAGGCCTTCGTCTGCTCGCGGAGCAGCTCGGCCACCGTCGCATCGCACGACAGCTCGCGGAGATGGTGCACCTGCCGGCGTACGAGCCACAACAGCGGGTTGTACCAGTAGACGATCTGGAGCAGCATATAGAGACCATGCGCGATCAGATCGCCCCGCTTGATGTGGGCCAGCTCGTGCAGGAGCATGTGCTCGGTGTCCCGGCGGGAGAGCTTGCCCAGGTAGCCCCTGGGCATCAGCAGGACCGGACGAAACACGCCGAACACCGCAGGGGTGGCGAGCCTCTTGGTCACGACGACCCGGGGAATGAAGCGCAACTCCAGGCGTCTCGCGCAGTCGGCCAGTTGATTGTAGAAGGATTGCGGCAGTGAAGCGGCTGCCGTCTCCTGTGCCTGCCGGCCAACCAGCGAGCGTAACCTGAGGACGAGCCATATTCCCAGAATCAGCGTTCCCGCGAGGGACGCGACCATTGCGTAGACCTGCCATACGAAGAGCGGGGACCCGTTCGTAGTGACGCCGTGAGGCACTATCGTGGCATGGGCGTCCCGCCCATCAGTAGCATGGGCATCCTGCCCATGTGTAAGAGCAAGCTCCAAGGGCACAACGCCCATGCTGCTCACGGGCAAGATGCCCGTGCTACGGGATGTCTCCGCGGGCACGCTGCCAACGGAAAGCAGATCCTCATTCAGCAAGAACAGAACGCGGCTCTCGTCGGTGCCCGGTCCCTCGGGTTCCAGCCGAGCAAGCGCCTGTTGAACGACAGGCTGCAATCCCGGAACGATCCCGCTCGGCAGCGACAGCGAAGGGGGCAGAAGCAGCTTGACCAGGATGAGCGACCACAGCGCGTACCGCAACTGCGGCCAGGCCCGTCGGCGAATCAAGCGGTCGATGGTCGCGATCAGAAGGATCAACAGGCCGACCTGCCAGAACATGCCGACCGACCAGTCCCACCACAGGCGGGCGACTGCATTCAGTTGTTCGACCATGGCTATTCCCCCTTGCCTTGCGCCTCGCGTTCCAGGATCTTCTTGAGTTCGGCCTTCTCTCTGGCCGTGAGCTGCTTCTCCTCGGCGAGAAAATGCACTAGCGGGCCGACCGCCCCGTCGAAGGCCTGGTCCAGCAGCGAGCGAAACGCGCTGAGACGGGCCTTCTGCTGCGAGACGAGCGGCTCATACACGCTCGTGTTGCCCTGCTTGACCTCGCCGACCGCCTTCTTCTCGACCAGTCGGGTCAACATGGTCTTTATGGTGGTGTAGGCCCAGTTGACCCGGTCGCCAAGCCGGTCCATGATGTCCCGCGCCGTGGCCGGGTGCTTGTGCCACAGAGCGTTCATGATCTGCCATTCAGCTTCTGTTAGCTTCATTCTCTTCAATCCTTCTACAATCGTAGAAGCCATTCTACTACATCTGTAGAATGCACCAACAGAAAAAAAATATTCTGAAGATTTTCTTCGGCCCAGGGGAATCCGTCGAATTGGGCAGGCACGGACGGGAAGTAAAACCGCACGGGTGGCAGCATCGAGGCCGTGGACCCTCCACAGCCCCTGGACGCCGCCACCCGTTGAAGTGCGTCTTAGAACTCGGGCACGGGGATGTCCTCCAGGACGAACTTCGCTTCCTGCTCACGTGGATCGAAGGCGAGCGTGTAGCGGAAGGTCGCGGCGGTGCCGCAGGCGTCGCAACTACCGCTGCCGCTGGTGGCGCCGGTCATCAGGGTGCCCGACGGGATGTAGCTGGCCGACGTGCTGAAGCCCCCGCTACCGCCCAGACTACGAATGGACTTGCCCTGCGAGTTGAGAACCTCCATGTCCACGATCAGCGCGGGCGGGAGCGCCTCGTCTTTCCAGACATGGATCGACCCGCCCATCATGTAGTCAACTTTGGTCGTGTCGTACTTCGCCTTGATGCGGTACTGGTACTTGCCTTCCTCGACAGTCGCCAGTTCGACCAGGATCTCGAAGCCCGGCGTCAGCTCTACCCAAGTGTCGCTCGCCGCGAATGGAATATCCACCTTCTTGGTTCTCTCGGCTGACAACACGTCCATGGCCGAATGGCACTACCGTGGGCAAGCCTTTCAGTAGCCTGAGTTTACGTCTTCTGCAGTTCGGCTCGGAGTTGCTCGCGGGGCCGTTGCATGAGCGGATAGCGATGCCGGCGGCGTTTGAGGACCCGCGGCTCGATGCGGCCGGGCCGGTTCGCCACCTCGTGGGCGGCGATGCGAGCCAACGTCATCGTGTACA
>DAOQWL010000112.1:0-13258 GCA_035342095.1 Sedimentisphaerales bacterium | reverse complement strand
TATCGCATCAAGACCGCCACGCGGCAATTGTATCCCTATCGTCCCTTTGTACATCATCTACACAGGAAAACAGGGTAGCGGGCGGCAAGTTACGCCCGAATTCAATCGAGTATATGCAGTGGCATGGGCGTGGCCCCCACTTTCCCCCGACGGCCACAGTATGGCGTACGCCCAGGCATAGGCGCGACGAGACCATTTCAGATATGCTGTCTCCGTGGTGTATGTACGGTAGCTGCCCTCACCGAACGCCCAGGCATCACTGTAATCACCGTTCACATACACCGATGCCGTAGATAACAGATAACAGCCATTGTGGAACGCCTATTCGCCGGATTCGTCGCCGCGCCACCAGTAGCTGTCTTCCACAATTTCACCCAACGCCATGCCTGAGACACACAGCAGGCCAACCACAGATATCCCGAACAGCATCAGTCCTTGTTTCATAACGTGTCTCCCTTCGTTTTTGTCTGGTCTTGATTTCCGTAGAACTGCTCACCGTTCCATTCGCTGCTCGTCACATCATATGCGCACCACCTCGTTCTTTGCGCTGATGCTCACGCATCGAGCGGAACCATGTGTGTTCTGTTTGGGCTGCTCTATCGGTCTCCGTCCACCACATACCCCAGGCGCCCCCACGTAGCTCTTTGGATCCTCTGGAGGTCATATGCGCCGTCGTCCGTCTGCGGCTCGTAGTACCCTCCCGCTACATCCAGATAGTCGTACCCGGACTCGGTGGTCTTGCGAGGAATCGCCGTCGTTTCTCGACCTTTCCATCTCCAGTATTCCGCGTGGCCATCTGCCATGGAGAGGGTCGTCCCTCTGGTGTGATATATGGGAGGAGCCCCATTCGTTACCCATTGGTGATCAAGGTAGAGGATAGGGAAGACGGATGAGATCGTGCGACAGGTGTCCATGAAGACCGCCCGCTCCGACGCCCCCGGGCTGACGATGTCGGTCAAACGGGTAAGACGCAGTATCGTATTGCCCACTCGCTTGCCCTTCTGGCCCATGCTTACCTCGCGACTATTGTACACATAGGTTCCTTTTACCAACGCACCGTTGGCCCCAGGAAGAACGACGTATGTGCATCCGAAGGCACCCCAGCCGCGAGGACAGTGGTATACGTCGACGTCCTGGAGATACGACCATAAGGTCCCCTTGTCCGGGTCCTGCAATATGGCCGAGCGGCTCTCCGGCTGGAGGAAGGCATTGCCCACCCAGCCATACCACCATCGTCGAGACGAGCCTGAGTCCCACGATGACGCCTGCAGGAATGGCTGGCCGCAGGCGAGCCAGCCATCGTGGTCGTCGGCATAGGCGGTCCAGGCGGTCGTGAACTGCCTGAGGTTGCTCAGGCAGACCGCTCGCTGGGCCCGCTCCCTTGCGGCGCTCATCACGGGTATCAGAATGGCCAGCAGGATCGCGATGACGCCGATCACAACGAGCAACTCGATCAGTGTGAAGCCGCCATCGCTGATGATCGATGATGGAGGATGGATGATCGGGGCGTGCATCCTCGGATCATTGGGTCGTTTGACGTTTCTCGTATCCGCATGATCCATAGGCCTTACCTTCCTTGCGCAGCGGTATCCTGCTTATCCGCGGACTCTGAGATCTGCTCCTGAGCAGTCTCCAGGAGTGCCCCGAGGAGGAAACTGAGGTATTCGGTCTGCAAGACCGCATTGCTCAGTCGCGACTCCCGACTACGGGCTTCGGACATTGCCTGGAACCTGCGTTTCTGTGCGGCCAACGCGTTCGCCACCGCTGTGCGGTAGTATTCAGGAGCGGACGCACCTACAGCCCAAATCTGCGACCGCAACTGAGACAGGCTTCGCTGTGTTAGAAGGTAGTCCGGATGATTCTGGATCGACGACGCATCTCGGTTTACAGGGGATGTCGTCTTTCCGCCTCCAAGCTGTCGCCAGAGATCGACGCGGGCGTATCGCAGGTCGTGCCATCGTTCCTTGACCCGGTCCATCTGTGCCTGGGAGAAAGGCGTCAGGAAGATCGGCAGCAATGGCGTATCGATGCTGCGATAACAATCAGCGATGTGATCGGCCTTCGCCTGTTGAACTGCATTCGGGTCGAGAAAGGGGAATTGGGTTAAGAGGGATTGCGACGCGTGTTCTGCGAGGTCCTCGTACTGATGGCGGAGTGCGTGCCGGTCCTCCTCGCCGGGGAGGACTGCGGCCATGAGGTTCTCGACATACCATCGGATTTGAGCTCGCCGGACCTCGAAGGCAGGTCGCTCTTTGTTGTTTGCCAGACCCTGCCAGTAAGGGCCGAATCCCTCTCGCACGATTCGTAGCCGCTCGGCGTATTGTGGATCAGTCTCGCCGGAATCAATCGCCTCGCGGATGGTGTCCACGTACTCCTGTTGCCATGCCTGGGGCCATGGTGCAGGGGAGCGCGTCATGCAACCTTGCACAGCATCGAGAACTTCTTGCACTGGGTCGGACAAGGCAAAATCTGTCGCACGGGTCGTCGGTTCCAACGACAGGACCACGACGACCGCCAAGCCCAGACGATTGATGATGGACAATAACAGATGATGCGTGATTGCAGATCTACCCCGCTTTGGCGGATGCCTGCTTGCCCTCCAGACTTCTCTTTGCCTCTCGTCGCAGCCCACCGCGTTCGCTCCTTTCTCCCGAAAGAGCGCCACTGCACTCGCCCGAACGACCCCTTGCTCGCCGCTGTAACGTCGAAATCGCTTCAGTTGACCAAAGGTGCCGGTCTCGGCTCGCCCACACATCTATCATTCTGGATACGCCCCCCTGCATGTGTCAACATAATTCTGTAGAGAATATCACAATATTTCGCGATATGGGAATGCCGGCCGGCTCGGGCGGGGGACGGCGCGAGTGCATTCGGCGGCGATTCTCATTCACTCTTTTCCTGGTTGTGCATGGCGTCATCGCTCGAAGCACATCCACGACCGGTCCATCGCGAGATCAATACTCCCTGAAGTTCCTCATCCACGGGGGCCAGTCCTCCGGCTGGACGCCGCCAGCTTTGGTCCATCGCCCGTGGGTATCAAACTCGTCGTACCATTTGAGCGTCCAGAGTTCCTTGAGCCCCACCTTTCGCACCGACCAGTCCAAGAAAAGGACGTTGACTCCCCCCTCATGGCGGTTGATGGCCGCCGTGGAGAACCCATTGCAGTTGCCGCGAATGCAACCTTCCGCTGCTGGCGGCCCCTCATCCGAAGCCGTGGGGAACATAACCGCGTTGATGCAGTCCAGATACACAGGCATTTGCCACGCTTGCCTCATGTCCATCGGCAAGTACCGCATTCCCCCATCACTCGGCTCCAAAGGTGTGGAGTAAACGATCCGATTGAGTCCGAAGCTGCCGATGTGCACGACAAGGTCCTCTTGTGAGCGACGGTAGGCCACCATCCACGCAGCGTGCCTGGCTCCCGCCGATCCGGATTCATTCTGTGCGCAGGCAGTCCGTTTGTAGTGACGCCGCGAGGCGTTGTCTCCCTCGGCCCGGAAGATGTGCCCTTACGGGCACACTACAAGCAGGCCGTCGCTCGCCATAACCACCTGATGGCCAGTCTCTTCTTCACACCCGACCAATAACGCCTATCGACTGTCGGGATCTCTTCGACGAACGATTTGGACACCGACTGTACGGGCGAATCGCAGGGCGCCGGGCTTTTCCACGATCACCTCGACGCACTGCACTCGCTGCTCCTTGAGGCATTCGTCGGCGATCCGCTGGGCGAGGGCCTCGATCAGGCGGAAATGCGTACCCTCCATCGCCTGGAGGATCTGCTTCTTGAGCGCACTGTAATCGACGCTATCGGCGAGGGCGTCGGTCCGGCCGGCCTTGCGAAGATCGACGTACAGTGTAATCTGAGCCAGAACCTCCTGTTTCTCTCGCCGTTCGTACTCGTCCACGCCGACGATGCAGCGGATCGCCAGGTCGCGAATGAAGATGCGGTCCGCCGGCAGCGACATCCGGTCCTCAGTCATACATGTGTCCCTTCATGTGATATCCGCCGTCGATGTAGAGGATCTGGCCTGTGATGAAGCGACTGCGAAGCAGAAACAGCGCCGCATCGACGACATCGGCCGGCCCGCCGTGACGGTGCAGCGGATTGCAGTGTGACAGTCGCTCCAGATAGGTCTCGTCCTCGCCTGCGGGCGGCAGGATCAGGCCCGGCGCGATGGCGTTGACCGCAATCTTCGGCGCCAGCTCCAGCGCCAGCATCCGCGTCAGCGTCGCGAGAACTCGCTTGCTGATGTGGTAGGAGGCATGCTCCTTGTCATAGACCGTCACGCGCGTATCGAGCAGATTGATAACGTGTCCTTCGCCCCCCTGTCGGGCCATCGCCCGCGCCAGCGCCAGCGGCGCCATCGCATGAATGCGGAGGTTCAGGAGGACCGATTCCTCGGTCGCATCCCAGAGGGTGTCCCGCTCGAAGATCGAGGCGCTGTTGATCAGGATGTCGATCGGGCCGGCCTGCGCCACAGCGTCGCGAAAGACTCCCTCCAACTTTCGGGCGTCGGCGAGATCGCCTTGCACCCGCCACGCGGAGCCGCCCGCCCGCCGGATTTCATCGCAGAGCGTGACTGCGTCCTGCTCTGAACGATGGTAGTGCGCCACAACGCGGACCCCCTGCTC
This sequence comes from Sedimentisphaerales bacterium, assembly GCA_035342095.1. GTDB lineage: Bacteria > Planctomycetota > Phycisphaerae > Sedimentisphaerales > Anaerobacaceae > PLanc-01. Next base: position 8,623 of record DAOQWL010000112.1, on the reverse strand, counting down.
AGCCAGCGCCATCACCATGGCCCGGCCCAGTCGCCTGGCCGCTCCGGTGACGAGCGCCGTCCTCCCTGCGAGTGCGGTCTCCAGGTCCTTCATGGCTCCATCCTAATCGAGGCCGGCCAGCCAGTTGGCCGCGAACAGCGCCAGATCGCGAGGGTCCACCTCGCCGGAACCGTCGAGGTCCGCGCCCTCGCAGGAGTAGTTCAGCGCGCTGCAATCGTCATGTCGCCAGTTGGCCGCAAACCAGAGGAAATCGGTGAAGTTCACGCCGTCCGGGCACCGCAAATCCCCCACGGGAAGCTGCCAGAGGAAGACCGGGTAGCCGACCCCGTCGCAGATCGCCCAGACCGTCGCGAAGTCCCAGTTCGCCGACGCGAGCATATCGAAGCTCTTCATCTCGGCGGTCGTCTTACCCGTGCCGGCGGCGCTGGTCGCCTGCCCGCTGGTCTGCGTGTCCCAGAACGAGAGGAAGACCTCGCCCAGGGCCCACTGCTGTCCGATGAGGCCCCCGGCCGATTGCGTCCCGCTGACCTCGCCCGTGGAGTAGGAGTGCCAGACGCTCCCCGACGACAGGGCACCCACCAGCCCGCCGACGTAGAGGGCCCCGCTCACCGAGCCGGTCGCATAACAGGACTCGACCACACTGGTTTGTTTGAGCACGCCTCCGATGAGACCGCCGACGCTTTCGCTGCCGACGACCTTGGTCTTCGAGTACGAGCGGGTGATCCGTCCCGTACCGAGCTGGCCGACCAGTCCGCCGACATACCGAACGCCGGTGACAGCGCCGTTCGATCGAGACGTGTGGACGCTGCCGTCGAGCGCCCCTACCAGGGCTCCGACCCCGAGATTGCCCGAGATCTTCGCCCCGGTCACCGAGCAACCGGTCAGCGCCCCTTTGCCCTGATACCCGACGAGAGCCCCGGCGCCGAAGCCGTTGCCGGTGACGGTTGGCCCCGCCAGTTTCACGTTCGTGATGTTGCCCGTGACGTATTGAAACAGACCGACATACTGCGACTGCATGTCCTTATAGCGAAAGCCGGAGATGGTCCATCCGTCGCCCTCGAAGTTTCCGCTGAAGGGGAGATTGGCGGCAGATCCCACGACAACCCACTTGCCGATCATGTGGAGATTCGTCTCATTGCAGTCGGACAGGTCGATGTCCGCGGCCAGCTTGAAGTACTTGCTCCAGTCGGCGGAGTTCTCTCCGATGGCTGCGAACTCCTGTGCTGTGGAGATGAGGAAGGGGTTCTGCTGCGTCCCGTCTCCGCCGCCGTACTGTGCGGCCCACGCCGCCAGCGGCGCCCCGCCCAGGAGGATGAGCAGGCCGACACCCAGACGGACACGCGACAAACGATGCGGACTTTTGGACAGCACCATCTCATTCCTCCTTCAGGACGAACCGACGGAAACGTCTTCGCAAGCAGAATTCCAGGGCTGCTCACCCTCCCATGATAGCAAATTCTCCTATCTCGTGTCCAGGACGTTATAATGGCTGCATGAGCCATGAGCCATCCATTCCGCGGGAGGGCATCTTCGCCGTGTACAAGGACGAGGGCATGACCTCGCACGACGTGGTGGACGCGGTCCGACGGGCGACAGGCGAGAAACGCGTGGGCCACGCCGGCACGCTGGATCCCTGCGCCAAGGGCATCCTCGTGGTCGGCGTGGGTCGGGCGGCCACCAAACTCCTGGGGACCGTCGTCGGGACGGAGAAGGAATATGTGACCCGCGTCCGGCTCGGGTGGCGGAGCACGACGGACGACCGCGAGGGCCGGAAGGAGGAGACGAACGTCTCAGAAATCCCTGGCGAAGAGCGGATTCGGGCGGCCCTGGCGAGTTTCGAAGGGGTCCACGGGCAACGCCCGCCGGCGTTCTCAGCAGTCAAGGTGGGCGGGCGGGCCGCATACAAGCTGGCCCGAGCCAGAAAGCAGATCGAGCTATCCGAAAGGCCGGTCGAAGCGAAGGTCGTCGAGCTGCTCCGATACGAGTGGCCTTGCGTGGACGTTCGCCTGGTCACCGGTTCCGGCTTCTACGTCCGGTCTTTCGCGCGAGACTTGGGCGAGCTCCTGGGCACGGGCGGATACGTCGAGCAGCTCGAACGGACCCGTGTGGGCCCCTACACACAGGAGCAGGCGATGCGAATCTCCGATCTGCGCCGGAGGGCAGACGGGGTTTGACGCTGTCGCTGCGGCGCGATGTATCCTCACACAGGAGTCTCAAGGACCGGCGTCGCCGTGCGACAACGCGACGATTCCGGATGCCGGCGCAGCACCCAAAAAGCAAGCCCGGCCGAGATCAGATAGCCCGCCGGCGTGACCTTCAGGATCGGACCCGTCCCAACTCGATCGGCCAGCGCGGCCAGGATCAGGAAGACCAGCATGGCAATCCCCCACGTGCCGCCCACGATGAGCGCCATGCGGCGCCCGAGGTTCGCCCCGCGAGCGTTGCGCGCCAGGGTGATCGTCAGGATGTACGCAGACATCGAGGAGAAGCCCACTCCGACAAGCAGCCAGGCGGCCACACGGTGCGTAGCGAACACCAGGTACAGCGCCATGAAGGGAAACGACAGCAGAAACGCCCAGGCGGAGCACCTCAGATCCCCTTTCTTGTGGGCGATGGCCGCCCAGACGAACGGACCGACCGTACTGCCCCAGCCGAACATCGCGGTCGCGAAACCGCCGAACTCCAGATCGAATCCCAGTTCGTTCAGGTACGTCGGGGCAAGCTGCAGAACGACCGTTGTCGATACGGCCGCCGGCAGGCCCAGCAACAGCACTTCCCAGAAAGGCAGCGCCTCCGGGCCAAGCTGCGGACGCGAATTGCCCGCCCGCGACTCCGACTCTTCCGTGGACAGATGGACTTTCGCGACGAGCAATGCGAGGACACCGACGACCGAGCCCATCGCCAAGGGCCAGAGCCCTTTGAGTCCAAAGGATGAAACGAGGTGGGCCGAGATCACCCCGCCGCTGGCGAACCCGAGGAACCCGGCAGTCATGAAGACAGGCATGCTCAGCGAAGGCGAGATCCGATCCAGCGTGTGCACCGCGCGGAGCCCTTCCGGATGGGTGATCGCGATACCCGAGCCGCTCACGATGCCCAGGACGAAGAGCAGAACGATTCCCGTCGTCGAGTTGGGCGCCAGGAAGATCAGACAGATACTCGCGGCCAGAACCATCCCGATGTGAAGAAACAGCGGCGAGGTCTTATTGGGTCTCATTCCACCCGTGAGAACCTGGACCCCGTTCGCGGCCAGCGACAGCGCCGCCAGGATGGACCCGCCGGTCGCCAGGGTCATTGCGAACTGCGAACGCATCTCCGGCAGGATGGCCGGGAGCATGTTCCCGAACATATCCACCAGGAAGTGGATGCCCGAGAGGACCATCAGTTGTATCCATTGCACACGTAGGGATCGTGGATTCATAGGGATTCAGTCACACTCCGAGCCGCCCAACGACGGGCGCAAGCCCAAGAGCATATCGGATTCGCACGGAAGTGCAATGGACAAGATGCAGACGCACGCGGCAGCGGGTGCAGTTCCCATCTGCAGGTAATCTCTGTTTTGCTGTGAAACGGGCCGTTCGACGTTGACTTGGTCATTCCCGCGCAGAGCCTGTCTGCAAACATGAATCGCACCCCCGCGCGATCCTGTCGCGCCGGGCGGCGGATGGAACCCCCGTGTTCCGACGGGGAATCGGAGCCGAACCCATCGCAAGAATTGCAGACGACCTCCGCATATCCGGAAAATCTTCGATGGCTGGTGAACTATCTCTTCGGGGCAGCCGTAACTCTTATAGGACAATGAAGGATACGGGAATGTTGAACTCAAGTGCCCAGGCACAGTTGCCGATATCCAGGTCAACGCAAAAATAGATTTTTCTCCCCTCCGGAAAACATCGGGTAGCGCCATGTTACTCGATGTTTTCTTTTGCGCGTCGAACGGCGGGATTCGCCTTCGCCTCGGGTGCGGTCGGGACGACGCGAATCACCCCTTCCGGCCACAGCATTTCTTGTACTTCTTGCCGCTCCCGCACGGACACAGATCGTTGCGACCCACCTTCGGCTCTTCCAGGCGGATCTGCTTGACCTGCACTTCGCCTTGCTGGGGGGCCTGAGCCGCCTCTCGATCCCGCTCGCCCGCGGCGAATTGCCCCACCTGGTCGTGTGATGTCTGGCTCACCCGCCAGACGTTTCGCGCCCGCGCCCCGGCCTCGATATGAACGCGGAAAATGATGTCGGTCACGCGATCCTCGATGGATTCGAGCATCTCGTTGAACATCCGGAAGCCTTCCCGCTTGTACTCGGTCTTGGGGTCCTTCTCCGCAAGAGACCGGGTCCAGATGCTGTCTTTGAGGTGGTCCATCGCGTAGAGATGGTCTTTCCAGGTGCTGTCGTAGACCTGCAGGAGGACATAGCGTTCCAGGTGAGCCAGCTCGGCGCGGAGGAACTCCCGCCCGACCTCGGCCAGGCGGGCTTTGACCCCGTCGTCCGAGATATCCTCCTCACGCAGGGAGGCATTGAACCGCTCGTTGACCCACTGGACCAGCTCCGCCTTGCTCCGACCGGCAATCTGGCGGTCCAATTCCTCGTCGAGCTTCCCGTCGTTGTAGCCTTCGCTCAACGCCAGCAATTGCCCCTGTATGTCGCGGGGTTTGGCGTTCTGCAGGTGCTCCGCGGTGAAGCCCGCGTTGTACTTGCGGTTCGCCCAGGCGGCGAGGTCCTCGAAGCCGTAGACATTGGTCCCCTGCTGGCCGGACACCAGGCTCATCCCGAACTCGACGGGGTATTCGATCTCCCGGCGGCGGTATTTCATTGCGGTCTGCTCGAGCACCATCTGCCGGACCGCTTCGGCATTGCGCCCCTTCAGTTGCTCCACGTCGAACTTCAGGTCGAACTTCGCCCTCGCCCACTCCGCGAACCGACGGACCGCGAAATCGTCGCGCAGGAACTCCGCGAGCATCGTGCAGTCCTTCTTGTCCACCTGCTCCGCGGCCGCCGCGATGAGCTGCTGCTCGATCTCCTCGGGCGAGAGGCTCTTGATCTTGTGCAGGCTCAGGTTCACCTTGAAGGCGCTCATCGCCCACTTGGACAGACCCGCGACGTCCCACGTGCTCGGGTCCTCGTAGTCCTCCAGGTACTCGCCGAGCGAGAGGGAGACGTCGTTCTGGACGCTGTCCCGCGCTCGCTGCTTGATGTGTTCCTCGATCTCCTTCGGCTCGGCGCCGACCACGTCGCCGGCCTTGATCTCGACATCGAAGTTCGCACGGGCCCACTCGATAATGCAAGACAGCGGATATTCCTTGTCGAGCATGGTCTTGGCCTGCTTCGTGACCACCGCGTCGATCATCTCCTCGATCAGCTTCTTGACGCCCTTGCCGCCCAGCAGGTCCCGCCGGCGGGAGTAGAAGATCTTCCGCTGGTAGTCCATCACCTCATCGTATTCGAGCAGGCTCTTGCGGATCTCGAAGTTCCGCTCTTCGACCTTCTTCTGCGCCCGCGCGATGCCCTTGCTGATCCGCTTGTGGTAGATGGGCTGGCCTTCCTCCCAGCCGATCCAGGAGAGGGCCTTGACGGTCCACTCGCCCGCGAAAATCCGCATCAGGTCGTCGTCAAAGCACAGAAAGAACTGGCTGGAGCCCCGGTCGCCCTGCCGGCCGGCGCGGCCGCGCAACTGGTTGTCGATCCGGCGGGCCTCGTGACGCTCGGTGCCCAGGATGTGCAGGCCGCCGATCTCCGCGACGCCCGGTCCGAGCTTGATATCCGTGCCGCGACCGGCCATGTTCGTCGCGATCGTCACGTTGCCGCGCACCTTCCCGTCCCGGCCCGTGTGCTGCTGGCCGGCCTTGGCGACGATCAAAGCCTCGCGGGCGTGCTGCTTGGCGTTGAGCACCTCGTGGTCGAGACCATGGCGCTTGGTGAGCTTGGCGGAGAGTTCTTCGCTCTTCTCGATGCTGATCGTGCCGACGAGCACGGGACGTCCCTCGGAGCTGATCCGGTTGATCTCCTCGACAATCGCGTCGAACTTCTCCCGGCTCGTCTTGTAGATCACGTCCTCCATGTCGTCACGAACGCACGGCTGGTTCGTCGGGATGACCACAACCTCCAGTTTGTAGATCTTCATGAACTCTTCGGACTCCGTCGCGGCGGTGCCCGTCATGCCGGAGATCTGGTCGTAGAGCTTGAAGAAGTTCTGGAGCGTGATCGTCGCGAGCGTCTGCGTCTCTTCCTTGATGGTGACGCCTTCCTTGGCCTCGACCGCCTGGTGCAGGCCGTCGGACCACTGCCGGCCGTGCATGAGCCGCCCGGTGAACTCGTCCACGATGATGATCTTGTTGTCCATCGCGACGTAGTCCTTCTCCCGCTCGTAGACGACGTGGGCCCGCAGGCTCTGCTCCAGCAGGTGCGGCCACTCCATGTTCGACCCGGTGAAGAACGAGCCAATCCCCGCGATCTCCTGGGCGGCCCCAATCCCCTCATGGGTCAGGTGGACCGACTTGCGGTCGTACTCGACCTCGTAATACTGCGTCGCCTGCGAGAGCTTCGCCTGGGCTTCCTCGATCTCCCGCTGCGCCTTCTCGATCACCTTCTGGGCCTTCTCGACCCGGTCGTGGTCCTTGTCCCTCTTGGCCTCCGCGACCTCGCCCTGGGCGTTGGCGATCTGGCGTTCCGCGGCGTCGATCTGCTTCTTGATCCGGTCGTAGCCGCCCTGGAGACTGATCAACTGGCGGGCCACCTGGTCCGCCTTGCGGTAGCGGGTCACGTCGTCGTGCGCCGGACCCGAGATGATCAGCGGGGTTCTCGCTTCGTCGACCAGGATCGAGTCCACCTCGTCGATGATCGCGTATTCCAGGTTGCTCTGAACCATCTGGTCGAGCGAGATCTTCATATTGTCGCGGAGGTAGTCGAAACCGAACTCGTTGTTCGTGCCGTAGGTAACGTCACAGCGGTACTGGGCCTTGCGCTCCTCGCCTGCGGTGTCCATGTCCGACTGGATCGCGCCGACGGTCAGTCCGAGGGCCTTGTAGATCGGACCCATCCACTCCGCGTCTCGCTTGGCCAGGTAGTCGTTGACGGTGACGACGTGGACGTGCCGCCCGGTCAGGTGCACGAGGTAGACCGCCAGCGTCGCGACGAGGGTCTTGCCCTCGCCGGTCGCCATTTCCGCGATCTTGCCGTCGTAGAGGACGTTGCCGCCGATGAGCTGGACGTCGAAGTGCCGCATCTCGACGGTCCGACGGGCGGCCTCGCGAACGGTCGCGAACGCCTCGGGCAGGAGGTCCTGGGCCCGCTTGCCGCCTGCGATGGCGGCCTTGAATTCCGCGGTCTTGGCCTTGAGGGCGTCGTCGCTGAGTTGCTTCATCGACTCTTCGAAGGCCGCAGCCCGCTTGGCCACCGCCATGTACCCCTTGACCAGACGCTCATTCCGCGACCCGAAGACCTTGATGAGGGCCTTGCTTATCTTCTCAAACGCCATGCGATCTGCTTTCTGCAATTACCTGTTCGAACGCGCATTCCATGCGAGAACGCTTCGCGGCCAGTATGGCAGAACCGCAAATCAATGTCAAGAAAGCGCAAAGGGCCCGTCCGCATGGCAGAGCTGTCGCAAAGTTCGGGGTCCCGCCTTCAGGCGGGTCGCGCCGCGTAAACGCGGAACTCCGAACGGCTCCGCTCCGTAGTACGCCGTCCATCTTAATTTGGTGGGTGGCCACGCTTGTGTCGAGGGCGTCCCGCCCTCGACACAGACTTGGCCAGTCCCTAAATTAACGTGGACGGCGTAGTACGGTGTGTACCACGCACCATCTTCTTGCCTGGCGGCGGGACGACTCAGGAATGGGCGCACTCGCCGATTCCCCTTGTCATGCGGAACTGGGGGCGGCCTTCGGCCGCAACCGAGATTCCGGTTGCCGAAAGAACCGAAAAGAGGCGAAAGGAGGCGAAAGGAGGCGAGAACGAAGGCAGCTCGCGCCATCTTCTTTTGTGCGTGTTCTTTCGTTCCTTTCGGCCCCCTTCCTCTCGTTTCAGTTGTCGGCCTACTGTCCCATCTGGAGCCAATGGGAGGCCAGGATGCTCAGGTCCAGCCAGTCCACTCTTCCATCGCCATTGATATCGCCCGCGATGATCGTCTCGGGGACTGGCTCGCCGAAATAGGATTTGCTCGCCTCGGCGGTCCCGCCGTAGGCGCCGATGTTGATCCGACCACCGTTGGGGAATGGCTCGTCGCCAATAGGATCATTCGGATCGCCTGCATCGATGCACGGACTTGTTACGTCGTCTTGGACCCAACTGCTGGTGTTCGGATCCCATCGCCCGGCCTGAGACTTCAGATGGCAATCGCCATCGGTCCAGGAAGTGGGGGCAAGTTCACTATTCCAGTGTCCTGGATTCGCGAACAACGGATCGCCCCAGATGCAATCGGTCATGTGGCTCATCAGGTAATCCACGTGTGCTCCAAATGCGTTGGGATCATCCTCGATCAGACAGTTCCTGAGCTCAACGCCGATAGGCCCAATCACGCCGAGAGGAGCACGGGAGATCTGATTCCCGCTACCCCTTGCTCTATTGCCGAACAGGATACAGTGAACTTTCGCACTTTTTGATCGGGTAATGTGGATGTGGTATCAAGAGAAAC
>DAOQWL010000111.1:0-13615 GCA_035342095.1 Sedimentisphaerales bacterium | reverse complement strand
GGTACAGTATCGCCGCACATCCGCGCCGCAAAGATGGGTTCGCCGGACGCTCACAGAGCTTTTGACGGGTTGTGGGTCGCCCGACACCATGAGATGAACACCAGTTGCCGGATGCCCATCGCGGCAGCATTGAGGAAGCGCCCAGTCAGCCTGAGATTCGATAGGTCTACGGATACACAATCTGCCTCCACCCGAGAGACAGCGACAGAGCGGGGGGGGGTATCTCTGCGCCTCCCTCTGGGTGAGTCATCATCAGGTTTCGGCGAGGAGTCGAAGATGAGATTGAGAGCGTATGTAGTGATCCTGCCCGTATTCTTCTGGACGGGCTGCGATCACGATGTTCCCGGCAATCTGCCTCCCATCCAGCCTGCAGCGGAATTGCCGGTCTTCACAGAACAACAGAATGAAATCGAGATCGCCGACAGTTTCAAGAGTACCGATCCGACGATGGTCTTAGGATCGATCGTGGATCGTGCGAATGGTCAAGTTCATTCGTTTGACAACTTCCTGAAAGCGGATGCCAGAACGGAGACTACGCCGGCGCCGGAGGTGCTCTTCAAGGACTTCGTGGAGAACACGGTCGCCGCCAATGCGGCGTGGCTGGACTTCGTCAAGGGCGAGGTGAGCGATACGACTCGGGCGGAGGTGATGGTGACAGAAGTGTCTGTCACCTCCGTCGGCGTGTCTTCCATGGATCAGGCCAAGCTCCAGGCGTTCGCCCAACAGGTGAATGCGAACGAACGGGACAACTATGGCGTGGTCATCGGCTACCGCGACTTCGTAGTCAGCGCCAGTCTGTTCAAGGAACAGAAGATCGGCGGCGAACTCAGCGGCTATGGTGCGAAGATCGGCGGCAGATGGTTTGGCAAGCACGAGGCCATGAGAACGGACCACCGAATCATCGCTGTGTGGTCTCCCCTCCCTTTCGTCCTCCAACAAGTCGGCAGCCAAGACCGCACGATCCGCGCCGCCTCATTCACGGCCCTCACTCGCAAGGCGATAGACCAGAGCGAATTGCGCATCAAGCCGTTGGTTGCGCCCCGATCGTTCAAAGTCCGTTCCACTCGGTGATGTAGGGGGCGGCAGAAGCAGAGTTAATTGCACGCATGAAGTTGACCAGGGAGGTTCCTATGGCAAAGCGACAAGTGATCGTAGAACTGAAGTACAGCAAAGACATCGCAGAGGTTGCCCTATCCGCGGTGCCGCTGGCGGAGAAGGGGCTGGATATTGGCATGGCGCCTAAGGTTTCCGGCGTGGTGTATGACAAGTCCTTCGCCCCGACGACTGTGCCCGGCCTGGTGCCGCGAACCGCGATGGGAGTTCCCTATATCTCCGGCGTGAAGTTCGACCTGGCCGTGGAACCCAAGGAGTCCACATACATCGTTCGTGCGGAGGTGGACGAGTCCAAGATCAGCGATCTATCCGGTCACACGGGAGTGGTGGGCGTATTTGCCGACGCGCAGATCCAGCCGACCATCGTCTGTCCTGGAAGCCCGGCGATGGGTACGGACGCCGATGTCGAGCGATTGCTCTGTGTGTCGCAGATGCATCGGATCGGTATGGACGGCGCCGGTGTCCTGATTGCGATCGTGGATACCGGCATCAATCTGGCCTACCTGGCCACCCATGGCAAGACCATCCGGCTCGATGTGACGCGAAGCTGGATGCCGCCGGGCGCCGATCCTGCGAAGGGACCAGGAAACGCGGATGTCGATCACGGCACCATGTGTGCTTTCGACGCCACCATCGCTGCGCCCAGGGCGACCTTCCTGGATATCCAGTTGCTTCGTTCCACGGCCGAGGGGGCCACCGTGATGTCGGGTTTTCTGTCCGACGGGATTCGGGCTTACAGCCATCTGATGCGTATCATGACCGCACTCCGTCGCCCCGGCGCGCATCGGTCGATGGTCGTCAGCAACAGTTGGGGCATGTTCCACCCTTCCTGGGATTTCCCGAAGGGGCACCCCGGCAACTACTCGGACAACCCGAACCATCCGTTCAATCGGATCGTCGCGGCACTGGAACAGGTCGGCGCGGACATCGTGTTTGCCGCCGGCAATTGCGGCAAGGATTGCCCCGACGGGCGGTGCCAGAATGTCACGGACAACGCCATCTACGGCGCGAACGGCCATCCCTCCGTTTTGACCGTCGGCGGGGTTGATATTACAAAGACCCGTGTCGGCTACTCGACGCAGGGTCCCGGTCGGCTCTCCCGAGACAAGCCGGATTTGTGCGGCTATACACATTTTAAGGGATCGGAGGTCTACAGCGCTGATGGCGGTACCTCCGCCGCGACCCCGGTGGTAGCGGGGGTGGTGGCCGCCGTACGCTCCAAGCGGCCTTATGTGCCGGGCAACCCGGCCGCGTCTCCCGCAACCATTCGTGCGCTCATGCGTTCGACGGCCGAAGACCAGGGGACTGCGGGGTTCGACTTCGACTATGGCTTCGGCGTCGTCGGAGGCTGCGCGCTCTATCGACGGTTCAAGCCCAGGACACCGATTGACATCTGCCAGCGTTACCCCTGGCTCTGCCGGGGGTGGCCGATTCCCATCGACATCTGCAAACGGTTCCCGGAGATTTGCCGCGGTACTCCGTCCCCGTCCGTTCCCCCTCGTCCAGCCCCCGGTCCGGAAGGGAGTTCGCTGACCGACGTGGCCGTGGAAGACTTGGATGTGAATGCCATGCTGAACGAGGACCTGGAGGAATTGCTGTTGACAGCTTGGCAAGCGGGTTACTACAATGGCCAAAAGGCAGTAGGGGGCTATACTGCAAGACCAACGGCTCCGGGTTGTCCCCCGAGTGGGGAGTCGGAATAGCAGTTCCGACGGTGTACCTTCCTGATGTCGGTGGGTTTTCGATGCGGTGTGCCGATGCCCCCAAGGGTGATATCCTCCGGGGTATCGTCTGTTCTCCTCGCAGGTGATGAGAGCGGGCAGCCCGCTTTGGTGAAAGGAGCTGACGCTGGAGACTGTGCTCCTTCAATTCCGACATTCCGGTTCGGTACCCACGGTTGAGGATGTGTGCCGACTGTTCAACCTCCATGCCTGGGAGATCGATCCCGACTTCGCGGTGATTGCCACTGATGCCCGCGATCAGCTTTATACGGTTCGGATCGATGCCAGGGCGGCGAAACGCGTCCAGACTGTTCTGGCCACCCGTCGACCTGATGAAGCCGAGGGCGTGTTTGGCGATCCGCGCATTGAGCCCTTTGGCCCGCCGCAGAGATGAGCCGGGGACCAAGGGATTGTTCGCCATTACCTGCTCACGGGGGATTTCACATGATGCCGATAAGACGGAGGCTTATCATTCCTGTTCCGCGGTATCTTATACGTGGCCCCAGCATCGGGGCTGGCGATTTCCTCAAATCGGCGTTCCATCGCATCGGCATTCCGCCCTGCGCCGGATGCAATCGCCGCGCCGCCTTGCTGAACCGGATGATCGAGCTTCGATCCATTCAGAGGAAGACAAGATAAGGCATTCCGCGGACTGGCTCCACGCCTGAGACGCGTCACGCCCGGTTGCGTTGACTCGCAGGCATCTGCTGCGAGTACTATCCGATCCGTCTGGCAATCTGCTCGACGAACTGCTGACTGCCCGCGAACTTCGCGGTCTCCATCGTTTGCTGCAGGCAGCCAGGGGCTTCGTCCGCCTGATCTGTCTGTCCATCCGGTCCCGACCCGCAGCGATACAATTGAGTGTGACAGCGGAATGTGATATGGTGGTGGCGTAGTGTCCAGATGTCGATGATAGACCGGTTTCAGAGGGTACTATGCTGATCCGCCTTGCGAACCTTGTCGTTCTCGTATCCGCTGCCGCCATGCCGGTACTCCTGAGAGGGGCCGAGCCGGACAGGGCGAATCTCCCGTCTTTGCCCAGTCTGTTGGCGCACTGGACGTTCGACGAGCTGGTGGAGGGAAAATTCGCAGATGTCGGCGGCGGGGGACTGACGGCCGTCGCGGGGGGCGGCGTCTCACGGAGAGACGGCGTCTTCGGATCGGCGCTGGTGCTCGAAGGGCCTTCGGCGGTCCGCGTCCCCGCGAGCGAGGCGTTCGCGAATCTGCCTGGGTTTGCGATATCGGCATGGGTCATGCCCGTCGAGCTTTCCGGCTATCGCGAGATCTTCCGCAAGGAGGACGGCGACCGGCGAATCCTGTTCTCGTTCCAAAACGAAGGTCGCATCCTGGCGCTCGGTCTGCAAACCGAGGGGACGGGCTACCAGGAACTCGACGCGCCGATCGATCCGGCCTCGCTGATCGATCATCAGTGGCACCACGTGGCCGGAACCTACGACGGCCGGAGAATGACGGTCTACCTCGACGGCCTCGTGATCGGCGTGCGGGGCAGATCGGGACGGATTCTCTCGGGCGGTCCCGCGGAGGCGTTCATCGGTTCGTCCAGTGGGACAGGCGAGCACTTCCAGGGCGGGATCGACGACCTGCGGATCTTCCGGACGCCCCTGACGGTCGGTGAACTGGCACGGTTGTACGAGGAGGGACTGTCGGCCGCGGCGGGCGAACTCGGCCGATACTGCGAGCGGGCCCAGGCGCTGTACCAGGAGAAGGCGACGTATGCGGAGACGATGGCGGCGACCCGCCGGAGCATGCTGGCGGAAGACGGACCGGAGGTCCTGCTGCGGATCGTCCAGTCGAAGCTGGCGGTCGGATTCCCCGACGCCTACAGCGAGTTCCTCGAGATCACCGGCAGCCAGCCGGCCGCCTACCTGAGGGCGCGGGACAACTCGTGGAATCTGACGCAGGCCAGGCGGCTCATAGGCATGGTGACCGAGTACAAGCCGCTCACGGCGGGGCAGTGGGCCCGGCTCAGCGAGGCCCAACGCGCCGCCTGGCGCGACGTCGAGGCCCTGGAGGCCCGCTTCGCCCGTCTGGAAGCGATGGGACAGGCCGGAACGTGCGATGCCGACTGGATCGAGGCCATGTTCGACGCCGGTCGGCGGATTGTCCGCAGGCCGGAACAGCATGAGCCGGTGGCGCCCTACGTCCAGCCGTACACGCCTGCAACACGCGACTACTCGGCCGACGAGGCCGAGGAGCTTCTGAATCGCGACTGGCTGCATCAGGCCGAAGGACCCGTCACCGCGAAGCGGATCGGGCAGGAGATCGCCTGGGCTCGTCACGTCGCGGCCCGGATCGAGCGAGAGCACGGTGAAGCCGTCGATTTCTCGCGGGAACTGGCGGAACTGGACAGCCTGGAGGCCAAGGCGGCCGACGCCGCCGACGAGGCGCTGTACTTCGCGGTCCGTCGGGTCAAACGCAAGATCCTGTTCGCCAATCCCGTCATCGATTTCGACCGGGTGTTGTTCGTGGACATTCCGTTCCCGCAGGGCTCCGAGTGGCGGCACGAAACCCGTCACCGACTGGGGTACATGGCGGTGCCGGGCGGGAGGCTCTTGGTCCTGGACGGCCTGTCGCCTGCGGGACATCTGACGAAGCTGATGCCGGTCGAGCCTTTGCACGGGACGTTCTGGCGTCCGGATCTGTCGTTCGACGCGCAGCGGGTGCTCTTCTGTTTCCATCCCGCGAACGAGAAGGCGTTCCACCTCTACGAGATCCACATTGACGGTTCCGGCCTGCGTCAAATCACCGGCGGCATCTACGACGACGTGGACCCGGTTTACCTTCCCGACGACGAGCACGTCGTTTTCGCCAGCACGCGCGGGCACAACTACGTCCGCTGCATGCCGCCGACGAACTCCTTCACGCTGACTCGCTGCGACCTGGACGGTCGGAACATGTACCTGATCTCGCGGAACAACGAGCCCGACTACCTGCCCTCGCTCATGCAGGATGGTCGAATCCTCTACACCCGCTGGGAGTACACGGACAAGCCGCTGTGGCGAATCCAATCGCTGTGGACGATGCAGCCCGACGGCGCCCAGGAAGCCACGTTCTGGGGCAATCAGACGGTCTGGCCGGACCTGCTCAAGGACGCCCGCCAGATCCCGGGCAGCCACCGGGTCATGTTCACCGGCTCCGCCCATCACGACTGGTTCGCCGGCAGCATCGGCATCGTGGACACCCGCAAGGGCCTGAACTTCCCGCACGGCCTGACGAAGGTCACGGCCGAGACGCAGTGGCCCGAGTCGGGCAACGGCCCGGTCGATCCGATCGAGTCAAGCCGGTATCACACGAGCGGGCGATACCGCGGCTACCAGAGTCCGTATCCGCTGAGCGAGAGCGACTTCCTCGTCTGTGCCGAGCGGGAAGGCAAGTTCGTCCTCTACCTGATGGACACCGACGGGAACCGCGAGTTGATCTACGAGGGGACGCACAACATCCTGCACGCGATGCCGGTAAAGGCTCGTCCGAAGCCGCCCGTGATCCCGTCCTCGGTGCAGTGGCCCGCCCAGGCCGAGCGGCAGCATCCCGCCGACGGCGTCATCTACAGCTATAACGTGTACCAGAACGCGCCCGCCCAGCTCCGCGGCAAGGCCAGATACCTTCGCATCCTGACGATGGACGCCAAGACGTACAGCTACTGGTACAAACGGCCGTATGCCTCGACGGGCCCGGTCGTGTCCATGGTGTCCTCTGAAGGGGTCAAACGCATCCTCGGGACCGTGCCTATCGAGGCCGATGGTTCCGTCAGCTTCAACGCGCCCTCGGGCAAGACCCTCTACTTCCAGTTGCTCGACGACAAGCAGCGTGCCCTCCAGACCATGCGATCCGCCACGGGGGTCATGCCGGGCGAGACGAGAGGGTGCCTGGGATGTCACGAGATGCACAGCACCGCGCCGACCGCGGTCCGCCCGGCGACGGCGCTCTCCCGTGCCCCGTCGCGGATCACGCCGCCGCCTTGGGGTGACGAGTCCATCAGTTACATGCGGTTCGTGCAACCCGTCCTGGACCGATACTGCGCCCGGTGCCACCAGGGCGACGGCGAAGCCCGCAAGACGCTTGACCTGACCCTCCGCGGCGACGGCCTCTTCAAGGAGCCCTATGTCACGCTGCTCGGCAACCCCACCTGGGGCGAAGCGTATCATCCGCCCAAGGACCCGCCGCCGGGCTTCGGTTTTGCCGACACGATCCTGGTGGAGGCCTACGACACGCGCGATCCTGCCGCGTACGTGACGCCCGAGCCGATGACGAAGCTGTCCTACCGCAGCCGGCTCGTCGAGCGGGTCTCCAGCGGACAGCACCACGACGTCCGCGTGGACGAGATCAGTCGTCTGAGGGTGATCGCCTGGGTGGACGCGATGGGACCGTACGTGGGCGACGAGGAGATCCGCGAGATCGACGACCCGCAGTTCCAGGGGGTTGACTGGCTCTCCATCCGTCCTCAGATCAGGAACGCGCCCGTAGTCGTCCGGCCCGGCCCCGTCGAGAACGGCCCGTAGCGGCGGCAGGAGTCGTGCTCGGCACACGAATCTCCGATACTGGAAGTGTGTGGCGCTTCGAATGTCAAAACGTCCTGGGATGCCGGAAAGCGAGGGGACAGGTATGGAGCAGTCGGGAGAACACTGCTTCCGCGAGCGTGTAGTCATGCGACGGATCGGCATGCCGCTCACTGTGACACTGGCCGGATTCGTTCTCTTGGTTCTCTGCCGAGGACGATCCTCCTGGTTGTCTGTCATCGGAATCCCCATGTATCTGATCGGCCTGCTGTACTTGTCGGTGCAGACGGTCGGATACACGATCCTGAGACAATGGCCCACTGCCTTGTGGGTCGGGCTGTCCGTGGTCCTGTGTCTGGTTCCGGGGTGTGTGATGGTCTGGGGTGTGCTGTCTCTTGCGCAGGCCCTCCAGAGCGAGGACGGATTCGCCAAGGACCTGGAGATTCCCGCGAATGTCCAGGCGGCTGACCCTTTACCCGAGCCGATACACACCTGAGGCGACACCGAGGACAGTTTCCAGAAGGCGATGCTTGATGCGTTGTCTGTAGCGTCCACGTCTGATCCGTGCGTGGTCCCCTCCTTGCCCTCACTCCGTGTCCTGGCCTCTGAACACCGTCCGCTGTTGCTGCGGTATCTTGCCTCCAGTCCGGCTTGGCGAGTCTTCGAAGAACGCGGCGTCCTCTGTGCCACGCGCCGGTGGAGAATCGGACGCATGTGGCTGTGGAAGCTGCACGGCTACTATCTTCCTCATGACCTGGGTCGCTGGTCCACCGACGGGATTGTCTCGTCCTTCCAATTGCGAACGACGATCGGACTCGACAACGAGCCGTGGGTCCACTCCCTGCACGGCGTGACCTGGCTACAGGAGGGGACATTGCCCCAGCCCATACGCCTGGACAAGAGATGGGCGTACGATAGTCTCGTGGTCGTACGCTGTGACGGCGTGGTGGCGGAGTTCTTTGAGCAGGCAGCCGGACCGGAACGCCGGTTCACCAAGGCGGCTCTGCGCCAGTTGGAGGCGGAGTTCAAGACCCTCCTGGGTCAGCCGGACTTCTTCCTCGCCCTGCTGCCTGTCGATTCCATCCGGCGGGGTGCGCCAATCCTGAACCTCTACAGGGGAATGCAGCCGGGGATCTATGAGGTCGAGGCGTGGATCAACCCGGGCGAGCCGGGTCTCGTCTATCTCAAGGCATTC
Organism: Sedimentisphaerales bacterium; assembly: GCA_035342095.1. Lineage (GTDB taxonomy): Bacteria > Planctomycetota > Phycisphaerae > Sedimentisphaerales > Anaerobacaceae > PLanc-01. The sequence goes on along the minus strand of DAOQWL010000111.1, from coordinate 5,069 downwards.
GAGGTCACCCGCGGCACGCGTCTATCCTCCAGCGACCTTCGCAAGTACTCCAACGAGAGAACGGGCTGGTCGGACGATCCCAATGAGCTGTTCTACAGCAACACGAACGTCACCCTCTACGAAGGCGACTGGGGACAACCCTACGCGGCGCGATTCGAATTGTGGTTCGTGCCCGATTCAGGGCAGGCGGAGCGGAAGCTGCTCGAACGGATCTTCAAGATCGAAGGATGGCAGCGATAGAGAATCGGGGACGGCCCGGCGTGCAGCGGCACGGAGCTATCGCTGCGGAGCCTCCGTGCCTGTGCGGTTCGTGCTGACGAGCAGCACGGCGCCTCGCGCCGGGAGGGTGAGAGCGACCTCGCCCGATGGGGTCGTCGTCGCCCATTCGATCTGGCCGGTGCCCGGGTGCGCCGCGAGCCATTGCCCATTCGTGCCGAGCGAGATCGCTCCGGCGTAGGGTTCCGCCCCCACGTTGACGACGAGCCGAACGTCCCGACCCTCGCGGGAGAACCGGCCGATCACGATCCGCTCGCTCGGGACGGTCAGTCGGCCGTCCGGGACCGTCGCGAGCAGGGACTCCATGTCGAACGCCGCTTTTGCGGGTCCGTCGGAGAACACCTTTCCTCGCGCAGCCTTGAACCGGTCCACCACGGTCGCACAGGACTCGGGCAGTTCCGCGCCGGTGGGCAGGACCAACGCTGCGAAGCGATGTCCCGCGAGCAAGAGGCGTCCGTCGCGGACCTCCGCGCCCGCCAGTGACTCGTGGTCAATCAGGGCGAATGGGATCTGGCGCCGGGTCATTTTCTGGCCCAGTGCCAGGAAGGAGTTGACGATCTGTTTGAGCCTGGGGGACTGGCTGTCCTGTGTCAATTTCTCGCCCACCGGCCGATACTCGGGCCACAGGTCGTAGATCGGGTAGTACAGCAGCACGCAGGGGGCGAGCCGGGCCTCGCGGAGGACCGCGTTGAGCCGGCCCACGTAGCCGCAATACTGGCGGTACTCGTCGGGCTGTCGCTGGTGGTAGCCGTAGTACAGGGTGAACTCGGTGACGCCGAGGGCGGCCTGCCATGCGGCGGTTGCCTGCATCCGGTCCACCGACGCGGGTCCCTGGCCCGCCATGGTTTGCGAGAAGTCGCTCACCTCGGTCATGACCCGCCGGGTGCCGTTAAGAATTGCCGCCGACGCGGGCAGGATCGCGGTCATCCAGCCTGAGTGGATCACCGCCTCCGGGTCTGACGTGAGCAGATCCAGGCCGGGGATGTCCATCTGTCGGAGGGCCTTCAAGGCGTTCCCCTCCAGGGGCACGTGGTGCAGCGGCGTCTCCTCCCACAGCGTGTGTCCGGACGACGCGACGCTGTGCTCGTGGCTCCACCGTCGAATCTGGCCGAAGTACCGGTCGGCGGTCAGATCCGCGATCAGCGACCAGAATTGCCGTCGCACCCGCCGGTCGGATTCGGAGGTCCCGTCAAAGAGGCTCCGTCGAACCGACATGAGGTCCTCGCCGTAGCGCTGCTGATAGAGCACAGGCAGGTCCGCGACCCAGGGGACCGACGGCAGCGGCTTGACATTCGGGTCCAGCGGATCGGCGACGCGGACCTTGGTCCGGACATCGTCGGGAAGCGGGCCCAGGTTCACCGCCATCAGCGAGGGCTCGTCCGTGAAGAAGGCCTGGATGGTCGTTCCGAAATGGTCCTTGAGCCGGGTCCAGTAGGCCTGGTGGGTGACCTCGATGAAGCATCGCATCGCCTGCTCGTCGATCAGGTTGGGGTAGCGCCTCGCAGCGTAGTAGTTGTTGCTGGCGTGCGTATGCTCGTAGGAGGGCCGCAAGGCGAACGGCTCGGGACGCGACGGGTCCCAGGTCAGCGCCAGGGCCTCATAGGCGGGATTCCGCTTCAGGACCAACCCGCCCGCGGCGGCGCTGGGGTATCCATCTTCATCGTAGATCCAGACGACGAGTCCCGCGTCCCGACAGGCCTCGACGGCCTGAACCAGCGTCTGCCAATGGGCATCCGAGACCAGGTACTCGCTGAAATTCACGTTGCAGACGATCCCTCCCAGCCCAAGATCTCTGAGGGCCGTCATAGCGGAGATGGTCGCCTGGGGGGCGGGGATTCCGTGTACGATCTGGAGCGGACGCAGGGGGGCCGGCGGTTCTCGCCAGGCGGCAGCCCACTCCCCAGGCAGTTGCGGACGCGAGTCCACCGCGGCCGGAACTTGTCCGCGCACGGAGTCGAAGGCACACAACGCAAGAATCGTAAACACCAAACACAAGACCACTCGGCTCAATTCCATGACCATGACTCCATCGATTCGCCCGATGCCGGGCATGCGGCCATCCGTGACGACCTCGACAGATAGTAGGGCAGATGCGCAGAAATGACAAGTGTCCGGGATACTCGACGCGCCTGCCTGGCTGCTGCATCGTGGGCCGGTGGAGGAGTTTCCCATCGAGGAACGATCCCCATTGTCTTGTGAGGCCCGCGACTCTCCTGATTGCTTATGAGACCTATCGCTGGAATTGGCAATGTCCGGCGCTTTTTCTGTGTATAGTTATTTTGATCTCGCAATGCACGAATATGGTGTTGTGAGGGCCACGAAAAGCCAATTATAAACTCCGGGCTATACTGCAAAGAGATGAAAGATCCCCCATTCCACATCCTATATAGGTGAAGTTCCTACATCGGACGGGCGATTACCCTTGTCACATGCGTATGTCACGCGGGGATCGCTGGGTGCGGTCGTGATCGGGCTGCTGACATCCGCGTGCATGAACGGAAGGGCAGGAAACATACCACGGTGAATGGGCTCCCCATCCCGGTGCGAACCACGACCGGCTGCATGGGCAAGAGGCCAGGAAGGAGATTGTGCAATGGCTGCGATCCAGCAAGCAACGAACCAGAACAGGGCTGCCTTGGACCGAGACGGCAAGTACCTGACCTTCGCTCTGGCCCATGAGCAGTACGGCCTGGAGATTCTGAAGGTCCGCGAGATCATCGGCTACATGGATGTCACCGCCGTTCCGCAGACTCCCCACTACGTCAAGGGCGTCATCAATCTCCGCGGCCAGGTCATTCCCGTCGTGGACCTGCGGGCCAAGTTCGGCATGGAGGCCGTGGACGTTACGGACCAGACCTGCATCATCGTCGTGGAGATCGACCAGCGCCAAAGGAAATCCAATACCGGGATCATCGTGGACCGCGTCCAGGAGGTGCTAGATATCGACGCGAAGGATATCGAAGAGGCCCCGCAGTTCGATGCGTCCATCAACACCGACTTCATTCTCGGAATGGCCAAAGTGGGAGAATCGGTCAAGATCCTCCTGGATATCGACAAGGTCCTGGTCCGCGAGGAATTGGCCGCGATGCTGGGACAGTAGAGGCACACAACAGAAACGGGACGAATGCTGAAGGAGGACATGCGAATGTTCAAGAACATGAAATTAGGTACGAAGATCACGCTGGGATACGGACTACTGATCCTGGTTGCCGCCGTCCTGGGGTTCACGGGATACTATGGCTCGGTTCGAAGCAACGCAGCGATCTATGAAATCGGCGTGGTGCGACTGCCGAGCGTGCAATCGATACAGACGATTCAGCAGGGCGCCCTGCAGATCAAGACCGCCCAGCGCACGTTGCTGAATGCGGATACCGATCTGGCCACGCGTCATCGACAACAGGAGAACGTTGCCCGAGCCCGGGAGATGTATGAAGCGGCGTGGAAGGTCTATGAGCCTCTGCCTCAGACCGAGGAGGAAGCGGCGTTGTGGAAGGAATTCGTTCCGGCCTGGCAGATGTGGAGGCAGGACAACACGGAGTTCTTCCGAATGGCCGATGAACTGGAGGCGACCAAGATCGACAATCCCATCAAGCTGGCTCGTGATCTGGCGCAATCGCGCGCCGACCACTATCGACTGATAATCCGCGTGGCTTCCATGCTCGACGGCAAGGGCGCACTCGACGGGGGCGACGACCACACCGCCTGCCGGTTCGGCAAGTGGAAGCAGACGGCGCGCATCGAGAATCCCGAGGTGGCTGCGGTGCTGCGCGACATCGAAGAGCCTCACAAGCATCTCCACGAAGCCATCAAGACGGTCAAAGACCTGGTGAAGGCCGGCAAGACGGACGAGGCGCAGTCCGCATTCAATGAGCATGTGGCGCCGAACGTGGAGAAGATGGCCGCCGCGTTCGACAAGATCGATGCGGTGGCGGCTTCGGCCCTGGCCCTCTATGAGGCCGTGTATCATCAGGGAGTGACGGTCTGCCGGGCCGGGGAACAGAAGGTGGACGAACTCCTCGGGAAGATCGCGAAGATCAATGTCGACGTGGCCGCGGAAGCCACCGCGTCCGCGATACGACAGGCAGGGTTCCTCAAAGTGCTGTCGCTGACCGCGATGGTGACGGGGATACTCCTGGGCATTCTGCTGGCCGTATTCATCACCCGCAGTATTACCAAGCCCATTCGACAGATCATTACCGGCCTGACGGAAGGGGCAGAGCAGGTTGCGGCGGCTTCGGGACAAGTCTCCGCGGCCTCCCAGTCCCTGGCCGAGGGTGCCACGGAACAGGCGGCGGGTCTGGAGGAAACCAGCTCCAGCCTGGAAGAGATGTCCTCGATGACCAAGCAGAACGCCGACAACGCCCAGCAGGCGAATAGCCTGGCCGCCGAGGCCCGCAAGGCCGCCGCGACGGGCGCTGAATCGATGGGCCGCATGAACATGGCGATCCAGGAGATCCAGAAGAGCTCCGACGAAACCGCTAAGATCATCAAGGTCATCGATGAGATCGCGTTCCAGACGAATCTGCTGGCCCTGAACGCCGCAGTCGAAGCCGCTCGTGCAGGCGAAGCGGGCAAGGGATTCGCCGTGGTTGCGGAAGAGGTGCGGAACCTGGCCATGCGTTCCGCGGAAGCCGCCAAGAACACCGCGAGCATGATCGAAGAGTCCGTGAAGAACTCCAAGAACGGCGTGGACATTGCGACCGAGGTCAGCAAGGTTCTGGAGGAGATTGTCCAGAGCGTCAGCAAGACGACGGACCTGGTCAGTGAAATCGCCGCGGCCAGCCAGGAGCAGG
>DAOQWL010000110.1:0-13816 GCA_035342095.1 Sedimentisphaerales bacterium | reverse complement strand
TGCCTATCTTAACATTCCAAAATTTCTTCCACTCCGTTTCATGCGATGGCCCTGAGAGACCGCAGCAATTCCGGCTTGATTCAATCCGGAGTTCGCGGTAGAATAGATGATAGGCAGCTTGGCCTTGTCGCCTCTTGGGGGATTTCAGCTTCGTGCGTCCCGGCTGCCGGGATGGAAGGAAGGTGGTGAAATGCGTGGAGGGCCGATTGCGCCCGCGAGAATGCTGTGTCTGTGGCTCCTCATGCCGGCGTTGGCGTTGCCGGTCGGCGCCCAGTATGGCGGCGGCTTGGGGACCGCGGAAAGCCCCTATCTGATCTCCACCGCCAGCCACCTGGATGCGCTAGGTGCCAGGCCCGAAGACTGGGCCAGGCATTTCGAACTGACGGCGGACCTTGACCTCCAGAAGTACGGCCCGACCGAGTTCCATATGATCGGCACTGCCGAGGACGGTCCCTTCACAGGCGTCTTCCTGGGCAATCACAAGACGATATCGAATTTCCGACGATCCGACGAAGAAGGCGGCTACTCCGGCCTGTTCGGACTGGTCGACGGCGCCCGAATCGAGAACCTGACGCTGGCCTATCCCGACATCGCCTGCGGCTATGGTCGGTACATAGGGGCGCTGGTGGGCGATCTAAGAGTCGGGACCATTGCCAACTGCCATGTGCGCAGCGGCGCCGTCCAGGGATTCGCCTATGTTGGGGGCCTCGTCGGCAGAAACGACGGAGGCGTCATCAGCGACTGCACGATTTCTGTCCGTGTTGACGGTACGTCCCGTGTGGGCGGCCTGGTCGGTCAGAGCTACTTCGGGGTGATCGAGCGGTGCCGGGCGGAGGTCGAGGTTCTCGCTCCGCTGTCGTCGTACTGGGTTGGCGGCCTGGTTGGAGACTGTCGTCTTGCGACGGTGAGCGACTGCCGGGTCTGCGGCACGGTGTCCGCAGACGCCTGCGTGGGCGGCTTGGTCGGGGAGTCTCTCACCGGTGTTATCGAACGCTGCGCCATGGCCGGCGCGGTCTGCGGGACCACGAAGGTCGGAGGAATCCTGGGACTCAACAGCGGAAGCAGCGTAACCGACTGTTACGCGACTGCGCAGGTGAAGGCCGCGACCTGCGCCGGCGGCCTCGTCGGATGCAACGGCCCATCTTGCCACTGCGCTGTGTACGAGGCAGGCGTCATCAGCAGTTCGTACGCGTGCGGTCCTGTCGCGGGCGCCAGTTCGGGCGGACTCGTCGGGCTGGACGACCGCGGCGAGGTGTTCGGTTCCTTCTGGGACCTCGACGCCAGCGGCCGCAAGACCAGCGCCGGCGGTGACGGCAAGACCGCGAAGGAAATGGCTGCCCCTTCGATGTACCTGGCCGCGGGGTGGGACTTCGTTGGAGAGAAAGCGAATGGGACCCGGGAGACCTGGTACATCCCCGCCGCGGGCGGATATCCCCGACTGGTGTGGGAGCTTGCCGCCGGCGATTTCGATGGAGACGCCCGAGTCGACTTCCACGACTACTGCCGACTGGCGACCCGATGGCGACAGGCGGATACGGGCACGTGGTCCGACGGAGATTACGTCATCCCGGACGGGACGGTGGACTGCGACGATCTGGCCCGCTTTGCGGAGGTCTGGCTCGCCGGCCGTTGACGGCCCGCAGGCGAAGAAGCGAGACGGTGCATGGCACGCCCCGACGGGCCAGGCCTGTGATTGCCTTGTGTTCCGCACGCATCCATTTGCCTTTCTGCGGATTTCCTGCATAATGTCCGTCTGTCTGCCGGGGCAGGGAATCCCTCTTCGCGGGATGAAAGTCCACTTCGGCAGGACGGAAGAAACCTGGTTGGTGAAGATCTATCTATGCGGACATATTTTGACTGTGTGCCGTGCTCGATCCGGCAGGTGCTGGATTCGGTGCGGATGGTTACCGACGACGAGACGATGCACGAGCGGGTGCTCCGCGAACTGCTCGGGATGTGGCAGGCGATGGATATGCGGCAGAGCCCTCCGGCCATGGCGCAGAAGATCCACCGCTACCTGCGACAGCTCACCGGTGTCGCGGACCCCTACCTCGATGTGAAGAACCACTACAACGCCTTTGCCCTGGGCCTATACCCCGAGCTGCGCGAACGGGTCGAGAACTCGCCCGATCCATTCGAGACCGCGGTGCGTTTGGCCATTGCGGGCAACATCATCGACTTCGGCGTCAACTCGAACGTCGAGCAGTCCACCGTCCAGGATGCAATCCTGCGGTCACTCAGCGAGCCGATAGACCACGACGCGGTGCAGAGCCTCCGTCGGGCGATCGACCAGGCTGAGGACATCCTGTTCCTCGGCGACAACACCGGCGAGATCGTCCTCGACCGCCTTCTCATCGAGCGGATGCCCAGGGACAGGATCACGTACGTCGTCCGCGGGCACCCGATCCTCAACGATGCCCTGTTGGAGGACGCCCGCACCGTCGGGCTGACCGACCTCGTCGAGGTGATGGACAACGGATCGGATGCACCCGGCACAATCCTGGAAACCTGCTCGGACGCCTTCCGGCGGCGGTTCGAGCAGGCCGACGTGATCATCGCCAAGGGCCAGGGCAACTACGAGTCGCTCAGTGAGACGCAGCGCCCTGTGTTCTTTCTCTTGCGCCCGAAGTGTGCAGTCCTGGCCCGCCACTTGAGCTGCGAACTGGGCCGACTGATGGTTCTCCGCAGCGGCGCCGATCCCGCAATTACCTGAGTCGTATACGTCCCATGAGCTCTACTGATTCAGAAGGATATGGAACATGCCGATATTCGAGTACCGATGCGAGAAATGCGGGCACGTAATGGAAGTGCTGCACAAGAGCGTCAAGGCCGAGAGGCCCACCTGTGAGAAGTGCGGCAGCCCGGACATGAGCAAGCTGCCCTCCGGTTTCGCGGTGGGGAAGACCTCGCAATCGCCTGCCTGTGACTCGTGCCCCTCATTGCCCGCCTGCGGCGGAGGCTGCTCTTGCGGTTGTCAGATGCCCGGCCATTGATGAGGTTGCCTGCGCCTGCGGGGGGCGCTTCGGCGGTACTGCCGCGACTCGCCAAACGGACCGATGGATCTGTCACTCCGTGCCTTCATTGAGCCAGATGTCTAGGCGTGGCGTCTGCCAGGCGTAGGGCTTGCCGAGGACATCATAATCGCCATCGCCGTCCAGGTCGGCGATCTTGGATTCGTGGTTAGCGATGCCTTCGGAGATCGAGACCGTCTGGAACTTGCCTGTGCCGTCGCCCAGGAGGAGCATGTTCTTGGCGTCGGGATTGCCGTTGTTGAGGCGCATCTCGGCGACCCAGATATCGAGATGCCCGTCCTTATTGAAATCGAGGATCGCCAGGGAGTGACCGCAGTCGATCTCCGGGATCAACTCGGTCGGAAGCCAAGTCCCCTTGACCCACTGGTACATCATCAGCGGAGCCCAACCATCGCCGACGACCAGAACCACCTCGGGCCTTCCGCCTTCGATCAATTGTCCCGCGGCGGCTCGCGTGAATTCATAACTCGCGTCGATGATGTTCGGCGTGAAAGTCATGCCTTCAACGTGCTTGAACCACCGACCGCCGCCAACGATGTCGAGCTTGCCATCGCCGTCGATGTCGATCTTGGCCAAGCCCTCGTGCTCGTTGATCGCCTTGAAGGCGGGGTACGGTCGGGTCTGCCGCTGCATCATTTCGCTGTCGCTGGACCAGGAGTAGATTTCCGCGCATTTCCAGGACTCGGCCAGCCGCGGGCTGTCCGGAATCTCCGCGAGGTAGAGCCTGTTGGCCCCTTGATTCCAGAAGACCAGTTCCTGCCGGTGGTCGCCGTCGAAGTCGCCGAAGATCAGGTCGTGGTGCTTTTTGCCGCCGGAGTTCTTGATGGTGTGTCGCGTCCAGGGCTTCTGCGGGTCAGAATCCGGATAGGGGTTCTCCCACCACCAGACGAACTGATTCTGCCAATCGCCAGCGAAGACGATGTCCAGGTCTCCGTCTCCGTCGATGTCGAACGAGTCGGAGCCCGCTTCGATGTGCAGATGCTGATCCTCAACCACGTACTTCGTCCAGCCGGTCGTCGTCCGTCGATACCAGACAAGAGCAGGCGCCTGCGTCCGCTCGGCGATCACGAAGTCGTTGACGCCGTCCTTGTCGATGTCGCACACGAGGCTGGAGGTCTGTTCCTTCCCACTATTGGGGACTGGCAGGTCGCCGGTGGTGGAGGACAGATGCTTCCATCGGATGCCGCCGGCCCAGGTGGCCTCCGAAAGAGCGATAGAAACCACAATGGCTGCGAACTGGATGCGGTTGTTCATGTGGCACCCTGGATTGCTGTTCCGTGGTTTTATGTATTCTAACAGCCTCTTGACTTGGCGCCTATGTCAAAAAGTGCCCGCCGTCAGTCCATGGAATCGGAAATGCTGCGTCGGTGCAGACCTCCCTTCGGTTTGGCAGCTTCGGGTTCGTTTGGCTTGGGCGAAGCGATCGCATTGGGTTCGTTCGGATCGACTCGCGGTTCGTCGCTTGCCGACAGGCGGTCGGTGGTCTCGAATAGTCGCGTGACCGCGGTCCGGGTCGTGTGGGTGTCTCCGAATCCGACCAGCCCGTGGATGAAGTCGCAGCAGTAGGCGACGCCGGCGATGTTTGCCTGCTGGGCTTCGCGGCCCAGGCCGAGCGTGCTGACGATCTTGCGCTGCACCACGGGCGTCGTGGACAGGGTCAACGCCGCGAAACTCAGGATCAGGAACCCTGCGACGAAGCCCAGGGCGCCGGAGAGGACCACGTCGAACAGATTCGGGAACTGGACCTTGAACTGGCCCGTGAGGAAGACCCACGAGAGACCGTGCAAGAGGGCGAAGCACCCGCCGGCCAGAACGATCATGCTCAAGGCCATGCACCACGAGGCCTTGCCCGGCATGGGCACCGACTCCGCCATCAGCGGCGCCAGGAAGATCGACACGTAGATCGAGACGATGAGATTGAACAGCAGCGCCCACATCTCATAGAAGCCCATGCGGACGGCGAGCCAGATGAACAGGGCGCCGGTCAGGATGGCGATCCAGAACAGCATCGACGTATCCTCCTATCCTACGACTCTCTTGATTTCATCGAGGCTCGTAAGGCCGGCGACGACCTTCCTGAGTCCGGCCTTGCGGAGTTCGGCCAGACCCTTCTGGTTCTCCTGCGTCCTCATCCGCTCGATGAGCGACCCGCTCTGGGCGATCTCATTCCGCAGGGCGGTGTCCACGACCATCAGGTCCAGGATGGCGATTCGTCCGGAGTATCCGGTGTCCTCGCAGTGCTTGCAGCCGGCGGCCTCATAGACCTGGTGAGGGTCAACCCCCTTCTTCTCGAAGCCGTGGATCTGCGTGTCGCTCAAGGTCGCCCGCCTCTTGCAGCGGTCGCACAGCCTGCGGACGAGCCGCTGGGAAACGAGCAGGTTCAAGCCCGCCGATAGCAGCAGGGGGGAGATGCCCAGGTCCAGCAGACGGATGATGGCGGTCGCGTTGCTCTCGCAGTGGATCGTCGCCGTGACGAGATGACCGGTCTGGGCGGCCCGCAGGGCGATCTCCGCGGTCTCCTCGTCGCGGATCTCGCCCACGCTGATCACGTCCGGGTCCTGTCTCAGTACGCTGCGGAGCGTCTTGGCGAACGTGATGTCGGCCTTCGTGTTGACCTCGATCTGACTGGCCTGGGGCAACACCGCTTCGATGGGGTCTTCGACCGTGATTACGTTGCGGGTGAACCGGTCGATCTCGTTGAGCATGGCGTACATGGTCGTGGTCTTGCCGCTGCCGGTTGGGCCGGACACGAGGATCATGCCGGCCGGCTCTGCGATCTGGCTCTGGAAGAGGGTCAGGTGTTTCTCCGGCAGGCCCATTTGGGCGAGCGTGAAAGAACCCGCATCCTTGTTCAACACGCGGATCGAGAGCTTCTCGCCCTGCAGAGCGCCGGCGCTGGCGACGCGGAACGACGCGGTGACGTCTCCTCGACGGGCCATGAAGCCGCCGTCCTGCGGCCGTCTTCGTTCCGCGATGTCCATCTCCGCGATGGCCTTGATGCTGTTGATGATGGCGCGGGAAGTGCTCGCGTCCAGTTCCTTCACGATCCGCAGGGTCCCATCGACCCGCAGTCGGACAGTGTACGTGGACGAATCCTTGGGGTCGATCAGGATATCACTGGCGCGGCGCTGGAGTGCGTCGGCGATCGTGGCCTCCGTCAGGGTCAGGATCTTGGCGTCGACGCGTTTGGCGTCGCCGTGGCCGTAGATTTCGTCGATGCTCCGTCCGGCGGAATCCAGCAGATGAAGGGCCAGGTCCTCCTGTTCCTCGGAGCGGAAGTGGATCGAGCGCACTGCGACGACCGCGTGCCGGACCTGCCGCTTGAGAACCTCGATGAAGCCTTCCTGCGTCTGGCGGCTCCGTCTGGCGGTGTCGGTGAGGAACAGCGTCAGCAGCAGGAACGGCCCGGTCAGCAGGGTGACCAGGTTGGCGAGGGTCCGGTACTTCTTGGGCACCAGTGGGCTGAAGTTCGACCGCTGCACGAGGTACAGGCACAAATACACCCAGGCGATCAGAAGGACCAGACGCAGCGGGTTGAAAGGCAGATCGGCGAAGGACAGCACGTCGCCACAGCCCGCGTGCACGCTCACGGGCGGCGCCGCTTCCGCAATCTCGACGGTTCCCAGTATCTGCATAGACCCTCTCTATCCTCCGAGAGCGAAAGTCGACGATCCACACACATATTCTACCCGATGCGTCCGGGATTGGCAAGCGATGATCGCCTGGAGTTTCACATGCGATGCTCTGGCGACGCCCCAGGAGGTGACGGCCATCTTGTCCACCTCCAGGATCTCCGCCCGTCGGACCCGCCAGGTCCCGTCGCGCTGCTTGCGCAGGTGGAACTGGAGCTTGACCATGGCGCTGGGTTTGTAGCTCTGGGCCCAAACGCTGCTCTTGTCGAACCGCACGATCACAGTGAACGTCGCGACGCCTTCAGGAGACGTGATCTTCACCTCTTCGCCGATTTTCGTGATCTTGTCGATGGCAGGGGGGACCAGTCGGGACCGGCAGTGGCTGACGGCGGCCTGCTTGTCCTTGTGGTAGGAATCCGCATAGTCCTCGCTGAGCAGACGGGCGATGGCGGCGCAATCCTCCTGTTCCACCGCCCGCACGCCGGTCTTGACGAGTTCGTTGATCTTCTCCAGGTCCGTGGCGACCAGCGCGTCGAGCCCGACCGCCAGTCCGCCGACCCCCAGCGGAAACAGCCAAAGCCAAAGGCGTCTCTTCTCGGGAAGGACGGCCCGAACCGTGAAGACAATCAGCAGGACAATGACCGCCGCACCCAGCAAGGTCCACGGCTGCTCGAAGACATCCCACATTCTCCATCCCTCTCAAACGACTACCGCTATTCTTGTCGCCAGATCAGAGAGGGTATTCTAACGTGACGGCGGGTTGTACACAAGGTCGCTGGTTTGTCGGGCCACGGCGCGGGCAAAAAGAACGCCCGGCGTTGTGTACCGGGCGGAGGAGGAATACCAGGAAATCGGCGACGAAGAAGGCTACTGTATGGTTTTGCACGGCCACGCTTTCGTCACGAACTCAATGTCCACCCTGTCGTCGGCGGGTGGGGTCATATTGAAACTGAAGCTGGAGGGCGTGTACATGGCTCCCTCGCACCATTTAATGAAGCTCGGGCTCTCCCAGGTGTGCATTTCACTGTGGCCGTCGGCATAGCCGATCGTGCTCTTGTCGTTATGCCACATGGCGAGCGGGTCGCACCAGGTCGATTGAGTGTAGTTCTTCCTGACGTTCGTCTGCCAGGAGCCGATGTTCTCGCCACGCGTATCCATTTCCTCAACGAAGACAAGTTGCTGCGCCGGCTTCTTGAACTCCGTGTAGCGGGTGATCTTGGTGTAGTTGCTCCAAGATTCGCCATTGGCCCCGCCGGCAAGGGAGAAGGTGCGGAAAGCCACGGGAATCGACGCGCTCTCTTTTCGCCGGTCGGCCGGGCAGCGGTACACGTTGATCTCCTCGCCTACGTACTTGTACAGGAGACCCCTGCGGATGGCCGCTTTCTTGGTGTCCCAATTGGCGGTATAGGCCGCCCGGTCGACCCAATTCCCAGGATCCGTATGTCCGCCGACGATTCTGCCGTCATAATCGTCTTTGTACAGGAGCCAGCCCAGAGTGAGCGACCTGGTGTTGCTGACGCAGTGGACTCGTTGCGCCTGATCTTTGGCGGCCTGCAGGGCCGGCATCAGGATGGCCATCAAGACGGCGATCACTGCGATGACCACCAACAGTTCGATCAGGGTGAACCCTCTCGATCGCATGTTCTCTGTCCTTTCTGCACTATGACTTCATTCCGTCGCCCGGCCCGGCCCCGTTGCCGGCAGGTGACTCTCGGGCGACATCGAGATCCACCGCATTTTCACGCCAACCTGTATCAGATGCCTGATTGTCCTCGTCTGTTCCCCATTCATTCAGTCGAACGGCAGACCACCGCGGAATTGGCCCCCCCCGACGCTGACGTCCGTTGGCGCCCCAGACGGCTGCCCTATGGCATTGGCGGCGCGTCGGGCACCTTCTGCGGGAACCCTGCGATCATGAAGTGCAAATCCGCACCCTGGCCCGGCGGGACCGGGTAGAAGAACTCCTGTTTCTGAGACATCTCCACGCTGCTCGGATCTGCCCAGCGGTGGATGGCTGCGTGACCGTCGGCATAACCCAGCGTGCTCCTCGCCCGACTGTGCCAGATGGCCAGCGGATCCACCCAGGTCCCCCCGCGGGGGTTCAGCACCCACGAACCTCGATTCCATCCTCTGGGATCGGCCTCCTCCACGAAGATGTACTTGGTCGCGGGCTGGGGGATATCCGAGTACTTCACCGCCTGCACATAGGCATTCTGCCATTCCTCGCCGTTGGCGCCGGCCGCGACGGAGTAGCTGCAATACGCGATTTGGCCGGGAATCAGCTTTCGCGCGTCCGCAGGGCAGCGATATATGCCCACGTCCTCGCCCGCATAATGGAACAGCGTGCCTCGACGGATCCCTTCCTTCTGCCGTTCGAGCATCGTTCCGGGCCCCGTAGGCGCGTGGACCCAGTCGTGAGGGCACTTGCCCACCTGTCCGCCCGCGATGCGATCATCATTGTCGTCCTTGTAGAGCAGCCAGGCAAAGGACAGGGTCCTGAGGTTCTGCGTGCAGACCGTACCCTGGGCTTGATTCCTCACCCGCATCAGGGCAGGGAACGACACGGCCATCAACAGAGAGACAACGCCGATGACCACCAGCACTTCAAGAAGCGTCAGCCCTTTTCTTGCCATCGGTATCCTCCCATGGGGCAATGCAGGCTGGCATATTCCGTCAGCGAAGACGCTGAACCCGACGTACGAGTCGAATATATCCTGCCGTCAAGGGCGTGTCAATGGTTTTCGGACGGAATCTCAGTTCCGCAGGGCCCGCAGGGGCGCGGGGAGTCGGCCGCGGCGTTGGATGAACTTGGCCGACGAGTGCTTGGTCGTCACCTTCATGACAGGGGCTGAGCCGAGGAGACCGCCGAAATGCACGATGCTTCCCGGCTTGGCGCCGGGGACCGGCACGATGCGGACGCTCGTCGTCTTGTTGTTGGCGACCCCGATGGACAGCTCGTCCGCAATGATCGACGAGATGATCTCCGGGGCAGTGTCGCCCGGCACAGCGAACATGTCCAGGCCGACGGAGCAGACGCTCGTCAGGGCTTCGAGCTTGTCCAGGCTCAGGGCGCCCGAGCGGACGGCGCGGATCATGCCGGCGTCCTCGCTGACCGGGATGAACGTGCCGGACAGACCGCCGACATTGCCGGAGGCCATGGCGCCGCCTTTCTTGACCGCGTCGATCAGCAGAGCCAGCGCCGCCGTCGAGCCGGGGCAGCCCATCCGTCCGACGCCCATCGCCTCAATGATCTCCGCGACGGAGTCGCCGGTCACAGTGGTGGGCGCCAGGGAGATGTCCACGATGCCGAAATCGACCTTCATCAAGCCCGCCAGCTCCCGGCCGATCAGTTCGCCGGCGCGGGTGATCTTGAAGACGGTCCGCTTGATGACCTCGGAGAGCTGGGTGAGATCGCAATCGGGGTTCTGGACCACCACATTGCGAACGACGCCCGGCCCGGAGATGCCGATGTTGAGCGAGTAGTCTGGTTCGCCGATCCCGTGGTGGGCGCCGGCCATGAACGGGCTGTCCTCCGGGACGTTGGCGAAGACCGCCAGCTTGGCGCAGCCGATCCCCTTCTCTGAACGGTGGGCCAGGTCGCTGATGACGTGCCCGACCTTGACCACCGCGTTCATATTGATGCCGGCCAGGGTGGAAGCGAGGTTCAGGAACCCGCAGACGCGGTCCGACTCGGAAAGGGCCTCAGGGATCGCGTCGATGAGGTTCTCCTCGGCGCTCGTCGCTCCTTTCTGGACCATGGCGCCGAAGCCGCCCAGGAAGTCGATGTCCGCCTTCTTGACTGCGGCGTCGAGGGCCTTGGCGAACTTGACCGCGGTGATGGTCTTCCGCGGCAGGGGCTCCAGCAGCAGCGACGCCGGCGTGATGGAAATCCGACGGTTCGTGATCGGGATGCCGTACTTCTGCTCCAGCGCGTCGGCGCAATGGTTGAGCAACTGGCCCTTCTCGACGATCCTCGCCTGGGCCTGCCTGATGAGCCAGTTCAGGTCGCGATCCACGCAGTCCTTCAGGTTGATTCCCAGCGTGACGGTGCGGATATCGAAATGATGATCCAGCGTCATGCGAACGGTTTCAAAGACCTCTTCGACGGATATCCGCATAGTCTACACCCTGTGCATGGCCTTGAAGATGCTCTCGTCCTGGATGGAGATCTTGAGCGCCATCTGCCGGCCGATTCGGTCGAGCTGTTTCTTGATCTGGCCCATGTCGATCGTGGCCTGCCCGACGTCGGCCGCCATGGTCATCACGAAGTAGTCCTCCATGATCTTCTGGTTGACGTCGACGATGTTGATGTTGGCCTTCGCCATGGCGTTGGCCAGCCGGGCGATGATGCCGACCCGGTCCTTGCCGGTGACCGTCACGATACAGATTTGACTGGCATTCTGCTCTGGCATAAGAACCTCTCAGAATTGTCGATTGATGATGGTTGATTGTCGATTTCGGAAATCAAGCATCACACATCAAAAATCACAAATCATACATCTGGCCCTTCACGATTGAGCCGCGTCTGCAGCGTGAGGGTCTTCTTGTGGTCGGTCATATCGGGCATCAGCGGCGTGACGGTGATGTACCCGTCCGCCAGCGCCATCGTATCGGCGGCCTCCTTCTCCAGGCGGTGTGCCCCGCCGGCCAGGAGATAGGTCATCTCGTCGCCCTCGCTGCCATGCGGCACGTAGTACTCGTGGAACCCCGAAGTCGCCTGCGGGACCACGCGGACGCCGCGAGGCCGACCGAGGGACTGACGCGGGATGTTGACGTTCATCACGTCGCCAGGTCGCAGCGGCAGCAGCCTTTTCAGCACCGCGATCCCGTGCTCGGCTGCGGTGTCGAAGTTGGTCTCCTTCTCCGCGGCTACGCTGATCGCCACGGAGGGGACCCGCAGAAAGGCCGCCTCCATGGCCGCGGCCACCGTTCCTGAGTAATAGACGTTGATGCCCACGTTGGCCCCGCAGTTGATGCCCGCCGCCACCAGGTCGAACGGCTCGTCCACGAGTTGCATGACCGCCAGCTTCACGCAGTCCGCGGGCGAGCCGCGCACGCCGAAACCGGTGAACAGACCGTCGATGGTCACCTTCGTGCAGGCCAGCGGCTCGGCGAACGTGATGCTGTGACTGGCGCCGGACCAGCAATCCATCGGCGCCGCGACCGTCACGTCGCCGAGCGAGACGAGTTTGCGGTAGAGGGCCGCCAGGCCGGGGGCGAAGATCCCGTCGTCATTGGTCAACAGTATTCGCATCGTTGTATCGATTCCCATCCGCGCCCGCGCAACGCGAGCAGCCGGTTCATTCGATTGTCCGTGAAAGATGTTGTCGGAAGGACGCCACCTGTCATCGTCATCACACCACGCGGCGTATTGTAGCAGGCTCGTCGCCCGGCGTCAATTCGGCGTGCCGACACGGGGGGCCATGGCCGTAGTTGCGGGCCTGCAATAGGGCTTCACGGATGGTGGGGGATTGTCATTCCCGCAAAAGCGGGAATCCACGACCTGGGACGCGTCGCACACCCCCGGCTTGTGGATTCCTGCCCCCGATCGGGTCGAGGGCTGGCTTCTCGCAGGAATGACAGCGTCCGTAGCTCGTCGACCCATGCGAGACGGCAAGAACGGTCATGCACCCGACGCGGGACGTCCGTCATTCGTCCCGGCTGGCGGCGCCGCATCCTCGCTCGCCCAATCTCCACACCTCTGCGATTGACGCAATAGCAGCCTATCTGCTATACTGCAGTCCAGCAATCCTGTGTCGAAGCACGATCCTATGTGCCGATGGGCAGGCGGCCGTCTTTCTGCCGAGCCTTGGGGGGATGGAGGAACGAATATGTTGGAGGCGAGTAGGTCCCAAATCGTGTGGGCGATCCCTGTCCTGATTGCAGTCTGCCTTGTCGTCCTTCCTGCTCAAGCCCAATACAGCGGCGGGACGGGGGAGCCGAACGATCCGTACCAGATCGCCACGGCCGCCGACCTGATCGCCCTCGGCGAGACGCCCGAAGACTACGACAAGCACTTCCTCCTGACCGCCGACATCGACCTGGATCCGAATCTGCCTGGAGGCAGGGTCTTCGATAGGGCCGTCATCGCGCCGGACACTGCGTCAGCCCAATCGGGCTTTCAGGGGACGGCCTTCAGGGGCGTGTTTGAGGGTAATGGCCATACGATCTCGCATCTGACGGTTCAGGGTCACGGCTACCTGGGACTGTTTGGCCGGTTGGTGGGCAACTCTGGTTCCGCCGGCCAGGTGAAGAATCTGGGTGTAGTGGATGCGAACATAACAGGCACAGGTGACTATGTCGGCGGACTGGTTGGTGAGAGCTGGGGTAGTCTGACGCACTGCTACAGCACCGGGGCGGTCAGTGGCAGCTATGATGTCGGCGGGCTGATAGGGCATAACTACGGTTTTGTGATCCGCTGCTACAGCACCACTTCGGTCAGCGGCGACTCCGTGGTTGGTGGGCTGGTGGGCAACAACATGGGTTTCGTGACCCGGTGCTACTGTGGCGGCACGGTCAGTGGCAGTTGGTATGTCGGCGGACTCGTGGGGAACAATGAGGGACCGTGGGGCTGGGGCCCTGGGGGAACTGTGAGCCAGTGTTACAGCACCGGTGCTGTCTGCGGCCATTGGTGTGTCGGGGGGCTGGTGGGGGACAATGTGGGACAGAGCGGCCCAGGCGTGGCGTTGGGTTCGGGGGATGGTACCGTGACCCAGTGCTACAGCACGGGGGCAGTTAGTGGCAGCGGCTCGGTCGGCGGCCTTGTAGGCCAGAACACCGGCGATTGGGGTTGCGCGGGGATTGTGGACGGGTGCTTCTGGGACACCCAGACCTCAGGCCAGGCCACGAGTGCCGGGGGCACAGGTCTGACCACGGCCGAGATGCAGATGGCCAAGACGCTTCTTGACGCTGGCTGGGACTTCGTCGGCGAAGTCAATAATGGGACTCACGAAGTCTGGCAAATGCCAGAAGAAGGAGGATACCCGGTGTTGGCGGCCTTCGCCGGGTACACTCCACGCGAGTTACAAGGCACGGGTACGGTGGAGGACCCGTACTTGATATCCGATGCGATGGATCTGGGAGCAATGATTTACTACTACGACAGCGCTATGACGAATCCATCTGTTTGTTGGCTCGACGCTGAGTGCGTTT
>DAOQWL010000109.1:0-13848 GCA_035342095.1 Sedimentisphaerales bacterium | reverse complement strand
AGCGAATCCTTGATTCGAAGAGCCGGATGTGGCAATCCCACAAGTCCGGATCTGTGGGGGGCCTGGGTGGGCAACCGCCCAGCCCTACCCGACCGCTCTTGTCGTCCGCATCCTTATGCGGGAGAAGGGGCGCTGTGAACCGTGTGCAACCAGTTGAGAGCTGACCGCCATGCGCGCCTCTTCGTAGGTCGTGTGTCCTCGTGCGACTTCCGTAGCAGGGGCACTCCCCGCCTGCGGGGACAGGCTCTGCCCGTGATTCGGAATTGATGGGCGGTCCGCCCATGCTGCTGAGGCGCGCGGGGATCCAGGCTCACTTGACGCGGAGAAGAGACGGTGCGTGATAGCCCTGCGCTCGTAGGGCGAGCCTGCCCCCGCGCAGGCGGCGAATGTCCTCGGGACGCAAGGGCGGGACGCCCTCGCCACGCTACATGTTCCTGAGCGCCTCCAGGGCCTCCTGTGCGGCCTCTCGAGCTGCCACCGCGTCTTGGTCGAGGTGGAACCTGGGGTTGGTGCCGAGCCAGTGGAGCGTGCCTTCGACGTATTTGCGGAGGTAGTCGATCGAGGGCTTCTCGGGGACCTTGCGGCCATCCCGCAGGAAGTAGACCGGGTCGGTGTGGGCGAAGACGGACAGGTCTCTTGGGAGAATGCGATTCCTCAGATCCGGATGGTCGATCACGCGTGCGGCCAGCCAACAGCTCTGGGCCAGTTCGACTGTGGCTTCCACCTCCAGCGAATAGACGCCATCCTTGGGCGGATCGGATCGGATGAGCGGGACCGTCTTGTGCCCGACCTTTCGGCCGTTCAGGACGATGTCGAGCGTGTTGATGGGCAGGATCGAGCGGGCTGTCGCGCGGGCATTCACCTTCTTCGTGCCCGTAAACTCTACCACGTCGCCTGCCTGGCGGCCATCGACCTCGAACTCCAGGATCGGGGTGTTCGTGACGAAGCCTCGACCCGCTTTGACTGCGGCGAGCCAGGAGTCGTAGGTGGGCGGACCGTCCGTGCGGGCGTAGACGCGGTTGCTGCCGAGCGGGATTTCCTCGTCGAATTTGTCGGTGCCCGCGGCGATGGGCAGGCGGAAACCCGCGTTGAGGAACTGGTACCAGAGGTCCATCGTCCGCATGACCGGGAATTCCGCCTGCGAGAAGCCGGAATCCTCCCACGGACCCCAGTGGTTCGGGAACTGCGTCGGGTCGTTCCACGTCACCAGCTCGATCCCGTCCACGAGACCCAGTGCGACGCCGATGGGCAGTTCCGCGCCGGGCAGCGAGCAGACGTGCGACCAGAAGACCGTCCCGTTCTGCTCGCGGGTCGCGCGGAGGGCTCGCATCAGGTCCCAGTGGGGGAAGCTCTTCCAGTGTTCGAGCGTGCCGCCCTGGTCGGGGTAGCCTGGGACGAGGGTCTTGATGCCCATCAACGTCAGATGTCCCATCTGCCACTCGCGGACTTCCTGGCCCACGTAGATCTCGCAGCCGGGGGTCGAGTGCATGTCGAGCTTGCCGGTGAAGTGCTTGTTCGTCGGGAGGGAGTACTCCTTGTCTGCCATGTGCAGGAGGGTCAGCGCGTTGAGGTCCTCCGCGAGCATCTGGGAGTGCGCCGCCTTCGGGATCGGCAGGTGGGCGTGGATGTCGCCATTGGCGTAGCCCTTGCTGCGCATGTCGATCCAGCGATGGAGGCGGAAGGTCCTGCGGATTGTCTTGTCCGATGCACCGCCCTCCACCGTCGCGGACAGCGGTCGGGTCTCGAATCCTCGGCGGATCTCAATCGACGCTCCACCCTTCGGGACCGCGAGGGCGAACGAGCCCTCGACGTAGCACCATCGCTTGCCCAGGTACAGGACGTGTTCGTGTCGTCCCTCGACGTCGATGAACTTGCCCTGCGAGTCCGTGATGGCGACGCGTGCGGCCAACGGCTCGCCTGTCGCGTCATCGACGACGCTCGCCTCCAGGCGGACCGTAGCGTCCGCCGACTGGGCGCGGCAGCCGGGATTGAACCAGAGCCCGCCCGCCATCAGGCACAGCCACGCGATGCGGCTGGGGAGCGTCCGCACAAACATTCGCAGTCTCCGCTGCCCGTAACAATCCGCTTCATGCAACGTCATCATGTGGTTTCTCCCTTTTCTCGTGACTCTTGACGATCCCCGACGCGCCTGGCCCGCCGCGATCAGGGCTTCACCGGCAGCTCTCCCTGGATCGAGCGGATGTGCACGTCCTGCTGCGGGAAGGCAATCTCGACGCCTTCCCTGCGGAAGACCTCGTCGATCGCGCAGTTCACGCCGTGCCAGACGGGCACGTAGTTCTCCATGCCGCAGAAGTATACGCGGAGCTCGAAGTCCAGACTGCTGGCCCCGAAACCTTTGAAGATGACCACCGGCGGCGGATCCTTCAGGACCAGAGGATTCGCTGCGGCCACCTCATAGAGCAGCCGTTCCGCCTTGCGGATGTCGGAGCCGTAGGCGATGCCCACCGGGAATTCCCGCCGGACCACCGCGTCGGAGAGCGTCCAGTTGATGAGCGTGCCCGTGATGAATTCCTTGTTGGGCATGATGAGCTCTCGCTCATCCGCCATGCGGATCGTCGTGGCGCGGATCTTGATCTTGGCGACTCGGCCTGTCACATCGCGGACGGTGACGATGTCGTCGACGCGGATGGGTTGCTCGAAGAGGATGATCAGGCCGCTGATGAAATTGGCGAAGATCTCCTGGAGACCGAAGCCCAGTCCGACGGTCATGGCCGCGATGAGCCACTGGATCTTGGACCAGCCGATGCCGATCTCGGAGAAGGCAATGACCACGCCGATGATGACCAGCAGGTATCGACAGATCGTGATGGTCGCGAACCGTACGCCGCGGTCGATGGGCAGGCGTCTGAGGATCATGATCTCCAGCAGGCCGGGCGCGTTCCTTGCGACGATCCCCGTCAGGATGACGACCACCAGGGCCATGGCCAGTGCGCCGAGCGTGATCTGCTCCTGGTTGCTCAGCGTCCACAGCGGATGCCGCCCGACCCGGGCCAGCGCGGGCAGCACGTTGCCCCAGAGGTACCACGCGCCCAGCAGCAGGATCGCGGTCGTGACCCCGTCGATCAGCTTGCGGGTCTGCTGTGAAATCTGGAAGATCGTCGCCTGCGTCGCGGTCTCGGAGGTCTCCGCCGGTCGGGCGGAGGTGCCGCCTTTCTCCTCCTGGAGGATCTGCTCGAGATTGGCCTCCTGGCGTTTGCGTCGTTCGAAGAGGGCCAGGCGGCGCTGGGCGATCGTCAGCCAGCGGATGAACATGGCGCGGACCAGCAGGAGCACGACAACCAGGAAGATGGTGTCGACGAGTTTTCCCATGAGGTAGCGGGCGCCGTGGAAGTAGCCCATGACCGCCATGACCGCCAACGCTACGGGCAGCAGGAAGGCGGCGGGGAACCACAGGTAGCGGAGCTGGTTCACCCAGCCGTTGCGTCGGGGTCTGAGATACCCCTCCAGCAGCGGCGACGTGGGGCGCAGCACGACGAACAGAAACGCGGCCAGGCCCAGGTCCGCCGCGATGAAGAGCGGCCGGCCGGCGGTCGTGTACCAATCCTGGCTGACCTGCTGGGCCCGAATCGTCTCGAGCGTGAAGACCACCGGGATGACCGCGAGGAAGAACCATCGCAGGTGCCGTCGCAGGAATGCCAGGGGCTCTCGGCGCAGCCGGAAGTGCGCCTCCGCCAGGCCCTGGGGCATGACCAGATGGATCAAAAAGCCCAACGTGAGCATTATGTACGCGACTTTGAGCAGGCCCCAACGCACCGCGCGGGCGAACTCCTCGTCCGGGGCGGCGGCGCCCAGGAGCCACGAAACCATCGCCACGATCACCGGCCCGGTCGCCGACAGCAGAACCGTCAGGATCAGAACCTTCACCGTCAGAAGGAAGCTGTCCGTGCGGACCTGACGGGTCTGCTCCGCGATCTCGCGGATCCGCCGGTGGATGCTGGGACGAGAGACCAGAGTCGCGATCGCCAGGCCGAGGACCAGCAGGTAGGGCAGCGGCTGCCGCCGGAAGTCCTGCCACAGGCAGGCGATGGTCCGCGACCAGTTCGTCGGCGAAACGATCCAGTGCAGGACGCGCAAGCCCTCCGCGGCGTCGGATACGCGAAGCGTCCGTCGGCTCGTCACCCACAGCAGGCTCGCGTCGATGAAGTTGCTGAATTCGGTCACGAGACGGACGAACTCGCGTTCCTGCGTGTCGAGCGTGGCCAGTCTCGTCGAGTAGTCCAGGTACAGGTCGGAGAGGGTCTTGAGGGTCTTGCGCCGCGCCTGCAGGGCGTCGAGAAGCTCCTTGCGGACCGCGGACCGTTCCAGTTCGCCGAGCGCGGGTCGGATCGCGTCGAGCAGGCTGTCCGCGTGCTGCTCCACGTTGGTCAGCGCGGACCACGCGCTGTCGTACTCGATCCACTTGACCTGGGCGTCGTTCGTCCGGGTCGCCCGACTGCTCATCTTCCGTCGGTTCTCCGCGATGTTCGGCAGCTTGCTCCGCTTGGCGAAGAGGCGCAGGCCCATGACGTCCGTCACCCCGCCGGCCTTCTCGATCTGCTGCTGCGTCTCCTTGAAGTCCTTCTGCTGCGCCGCCAACTGCTCGTTGACGGCCGTTGCGTACTGGGCGACCTCGTCGATGCGGGCAGTCAGTTGGGCCTGTTCCTTCGCCAGCTCGGCGTTGTACTCCACGGCGCTCTGAATCACGGGGTGGGCGTACTTGGTCGCCTTCGTGGCCTCGATCGCCTTGGCCTGGGCATCCTGCGCCGCCCGCTGGCGCAGCTCGCTCACCTTCTGCTGCCAGAACTCGACCTGCTTCTGGGCGGTCGCGAGCCGGCGGGCGGCCATATCCCGCTGGGCCGCCAGCAGCTCGCTCGTCGCGTCGTACGACAGGATCTCGTCGGTGTTGGCGTCGAGACGCGCCTGCAACGCGCTGTGCTCGAGCTGCAAGAGCGTCTGCGTGCCCTGGCTCAAGGCCGGGACTTGGATCCCCTCCGCCTCGGCCAGCTTGGTCTTGATCTCCTCCAGGCGCTGGCGGGCCGCGTTCGTCTCTTCCGGGGTCTTCGTCCGGCGCTCCGCTCTCTTCTTCGGCTCAGCTTCGAGGTTCTCCGACGTCCGTTTGGCCTCCTCGAGGGCCGCATTCGCCTGCGTGAGCGACTGCTCCGCCTGCGCCAGCGTCAGGTCCGCGGGTGCTGTGAGACCCGCCTCCGGCGCCGCCTGCTCCAGCGATTCCCGCAGGCTCTTGAGCTTCTCCGGGGCGCCCTTGGCCGCATCGTTGTACTGTTTTCGACGGGCCTTCAGCTCGGTCGCGAGCTGCAGTTGACCGACGGCCTTGTCGTAGATCTCCGCCAGCCTGGTCTTGACCTCGTCGGCCAGATCGGGGGACTCCGCGGCCTGCTTTTTGCGGGCCTGGAGGGTCTCGACGGTGATCTCGACCGCAGGAGCCGAGGTGCCGGTATCCATCAAGGCACTGCGAGCCGCAGCGTTCGGCTCCGCGCCGACCGCCGCAGGCGCCGTCGCCTGCGCCGACGCATTGGGCTCGCCCGCGCCTGTGGGCGACGTTCGCGTCTCCTGTCCCCAAGTGGACTGCCCGAGCACGCCGGCGCACAGCAGCACGACCGCGACAGCAGCCGCCCGCCGGGCGTCGGTCGCCTGGAACATCCTGGTTCTCATGTCGATCATCGACGAAATACGATAATCGACCCCGCCCCCGAAGCCAAACGAAAAGAGCGTGAAGCACTGTTCGCGAAGCGGACACAACAACTGCTTTCCTGGAGAATCGAGCGGACGACACGCTCGCTGCGACGAACGAAGCCGGGATGCCCTCGCTCCCCCAAAACAGCGGGGCCTGCACCGCTGTGGTGCAGGCCCCGGAACCTTTGCAGGCATTCAACAACTCGGACGCGATCACTTCCCCTGGCTGAAGAGGAAGTCGGCCTCGCCGACAGTGAGCGCCTTGTTGTAGATGCGGAACTCGTGAATCTGCCCGAGCCACTCGGGATCGCCGGCGTAGCCGCCTTTGGCCAGATACGCGAAGTTCGTGCTCACGGCGCTGAGCTTGTTGGCGGCCGAGAGGGTGGCCGGGCCGTAGAGCACGCCATCCTGATAGAGCGTGACACTCGTTCCGTCGATCGTGACCACCACGAAGTGCAGGTTGCCGTCATCGATCTCGGGTCCGTTGACGCCGGTCTCGGCGGACCAGGGGGCGTCGACGTTGCCGCAGGAGATGCCCGCCCGGCTGACGTTGTCGCCTCGCGCGGGGGTGTAGAAGATCCCGTTCGAGCCGTAGCCGTTGAGCGAGTCGCCGAAGTAGCAGATCATGTGGTAGCCCGTGTTGGCGCCGGCCTTCGGGGTGAACCATGCGGCGACGCTGAACGCTTCGTAGGTGTTGACGGCGATGTCGGTGCCCGACATCTCCATCCACTGATCCTGGGCGGTCGTGAGCAGGGCGCCGTCGGCCACCGTTGCGCCGCCGACCAGCGTGCCGTTGACGCCGCCGACGCTGTCGGTGGTGGTGCCGTCGTCGAAGGTGTACAGGTGCTTCAGGTTGTCGGCGCCCGGGTCCTTGACCGTCAGTCCGGCCAGGTAGAGGGCCTCACCGGGGGTCAGCGCCTTGTTGTAGATGCGGAACTCCTGAATCGCGCCGATCCACTCGGGATCGCCGGTGTAGCCGCCCTTGGCCAGGTAGGCGAAGTTGGTGCTGATGGCGCTGATCTTGTTGGCCTCGGAGAGGACGGCACTGCCGCACAGCTTGCCGTCGAGGTAGTACGCGATCTTCTTGGCGTTGATCGTGACGACTGCCAGGTGCGGCTTGCCGTCATCGTACTCGGTCCCGTTGACGCCGGTCTCGGCGGACCAGGGAGCGGACGTGTTGCCGCAGGAGATGGCGCCCCGACTGACGTTGTCGCCGCGGGCCGGCGAGAAGAACAAGCCGTTCGAGCCATAGCCGCCGACCGAGTCGCCGAAGTAGGCCAGCATGTGGTAGCCCGTGTTGGCGCCGGCCTTGGGAGTGTACCAGGCGACGATGCTCACCTCTTCGTAGGTGTTCATCGCGATGACGCTGCCGGGCATTTCCATCCACTGATCCTGGGCGCTGGTCACCAGGGCGCCGTCGACAACGGCAGCGCCGCCGACCAGAGTGCCGTCGGCTCCGCCCACGCTGTCGCTGGCGGTGCCGTCGTCAAAGGTGTACAGGTGCTTGAGGTTGTCCGTGCCGGGATTCTTCGCAACCGCCGTGGTGTCGAAGCTCTGGACGACGCTTTCCCAGCGAGCGGGATCCTCGGCGTCGTTGACCTCGACGACCTTCCAGAAGTACAGGTTGCCCAGATCCACCTCGAGGGTGCAAGTGGGCTCTGTGGTCGTGGCGGCCAGCGGGAGGTTGGCGGCATCGGTGCCCAGGTAGACCTCATGCGTTGCGGCCTCGCGACCCGGACGCCAGCTCAAGGTCACCGGGCTGGCCACGTCGGTCGCCTCGTTCGCCGGAGTCAGATCCGTCGGGGCGACCGGGATGTAAGTGAAGCGAACCTCGCTCAGACCGAATTGCACCAGGACGTCGCCCCAGTTGCTGTTGATCGTCAGCTTCACGAACCTGGCCGCGGCGCCGGCAAACGGCACGGTGGTGTCGGCTGCGCAGCCCTCCATGCCGGGGGCCTGAACGAATTCGAAGTCGCCCAGGTTCTCCCACGTGCTGCCGTCCACGGAGTATTCGACCGTCACGTCCTTGGCGCCGTAGCCGATAAAGCCTTCGGACTCCGTGTTGGAGTTCCAGACGAACATCTCATCGAGTTTGTAGAGTCTGTCGAACTCATACTGAATCCAGGTCGGCTGCTCGCCGGTCTTGCTGCTGAGCCACATGTCGGTTTCCAGCACGCCGTGCAAACCCGCGGCGTCGAGGCCGGAGCCGTCGATGGTCTTCTCGGGACCCATCGTGGCGTCCTTCGAGCTCGAGGCGCTCGCGATGATGCTGGCGCTGCCGAGCGTGTAGGCGTACGGCTCGACGGTGAACGACCAGACGTTGCCCTTGTAGACCGCGAAGTCCGGGGCCGGGCCCACCTCATCGACTCGCCAGTAGTAGGTCTTGCCGAATTCGAGACGGCCGATCTCGCAGGTCGTGCCGGCCTGGCCGCTGCTGACCAGGACGCCCGTCATATCCGTGGCGCCGGCGGCAGTCACCGCGTCGGCCGAGTCGCCGAAGTAGACATCGTGCGTCTGGGCAACCTGTCCGGCCGTCCAGCTCAGCGTCACGTCGGGCAGCACGAAGGTCCCCACGTCCGCGGGACTGGGAGAGCTGGCCAGGCCGTAGCCGATTCCGCCCACCATGACGTTCTTGATCTCATCCTGGGTCAGGACGCGGTTGTAGATTCGCAGTTCATCGACGTCGCCCTTGTAGTAGGCGTCCGCCGAATACTGGGACTTGGCGATCCAGTTTTGGGTCGTGACGCCCATGTCCTTCGGCAGCAGGGTCGTTGCGCCACTGACAACGGGCATTCCATCGAGGTACATCGTCATCGTCATGGTCGCGCTGTCCATGGCAACGGCCAGATGGTGCCAGCCGGTCGGCAGGGTCGCCGGCGCGGTCAGGATCTGCTCGCCCACGGAAGCGGTACGGATGGCGAATCGCGGAGAGCTCGTGCCGCCCCGGTTGGCCGACAGGAACGCGTAAGTCGACGTTCCCGAGCCGAAGTCGATGATGCGCTGCCAATCGCCGCCGCTGCCGGCCCAGTTGGCCCACAGCGTGAACGTGGTGCTCTCGAGCGTGCTCAGCAGCGACCCGATCGGCAGGGTGACGTAGTCGTCCGTGCCGTCGAACGACAGGGCGCCGTCGAACTTGCCGGTGGTCCATGCCGCATTACCGGTGACGACGCCGTGATTGGCGTTGCCCGAGACATCGGCCACGGCGGTTCCCGCGCCGTCGTCGAGCGGCCACCAACCCACAGGGTTCACGTCCGCTCGCGCGGCCGAACCGGCGACGGACAGAACTGCCAGAGCGAGAAGCATCCCGCTCCAATATGGTTTCCTGTTGCACATAAACTGTCCTCCTGTTTCCATTGTGTCTGTCTTTCCGGAATCGAGCCGGGACTCGAGCGAGACCCGGCGCGATCCTGGATGGTTCTATCGATCACCCGCGAGGTAACGCACCTCAGCTTCGGACAAAACGCGATTGTAGATGCGGAAGTCGTCGACCGAGCCGGTGTAGTAGGCGTCGGCCTCCCACTGCGACCTGCCGATCCAGTTCTGGGTCGTGTTGCCCAGATCCTTGGGCAGCAGGGTAGTGGCGGCGGAGCCGACCCGTTCGCCGTCGAGGTACAGATTCAAGGTCATGGCCGTGCTGTCGATGGCGATGGCCATGTGATGCCAGCCCAGGCTGATGACCGGGCCGTCCACGACCTGCTCGGCCACGGTCGCAGTGCGGATGGCGAACCGCATCACACCGCCGGTATCCAGACGCGGGGTCAGGAACATGTAGACCGTGGTGCCGGCGCCGAAGTCGAAGACCCGCTGCCAGGCGCCGGTGCCGCCGCCGAAGTTGACGTGTGTGGCGACGGTGGTGTTGGTCAGTCCGGCAATCAGGGCTCCGATGGGCAGGTCCACATAGGCGTTGATGCCGTTGAAGATGAGGGCCTGGCCGGAGTAGCCGGTCTCGTAGCTGGCGTCTCCGTTGAGGGTGCCGTTGTAGTTCTTGCCGCTGGAGTCGTTGACGTTGCCGTCCATGGCGTAGAGGGCGACCAGTCCGGTCGTGCCTGGATCGACCGGGGCGACGATCTCGGGGGCGACGGCGTACAGGCGGAGGTCGTCGAAGTAGACGGTTCCGGTCCCGGTGCCGCCGACGCCGATCGTCAGGCTCTTGACGCTCTTGAGATTGGCGCCGCTGGCGGCCAGGGGGATGGTCCACTGCTTCCAGACGGGCATCGCGGTGGCGACGGCGCCGTTGTTATAGGAGATCTTGGTGTCGTTGATCTTGATGTACAGGGGGGCCGGCGTGTTGGCGGCCAGACCTCGGAAGTACAGGACCAGCGAGGCGAATCCGTGCCGGGTCCAGTCCTGGGCGGGGTCGAGCGTGAGCTTGGCCTCGGAGAGGGTGACGCCCTTGGTGTTGTCATAGTCGAAGGGCATGGACTGCTTGCCGGTGTGGACCATGGCCTGCTCGGCGAACGGGGGCTCGGCGTAGCCGACGATGGAGCCGTTGTCGGCGATCTCCCAGCCGTCGCTCCAGAACTCGTAGATGCGATTGCCGAGGTCGTCGGTGTAGCCCTCGAAGTCGTCGGCGACGACGAAGGCGGCAGTGGTGAAGCTCCAGACCCCGCTGTCCCAGACAGCAGGCGTCTCGACGTTGTTGACCTCGGCGACCTTCCAGTAGTACGTGGTGTCGAGCATCAGGGAGGTCTCATACTCGGCGGTCGAGACGGTGGCGGCGGAGACGGCGCCGTCGGCGACGGCCTGCTCGTCGGTTCCGACGTAGACCTTGTGGGAGTCGGCCTCTCGTCCGGCCCGCCAGGTCATCTGGACCTGGGGATGGACGTCGCCGGCGTCGTCGGCGGGGCTGGGCTCCCGTGCGGCGACGGGGATGTAGTAGAACTGGACTTCGCTCAGTCCGTACTGGGGCAGGATGTCTCCCCAGTTGCTGGCGATGGTGAGCTTGACGGCCTTGGCGGCAATGCCGGCGAAGTCGACAACGATGTCGCCGGTGTAGGTGGCGACGCCGGGGGCCTGGGCGAACTCGAAGTCGCCGAGGCTGGTCCAGGTGCTTCCGTCGACGGAGTATTCGACCGCGACGTCTTTGGCGCCGAGCCCGAAGTCCAATTCCATGGTCTGATTGGAGTTCCAAACGAGCATCTTGTCGAGCTTGTAGAGAGTGTTGAAGTCGTACTGAATCCAGGCGGGCTGGGGTCCCTTCTTGTTGCTGAGCCACATGTCGCTGGAGGTGGTGGAGTGCTGATCGCCGACGAGTCCGGAGCCGTCGATGGTCTTCTCGGGTCCCATGTCGTCCCGGTTGACGCTGGAGGCGGTGGCGGTGATGCCGGTCATGACGTAGGAGTAGGGCTCGACAGTGAAGGACCAGACAGTGCCCTTGAAGACGGTTTTGTCAGGGGCGGCGTTGACCTCATCGACTCTCCAGTAGTAGGTTTGTCCGAGTTCGAGCCGGCCGGGGGCGAAGGTGGTGGCGTCCTGTTCCCGGCTGACGAGCACGTCGAGCGGGTTGCTCGCGCTGGCTGCGGCGACATCAGCCGATGAGGTGCCGAGGTACACGTTGTGCGTCTTGGCCAGTTCGCCCGCCGTCCAACCGAGCACGACGTCTCGCGATACGTCGGTGGCGCCGTTGGCGGGAACGGGGACGCCGGAGGACTTGCCGGTCAGTCCGCCGCCCATGACGTCGGCGATCTCGGCCGGAGTCAGCACGCGGTCGTAGATCCGGAACTCATCCAGAGAGCCGCTATAGTAGGCGTCCGCGCCGTACTCGGAACGTCCGAGCCAGTTCTGTGTGGTGTTGCCCAGGTCCTTGGGCAACCGGGCTGTCGCAGCGGTGACGATGGATACGCCGTCCAGGTACATCTCCATTCTCATGGTTTCAGCGTTGATCGCGACGGCAATGTGGTGCCAGCCGGTCGCGAGCCGATCGGGGGCGCTCAGTTGGGATTCTGCTCCCGAGCCCCCGATGGTGATGGCGAACCGCATGACGCCTGTGTTCGATCCGCCGATCGCGGGAGTGAGGAACATGTTCACGGTGGTGCCGGTGCCGATGTCGAAGATTCGTTGCCAGGCGCCGCCCGCTTGGCTGTAGTTGGCCCAGATGGTGAACGTCGCGCTGTTCAGGGTGGCGATGACGGAGCCGATGGGCAGAGAGATATAGTCGTCGGTCGCGTCGAACAGGAACGCGCCGTCGATCTGGCCCGTCGTCGGCGTCGGCCCGTTTTGGAGGGTGCCGTGGTTCTTGTTGACGGAGGAGTCGGCGACGGTGGTGCCGGTTGTTTCGTCGAGTTTCCACCACCCGACGGGTCCCACGCCGGCGCCGGCGAGAGCCGGAACCAGGATCACGAGAGCCAAAGCCAGACATATTAGTTTCTTGCTCATAGCACTTCTCCTTCCAGCGAAAACCACACGATCAGTTCAATTCAACAGTCAATCCACCGGATTGACCTGATGCTCCTGGGGTCATGAGTGAAATCGCGGGTGGTTCCTGAGCGCCGGTCGGACGCCGGACACACCCGCGTGCAACAATCGTTTGCATCGGTTTGAAGTACGGCAGGGGATAACCAGTGTGCCCAATAATGCGCAATGTGGCGGATTTGCGTGTAGCCCGCCAGCCGTAAGACGTGAGAGAATCGCAGCGACAGGGATGCTGGACCGAAACACCAGGTCTCGCACGAGCGGGATGGATATGGGTGCAATGCCCCCTTTGACCCCGGTGGCAACCGAGGGCCGACAGCCGGCTCGACAGCTTCGAGCCCTGTGCCCCGCCAACACATAGGTCCAAACCCATCCTACCCTGTCCTCCTACCGATCTTATGGCATGCCTGCCCCGCATCCTTCCAAGTCAGGCACGCTTTCTCGTCCCTGGGTTATGGTCCTCCTCTACCGAATGGGACGAATCAGCTTGTGGTCCGCTACCACCAGTGGACTGGCGAGGTGTTGCGCCGAACGACCATCTGGGTAAAGGGACGACTTTCGAGATGCCCGTCGATGAACATGACGTTCGCACCCTCGGGCCGGTCTCCATTGGTGATATGATTGGTGCGGTCGAACTTCTGCCATCGGTCGTAGAGCCCGCCCCGGACTTCGACGAAGGAAGCTGTGGTGGGGTTCGTCCCGGTGCTGAGCGTGGCGTCGAGAATCAGGTCGGTGCCCGCGGGGTTTTTGACCGTCAGGCTTCTGGGCCACTTCCAACTGTCGGGCATTTCGAGCGGTCTGTCGGTCCTTGGGGTTTGCGTGTCCATCAACCAGAAGTAGCTGGTGACTCGATAGACGCCGTTTCGGCCGGTCTTGGGCTCGACCACCTGCTCGACCGTAGCGTTGATCGATGGATTCGAACCGAACTGCCAGACGATGGCCATGTCCCCGTTCTTGCTGAGGTCGCAGGGGCAGTAGAAGGTCTTGCGTTCGGCGCCGCTGGCGAGGATGAAGTCGGTGGTGCTATATGCGATGTCCCACAGCCAGTACCCGCCGGCGTTGAGGGGCAGCTTGCCATCGAAGTCGTTTCCGTACATGTGCAGGGAAGCGCCGAGCTGTTTGAGGTTATTGCCGCACGTGACTTTTCTCGCCTGGTTCTTGGCCTTCGTCAGGGCGGGCATGAGAATTGCCATCAGAATTGCGATGACGGCGATGACCACCAGCAACTCGATCAGCGTGAACCCGTTTGGCTTCTTCGCCTTCATGACCATCACTCCAAAACCTTCGTCGTCTGCGATATGCGGTGTTCATCCTGCTGCTGCCGTGTGCTGAAGTCCGGGACCAGACAGGATGGCGCTGCATCGAGGTTTGCCCTCGCAGTTTATACGGACCCAGATACACCTCAGTGCATTATCGTCAGGCGCCGATTTTGAAACAATACATAATTGCGTTTTTGTTTAACCAAGTTGCGAATGTCCACATGCTTGTATTCCTAACGATTATGTCTCCCGGAATCCGCTGGGGCATCCTGGGTGGATTCC
Organism: Sedimentisphaerales bacterium; assembly: GCA_035342095.1. Lineage (GTDB taxonomy): Bacteria > Planctomycetota > Phycisphaerae > Sedimentisphaerales > Anaerobacaceae > PLanc-01. The sequence goes on along the minus strand of DAOQWL010000109.1, from coordinate 205 downwards.
TGGGTCTATTCGCGTTTTGGTTAAAAGAAAACGCAAGATTATCTTTGATTTCGAAGACATCGCAGGTAACTAAGAGTTGGTTCGGATTATGGCGGATGCCGTTACGGGATCGCCGAAACGCACAGGGGGCGCGACATTATTGGCAGGGGATTGGCTATGCACACGATGCAACTGATGATGGGTCAGGTTTTTGTGACGGCCGATT
>DAOQWL010000108.1:0-14075 GCA_035342095.1 Sedimentisphaerales bacterium | reverse complement strand
TGGGACATCCACGCAGGTTTCTTCGGACGCGTCCACGTCATCACGTGGTCGCCCGGGCCCAGCCGGCGTCCCCGCCGGAAGTCGCTGTGTCGAAGTTGGTGCAGCCGGACGCAGACGTGCAGTCCGCGAAGCGACAGCAGGGCCAGCATCATGAAGGAACCATAGTACCGGTCGAAGACGACCACATCGTTCTCGTCGAAGGTCCCCAGCAACTCACGGAGCAATGCAGTCTCGCCCGTCTCTTTGCCCTCATAAGGCCCGACGGCCAGATCGCAGACGCAGGCGGTAGCCAACGAGATCACGGCGCAGACGCGGGCAATGGGCAACCCCACGCCGGGACGCTGGGCGGGGATCTGCGGGAACACCGCTTGATTGTCCGGCGTGTCGGGCATCGTGAACGTGAAGCCGTCGACGAGCTTCGCGTGGAGCCCTTTCCACAACCAGGAGCGAGGGACCCGTTCTTCCAATTGACCGGCGGACTCCCGGACCAGACGCTGGATGGCCGTCGGCTTCAGTTTCGCCCGGGCGCGGCGTCGGCGGCCAGTTCCCACTGCAGTGCCGGATACTCGCCTTCCGTCATCGCCCAGATGGAATCGAAGTCCCACCCGGCTTGTTCGAAGGTCGCCTGTTGCTGCATCTGCTCCGTGGTCAGACCGATCCCGCAGGAGGTGGAATCCGACCCTGCGCCGACGGAAACCACAGACAATTGCGAATCCCAGAAGCAACCATCCATCGGAGCATCCAAAGACGGACTCGCTTGGCCGAAGAGTCCGCCTACCACCGGCGCAGTCCCATCGCTGGTCGTCGCAGGGATCATTTCGCAGGCCGCGTAACTGTTCAGCACACTCGTTCCCACAATGGCACCTGCCAGGCCGCCGGCCGGCGAGCCCGTCACCGACCCGCGTGCATAACAGTCTGCGAGCAGGCCGCCCGACGAGAGAAGCGCGTTGCCGACCAGACCTCCGGCCGTCTGCTCGGCAACAACCTCACAGGTCGCTGCACACCGGAGGATCACTTGACTCCAGGCGTAAACGTGGCCAACCAGCCCCCCCACATAATCGCGGCCAACGACCACGCCGCCGGCGCGACTCTCCACAATGCAGCCTTGCGACAAATCGCCCCCCAGGCCGCCCACGCGGTGATCGCCGCGGACTTCGGCTTGGGCCTCGCATCGGCTCACCGTTCCGCGCCAACTGCTGCCAAACAGTCCCCCCACGAGCGTGGTGCCGCGAACATAAACATCGGTCCGACAGTCCATGAGAATCCCGCGCGACAGGTGTCCGACGATGCCGCCGGCGCCGGTGGTGCCCGAGACCTGGCCGGTGGCCGAGCAGCGGAGAATCGAGCCCCCGAGGCAACACCCGGCGATCGCGCCCACGCCATACATCGAGCCGCCGACCTGGACATCGCGAAGGTGCAGATCCTTGACCAGACCCGAGTGCCAGCCGATGAGTCCAATCCAGGACCCCTGTTCCGGCAACATGCAGAGGTTGCGAATCGTGTGTCCTCCGCCGTTCAAGACGCCGCTGAACGGGATGAGCCATTCCCCGGTGACGCTGTCGTGTGCATTGCCGGCGATGAGCGCGTCGTCGAACACGCACCCGCCGGGCAGGTTGGGGTCGAGATCGAGATCGTTCACCAGCACGTAGCATTTCGTCAACAGGTCCGCGCTCGAACCGACCGCGAGCAGGTCTTCGATTGTCGCAATCTGATACGGATCGTTCGGCTCGCCTGTGCCGCCGGCGAATTCGTACGCACGCCCGGTCAGGCTACAGGCCAATGTCAGAATGATGATTAGCGATGACTTCTGGGTGGTTCTCTTGTTCGTGGACATGGTGCTCCCTTTCACATGCTCTTGCTTTGTTCCTTATCGCTTTCGCAACACGTGCGCGCACTGCCCTCGGGATGCCTGATGCGTTCAGGCGATCTTTGCGTGGTGTTCCGCTCTGGGAACGCCGCTACGCCGTCGCGGCGCCAGAGGATGTCAATCGAGATAGCCCATCACCACCAGCGCCGGCTCCTGGTTCGGGTGGATCATCGTACGAAGCTCCTGGCGGGCGAGGGCCAGGTCCTGGCGGGCCTGGGCACGGAGCTGTCGCAGGGCCGCGACCTTCACCGCAATCTCCGCGGAGGGAACGCTCTCGCCCAGCAGCATGTGATTCAATTCCTGGCAGAGGGCCTCCCCCGGCGTCATTTCCATGGCGTTCTTCGGGCCCATGGTCCACGTCTTGCTCCAGGTGTTGCCGGGCGAGCCCATGCCTCCCGGTCCGGCGCCGAAGGCCGCTCCTCCCCCCCCCCCGCCGCCGGACGCTCCTCCGAACATGAAGCCCTGCCCCTGGAAATTGCCGCTGCCGGAGTCGGAGTTGGGACCGGCAGAGACCTCAGCCTCCGCCTTGAGCCTCTCGATGCGGTCGAGCTTCGGCTTGATCCGCCGCCACTGCTCGTCCGACGCGCGGAGCGATTGCTGGATCGCCCGATTCCGGCCTTCTTCGGCCTGTCGCTGCATTTCCTCCATCTGTTGTTGCATTTCCTGCATCCGCTGGGCGTGCTGGGCCATCATTCGCTGTCCGAAATCCGGCCGGCCCCCCAGCGTCGGCGGCGAGGTGTCCTGCTGCCAATCGGACTGGCCTTGCCGCCATTCCGGCTGGCTGCGGATTCGAGATGCGTTCTGCGTCTGCGATTGGGAGTACGCCGCCGGCACAGCCACCAGCGCCAGCACCCCCACGATCGCGGACACACGAGTCAGGCATTTCACGGTTGGACGTCGCATAGGCATACCTCCTGAACAAACGCTCTTGCTGCCTATATTAGCGAAGACCGACCTGCTTTGATTCAGAATTCTCCTGAAATTGTGCGACGTCAGTACGTGAAGGATCTGACCATCTGGCGGAACGGGCCGAAGTCGAGTTCGCCCCTGGCGAAGGCGTCGATGTCGGCCTTCCTCGCCTGCATCGTCAGGACGGTCGTCGAGGGGACACGACGCCCTGCACCCACCGTCGCCGCGAAGTCGCTTCCATAGACCTCCCGATACAGCCTCATCGCATCGGCGTCGCCTGCCCGGCTTGCCCCCTCGTTCTGCGCGACAACCGTCAGGATTATCTGCTCGTTCGGATCGATGTTGCGGAGATTCGCTGCGTGCTTGAGGCTCCTGAGCAGTTCGTCCTTGAACTGGTCGAACGTCATCCGCGGCGTCTGGGCGCGTGCCCCCAACGTCCTCAATCCCGGCGGCGAACGCAGCTTCTGCCGGGCCTGCTCCCAGACCGGATCGGCGGGCTCCTGCTGCGTCTCGCCCTCCGTCGGCTGTTGCGCCGGGAACGAGTACGGGAAATCCACCTGCACGATGAACACCACGGCAGTGCCCTGGAGATACAGCGCCTCGACCGTGCGACCTTCGTCGAAGAAGCTGCCGTAATCGCGAAGCACGCCCAGGATCATCCTGGGCTCGTTGAGCTTGTCCTTGAGGATGCGCAGCATGACTCGCATATCCTCCATCGTCTCGGCGATCCTCTCCGGCGCCGTATCCCTCATAGGAACAACCAGGACGCCACCCGTCGAACTGGGGGCGCCTGCTTGCGGCAATCCTCGTGGCTTGGCTGCAAAATCCTCGCTGTTCTGATTGCCCCTGACGGGGGTGTACTCGCGCATTGGCGGCGTGAAGTTGAAATCCTCCCTGTAAGGGACGACGACCCCTGACCAGCCGTGATCCACCTGCACACGATAGAGGCCTTTCTCGTCGGTCACAGGGTCACCGGGCAATCCGCGCATCAGCACTCCCGGCGCACCGGCGTTTCCGGAGATCGTGAAGGTCATGAGGTCGCCGGTGTAATCCTGATTCGTCTGAGACGACACGACCTTCCGGAACTCCCTGAAGACCGGCGTGAATGCATAACCCTCCTTCTCCGGCGTGACCGTGCCCGACCAGCCGTACTCGACCAATGTGACATACCGGCCATCCGAGTCCGTCACGACACTCACAGGGAAGCCCTTCATCACCACGCCGGGCAAGCCGACGCTGCCCGAGATCTCGAACGTGATCCTCTGCGCTTTGTAGTTCTGATTCCCGTGATCGGCTGTGACCTGCGCATAGACCCTTTCAGCAGGCTCGAACCAGTATCCCTCTCGCGCCGGCGTGACCGTGCCGGACCAACCAAACTCCACCAGCACACGATAACTGCCGTCCGGTTTAGAATGAACCTCCACGGGCAGGCCTTTCATCGCCACGCCGGGAAGTCCGACGTTGCCAGAGAGCGTGAATGGGAGCACGCGGGGCGTGAAGTACACGGTATCGATCCTGCTGGTAGGACCGAAGGCGACGAAAGGCGGATCAAAGGCATAGCCTTCCTTGATCGGCATCACGTAGCCATTCAGGTCGTTCGGGACTTCAATGGAGAACCCGCCCTGATCGTCCGAGACCGGATCGCCCGGCAGACCTTTGAACTTCACGCCCGGCAGACCGACGGTCCCCGAGATGGTGAAGGTCTTTCGAGGGGTCTCTGTTGAAGTGCCGCCCTGCGACCGCGCCACCCCGCCCAAGCCGGGCGCCAACAGCGCAATGAGCGCGACGATCATGATGCTTCGATTACCGCGTGTCATAGTTCTACCCTTTCGTGGTACGCCGTCCATCTGAGAATGGTGGGCAAACGTCGCGGCGCCGTTTGGAGTTCCGCCTTCAGGCGGGTTAAGACCGCGTAAACGCGGAACTCCAAACAGGCCATACGCCGATATGCTACCCACCGAATTAGGTGGGTGGCCACGCTTGTGTCGAGGGCGTCCCGCCCTCGAATCGCGGGCAGGATGCCCGCGACACGCTCATCATGCCCACCATTTTAAGGTGGACGGCGCAGTAGGGTGTGCCGTGCACACCATCTTTATCTGCTCATATCTCGTCGTTCTTCTCTGTGACCTGTGTGCCTCTGTGGTGAATCCATCAATTCTGCACGCGGGTCGGCGGCTCCTCCGCCAGCGCCGCGACGGTCCGCAGGCCCGCGCCGGTCAGGATCTTGATCTGCTCGAGCGCCTGGGCCACCTGGCGACGGTCGGTCAGGCGAGCGGCCTCGATGACCTCGACGAGTTCCGCGAACCGCTGGTCCAGGAGCTTCTCCGAACTGGCGGTGAACTGTGACGAAAAGGTCCGCAGATCCCGACTGATCTGCTCGGCCACCTCGACCCGCAGTTGCGTATCGCTGCTCGCAAGGGCGGCCTCCAGCCGCTCCTGGAGTCCCTCCAGGACGCTCTCGCGAATCGCGGGCGTCAGCGACGCGACGATGGACGCCTGCAAGTCCGCGTGGAGTTGCTCCACGTCCACCGGCTTCGGGGCAGTCATTCGCCCGATCACGATGCCCGCGCCGAGGATGAGCACCGCCGCAGCGGCGATCCTCGCGACCCCCCTGACGACCCGGATGATCCCCCCAAGTCCCGCATGGTCCGGCGTGGTTGCCTCCAACGCCTGGATCACCTGGTCCTGGCGGGCGGTCATCCCTGCGGCCACCTCCGCGCCCAGTTCCGCCAGCTCGTCGCACTGGCGTTTGACGTCTTCCAGGTATCGCCGGCAGCCTTCGCAGCGGTCCAGATGCTCCTTCACGGCCTGCGTCTGGGGACCGTCCAGGGCTCCCAGCAGGTAATCGACGATCCCATCCCGCATATCCGGGCAAGATCTGTTCATGGCGTATCTCCTCGTACAGTCAGCATTTTGTGCAATCTCCGGACCGCGGTTCGCAGCTTCAGATAGACGCCGGAAGGCGAGACTTCGAGCCTCTGCGCGACCGTCTTCACATCCTGGCCGTCGAAGTAGTACATCACCAGCGGCGCCCTGAGATCCTGTGGCAGCCGGGCCACCGCCCGCTCCAGGTCCTCATGGCCGGACCCAGGCGCAACCTGTTCGGTCGGCCTCTCGCCATGGAACGTCTTGTCTGCGACCTTGCGTTTGCGGAGCTGGTTGATGCTCAGGTTCCGCCCGATGGCGACGACCCAGCTTGCGAACTGGGCGCCGTCGCGGAGCTGGCGGATCTGCTCGAAGCCCTTGAGCATCGCGTCCTGTGCGACATCCTCGGCGTCGTGGATACTGCCCAAGACGCCCAGGCAGACCACGAAGACATGGTCGTAGTGCCGACGGACCAGTCCCGCATATGCGGTCCGGTCGCCCCCGCACGAGGCCGTCACCAAGTCTCTGTCGCTGCGTTCGTCCAAGCCAAACTCCGCATCTGAGTTTCACTATAGAGACAGTCCCCGACCCCCCAGTTTACACAAAAAGCCGGACCTCTTTCACAACTTCTGTGAATTCACTCGCCTTCCGGATCGGATGGGCAGACTCCTCAGGCAGCGCAGCTACGCCTGAAGGAGCCTCGTACGGAGAAATGGAGCCCTTCCATCGTGCGGTCTCTATTGGAGATCAGGAGTGCCCCGCGCGGCGTGCCACACCCTCAAGACATGAACGGCAAGTCGGATGCAAGCTCGATCCGCCCGAGAATGCGGTTCGCGAGACTGGCCGCAGCAGCCGGGTCATCCAGGGCGATAAAGCGTACGATCTCCCGGAGATCTTCAGCGGCCGTTTGAGACCAGACTATCGCGAAAGCCATTCCCTCAGACTCTCCTTGACTTCCTCATGAGCAACGACCTTCCCCGACCGGATGTCCGCAAGGCCCTTGTCGATGGCGGCCAGAAAACGGACCCGCTCCTCAATGTCCTGCCCGGCCCAATGGAGAAGCGGGATAACCGCAAGAGGCGAGCACAGCGAGCAGAAGGGATCGCGTTTCGCCAGTGGATGATCCCGGCGAAGCCCAAACCGCTCGACAATCCGATGACATCTCGTTTGCGCCACGGTATAAGAAAGACGTCTGTTTCGCCGGAAGATGAAATGGGGACCCGCACTTGGAGAGTCGTGAAATGGGCAGAGAACTGAATCGTCGTGAGTTCCTCAGGGCCGTTGGCCTGGCGGCCGGCGGGATCGCGATTTCCGGATTCGCGAGCACGCCGCAAGCGTCGGCAAGCAAGGATGCGAATCGCCCACCTAACTTCGTCATCATCTTCTGCGACGACCTGGGCTACGGCGACCTCGGCTGTTATGGGCACCCAACGATCCGCACGCCCAACCTGGACCGCATGGCAGCCGAGGGCCAGCGGTGGACCGATTTCTACGCGGGAGCGTCGGTGTGCACGCCAAGTCGGGCGGCTCTGCTGACCGGGCGACTGCCCATTCGCAGCGGGATGTGCAGCGACGTCCGGCGGGTCCTGTTCCCGGACTCCGCGCGAGGCCTGCCCCAGGGCGAAGTCACCATCGCGGAAGCCTTGAAGCCACAGGGCTATATTTGCGCCTGCGTCGGCAAGTGGCATCTCGGCCATCTGCCCCAGTATCTGCCCACCAACAATGGCTTCGACTCCTACTTCGGCATCCCCTACAGCAACGACATGGACCGCGTGGGCGGCCCCAAGGGGCGCGAGGCCTTCTGGGACCCGAAGTCTGAGTACTGGAACGTGCCTTTGATGCGGAACGACCGGATCGTCGAGCGACCCGCGAACCAGAACACGATCACGAAACGATACACCGAGGAGGCGGTGGGCTTCATCGAGCAGAACAAGGACCGGCCCTTCTTCCTCTACCTGGCGCACAACCTGCCGCACGTGCCGCTGTTCTGCTCCGACGGTTTTCGCAGCACGAGCGCCCGCGGCCTGTACGGAGACGTCGTCGAGGAGATCGACTCGGGCATCGGGCGGGTCCTGGAGACGCTGCGGCGCGAAGGGCTTGCCCAGAACACCTTCGTCGTGTTCACCTCGGACAACGGGCCCTGGCTGGCGTACGATCAGCATGGGGGCTCCGCGGGCCTGCTCCGCGAGGGCAAGGGCTGCACCTTCGAAGGCGGCGTGCGCGAGCCCTGCATCCTGTGGTGGCCCGGCACGATCCGACCCGCCGTGATCCACGACATGGGCGCGACGATGGACCTGTACACGACGATCCTGCGACTGGGCGGCGCCGAGGTCCCGACCGACCGCGTGGTCGATGGTCTCGATTTGCGCCCGGTCCTCTTCGGCGAGGGCCCCAGCCCTCGTGACACGATGTTCTACTACCGCGGCACGAAGCTCTACGCGGTCCGAAAGGGCGCATACAAGGCGCACTTCACCACGCAATCCGGCTACGGCGGCGACAAGCCCGTCGAGCACGATCCGCCCCTGCTCTATCACCTCGGGCACGACCCCTCGGAGAAACACGACATCGCCAAGGACCATCCCGACGTAATTGCGGCCATCCGTGCGGAGGTCGAGCGGCACCGCAGCCAACTGGTCCCAGGCGAGGACCAGCTTGCCGAACGGATTGCGAAGAACCCGTAGCGTAGCGAGGGGATCTGGGTTAGAATGCCGCCGATTACATTGAACCCGATGGCCTTGGAGATTGATTGCATGGAAAAACGAACCGCGTTTCCCCCTGTGTTCTGGGTTGCCAACAGCATCGAGGTCCTGGAACGATTCGCCTACTACGGCATCTACATGGGCTTTGCCATCTACGTGAGCGACCATCTGGGTTTCAGCATGAGCAAGCTCGGCGTCATCCGGACGATCTTCCTGCTGTTTTCCTACCTCATCCCGGTCATCTCCGGCACGTTCGCCGACCGGTTCGGCTTCAAGAAGGTCCTGATCGTTTCGTACCTGGCGTACCTGCCATCGATCCTGCTTCTGCTGTTGACGAGGTCCTATTCCGGGATTGTCCTGACCATGCTCAGCATCGGCCTGGCCGCAGGGATCTTCAAACCGCTGATCTCGGGCACGGTTCGCGCCGTGACCGACGGGACGAACAAGACCCTCGGCTTCGCGATCTTCTATGCGATGGTCAACGTAGGCGCCTCGTTCGGCCCGATCGTCGCAGGCAGGCTGCGCGTCATCTCCTGGAACTACGCTTTTGGCGCCGCGGCCCTCGCCATCGGGCTGATGCTGGTCATTACGATTCTGTTCTATAAGGAGCCGCCGCGACAGATCGAAGGGGTCACGCTGGGACGCAAGCTCAAGGAGATCGGCATGACCCTGGCGGACGTGAGATTCTCCACGTTTCTCGTGCTGCTGGGCGTGTTCTTCTGGCTTCCCTTCTGGGCGTTCTTCAACCTCTGCGCCCTGTACGTGGAGAAGGCGACCGACACTGCGCAATTGTACGTGAGCATCAAGAGCGTGTTTGGAACCACGTTTGCGAGCCTGTTCTCCGCTGAGGACGAAAACCACGTCCGGCACATCCTGGGCGAGACCATTTCCCACACCGGCTACATCATCATGGTCTTCCAGCTCCTCGTATCGAGGATCGTGGAGAAGGCCCGTCCCATCCCTGCCTTCCTCTGGGGACTGGCCATTGCGGCGGGCGGCTTCGTGGTCCTGGGCCTTGCCCCCGTCTTCTCGTCGTCGCTGGTGTTCCTCGGGATCTTCCTGTTCGCGGTCGGAGAGATGATCTCCTCGCCGAGAATCCAGGAATACATCACCTGGATCGCGCCCAAGGAGAAAGCGGGCCTGTACATGGGCTCGAACTTCCTCGCCACCGCCATTGGCGGCCTGCTCAGCGGCGTGACGTACGACACGCTCTACGGCTGCCTGGAGAAGACCGGACATCCCGAGTACGTCTGGTACGTCCTGGCCGGCAATGTGCTCGTCGGCATCGTCGCGATCTACCTGTTCACCAAGATCGCCGGCGAATTCCACGAACAGCAAGCGTAGGGCTCGGCACTCTCTGTCGTCGGTGCTTCGCGGAGGACCAGGTACGGAGGGCGCCCGAAGACCAGGAATTTGCGGACCTTTGGTTCTTGACTCGGACGCGGGTTGCCGTTATAGTGTTTGTTGTGGTATCAGAGACGTTGCGTTCAAGACTGGGATAAGACGCGGAGAAAGCGAGCGAAAACGTGTGGATTGGCCGAATCGAGAGACGCTGACTACTGAGCAGAGGAGTCCGTCGTGTGTGAGAATAGGCCTGCTGTCGACAACGGTCCGGATCATCAGACGCACAAGCCCGACAACGGTGTCTTCAGGAACACGGAGATCGTGATCGGACTCGTCGGCGCGGTGGGTACGCAACAGAAACGGGTGGCTGAGGCAATCGCAGACAGACTCAAGGCATTCCAGTATGACACGAGACAGATCAGCGTATCGCGTGATGTCATCAGCGTGCTGTACGACGACATTCCTTCCTCGTTCATGTCAGAATTCGATCGCATAAGCACATTCATCGACCGAGGTAATCGAGCGCGTCAGTCGTCGGGTGACAATTCGATTCTGGCAATGGGGGTCTGCTCGGAGATCTTTCGGGCAAGAAAGCGTGACGATCACGGGAACGTTGAGCCCGGACAGCGCATTGCCTACATAGTCAGTTCGCTGAAACACCCGAAAGAGGTGAGACGCCTTCGGCGCGTCTATGGCGACGGGTTCTACCTCTTCGGGATCTACTCCAGCAAAGACATGCGTCGTGACTATCTGGTGAACGAAAAGGGGATGGATGGGACGCAGGCGGAAGACCTGATCAAACGAGATGAGGACGAGGTGGAAGGCCACGGCCAGCACACCCGTGACACCTTTCATCTCGCAGATTTCTTCATTCATCTCAGCGATCACGACGCCGCTTGGAAGAACAGTCTGTGGCGGATACTCGATCTTGTCTTCGGGAATCCCTACATCACGCCCAACTTCGACGAATACGCCATGTTCATGGCATTTGCTTCTGCCTTGAGATCAGCCGACCTCTCTCGCCAAGTGGGAGCGGTCATAGCCCGCGACAATGAAATCCTCGCCACGGGCGCCAATGACTGCCCCAAGCCCGGCGGTGGCTTGTATTGGCCCGAATACGACCGCGAGACATGTGAATACGCGGACACCAAGAACGGACGCGACTACAAGCGCGGCGAAGACTCCAACAAAAAAGAGCAACGAAAGATGATCGATGAGATCCTGTCGCGACTTGACGAAGGGGTCGACAAGTCGAAGGTCGAAGCGGCTCTCCTGAGGAGCAGAATTGGAGATCTCACAGAATATGGACGCGCCGTCCATGCCGAAATGGAAGCCCTGTTGTTCTGCGCGAGGAATGCCATCGATGCACGCGGAGCCACCTTGTATGCGACCACATTTCCTTGCCATAACTGCGCCAAACACATCATAGCCGCGGGGATTGCACGAGTCGTGTACGTGGAGCCCTATCCGAAGAGCAAGGCGTTGGATTTCCACGACGACGCTATCGAGCAAACTGAAAGGCCCAATTCACCCCTCCTGGCGTTCGAGCCGTTTGTTGGCATAGGGCCGAGAAAGTTCTTTGACCTGTTTTCTATGAGGCTCAGTGCCGGGTACGAATTGGCACGTAAAGATCAGGATGGGCGCGTTTTGCGCTGGCAACGTGCCGTGAGTTGTGCAAGAATACAAATGCTGCCCTACTGCTACTTGGACCAAGAGGTGGATGTGACGAGGAGATTCGCTGAGTATCGGCTGGGACTGGAGAGTAGAAATGGAACAGGCACGGGACAACAGTGAATCGTCTGGTGGCGGCCGCACCACGCCCCCAGAACCGACGGAGCGCAACTGCTCTGCACATTTTGCTGAAGCGAGAAGAATCTTCGAAAGTTGGCCGGAGTGGAAGAGAAACATAGGGCACAGACTCGATCCAGGTGAAAGCACATCAGGGTCTGCACACAACCCCACAGAATAGGGCGCTTTCGCGAGGGAGTCTCGGAGGCTATCGCCTGCTGTGTCAATCACCCGTTGGCGGAACGGGTAATGCCCAGTTGGCTCCGTTTCCATCCACTATCGGCCGGCGGTGGTGCGCCGTTGCTTCAGTTCCCGCCAGGTGGTCAGGATGATGCCCTGGTCCTTGATGAAGGCGCGGACGTCCGGGTCGAGCATCAGCTTGAGCTCCGCCTCGCGGGTCGCGCCTGAGCCGGAGATGTGTTGGAAGACCTCCGTCGGCGCGGTGCAGTGGACGATGATCTCCGTGACGCCGGGCTTCATCTGACGGAGCAATTCGATCAACTCCCGCCTGCGCTCCGCGAAATCGCTCGCGTTCGTCGGCCTGGTCACCAGGTCGTCGATCACAGGCAGGCCCGCGTCCCAGACCTGCTTCGCCAGGACTTCGAGCATCGGACGGAACAGGCCGACCTCCTCGCCGATGTGCTGGAGGTGGCCGGCGAAGATGAGGACCGGAATCCGTTTTTCGATGCCCACCTTCACATACCGCTCGATGAACTGCGGCTGGAAGCACGTACCCATGTGACTGTCGAGATGCGTCGGCTGGATCCCCATCGCCAGGGCTTTGTCGAGCTGGGCGCGGATCTCGGCTTCGACCTCGTCGGGCGTCGCGTGAGCGACCACGTCGGCGACATCGTGCCAGAGGTAGCCGTGCTCGTCGACCAAGCCAGGCACGACGGACTGCCCTGCCACCGGTCCCCACCGGTAGTTCTTCCACTCCGCGTTGAGCGTCAGGTGGATGCCCGCGTCGGTCTGCGGATGTTCCTTCACATAGGCCGCGAACTGCGGCACCCAGGGACACGGCATCATCACGCTCGTCGAGGTCGCCACTCCCTGCTCGATGGCCTGCGTCGTGCCCTTGTTGGAGTCGTAGGACATGCCGGCGTCGTCGACGTGGAAGATGACGACCCGGCTCCCGCTGGGCCAGCCGAGCCGCTCGGCATAAGTCGCCGGCTGCACCCTTGCTTCGACACGACTTGCCAAAATAACAGTGACCGCTGCAATCGCCTGGACGCAGTGACTTGCCGTCATTCGATTCTCCTTTCACACCCGTCGAGGGCGCTCAATGAGAACCTGCACGCGCGGTTTTGTCCAGTGCTTTTGCCAATTCCGCTATGCGGAGTTCCAACCGCTTGATCTCCCGCTTGACGCTGTTGCGGGCCATCATCTGCCAGGCAAAGACCTTCATCAGCCCGATGAACTGCACGAGGCAGACGAAGATCGACGCGTACATGATCTGGTTCTGGGCCTCGTCGGTCTCGAAGAACTTCATGGCGGTGTAGCCCGCGGCCACGAGGAAGACGATTGCCCAAAACCAGATCAACACCGTGGTGGACAGCATCTTGCGGCTGTAGAAATCGCCGATCATCGAGCGGATCGAGTCCTCCCTGGCGTCATCGTATGTGTCGTCGAGGATCTTGCGGATATCGTCGTTCATTGTCGCGTCTCCTTCATTCAGGTGTGTCGCCCCAGAGGACCTTCAGTTCATTTCGTGCCGCGTGCAGTCGCGACTTGACGGTCCCCTGCGGGACGCGCAGGACCGCCGCGATGTCGGACAGGGCAAAACCCTCCAGGTAGTAGAGCGTCAACACGGTTCTCGCTGCATGGGAGAGCCGATGCACCGCGCCGTTCAGATCGCAGGCCGCGACAGCCGCTTGCGGGCCGTCCGCCTGGCGGGCTTCCCGGTCAAAATCCGCCGGCAGCGACGCCATCCTGGAGCGTTTCCTGATCCAGTCGTCCGCCTTGTTCGTCACGATCCGGTAGACCCACGGGCCGAAGCGGGCCGGATCGTTCAGCCGGGAGATTCCCCGGACGACGGCCAACCAGCTCTCCTGGGTCACGTCCCAGGCGGCATGGGAGTCGCCGGTGAGCCGCAGGGCGTATCGCCACAGCCGCTTCTGCCACCGCCAGACAAGCTGCTCCATGGCCTTGCGGCTGCCGTCCTGGCAATCCATTACCAGCAATTCGTCAACAGGTTGCTCTGGGTCATCGTCCATCTGTATATTCAGTCTCTCTTACCGTCCCGGCGGTTCATCTTCACGCGGAAAAAGGCCGGACGACCCCCTCTGCACCATGTTTTTGTCATGGGGGCTTGTCTTTTGGACGATTTAGCGTAGAATCAGGATTCCAAACGGTGCAGGTGGGCCGTTGGAGAGGTGTCCGAGTGGCCTAAGGAGCGGTCTTGGAAAGGCCGTGTAGGGTTTATCTCTACCGCGGGTTCGAATCCCGCCCTCTCCGTTATGCCGGATAGGCATTCTACAAGTCCCTGAACCTCAGGGACTTGTAGCGTTTTCTCGATTCTTGACGGGCCCATTGCCCTCAAATTGCCCTTAGAAGGTGTTTTGAAAGTCTCAAGGGATGCCTTTCTGTTGTCCGATAACTCACTG
>DAOQWL010000107.1:0-15464 GCA_035342095.1 Sedimentisphaerales bacterium | reverse complement strand
AGGGGACTACCATGAGAAGGAAGGGGTTCACACTGGTTGAGCTGTTGGTCGTGATCGCGATCATCGCTCTGTTGATGGGCATCTTGATGCCCGCACTATCGAGAGTCCGCCAGTTGGCGTTTCGGCTGACTTGCGGCACCAACCTGTCGGGCGTAGGCAAGGCCATGCTGATCTACGCCAACGACTACGAAGACGAGCTGCCCAAGGCCGGCGGCCGGTCGAGCACCTGGGGTCCGGTGAACAACTACCAGGGCGCCACTCGTGCACAGGCCTTCAGCCTGCAGGCGGACGGCAGCCAGGGCAAGGCGACGATCAGCTCGTGCTTCTACCTGCTGGTCAAGTACGCAGAGGTGACTCCGAAGTCGTTCATCTGCAAGGGCGACTCGGGCACCTCGGAGTTCAAGCTGGCCGACCTGGGTCTGACCGGGGTCGAGCTGATCGACCTGTGGGACTTCGGCACACCGGGCGCCAACGGCACCGCCTACAAGAGCAGCAGTTACTCGTACCATCTGCCGTTCAACAATCCGTACGCTCTGACCGTGTCGAGCGAACCGGGTTTTGCCGTGGCGGCCGACAGGAACCCGTTCATCAACAGCCCCGCGGGTGCGGCGACGGACTTCGCCACGTTCAAGCCCGACATGACCGGCTACGGCGGCACGACCGAGACCGCCAAGTACGGCAATGCCCTGGCGCACCAGCAGGAAGGTCAGAACGTGATGTTCCTCGACACGCACGTGGAGTTCGAGAAACGCTCCTACTGCTCGGTGGAAGACGACAACATCTACACGTCCTCTCGCTACGACAATGCCGGCGATGTGCTTGGCACGAAGCCCGATGCGGCCTCGTCGGTTCCGCGGGCCCGCAAGGACTCGTTCCTGGTGCACGATCCGGATGTGTTCCCGAACAAGGGGCGAACCTGCTTTGCAGCCGGGACGCCCGCCTGGATCGATGGCGGTCTGGTGCCCATCGCGCACGCCGCGGTTGGGCAGGCGGTGGGTGTTGCCGGCGTAGATCGCATGGCCGCGGGTCGGAGCCTCCGGATCGAGCGGGTCGACGCTCACGAGGGCGTCTTCCCGGAGGCGTACACCGTAATCCTCGAGGACGGCGAGGGCCTGTGTGTCGTGGGTTCGCACCTGTTCCTGTTGGACTGCGGGCGGTGGGCCCGTGTCGAGAATCTGCACGCGGGTTCGGTTCTGCAGACGCACGAGAGGCCGGTGCGGGTGCTCGCTGTGATCCGACACAATACGCCCTACGTCGGCACCGTGTACAATCTCAAGATCCAGGACGCCGATCACTACTTCGTCGGTCTGGCAGGCGTCGTGGTTCGCGACTACTGAGAATCGCGGGCATAGCATGACCGGGTCGATTCCTCAGGGGCCCTGTGGGCGGAGGTGTTGGCTGCCTGATCTGGCCCGGATGTGGGTGGTCTCGCGCAGCAATGTGCGAGACCACCTGCTACTTCCTCGCCGGGCGGAGGCCTTGGTGGGCGGGGATGAAGTCGATGAGCTGGTATTCCGTGCGGACCGATGCGATGGTTTCGCCTCGCTGGGCGATTTCGTCGAGGGCAATAGTGCCGAGCCGGCCGTGAGCGCTTCGCAGGTAGGACACTTTCGTCGGGTCGATCCCCATGATTCTCGCGGCGGTAGCGTCCGTCGCGGGCAGGTTCGTGCCCATCACGATCACCCCGGTGGGTTTCGGCGTGCCCATGATCGGGCCGTCGCCGTCCATGCCGACGATGCCGTCGATGATCGCCAGGTGCGGCTGGACCGTCTGGTTGATATCGAGGATCGACTGCTCGATCCCGGCCCAATGGAAGACGTTCTTGGGCCAGCCATAGACGATGCCGGGCATCAGGCCGAACAGGTTCTTCATCGACAGCGTCACGCCGACCCAGTGGTGCGTCTTCATCTTGGGCATCGAGACGATCCAGTCCACTTGCTCCACGGTCGCAGGCAGGGTGAGGGTGGCCAGGCCGTTCCTGCCTCCTGCGTTCGGGCGGACCACCAGATCGTCGTTGTTCAAATCGACGAACTGGACCTTCTGCTCGACGAGCGATTCGGACAGGCGGACCTCGTCGATGACTCGAGTTGTGTCCCGGCAATGGCCCGGTCCCTCGCCGATCAGGACGCTGGCGGCCCCCAGCTTGCGGAACGCCTCAGCGGCGCCGAAGATCAGCTCCGGCTGCGTGCAGATGTGGATCGCGCCGCGGAGGGTCTCCACGAAGTTCGGCTTGAGCAGGATTCGCTTGCCGCGAACCTGCTCGGGACCGAGGCCGAGCTGGCGAAGTCCCGCTTCGACGATGGAAGCGAGATCCACGCTGTAGGAGGGGGCCTTGGCGATAAAGACCTTGGTCCGTTTCCTGATCCGCTGGATCTTGTCGTGGACCAGGGCGCCCGCGGCGCCGATCCCGGTCGCGACCAGCGCATCGACCAGCAGTGCCCGCCGGGTGATCTTGCCCGACAACCGATTGTCCGGATGCGAATGCGTCATTTCTCGTCCTGCCAACCAGTGCTCTCGAAGAAGCGGATCAGTCCTGCCTCGCAGTGCCAGGCGAGCAGCAGCAGACTCAGCGAGACCGTCTCGTGCGGGCCGAGCTGCTCCTGTCTGGCGAGGACCTGGAGGATTCGTTCCCGCGGCTGGTCGATGCTCTCCTGCCAGGCATGAAGCCCGAGGATGGCCCACGCGAGGGAGATCGGCGAGTTCAGAAACGCCAGTTGGGACCGCAAGTACGCGATGCTCTTCTGGACATTGGCCTTCGGCGCGAGCCCGGCGAGGGCCTGGAGGCTCAGGCCGGTGGTCTCCGGCATGGGACGCATCTCGATGTCGAACGTGATGGTGTTGCCGCAGTTCCAGCCGCCGGAAGGCAATTGCCGATCCAGGAGCAGGCGGATCGCGTCTTGGGCGCGAGGGTGAGTCGTCTGCCCGTTGGCCCGCAGTGCCAGCGTCGCGTAGGCGGTCGGCTCGACCCACGGATGCGTTCGGGCGATCCACGGCCAGCCTTTGATCGTCTCATCGTGACCCTTCGTCGTCTCGGAGGGGTCGAGGACCTTGATGTCGTCGAAATCGACCAGGAATCGGATCGCCTTGGCCTGGCATTCGCGGTATGAGGGCGCCCCTTGCCACGCCAGGACGGCCAGCGACGTCGGCCAGCAGGCGTCGGGGTTGTATGACGAGACGCTGATCCGTCCGTCCTCGCCTTGCACTGCTGCGAGCTGCTGTCGTGCTTTCTCGACCACTCCGCTGTCGCCGCCGGCGGCCTGTAGTGCCAGAATGGCCCAGCACGCCGCATCCGGCCGGGGACTGCCCCCGGGCCGATTGACGACCCCGACCCCCTCGGCGTATCGTTCCTCCAGGGCCTTCAACTGCGATTTGTCATTGGGATCGGTCAACAGCATGGCAGAACCTTCCTATGCCCCATTCTACCAGATGCGACTCGATGTTCGCTCGCGCTTTTTGTTCTACGTCTCCCAGGGGCCATGAATGAAAAAAAGAGGTTCATCCGGTTCTTGCGTACTTCCCTGTGCGATGGGGGCGCTGCCCCCCGCCCCCCGGCATTTGTCGCTTTGGGCCAACAGCATGAGCACAAAGGGAAGCGACCGGTCAGACGCCCTGCGGCCCGGGTCCGCATTCGCTCGGTGTTCCCCCGATCATATCATGAACGAGGCCATCCGGTTCCGCCGTCGCCCCCGCACTACCATGCTGCTGGCGTAAAGCGAAAAATGCCAGGGGTCCGGGGACGGCGTCCCCGGTCACGGAGCGCTGCATAACCCCAGAAGCACGCAAGAACCGGATGAGCCTGAAAAGGCCGCGAGCCGGGTTTGTGTTTCCCCTCGCTTTCTGGTAGATTGGCGGCTTCGGATTCCTAAGGAGAAACTGACCATGGGCATGACCCTGATTCACAAGATTCTGCGGGCGCACCTCGTCGAGGGCCGGATGACGCCGGGCGAGGAAATCGCCATCCGCATCGACCAGACGCTGACGCAGGACGCGACCGGCACGACCGCGTTTCTGCTCTTCGAGTCGATGGGCGTCGAGCGGGTCCGGACGGATCTGTCCGTCTCCTACGTCGATCACAACATGGCCGGCTTCGGGCCGGAGAATCACAACGACCATCTGTATCTCCAGACGGTCGCGACCAAGACCGGCGTATACCATTCCCGCGCCGGAAACGGCATCTGCCACCAGGTGCATCTGGAGCGGTTCGGCAAACCCGGCGCGACCCTGCTGGGCAGCGATTCGCACACCCCCACCGGCGGCGGGCTCGGCATGGTCGCCATCGGCGCGGGCGGACTCGACGTCGCGGTCGCCATGGGCGGCGGCGCCTTCCATCTGCAATGCCCCAAGGTCGTAGGCGCCAAGCTGACCGGCAAGCTCAACGACTGGGTCGCGGCCAAGGACGTGATTCTCAAGCTCCTGAGCATCCTGACGACCAAGGGCAACGTCGGCTGGGTGGTCGAGTACTTCGGACCGGGCGTCAAGAACCTTACCGTCCCGCAGCGGGCGACCATCACGAACATGGGCGCCGAGCTGGGTGTGACGACGAGCCTCTTCCCCAGCGACGAGCAGACCCGACGGTTCCTGGCGGCCCAGAAGCGCGAAGGCGACTACCAGCCATTGGCGGCGGACAAGGACGCAGTCTACGACCGGGTGATCGAGATGGACCTGTCGGCGCTGGAGCCGATGGCGGCCTGTCCCTCCTCGCCCGACAACATCAAGACGATTCGCGAGATCGCGGGCAAGAAGGTCGGCCAGATCGCGGTCGGCAGTTGCACGAATTCGAGCTTCACCGACCTGATGATGACCGCCAGGGTGCTCAGAAGCCGTCGGATTGACCCTATGGTCGAGTTCGCGGTCGCGCCGGGCAGTCGGGAAGTGCTGAATATGCTGGCGGGCAACGGCGCCCTCGCGGACCTGATCGCCGCAGGCGCCAGAATCCTGGAATCGTCCTGCGGCCCGTGCATCGGGCAGGGCTTCTCGCCCGCCGACGGGACGGTGAGCCTGCGGACGTTCAATCGCAACTTCGCAGGGCGCAGCGGAACGAAAGGCGATCAGGTGTATCTGGTCAGTCCGGAGACCGCGGTCGCCTCCGTCCTGACGGGCAAGATCACCGATCCGCGAGACCTGCCGCAACTGATGGGCATCGAGTACCCGAAGATCAAGATGCCGCGTGAGTTCGACATCGACGACAGCATGATCGAGCGACCGTTGGACGACGCATCGGCCAGGGCCGTCCAAGTCCTGCGAGGCAGTACGATCGTCGTGCCGGAGGCGCCCAAGCCGCTGCCGGCCAAACTCGTCGGCCAGGTCCTGCTCAAGTGCGGCGACAAGATCACGACGGATCACATCATGCCCGCGGGAACGCACCTGAAGCTCCGCTCGAACGTGCCGGAATACGCGAAGGTCGTGTTCAACTGCTTCAGCGAGCCGGGCAAGCCGACGTTCGCCGAGCGAGCGTTGGCTCTCAAGGCCCAGAGCATCGGCGGTATCGTCGTCGCAGGCGAGAGTTACGGCCAGGGCTCTTCTCGCGAGCACGCGGCCCTGTGCCCGATGTACCTGGGCGTGCGTGCGGTTCTCGCGAAGAGCATGGAGCGAATCCACCGGGCGAACCTCATCAACTTCTGCATCGTGCCGATCCGGTTCGCCGACGTCGCAGACTACGACCGGCTCCAGGCGGGCGACGACCTGGTGATCGACGATCTGCTCGGCGCGATCCGCAGCAGCGAGCAAGTGACGATCCGCAAGGCCGACGGCTCGTTCGAGTTCACGGGCAGGCTGGAGCTGTCCGCGCGTGACCGGGACATCCTCCTGGCCGGCGGACTGCTCAGCTTCACTCGCGCGAAGGCCCATGGTTGAGATCGTCGTCAGTGTGTTCGGGAGCGGTCGTGTGCGTCCGGGCGATCCCGTGTACGGGCTTGCCGAGCAAGTGGGTCGGGCGCTGGCTCAGGCGGGTTTCGTGATTGCCAACGGCGGCTATCGGGGCATCATGGAGGCCTCCGCCCGAGGCGCCGCCCAGGCGGGCGGGACCGTCATCGGCGTGACCTGCTCGGCGTTCAAGAACAGCGTCGCCAACGAGTACGTCACGCGGGAAGTCGTGACCGGCTCGCTCACCGAGCGATTGGACACGCTCGTCCAGTTGGGCCGGGCCTATGTCGTCCTGCCCGGCGGGACGGGCACGCTGCTGGAGCTGGCGACGGTCTGGGAGCTGAAGAACAAGCGATTCCTGGATCAGGCCAGGCCGATTGTCCTGGCGGGCGGGTTCTGGAAACCGCTGGTTGACCTGGTCGCCCGCGACGACCCGACGTGCGCGAAGTCGGTGGTCTTGGCCGAGACGCCGGACGAGGTGGCCCAACGGATCGAACGAGGATTGAAGACATGAGAAACGGATGGATCGCTGCTGGCGCCGCGATGGTGCTCGTCCTGGGACTGGCCGGCGCGGGTCTGTGTGCGCAGCCGATCGCGGAGACGGCCCGGCTCCTGCCGGAGGCGACGGTGCTCTCGGGAGTCGATGGCCAGCTTGTCCATCGGGACGCCGGCGACACGTGGTGGTTCGAGTTCACGGACGAGGTGAAGAACGACAAGTACCGCATTCCGGCCGGGACTTCCCTGAGACTGCTGCCTTCGAGCACCCTGGAGAGGCTGATTGCCGACGCGAACGATCGATACGCGCCGCGGTATCGGCTCTCCGCTCAGGTGACGCGGTACGAGGACGCCAATTACCTGCTGACGACCTACTTCCTGCCCTTGAGCACGTTCAAGAGCGACGGGCACGCCGGGCCAGTGACCGATGTTCAGCCGGCGGTGGGGGACGTGCCGGCCGATCCCAACCTCTCGATTCCGCAGGAGGTTATCGAGAAACTGAAGAACGCCCGTCCCATTCAGGGGCCGCTCAGAAAGCCTGGCGAGCCGGATCGGCCGTCCGGTTCCGCAGGGGGCGACTACCTCGGTCGGATGCTGGTGGACAGGGTCGGCCTGATCGTAGCCGGGGATGTTGGATCGCCGCGGGACACGGGCGCCGGCGCATCTGCCCTCCCGCGTTTGTACTTCACGCCGTACGCGCTGGGATGGAACGTCGGCGACGTGCGATATGAACTGCTGCCCAGCAGTGCGTTGGAGCAGGCTCGACAGTTGCAACGCAGCTCGCTGGAGCCGATTCGTTTCAACGTGGCCGGGCTGGTCACGAAGTTCCGGGGCACCCAGTATCTCCTGCTCCAGCGGGCGGCGCCGGTCTACAACTATGGCAACTTCGGCAGGTGAGCGATTATGAGCGAATCACTGCACGACATCCTCCTGTCCTCGCGTGACGCCGGCTTCGAGGCCGGGTTCGCGAAGCTGCGATCCGACATGCTCCAGTTCGCCCGGCTCGCGGGCGCCGACAGCGCCGAGAGTCAGACGGTGGCCAGGGTCCTGGGCGAGGTGGCTGAGCAGGGGGATGGAGCTGTCGCGAAGTACACGAAGGAGTTCGACCGCGTCGATCTGAGTCCCTCCGAGTTCCGCGTCCAGGCGGCCGATCTCGCGATGGCGCACGCCGCTGTCGACGGCAGGCTTCTCGGGTCGCTGCGCAAGGCCATCGAGAACGTGCGGGCGTACCAGCGGAAGATCTTCATCGGCGGCCGCTCGGAACTCTCGCAGGGCACCGGCATCCGCTACACCCCGATCCGGCGTGTGGGCGTCTGTGTGCCCGGCGCCGCGGCGCCCTTGCCCAGCACGGTCATCATGACGGTCGTGCCCGCCCAGGTCGCGGGTGTGAAGGAGATCGCGGTGGTCTCGCCGCCGCGGTGGAAGGGGACGATCCACCCGGTCATCCTGGCTGTGTGTCACGAGCTGGGAATCGACGAGGTCTACCGCATCGGCGGCGTGCAGGCGGTCGGCGCACTGGCCTACGGGACGCAGACCATCCGAAAAGTCGACAAGATCGTCGGGCCGGGCAACAAGTGGGTCCAGGCTGCCAAGAAGCAGGTGGCGGGCGACCACGTCGCGATCGACTCGATTGCCGGGCCCAGCGAGGTGCTCATCCTCGCCGACGACCAGGCGAATCCCGCCTGGGTCGCGGTCGATATGCTCAGCCAGGCCGAACATGGCACAGACAGCAGCGCGATCGTGCTCACCGACTCGCAGTCCCTGGCTCAGGCAATCGTGGAGCAACTGGCCAAACAGCTTGAGACGCTGCCGCGGGCCGCGGAAGCGCGGGAGTCGTTGAAGCGGTTCAGCCGGATCATCGTGGTTGCGGACATGGATGAAGCGGTCCGCCTGGCGGACGAATTCGCCTCCGAGCACCTGGAGGTCCAGTGCGGGACCCGGAGCCGCGAGATTGCCGCGCGGATCACGAACGCCGGCGCGATCTTCATCGGCCCGCACACGCCCGTCGCGGTCGGCGATTACTGGGCGGGACCGAGTCACACGCTTCCGACGGGCAGCCGGGCCAAGTTCTCCAGTGCCGTGACGAGCAACGACTTCGTCAAGTCGATCAGCCTGATCGAGTACACCGCCGAGCAACTCGCGGCCAGCGCCGACGACATCATCCGTATGGCCGAGGTCGAGGGCCTCGACGCCCACGCCCGCAGTGTCGCCATCCGCCGGCAGGGGTGACGTTCAGATCCCCCAGTTGAGCCGCTCTTCGTGTTGTTCGTAGAAGCGGCCCAGCAGGTGGATCTCGACCAGGAGGATGTAGAACATCAGCGGGCGTGCGAGCCAGATCTTCCAGGGTCCGACAGCCGCGTACATGAGCAGCCCGGCGAGTCCCATCAGCGGGAGCAGGCAGAGCAAGAGCACGCAGTAGGGACCGAACACGCTTGCGATGGAGGGTACGACCAGCAGGGGATTGGCCGCCCGCGCAGAGTCGAAGTCATTCACCGCGAGCAGGACCATGGGGAAAACGAATCCCGCAAGCGCCGTCCAGGCCAGGAGAATCCAATCGGTCCGCTCCCTGACGACGTGATATGCCAGAGGCGGACCCCAGATCAGCGCGACAATCGGCAGAACCGTTTTGCCGGTGGAAAGCAGAGCGTCGGTCGAGAGCGGCGACGAATCGCCATTGATGTCGGGTGCACGCCTTCCGCCCCCTGCACTGTGGCTCAGGCACATCGCTGCATAGTGCACGAAATACAGGGTCAGGACCACGAGATAGCACAACTGGGCGATCCCCGGGGACTCCCAGAACCGAAATGTCGCGGCCTCCTTCCACAGGGGCGGCAGGAGCGAGAAGATCAGCAGGTGGATGATCCCGGAGACATTCAGCGGATACAGCCAGACATCGAAGACAGACCGCGGTTCGCTGTCTGTCGTGTCGCCGACCTCCGTTGGGGCCCCAGACTCCGTCCATGCGGGCGCAGGGGGCAGGTCGAACATCGATTCATCCAGAGGCTTGCTGGCGGTGTCCATCCCGGCCTGTGGGACCTGCTCTTGAACGGGCGCCGGCGTCGACCGCGGGACCCGGATGGCGCCCTTGCACTTCGGGCACCGGCCGCTCTTGCCGGCCTGGGTGGCCGGGACTCTGAGTCTCGTGCCGCAATGTTCGCACTCGAACTGGATCACAAAGCCACCGCCATATCACCTGAATCGAACGCAGACCTCGATGGTTCTCCACCATCAGCCTATTGCTATAGACGCACATCGGGCGGGGTTTCTTCAGCCGTTTCCTGCGTTCACCCACGAGTTCCATCGGGTCCGGCTCGTCGGTTCTTCAGGGGCTCTGCCCCTGAGACCCCGGCATTTTCCGCTTTGGGCCAATAGCATGATTGAGCTCGGAGTTGTCTTGCCTTCATTCTCATGCTGCTGGCTCAATGCGAGAAGTGCCGGGAGGAATGGGGACTGGGGGCTGGCCCCCAGGGGATTGCGGCGGGACCGACGCCGGTCGGCACAGGCATTAACCGAACAGCTCATCCTCAATAACCTTGAGATTCCTATTCGCATAGAACATGTCCGGCTCGTGTTTGGTGGCTCGCACCCTGATCTGATAACCCGGCGCCACCGGATTCCCTGCGTCAAAGAGTATGAGACCGAGCCCAAACACGCGACACAGTGCATCAAGTTGGGCCAAGTCGGACTCAGAGACGACATTGGGTATGACCAGGTAGACCTTATGTGAGAAGAGCCTGTAAGAACAGGCCTGGCCGAAAGCTGTGATCAAGGCGTTTGCGTCTGCCTTGATTTCAGCGGACACAACCTCGGCGGGGAACTTCAGAATGTCACTTTGCCTTGGACGAAGAACACCTACGACATCGGGAGTGCCCCACTTGTCCTTGAAACAATTGCCCCCAAGCGGGATAGCCTTGGTACATTCCTCCAATTCGTCCACGAGGTATTCCGCAAAGGATTTGTAGAACACTTGTTCCGCAAGCCTACATCTCGTCTTCTCAGCAGCCCTGGCATCGGGCTCAATCTCGGTGTCTCCGAACCTGGTGTGCCGAAACAAACCTCTCGCGGGTTTACAGACCTCTTCTGGCCGCGAGAGATGCAGATTTGGAATGACCGCACGAAACGACTTGGCATCCGGCAGATCGTGTTTGAGCCGACGCATCAACTCCGCAAATCGAAGTCCCTGAGGCTCCTTCGCGAGCAACTCAACAGCCTTGTTGTATATTTGCTCTTTCTGCGTCATGGCCGACTCCCTCCGGGTCGCCTGCCGACCCTATGCGAGCTTTTGCCTGATGAGGCTAGCCGCTTCCTTCAGTGCCTCGTCGATTCTGGCGGGGTTCTTGCCGCCGGCCTGGGCCATCTGGGGCTTTCCGCCGCCGCCGCCGTCGACGAGGGGAGCGATCTGCTTGACGATGTCGCCGGCCTTGATCTTCTTGATCAGGTCGTCGGTGACGCCCGCCAGGAGCATGACCTTGCCTTCCTCTTCGTAGGCCAGGACGACGACCGCGGACTTCGCCTTCTTCTTGAGCATGTCGATGGCCTCGCGGGCCCGGTCCACGGAGGTGGTCGAGAGCCGGCCGACGACGATTGCCGATTCGCCGATCTTCTCGCCTGCGTCCAAAAGGGCCTTGGCCTCCGACATGGTATCGGGACCGCCGGTCTTCGATGCGGTCTTGAGCTGCTTGGCGAGCTTCTTATTGTCTTCGATGAGCTGCGAGACCCGCTCGGACAGCTTGTTCGCAGGCACCTGGAGAAGGGCGGTGAGCTGTTCGACGACGTCGCCTGCCTTCTCGAGGTGCGCGGTCAGTGCCGGGCCGGTCAGCGCGGTGATGCGTCGAACGCCTGCAGAGACGCTTTCCTCTTTGAGGATCTTGAAGCCGCCGATGACGCCGAGCCGATCCACGTGCGTGCCGCCGCAGAACTCCCGGCTGAACGCGTCGCCGATGTGTTTCTCGTCCGAGGCGCCGATGCAGATGACGCGGACCTCGCTGCCGTACTTCTCGCCGAACAGGGCCATCGCGCCGAGCTTGTCCGCTTCCTCGCGAGGCAGGACCGCCCACGTGACGGGCAGGTCCGCCGCGATCTTCTCGCGGACGAGTTGCGTGATCTTGTCAAGTTCCTCGGCCGTCGGGGCCTTCGGATATGTGAAATCGAACCGCAGGTAGTCGGGTCCGACGTGGCTGCCCTGCTGGGCGACCGACTTGCCGAGCACCTGCTGGAGCGCCCACTGGAGCAGGTGCGTAGCGGTGTGATTTTTCCGCGTGGCGTTTCGGTCGGGACTGACTGCCGCGATGACGGTCTGTCCAACCTGGAGCGAGCCTTCCGCGAGCTTGCCGCGATGGATCACGGCGTGGCCGACCTTCGTTGTCTCCTCGACGACGAACGTAGCACGGGCATCCTGCCCGTGAGTAGTATGGGCGTCCCGCCCATGCCCGTCAGGAATATTCACGGGCAGGATGCCCGTGGCACTCCCGGCCGGGACGGCCGTGCTATGGGAGGCGATGACGCCGAGGTCGCCGACCTGGCCGCCGGCCTCCGCGTAGAAGCAGGTCTTGTCGAGGACCAGGCCGATCTCGGTGTTGGCCGGGACGGCGCCCTGTCTGTTGAAGCCGTCGCGGTCGATCCAGCCGAGGATTGTCGCGTCGCAGCGGTCGGTCTTGTACTTGTGCAGGTCCTCGGTGGCCGGCAGATCGCTGTCGGCCAAGCCCGCCAGGAGCGAATCGGTCTTCTGTGCGGCCCGAGCCCGTTCCTTCTGCTCCTGCATCAGCTCGTCGAACCGCTTGATATCGACGGTCAGGCCCTTTTCGGAGGCCATGAGCTGCGTCAGGTCCGGCGGGAAGCCGAAGGTGTCGTAGAGCTGGAAGGCGTCGTCGCCGCTGAGGGTCTTCTGCTTCGTCCCGGCGGCGCGGGCGGCGGCAGTATTGAAGATCTCCAATCCGCGGTCGAGCGTCCGCCCGAAGCCGGTCTCCTCCGACTGGATCACGGTCGCGACGTACTCAGCCCGCTCGCGGATTTCCGGGAACGCACTGCCCAGGCAGTCCGCAACCACTGGGACGAGCTTGTAGAGGAACGGCTCGTGCAGATCGAGTTCTCGCCCGAACCGAGCGGCCCGTCGGAGGATGCGCCGGATCACGTAGCCGCGACCGTCGTTCGAGGGCGTCGCCCCGTCGGTGATGGCGAACACCAGCGTCCGACTGTGGTCCGCGATGACGCGGAAGGCGTTGTCGGTCTTGTTGCCGAGCTGCGAGGTGTACTTGTGCCCGCTCATTTGGGCGGTCCGCTCGATGATCGGCATGAACAGGTCGGTGTCGTAGTTGCTCCACTTGTCCTGGAGGACGCGGACCACGCGTTCCAGGCCGGCGCCGGTGTCGATGTACCTGGCCGACAGCGGGACGAGATTGCCCGAGGGCTGGCGGTTGTACTGGATGAAGACGAGGTTCCACAGCTCGATGAACCGGGCGCAGTCGCCATTGACGCGGCAGGTATGGCCCGGGACGCCTTGCTTGTCACAGCGGTCGGGACCGAGATCGATGTGGATCTCGCTGCACGGGCCGCAGGGACCGGTCTCGCCCATCTCCCAGAAGTTCTCCTTCTTGCCGAACGCCATGACCCGCTCTGCGGGGATCGGCGTCAGCTTCGTCCACAGCCCGGCGGCCTCGTCGTCGCGAGGCAGGCCGTCCTTCTCGTCGCCCGCGAACACGGTGGCGTAGAGCTGGTCAGGATTGATGCCCCAGACCTTCGTGAGCAGTTCCCACGCCCACGAGATTGATTCGGCCTTGAAGTAGTCGTTGAACGACCAGTTGCCGAGCATCTCGAAGAAGGTGTGGTGATAGGTGTCCTTGCCGACCTCCTCGAGGTCGTTGTGCTTGCCGCTGACGCGGAGGCATTTCTGGCTGTTGACCGCTCGCGGGCATTCGGGGTCCCGCAGTCCGAGAAAAATGTCCTTGAACTGGTTCATCCCTGCGTTGGCGAACAGGAGCGTCTCGTCGCCGTGCGGGACGATGGGGGAGCTGGGAACGAAGGTGTGCGCCTTGCCCAGGAAGAAATCGATGAAACTCTGTCGGATCTCGCGAGCGGTTAACACAGTTCAGTACCTCTTCTCAACGGCACGCATGCGTATGCTGTCAAATTCGAATTTCGGATTTCTGTTCACTTGCCTAAGACCGGTTGCACCCAGGCGGATTCGTGCTCGTCCGGGACGTGCGACTTGTCGTTCCTTCGCGACGAGATGACCCTGGCTCGGACGTACAGTTCATCGCCCTGGAGCGTATAGCCCGCGGTCGTGCCCTGGCTTTCCGCGAGCACAACGCCGATCTGGGGGCTGTAGATCCGTGTCGTTCGGATCGCCTTGCCCTGGGCATCGACCACCCCCCGGCTGCTCGGATCGAAGCCGCGACGAGTTCCGATAAAACGGATCGTATACGTCACGCCAGGCTCGGGATCGACCTGGACTGTCAAGGTATCGTCCCGAAATGCGATGTCCTTTAGCTTCACGCCGGTGGAGCAGTAGAAATCGCCGGCGTCCATGGCGCGGATAATCGATTCCGGTGTCAGTCGCTCGGCGCGGACGACGATCCACGCCTGGCCGGGATTGGCCGCACGGGGTTCGAAACTGTGATAGTTGTGGGCGTCGTCCGTGGCGACCGCATACAGGATCTCGCCGCCCGCCTGCGCCAGGCGGTTGGCCAGGACGATGTCCCACATTCGCTCGGTGCTGGCCCGCAGGTCGTTGCCGTCGTTGTTGACGTAACCATGGGCGTTGTAGACCTCGAAGAAGCGGGCGCCCTTGACCGGCAGCATGTCCTCCGCGGTCAAGACCCATTGGAAATTCGGGTGGTTGATGTGAACGAGCATGGTCTGGCCCGTCTTCTCCTGTTGCGCCAGGACCGCGTTGACGTTGTTCTGCAGGAGATCCGCCATGGTCGGTCCACCCTGCGGCCCGATCACCTCCAGCAGGTTGATTCCGTTGAGATGGGCCTTGTCGGAGATCTCCTCGGATTGGATCAACAGGAAGCGTCCCGGCTCTTCGACGAGGCAGCGGTACTCGGAGAGCGGCTTAAGCCGGACCTCGGTCTTGCCTTCCTGGCTCTTGCGCATTTCGACCCAACGATTGCCGAACCGGGCGAGGTACTGCTCCAGGGCAGTCTGGTGCTTGTCTGCGATTGCCATCCACCTCTGCCCCTGCGACAGGCGGTTGTGGTCGGACACGGCCAGGAAGTGGTAGCCGTGGTCCTTGTACCACTGCGTCACCATCTCGGGGAAGTGGTCGCCATCGCTCCAGAAGGTATGGGTGTGCAGGTTGCCTTTCCACCAGTGTGACGGCGCGAGGTCAGCCCATGCCGGACCGATTGCGACCCAACACAGCGACAACAGCATCCACATCAACGATGTCCCGGATTTCTTCATCTGTCTCCTCCCGCTTCATTTGGCGTCTTTGGGCGCCGGGGTTTCCACCAGGCCCTTGGCGGCCAGGATCTTGTTCTTGATCTCCGCGGTCAACTCGGGATTTTCCACGAGGTACTTCTTGGCGTTCTCGCGACCCTGCCCAAGGCGAACGCTGCCGTAGTTGATCCAGGCGCCGCTCTTCTCCACGATCTCCGCGGCGATCCCGAGGTCCAGCAGGTCGCCCTCGTAGCTGATTCCGCTGTCGAACATGATATCGAACTCGGTCTCGCGGAAGGGCGGGGCGATCTTGTTCTTCACGACCCGCCCGCGGACCCGCGACCCGATCGCGCCGGTGTTGTCCGTCAGCGTGCTGAGCCTTCGCAGGTCCACGCGGACGGAACTGTAGAACTTCAGGGCCTTGCCGCCCGTGGTGGTCTCGGGATTGCCGAACATGACGCCGATCTTCATGCGGATCTGGTTGATGAAGACCAGGGCGGTCTTGCTCTTGTAAATGATGCCGGTGAGCTTGCGCATCGCCTGGCTCATCAGGCGGGCCTGCAAGCCCATATGGCTGTCGCCCATATCGCCTTCGAGCTCCGCCTTGGGGGTCAGCGCCGCCACGGAGTCGATGACGATCACGTCCACGGAGTTCGACGAGACGAGCATCTCGGCGATTTCGAGGGCCTGCTCGCCCGTGTCGGGCTGGCTGACCAGCAGGCTGCTGA
>DAOQWL010000106.1:0-15963 GCA_035342095.1 Sedimentisphaerales bacterium | reverse complement strand
ATTGGCTCCTACGGATGGTTATCGGCCAGAAACACTGTTTTGAGATAGTTACTTATTGGTGGAATAAATGCAAGTAGAGAAGGCCCCAGTCCAACGGCATCCGCGGAGATTGGCGCGGAACCGTCTCTTGTGGGTTCCGCCCAGTCGCCCTCTAGAAGAGGGCCTGTGACACCCTTGACGAACTTCGAGGCGGTCTGTATACTTAGTTGAATGAAAACGATGAGTCACGACTACAGGATGGGGAATACGTCTTTGGCAGAACCCCAATGCAAACGGTCGTGGAAAGCTTCCCCTTGGCGAGAGAAGGAACTCTGGGTCAGACTATACAAACAGGCGTGACCATTGTGTCGCTGCCAGATCAAACAGCGGCTGCTACGCTCTGGCAAAACGACAGATTACGATGAGAGAAGTGAGACACACATATGACTGTGCTTGATGCCATGATGGGCGCATTGCTCCGGCTGCTGATCGCGTTGTTGCTCGCATGGGTCGGGCTGAATTTGGTAGCCGAGTTGGCTCATGCGTGGAAATCAAGAACTGCCCGATCTCTCGTGAACATATACTCTATTAGTTTTGGGCTCTCCATCGGTGGTCTCATCTATGTGTTCGCCATATGTACGGAATGTGCGGAGTCCGCCGATACGCCTCTCTTCCAAGCATTGATTGACTGGGCAGTATTGTACATGGCTCTTTGCGTGGTCTCTACTCATACCTGCGTTCGAGGTATGTCCTTAGTGTTGGATCTGTTCGCTGTCAGCAGCCAGCATCCCTTCCGTGCGAAGTGCGCAAGGGCCTCTCTGCGTCAGTTCTTGACATACTATTGCATCATGGGTGGCCTCTATGTTCTGACAATAGCCCCGTACCTTTTGTTGTGGATCTTGGGGGGATAGGCGCATTAACATGCGAAGCGCAACATAGCCATTCGCGGGGATCGCAAGCGATCCGGGGATACTGGGGACAGCCACCGTTTTCTGACAGGCGATAGCGGATAGCTGTAGTGTGGAGGTTGCCTGCGCCGGCACGACCCTGGCCGCCTACGCCTACGACAGCCGGTCCCGCCGGACGGGCCTGGACTACGCCAATGGCGCGAGCATCGCGTACGAATATGACACAGCCAATCGGTTACTTTCTCTTGACAATTCCACCGGTTCCGGGCATTATATCTACGACTACACCTACGACAAGGTGGGGAACCGGATGACGATGGACAGCAACGGGTCGTCTATGCACGTATACGACTACGACAAGACGTACCAGGTCACGGGAGAGAATGGGGGGTTAGGCTTTAGATGTAGGTGTCACAGGGGATTGGTGGGCACAGCCCACCCTACCGCTGTCGCCGAATTCCACGTACCGTTGTGCCTCTGCGGCCCTCGGTGTCCTCTGTGGCTGACAGAACTTGGATTCCCGCCCCCGATCGGGTCGAGGGCGAGCTTTTCGCGGGAATGACACAGTCGGGATCGGCGTTGATCAACGTTCGGCGCATCAACATGCGAAGCGTAACACAGGTGTTCGGCGGTATCGCACGCCTGCCGGCGGGTGGAGGCCCGCCTCAAGACAGACCGCAAGCTCCGCGGCACGCTCCGGGCAATCGCGGAGTAGACCCCAACACGCAGGTAACGAATCCGCCGCACGACCGTCTTAATAGTTGAGTTGTCGTCCGGATGAACGTCTGCGTGGAGAATCATCGGGAGTGTGATATGCGGTCTGTTTTGCGAGTTGCGGCGGGTTTCGTTGTCATGTGTGCATCATTCGTGGGCGTCCGGGCGGCCCAGGAGCCGTTGTCCCCGGCCCAGGCGGCATTCTATCAGGGTTTGGAGCCGGGGGTGTTCATGAGTCGGTGGCTGGTCAGCGACCCGTTCCCCGTCTTCGACGGACCGCCGCAGCCGGACGATCCGAACGCCCTGCGTCAGGCGTTCGACCGCGATCTCCTGACGGAGCACGGCGGCGAGGCACAGATCCGCCCGACGACGGAGATAATCCATGAGAGAAACGGCCTGTCGTATCGCTGGCGGAAGGTCGATAGCCCGACGGACATCGTCGATCTCGTCCGGCGGTTCGGGTACAAGGAGTATGTGATCTCCTATGCCTGGGCGCAAATCGATATGCCTGCGGAGACGTCGGCCCTGCTCGGCGTCGGCAGCGACGACGCGGTGAAGGTCTGGCTCAATGGCAAGCTGGTTCACGAGAACTGGACGGACCGTGCTGCGAAAGAGGACGACGACCTGGTTCCCGTGCAGTTCCGGGCGGGGCCCAATCAGCTCCTGTTGAAGGTGCAGAACGGCCGCCAGTCGTGGGGCTTCGCCTGTCGGATGATGGACGCCAAGGCCCTCGGGGAGAAGCTCCTGGCCGCCCTGCACAGCGGGGACGCGGCGGGCGCGGAGTTGAGCCTCTCGCACGGCGCCGAGCTGAGTGTGACAGACCAGTATGGATTCACGGCATTGCAGGTGGCGAGGATGCGAGGGCTGGCGCAGATCGCGGAACTGCTGCTGGCCAAGGGCGCCGATGCGAATGCCCCCATGCCCACGGTCGGGACGCCAGTGGGCTTCCTCGATCTGCTCTGGAACTCGCTCAAGGACAACTACCCGATGATGGAATACGCGGGCGCATTCGACGAGAGCTGGTACGAGGCCTGCAAAGAGCGAATTCAGGGCATGGACGCGTTGTACGAGGCACTGCCCATCATGGACGCCATGCTCGTGCAACGGTTGAACGACTACCACACGAGCCTGTACTGGGACGGGAAGAGGGATCTCGTCGGACCGCCCATTCGCGCCGGCTGGATCGAGAACCAGGTCGTCGTACTTCAATGTGCGAAGGACCTCGGGATTGCGCCGGGCGACATCGTGCTGGAGATCGACGGCGCCGACGCGAAGGAGCGATTCGAGCGAACCTGGCCAGAGGCGTTTGGGGCGACCTCCTATGCCAGGGCCCGGTCCGCCTGTCGGACGATTCTCGAGGGCGAGCCGGACACACAGATCAAGCTGAAGCTGAGCAGCGCGACCGGCGAGACCTACGAGAAGGTTCTGACGCGAGGAGGCTACCGCGGAGGGTACGGCGGAAGGGGCGAGCCCGTGATTTCCAGTCGCGAGATCGACGACCGCGTGGGCTGCATCCGAATCCGCAGTTGGGGTGGCTTCTCTGACTCGGACTTCGACAAGCTGCTCGAACCGCTGCGGGACAAGCCCTGCCTGATCGTCGACGTCCGCGACAACGGCGGCGGCGCGGACGAGCTGGCGGAGACGGTCATCTCGCGATTCATTACCCGCAAGGTCGTCGCCAGCATCAGTTTCCAGAGAAAGCCGGGCACCGACACATACGAGAAATTCATCAATGTCGTGGAGCCGAGAGGGCCCTGGTGCTATCCCGGCAAGGTGGCGGTCCTCACGAACGAAGGCTGCGCCAGCGCGTGCGAGCACTTCGTGTCGGGCATGTTCGAGGCGGGCGCCCTTCTCGTCGGCACGCCGACCATCGGCGCGTGCGGCTGGTCCAACGGGATCGACCTGCCGGCGGGCGTAACCTTGCGATGCTCGCTGACCTTCCCGCTGCACGGCAAGATGCCCTCCCCCCTGCACGGGATCGAGCCTCACCATCTCGTCACCCCGACCATCGCGGACATCCGAGCGGGGCGCGACACCGTCCTGGAACGAGCGATCTTGTTGCTGAATCCGTGAGGGCCGGCGTGCTCGCACGCGCTGCCCGATGGCCCACGGGCACAGAGCGAGGTTCGGCACGGAGTTGATGGCCTGGGTCGTTGACAGCGGATGTCACAGTCTGGTATTATAGGACTTGCGATGTGCGGGAGCCCAGGTTGCTTGAGCCGAAGGCAAAGTCAGGGCATACGCATGACGAAGTAATCGGAAACGACAAACCGCTCTGGCCATTGCCGGAGGGAGATCTGTGGCTTGTCGCGTGGGCAAGCGCAGGTGGATCGACAGGAGTGCAGACTTCTTAGAGGAGGAATGACATGTGCACGAAGGCGATACGTTCGGTTCTCTTTTTCTCCCTGTTGTGTGTCGTTTCAACAGGGGTTGTCCGTGCCGGTGATGTGACGACGCACGTATACATCGATTTCGTCGGGGCGCTGAAAGGCACGGCGTACACGCGAGGATACCGCGAGATCGACACGACGGGCACCTTTGCAGCCCACCACGGGACGGAGATCGTCTCCAACAGCCTGGGCGTGCTGACCGACGCCGACGCGGCCAGCCAGGAGAGCTTCGAGTTCGACGCATCGGCCTTCAACAAGAACGCCTCCAACTTCACGGGCACGGCCTTCGTCGTCGAAGCGGTCTTCACCCGCACTGGAACGAGCGACTCGATGGCCCCCATCATCGACATCGGCGGCCAGTGCTTCATCCGTTTCCACACCGGGCTGTCGGCCGGCAACTGGAACGGCAGCACCGACGTCTCCAACAACAACATTCAGAGCATTCCCGCCGCGGAGGAAGTACACCACTACGCAATCGTCTACGACGGCGCGAACACGATCAACTACTACCTGGACGGCGTGCAGATCTTCCAGAGCGTCAACGGCTCGCCGCAATCGATCACGAAATGGATCTCGTGGGGCAACATCCGTCATAGTTCCGTTAACGGCGGGCGACAGCTCATCGGCGAGTACGACGCAGTGGCGTTCTCGACATTCACCGGCGCGTTCGACCCCGCTGCGGATTTCGTCCTGCCCGAGGGTCCCGGCTCACCCACGCTGGCCGGCAACCCGCAGCCGCTCCATGAGGCACAGGATGTTCCTTCCGATGCGATACTGAGTTGGACGGCAGGCAGCTACGCCGCAACTCACGATGTGTACTTCGGGACCGACCTCGCAGACGTCAGCGCCGCCAGCACGTCGGACCCGAGAGGCGTCCTCGTCGGCCAGGGCCAGACGGACACCGCGTTCGACCCCGAGGGTCGGTTCTCCTACGGCCAGACCTACTACTGGCGAGTCGACGAGGTCAACGGGGCCCCGGACTACACGGTCTTCAAGGGCGATATCTGGAGCTTCACGGCCGAGCCATACGCCTATCCGATCACCCAACTGACGGTCAAAGCCTCCGGCCAGGACAGTAAGTCCCCGGCCACTGCGACCATCGACGGCTCCGGACTCAAAGACGACCAGCATTCCATCAACACGACCGACATGTGGATGGTCAAGACCCTGCCCGCCTGGATCGAATACACCTTCGACCAGGAGTACCTGTTGGACGAGCTGTGGGTGTGGAACGCCAACTCCCAGTTCGAGGCCTGGGTCGGTTGGGGTGCCAGGAACGTCACCATCGAGTACTCCACTGACGGCCAGACGTGGGCCACGCTGGAGAACGTGCCCGAATTCGGCCAGGGGACCGGCGAGCCGACCTATGAGGCGAACACCACGGTCAACCTTGGCGGCGTCACCGCCAGGCACGTCCGGCTGACCATCAACACCGTATACGGCGCGTACGCGACGGTCTGCCTCAGCGAGGTGCGGTTCTACTACGTCCCGGTGAAGGCCTTCAATCCTGAGCCGGCGGACGACGCCATGGAGGTCGGCCTCGACACGACGCTGAACTGGCGCCCCGGACGCGAAGCGACCTCGCACGAGGTCTACTTCGGGACCGACGCCAACGCGGTGGCTCAAGGGACCGTGACGGCCCAGGCCGTCGCCGACCACCGCTTCACGCCGGGCGCCCTGGACTTCGGGACCACGTACTACTGGAAGGTCAACGAGGTCGGCGACACGGGAACTCGCGAAGGCGATGTCTGGAGCTTCACCTCCCGGCAATACGAAGCGATTGACGACTTCGAGAGCTACAACGACAGCGACAACTGCGTCTTCGACACCTGGAAGGACGGGTACACCGACAAGAGCAGCGGCTCCCAGGTCGGGTACATAGACTCCAGCAAGGGAACGTTCGGCGAGACGATCATCGTTCACGGCGGCGGGCAATCGATGCCCATGCTCTATAACAACACAGCCAGTCCCTACTACTCGCAGGCGACCCGGACGTTCGATTCCGCTCTGGATCTGTCCGCCAACGGAGCCGACTCCCTGTCGCTGCACTTCCGCGGTATCGGGGCTTCGTTTGTGGAAGGCTCCGACGGCGCCGTCCTGATGAACGGTATCGGCGAGGACATCTGGGGCGTCTCCGACGCCTTCCGCTTCGCCTACAAGAATCTCAGCGGCAATGGCTCGATCGTGGCCCGCGTCAACAGCCTCTACGCGAGCGACCCGTGGGCCAAGGCCGGCGTCATGATCCGCCAGAACGCCTCGGTCAGCGCGGCCAATGCCATGATGGCCAAAAGCGCCAGCGACGGCAACGGCGCCAGTTTCCAGTGGCGACTGACCACCGCCGCAGACTCATCGAACACCAGTCCCACGACTGCGGTCGCGTTCCCCTACTGGGTCAAGCTCGAACGCAACGGCAACAGCATCTCCGCCTACATCTCTCCCGACGGAGCCGCCTGGACCCAGTTGGGCCAGACGCAGACGATCGCCATGACGGACCCTGTCCTCATCGGCCTGGCGGTGTGCAGCCACAACAGCACTGTCGCGACCTACGCGGACTTCTCCGACGTCGCCACCACGGGCAACGTCACCGGCAATTGGGAGATCGCGGAGATCGGCACCGCCCAGGTGGGCGGCAATTCGGTCGAGCGTCTCTATCTGACGGTCAAGGACAGTTCCAAGACCGCGACGCTGCTCTGCCCGGATGCGCTGGCGACCGGACGATTCGACTGGCAGCAGTGGCTGGTCCCGCTGAGCGACCTGACCGCGGCCGGGGTGAAAGTCACCGCGATCAGATCGATCGCGGTCGGCGTGGGGAATCCGACCAGCCCCGCCGCGGGCGGAACCGGGACGATGTACTTCGACGACCTCGCCTTCGGCAAGCCGGTGCCGTAATCATCGAGAACACGGTCAAGAAGGCCGGGACATGGGATCTGTGGAACCAGGCGGGGCCTGAGTCAAAGGACTTGGGCCCCGCTTTCTCTTGGTTCTTCACGGAATTGCGGGGACGCCTGTCGGAAGGAAGAAACGGACATCTCCGGAATCCGCCGCATTGCGGCGGGCATTTTCCGCTTTGGGCCAGCAGCATGGAGGTGGAAGAATCGGTCGCTCGACCAAGTTTGTCTTGCCGTCTTTTCCTCCGTTTTCATGCTGCTGGCCCAAAGCGCCAAATGCCGGGGGCTTGGGGGCAGCGCCCCCAAATGAAGGCACGTTGAGAACAAACGAATGCCTTGCGTGTCTCTCAGAGCCGTGCCGATTTCCCCGCAATTCCGTGATGAACCTTCTCTTCGTGCGACGTTCAGAAGCCGAAGGCATACAGGTCCGCGTCGCGCAACGCGAACCGCAGGCAAATCGGCTTGCCGGCCAGCGCACGGACGCTGCCGCCGCCCTGCCATGTCACCGTGTGTTCGACGGCATCTCCGTAGATCTCGGGACAATCGGAGAAGGCGAACCCGGGGATGGGCCGGCGGTCCAGATCTTCGATCTGAACCTGCAGGCCGCCCGCGGCCGAGGTCGAGTAGTTGATACGCAGGCTCTCGCCCACGAAGGTCAATGGCTTCGTCAGGACCTTGCCGCCGGCAAAGGAGGCACGCAGAGAGACGAAGCCGTCGATCCGGCAACTGTAGCGTCGGGTCTTCACCGGCTGGCCCTGGAAATAGTAGCTCTCATTGGTGTAGAGAGACAGCTCCCTGCCGCCGCCCGGCAAGGGGGATGCCGTTTCCACCAGTCCCCACCAGGTGTAGTTGCTGCGATTGTGCCATTTGTCCCGGTTGAGCCCGGGTCGAATGAACACCTGTGCCCAACGACGGAATGTCCGACCGTCTCGGGAACTCATGAACAGTCCTTCGGTCAAGGAGCCGCGATCCGGGAGGAACCGCGTGGGGAAGCCGACGAACAAGTGCGGGGCGCGGTAGTATGGCATCACCGCATTCGTATAGAGGTGCTCCGGGCCGACATCGGGGAACTGAAGCCATTCGGCTTGCGTCCAGTTCAGGAAGTCCCTCGAGGTGGAGACTTTGATGTCCCGCCTGCCGTCGCGGAAGTCCCGGAAATAGCAGCAGTACTGGCCGCGGAATGCGTCCCAGAAAGCCAGGTTCTGGGAGTCGAACGCGCCCTGGGTCAGAATCGGCTTTTCTACGAGCATCTGCCAGCGCAGGCCATCGGTGGACTTGAACGCGAAAAGCGCGCCGCTGTCCTCGCCCTCGCCCACAGCGACCGCTTTGTATCTGGCGTCCGGCGGACACTGGGGGTGCGCGTCCTTGAAGGGCACGAAGTTGTGTGTCCCGGCGCCTGCCCAGATGATGTTGTTCTGCTTCGAACCCTGGAACTCGACGAGGTCGAGCGCGGGTCTGTCCCAGTGAATCCCGTCCCGGCTCTCCGCGTAGCAGACCACCGCGGGGTGAGTCTGCTTCTGGGTGGTCATGTCGTGGTTCCAGCCGCGATAGTACATCCGGTAGAGCGGCCCATCCTGGAAGATCGTATGGTATCCGCAGGAGTTGCCCTCCCACGGCTTGTCATGCACGATCACGACTTCCTGCGGAATCGGCTCGTGCAGGCGCAGCGCGACCTCGCCCTCGATCTTCTCAATGAAATAGTCGTCAACAAAGAGTTCCCATCGGTCGGCGAGGGCAATCGGCTCCTGCGCAGCAGCAACCGCGATGGTCTGCGCACTCGCAATAAGGACGACAATAGTGACATAAGCTGAGATCGATCTCATGGCGTGCGTAACCTCCAACGACAACTTGAGTTCACAGTATCCCGCCGGCCGTCGGATCGATCCGCAGCTCGACCCATACAATCGTCTGCGGCGGCTGTCCCGGCGTCTGCTGGACTCGAACGGTGTTGTAGCCATCACGGACGGCCGTTCGTGGGCACGTAAAGCAAATGACGCGAGCGGGGTCGCCTCCGATGTCGGCGGTATCCTGGAGATCGCCGGCAAGGGCGGCATCGACACCGTTGATCCCGGCCTGAAACGTCGCGCCGGACACGCCCTCACGACGGGCCAATCCAACAATCAACTCCACGCGACCTGAGGCAGGCACCGGACCGATATGGATGCGCAACTCCCGACCCTCGGACCCTTCGCCCGGCAGCATGACACCGTTGGGGAAACCCTCGGGGACCGTGTCACGATAGCACACCGGGTGCCGACGCTCCACACGACCCACGAGATCGCTGCCCAGGCCGCCCTCGACAAGCCTGCGGTAGGATTCGGCTGAGACAGGTATCGTTTCCGAATCCATCCAGTTGAACAGGTACAGCGCATCGGCTCCGCGAGCGAGCGAGGAGGCGGCGAAGCCATAGGCCGACCCCAGCGTGTTGGCGACGGCCTTGCCGCCCGGCCAGGGACGTGCGTTGTACTCCAATCCGGGAGCGACCCCTACGGACCCCGCGGCCGGTCCCAGCCGCTCCTTCCACAACTCGACCGGGATGTCAAAATCAGAGGAGGACCAGAACGGACAGGGCACCAGCACATCGACCAGACCATCTCTGGCCCACTGCACGCCGTCCATCCCCAGGAGTGCCGCCGCATCCGGATGGGCCGGGACTCGCACACCGAGCAG
Source organism: Sedimentisphaerales bacterium (assembly GCA_035342095.1). Taxonomy (GTDB): domain Bacteria; phylum Planctomycetota; class Phycisphaerae; order Sedimentisphaerales; family Anaerobacaceae; genus PLanc-01. The sequence goes on along the minus strand of DAOQWL010000106.1, from coordinate 6,414 downwards.
GATCGGATGTCCACGCCGACCCGCCCACGTCGTGACAAGGGCGCGAGCGCCTCGGACGAATTCTGTCAGATACTTGCCTTCGTCCCTCTCCCGCCCGGGAGTCAGGTGCCAGCCGAACCGCATCCAGTCCAGTTCCAGGCCGTCAGGATCGTAGCGCTCGAGCAACTCCTCCACAAAGGCCATCTGGTGCGCGCGAACCGCCGCATGGGCGTAGTTCATCGCACGGTTCTGCCAGGGCGAAGCCGGTCCGTTGGGGACGCGCCACCACTCCGGGTGTTCCCGCCAGAACGACGAGTGCATGAACGAGTTCGGATCGTCCACGCTGTGAATGTCGTTCATGCGCATCGACAGCCAGGGCGAAATGCCTTTCTCCCGGCAGCGTGCGATCCAGACCGTGTAGGGATCGAGGCCCCGCTCATGGAGCAAACGGGCGTTATCCACCCAGCGATTGGAGGGTGCTCTGCCTTCGACCGGGTCCCAGATCGCGTCCCGTGTCCGACTGCGGAAACTGGCTCGCATCGCGTTGGGGCACAGGAACAGGTGCGTGACCGCCGTGCCGGCGTACTGATCGATGAAGGCATCAAGCCCCTCCCGGTTCATGGCGTCGGCCTGGCGAGAGGAGAAGAAATGGCTGTCGTCCTCGTTGATAATCAAGGCATTGTGCAGAGCCGGCATGCGCCCCTCCGCCGCAGCGTATGCCGATACGACAGCCACCGACAGACAGACCCCCAGGCGGAACCACGCCATCACAGTATTGTCCATCTGTTCCCGTCTCCAATCATGGCCATGGCATTTGACAGACAGCGAATGACACGATACCCCAGAGCAGCTCGAATGACAAAACAACTATCACCGGGAATCGGGACCGGGTGCATGACCGCAGTTGCGTGCATGCGATGGAGGTTCATGGGGGCCGTGGGTTGTCATTCCCGCGAAAGCGGGAATCCACTTCCTGGGACCCGGCGCAGACCACGGTTCCTGGATTCCTGCTTGCCGCAGGAATGACAGAGTCGCGCCAACGTCTCGTCACTCTCCGGGAGGTCGTAACTGCGGTCATGCATCCCCTTCCTGCGCTTCTCCCGCATTTGCCTTGCGTTCCGGCGGCTCCGTCTTACAATGGCCGCGGTGACAGGAGATCTCGAAGCCCTGGAGCGACCGCCAGGTAAAACGGACGTCACTGGGAACTCGAATGGAAAAGGCAGATCGTGACGATGTGCAGGGCTTGAACCCCAGGTCCCCCTTGGCGACACCATGACCGACAGCCACGAAACGAAGAGACACGAGCTCAGTCGCGAGCTGGGCTTCATCGCCGCGGTTGCGTGCGGCGTGGGCTCCATCATCGGCTCCGGCATCTTCAAGAAACCCGGCGTCATGGCCGCCCAACTCGGCTCGCCTGAGCTGCTGATCCTCGTCTGGATCGTCGCGGGCATCCTGACGCTGTTCGGGGCGCTGTCCATCGCGGAGATCTCCGGCATGTTCCGCGATCCCGGCGGCCAGTACATCTACTTCAACCGCGGCTACAACCGCTTCGTCGGCTACCTCTACGGCTGGGCGGTCTTCATCATCATTCAGACCGGCTCCATCGCCTCGATCGCCTACGTCTTCTCCGATTCCCTGAGCTACTTCGTCCCGATGCCCCGCCTGCCCGAAGCATGGGAGCAGTGGAGCATCCCTATCCCCTTCATCGGCGCGATGACCCCCTTCAGGTTCATCGGCCTGAAGCTCTGCACCATCGCCCTGGTCGTGTTCCTCACCGCGATGAACTACCTGGGCGTCAAGCTCGGCAGCGCCATCCAGGTCGTCTTCGCCGCGATGAAAGTCGCGATCATCCTGAGCATCGTCCTGCTGGCGTTCGTCCTGGGACACGGCGACCTCGCGAACCTCACGCAGTCGGCGGCCGGCGCAAACGCTGCGGCGGGGACTTCATCCTCGGTCTTTCTGATGATCATCATGGCCATGGCCGGCGCGTTCTGGGCCTACGACGGGTGGATCAACGTCACCTACATGTCCGGCGAGATCCGCGACGTCCAGCGGAACCTGCCCAAGTCGATGGCGACCGCCGTGATGATCGTCATCGGCGTCTACGTCCTGGTCAACCTCGCCTACATCTACGTCATCCCGGTCCCCGAGATTGCCCAGCGGTATCGGGCCGCCGAGGCTACGGGCGGAGGCTATATCGTCGCCATCGACGTCGCCAACAGCTTCCATGCCAAATGGGGCGGCGCGATCATCGCCGCCGCCATCATGGTCTCGACCTTCGGCGCGGTGAACGGGACCACGATGATGTCCGCGCGGGTCTACTTCGCGATGGCCCGCGAGGGCCTGTTCTTCCGCAGCCTGGGCGAGGTCCACCCGCGGTTCCGCACGCCGGCCCGATCGCTCGTCGTGCAGGGGATCTGGACCTCGATACTCGTCTTGAGCGGGACCTTTGACCAACTGACGGACATGCTGATCTTCGTGAGCTGGATCTTCTACGCTTTGGCTGCGGCCAGCGTATTCACCCTCCGCAGGCGGATGCCCGACACGCCGCGACCTTACCGGGTCTGGGGTTACCCCTGGACGCCCATCCTGTTCATCGCTTTCGCCTCGGTCTACGTAGTCTTCACGCTCTATACGGACATCCTGAACTTCCGCAAAGGCGAGACCCCCCTGGTCAACTCCCTGATGGGCCTAGTCTGGGTCGCCCTCGGAATCCCCGGCTACCTCTACTGGTCCCTCAAGAAAGCCCATCAACCTGTGTAGACCGCCTATGTTGGCTTTGGCCCATCCCACTATGCCATCCACGTTGATTCGCTGGGCAGCCTATCGGCATATGGCCTGTTCGGAGTTCCGCGTTTACGCGGTCTTCACCCGCCTGAAGGCGGAACTCCAAACGGTGTCCGTGACGCTTGCCCACCCTTTCAGATGGACGGCGCACTACGCTTCACGCGCCACGATCTTGGCCTTGCCGGTCCGACGCCCTGCTCGTACAATCGGGTCCACGATAGGAACTACAGATGTGTCCCCCTCAAGCATTAGGATGGGAAAGCTGATGACTGCTTCGTGCCGTGTTGCGTTGTTCGTGCTGGTCGCGTTTGTACTGTCTCCTGGCCGTGCTGCTGAACAGGAGGTGCAATGGCGCGACGCGGCTTCGCTCGAAGTCGAAGGCAAAGGCTGGGCTCAGACGGCGGGTCCTTTCGATAGGCTCCCGGATTGGGCCCAGAGCAAGGTCTCCTCGTCGGTCTGGCATCTGAGCAAGCACAGCGCGGGCATCTGCGTTCGCTTCGCCACGGATGCGGCGGCCCTCACCGTTCGATGGTCGCTCACCAGTGAGTCGCTGGACATGCCGCACATGCCTGCAACCGGCGTCAGTGGCGTGGACCTCTACGCCCGCCTCGCGGATGGCTCCTGGCGGTTCGTCGGCAACGGCAGGCCCACCAAGGCAGAAGGCAATCTCGCCACATTCCAGTTCCCCGACGGCGTCCAAGGTCCGCGCGAGTGCCTGCTGTACCTGCCTCTCTACAACGGCACGAAGTCCCTGGAGATCGGAGTTCCGTCGGGCGCCCATCTGGACCCGGCGCCGCCTCGGCCCGAGGGTCTGCGAAAACCGATTGTCGTCTACGGCACATCAATCGCCCAAGGCGGCTGCGCATCGCGACCCGGGATGGCATGGCCCGCGATTCTGGGTCGGCTCCTGGACCGGCCCGTGATCAACCTCGGCTTCTCCGGCTCGGGCACGATGGAACCGCCCGTGGGAGAGGTGCTGGCCGACCTGGACCCTGCGGCCTATGTGATCGACTGCACCTGGAACATGGGCGTCGGCCAGGAGGCGTACATGGATCGAGTCGGCCAGCTCGTGCGAACGACCCGAAAGGCCCACCCCGTCACGCCCATCCTCTTCGTGGGTCAGTCGCTCCTGCGGCCCGAGGCCCACCCCACAGAACTCACCGGCCGCCAGGAGACCGCCGTGCAGGCCCTGCAGAAAGAGGGAGTCGAGGGTCTCATCCTGGTTCCCGGCACGGACCTGATCGGCCACGACGGCGAGGCCACAGTGGACGGAGTCCACCTCAGCGACCTCGGCATGGACCGCCAGGCCCGATCCCTGCTGCCGATCCTCCGCAAGGCAGTCACCGAATCGCCGAAGTCCCAATAGTCCGTGCGGAACGTGTACTCCCTTCTTCCCTATTCTGATCCCGGTCCGGGTTCTTCCTGGACGTCAGTCCCAGCGAGTCGGTGCAGCCGATCCAGAATCTCGGGGGCCTCCTTGACTTGGGACAAGGGTTCCAACTGCTCGAAGACGTAGCTCCAGTCAAGGTACGCCCGCTGACGGGTGATGATCGTCTCCACATCCGCCCAGTCCCTGGGCCGATTGGCGAATGTCTTGAGGATGATGAGGTCCTCCGCTGAACACGTCAGAAGAGACAGGCCAGGAAGGAACTCGTGCCGAGTTGCCCTCGAAACGACTTGTTCCTCAAAGGCGATCCCACCTAGCGCCACGTCGATGGGTATCCCGTCGCGAGATTGGAGCAGAAGCACTCGGTGCATCAGAGCGAACTCGCGGCCGTCAGGAATCCGGGCGTGATACCGTTCCAACAGAGCATCGACGTAGGCGGCTTCGTTTCCAAAGCCTGCGAGAATCGTCAGATCGACGTCGTTCGTCAGACGCGGCTGCCCCCATCGCTGCAGGGCAATCCCACCGATGAAGGAATACCGCCAACCTCGTTCGATCAAGAACCGTTCCAGTTCCGCCGCTGTGTGAAAGAGTGGTTTCACAGTCGCAGCCTCGCAAACAAGCGCTGCTGCTCGACGAGGCCGGAGGTGGCCGGAGCCGACCACTCGCGCCGGGCGGATTCGAAGGCGTCCGAGAGCTGCTCGATGGCGGCTGCGGTGTCGCTGTTGCGTATCTCCTCAGCACGCAGGCTCTCCAACACAGGTCCCGTCGCCCGCCAATTCTCGATCCACCGATGCACAAGCTGTTCCTGCGATTTCTCCATGGCGTCATTCTACCCGGAATCCGCCCTCTGGGATAGTCTTTCTGTCCCCGACACGGATTCACACGGATCGACACGGATTTCTGGCCCCGCCAGCGCTTCACGCACGACACTTCACGCTTCACGAACTTGCCCCTTGCCTTTCCGATGACCTGACCCTACAATGGGAACCGTGATGGGAGGCTCTTATGATTGAAGTCAAGAGCGGCCAGCGGATCGAAGACCATTTCTTTGAAATCACCGAAATGGTCGAAAGCGGGACCATGCCCGAGAACCTCCCGCCCGCCGAGAGTATAAAGAAGCTGGCGTCCAAGCGACGAAAGAAGCCGAAGGCCCTGCTGCCTCCCAGTGAGACGGGCATCACGGGCGACTCGAAGGGATAAGACAGAACGTGTGGAATTGAGTATGATGTCCCGAGATAGGCCAATGACGTAGGGGTGCGGCCATGAGCAATCAACAAAGGAACCTCGCGAGACGACATCACATTCTACCGAGACTCCTGCTAAAGAGGTTCTCCGAAGAAGACAGAGTCTGGGTGCTGGACCGCGTGAACAGAACGTCCTATCGGACGAGTATTGTGAATGCAGCGTGTGAGACGGACTACTATTCGGTGGGAACGACAGGAGGGGTAGCGGCAGATTGCATCGAACAGAAGGTCTTGGGCGCAGTTGAGGGAAGAGCGGAGCCAGTTATTCAGAGCATCCTCGCTCAACGGAAGTTCCCCAAGGGGGGGAGCAAGGACTGGGCTGTCCTTGTTGAGTTTCTAGCTCTTATGTACGTGAGAGGCCCCACCCCGAGGGGAGTGCTTCAACGCGTGTATCAGTGTGGCGCCGAGGCCACAAGTGAATTCCTCCACGCAGATGAAGAGCGGTGGAACACGATCGTGAAGAACTCCTGTGAGCAGGCGGGCACGGACTTGAACCTTCGATATGAGGACGCGTTACGTGCACGCGATGAATTGAAGATTATAGTCGATATACCGACAACGTACTATGTCCGGTTCATGCTGGAATTGGCCATGTTCTTGGTTCCGATCTTTTCTGAAATGACACCAAACCTTGAGATAACCGATGTCGTATCTGATGCCGAGTACGCTATATCTGACTGTCCAATTCTGCCAACTTCGAGATCTCCGAATCATGTATCGAACTGGCGATGGCTGCAGAATGCCGATGCGGATCTGTTTTTCCCGGTCAGTGCGAAAGCATGCTTGGTTCTGAACCATGATACACTCTCGAAAGTGACGACTGTGACCAAGCAACGCGTTGCCTTCGTTAACCATGTAGTAGCCTGCAATAGCGAGCGAGTTATCATATCGAGAAGGAGGGATTTCGTTTGGCGTCGTGAGAACGGGACGACCTCCGTGTCACACGAGAAGCTGCTTGATTATCTTAGGCAGTGTCAGGAAATAACTGAATGCATTGGTGCTTCTGTCCCAGCCGAA
>DAOQWL010000105.1:0-16072 GCA_035342095.1 Sedimentisphaerales bacterium | reverse complement strand
CTGGCTGGTTTTGACCCGATCCCCGGTGGCTGGGTTTAACCCGATCCGTGACAGTCCGACGCCGCCCGCCTTGAGCGATAGGACCATGAACGGCGTATACTCATCGCTCTGGAACCGCTCGATCATCTGCCTGCGTTTCGCCACGGGCGTGCCGCCATGCAAGACCAGGCCCTCATGACCGAAAATCGCATCGAGGAGTTCTTTCAGGGGTCCCGTCATCTCCTTGAACTGCGTGAAGACGAGCATCTTCTCCCTCTTCTCGAAGATCGTCTCACAGATCGGACGGAGCCGCTGGAATTTACCGCTGTCGAGCTCTGCAAAACCGCCCTGACCCAGGTACTGGTCCGGATGATTGCACAACTGCTTGAACTTCATGAGGGAAGCCAGGATCAGGCCCTTTCTCCGAATGCCGTCCGGCTGTTCCTCCAACATCCGCCGAAGCTGCTTGACCAGGTCCTCATACAGGACAACCTGCTTGCGGCTCAGCTCCGCATAGGTCTTCATCTCGATCTTGTCGGGCAGGTCCGAGATCACGGTCTTATCTGTCTTGAGCCTTCGAAGGATGTACGGGCCTACCACCTTCTTCAACCGGGCGTAGCCGCTCGAATCGCGATTGAGCTTTCTGCTGAACCCGCTAAACTCCTCGACGGTGCCCAGCAGTCCGGGATTGAGGAAATCGAACAGCGACCACAGATCGGACAGGCGATTCTCGATCGGCGTACCCGTCATGATGATCCGATTCCTGGCGTGCAGCTTCTTCACCGCTCGCGTCTGCTGGGTCCCGGGATTCTTGATCGCCTGCGCCTCATCCAGCACGACAAGGTCCCACTGGACGTCTTGGAGCCAGGCGTATTTCTGGCACAGGCCGTACGTGGTAATCACCAGATCGACGTCATCCAGTACAGGGCCTCGTTGTAGGACATCCTTATCAGCCCCGCCGGATGGATGGGCCACAAAGAACCTCAGAGATGGAAGGAAACGCTCGATCTCGCCGGCCCAGTTGCCGATCAGTGAAGCCGGCAGGACCAGCAGGCTCGTCTTCGGCCCTTGCCTCGATTGGGTGGCTGTCCGAACGCTGAGCATGGCCAATAGCTCCACGGTCTTTCCCAGACCCATATCGTCGGCCAGCAAGGCCCCGAACTGGAGACCATCCAGGAAACACAACCAGTCCAGGCCTTGGCGCTGGTAGGGCCGGAGCGTGGCCTTGAATCGGCCGGGCAGTCGGACGGAATCGATGCGCCGTGGATCGCGGAGCCGTCCGACCACGGATTCAAGCCATTGCCCCTGCGAGACCTCGACCTCGACGCCTTCTTCGGACAAGCCCAAAGCCCTGTCGGCGTCCAGTTGCAGACGCATGGCCTCACGCAGGGTCAAATCCCCATCAGCCGTCAATGCCTGGGCCTTCTCATAGGCACGCAGGGTCTGTTCGAGCTTCTCGCGGTCCACCTCCACCCACTTGCCCTTGATGAAGGCCAGGCCCTCAGACTCATCCAAGAGCCTCCGGGCCTCCTCTTCAGAAATAGCCGCATCGCCCACCAGCAATCTGGCGTCGAAATCGAGGAGGGCATCCATCCCCAGGGCACTTGGCCGGGCCTCGCCAATCTGGATATTCAGGCGAAGCCCCGCCGCTCGATTCTTCCACCAGTTGGGGATACGGCACAAGATGCCGGCCCGCTCATAGATCGGGACCTCCTTCAGAACCGTGTACGCCTCGCCGGCCGAGAGGGCCAGCGGATGAAAGATCTCGCCGCTGTCCAGGACTCCGGAGAGGAATTGGCTCTCTGCCGCCGCCTGGTGGACAGTGGCGAGCAGATCCAGCAGCTTCCTGCTGTCGGTGCCATATTCGGCCAGGGCGTGCTTCAGGGGAACGTGCTTACAGCCGCTCTTCTGGTCCAGGCCGGTCGAGTACGTGGCGAGAAAGGCAAACGGATACGCATCCTTCTTGCTCTCCACGAGATGGAAGAAGACCCGACCAACGAGGTGCATCTTCGAGCTCAGGGTACGAATGAAGTTGGCAACCGATCCTTTGTATGACTTGATCTGCCGTTGATAGGTGGCGTTCAGCAGAGACCACAGACTATCCAGCACGTCGCGATTGAGGTACTCGAACCCGGGCATGAATGGCGCCGCGTCGAGCATCTCGGCAGCATCATCGTCTTCCAGAGCGACGGTTGCTTTGTGCCTCAGGGCCTCCAGATCAGGCGTCCTGACCAGCTCCTCGGCGAACCGCCCCGTCACCTTCCTCCAGTAATCCAGGGAGGCCGACAGCGGCACCGACCGGTCGGAGAAACCCAGGAACAGCAGGGCCGACTCATAGTCCTCGCCCATCCGCTTCCACAACTCGTCCTGGAGCAGTCTCTGATCCCTGCCAATCGGGTCTTCGACAGAACTCCATTCGAGCCCTATGCGCCCGCTTGGCAATAGCGCCGCGTCCAACTGATTGAACAAGGTTCCGGATGACCTGTCGAACACAGAACGTTCCCTGCCTGGCAATCGTGAAAGTGGAGCAATGACTCACATCGCTGCTCCGGTTCCAACTGCCATTGCAATGGGAGACGCGCGCATTGTCAAGCCACCTTGCTCCCACACTCTCCGAAATATCTGCCTCTGCTCAGCAGCACATGGTCACACACCGGACACCTGCGGACCAAGGCACCAGCCTTCGGGCTGACCAAGAGGACCAATAGGACAACGATGATCGTGACCGCCATCCCGGTCAAATACTCCGACCTGATATTCCGTGCCCAATCTACCACGCCCTTGTCAGCCAGCCAGTTGGCCACAAGCAGGATGTTGCCCAGGAGGAGGATTGAACCGATCAATCCCAACACAACGGCCTTTCTGATTGTCAAATTCATCACTTTCTCCTTTCCAGGAAGCGACAGTAAACCAGCGTCCAGGTTAGCGCGATCATAAGGAGAGCGCAAGGGTTTTCCTTCCATGGTTGGGCCATGTTGCTATAAGTGGCGCGCGGAGGCGCACTTACAGCACGCGATTTTTTCGACTTGCCGTGACCTTCTCCGTGACTGCGATGGCACCTCAGTGTCTTTCGAAAGGACACCGGCGCAGATGCCGGGCGCCGACACCTTTGATGAGCGAAGCTGCGACTAAACGGCACCCGGCCCGCCGTCCGGGCCAGTGGAGGGAGGGAGAGGAAGCGAGACTATGGCCCGTAGCTGGACGGCATTAGCGAGACGTGCTTATCATACATTTAGTATCGCCGCCTGCAAGGGAATCCACACGCATTCTGAAGACGAGAGGCCCGGCGGAAGCACGGGAGGAGGGGGCGCAGAAACCGGGTGTCATGGCTCTGTGGACCGGACAACCATCTGTGTGCACAGATTCAGGGGTTCTGGCAGAGGCACGGCGGCATTTATCGGCCCTGATCGGCACGGTTCATCTTTCGGAATGCCCTTGCTCTGGCTGGTATATTTGAGTAGGATTTGGGCGAATCCAGGAGCATTTGAAGGTTGGGAGGCCGCGACATGGCGGAGACATCGCCGGTCATCGTTGATAACCGGGGGGATAACACCATTGTCCATGCGCTGGGACGGCTCACGCCCGAGACTGGCACAAGGAATGCCTGCAAGACAAGAGCGAGGGAGTGATGGAGAGCGAGCGAGACGTCCTGATCGGTCGGACTGTTAGACTTCCGGGGCACTTCGACACCCCGGTGGTCCTGGAAGAGGTGCGCCCACTTGGAGTCGGCTTCGAATGTCGTGTTCGCCTCCCGGATGGCGGTCTCGAGGAAGTCGTGATCTCGGCCGACGAAGCGGCGGCCCTGGCGAATACATCCAGCAGCCCCCAGGCTGTCCGTCTGGCTGAGCCGACGGACCTCGAACTGCTGGTCGAATCCGCGCGCATCCGCCTCGCTTATGCCTACGACCGCCAATTCGCTGTCAGTCTTTCCGGCATCCGCACGCTGCCACATCAGATCGAGGCCGTCTATCAGAGGATGCTGCCGCAGCCGTGCCTGCGATTTCTGCTGGCCGACGACCCCGGCGCCGGCAAGACCATCATGGCGGGCCTGCTCATCAAGGAACTCAAGCTCCGCGAGGCCGTGGACCGCGTCCTGATCCTCTGCCCGGCCCCGCTCACAATCCAGTGGCAGGACGAAATGCAACGGTGGTTCGGCGAGACCTTCGATATCATCTTCTCCGCCGTCGATCAGCAGCAGCTCGCCAACCCCTGGGACCGCTGCACTCAGGTCATCGCCTCCATCGATTACGCGAAGCAGCCCGATGTCCGCGAGCGCGTCTGGCAGCAGCGGTGGGATTTGGTCATCATCGACGAGGCCCATAAATGCTCGGCTCGGACCAAAAGTGGCGGTGCCGGACGCGGCCCCCAGGTTGAGCCCACCAGACGGTACGAGTTGGCAGTCAAGCTCTCCGAACAGACGGATCACATTCTCCTGATGACGGCCACCCCGCACCACGGCGACGAGGACAAGTTCGCCCATTTCCTCCGGCTGGTCGATCCGGACCTCTTTGCCGAACCCCATCGCCTTGGGGAAAAGGCCGCCGACTTGCGAGACGATATCTTCCGGCTCGGCGCCGACTGCCCCTGGATGCTCCGCCGTCTGAAAGAAGACCTCAAGGACATGGACGGCCAGCGGCTCTTTCCCGACCGCCACGCCGTCACCGTACCCTTCACGCTCAACAGCGAGGAGTTCGCCCTCTACAAGGCTGTCACGGGCTACATCAACCAGTTCATCCCCCAGCAGCAGGGCCAGCGTAAGACCTCCGCCGCCTTGGCCCGGACCGTCCTGCAGCGCCGCCTGGCCTCATCCGCCTGCGCGATCCATGAATCCCTCAAGCGGCGCTTTCAGAAGCAGCAGGACCTGTTGGACGAGCTTGAGGCTCTGCCTCCGGCACAGCGCAGCCGCAAGCTGGCCTCCCTCCAGGGCCGGCTCGTGGATGTCGAGAAGGATGAAGACGACCTCGACGATACCGACCGGGACGTGCTGATCGATGAGTTCACAGCCGCCGTCGAAATCGACCATCTCCGCGCCGAGATCGCCGCACTCAAGGATTTGGTGGAACAGGCCCGCAGGGTCCGCGAGGCCGCCAGCGACTCCAAGCTCAAGGCCCTCAAGGATTGCCTGGCCCGTGCCACGTTCGCCGAACTCAAAGACGGTCGCGGCAAGCTGTTGTTGTTCACCGAGCATCGGGACACGCTCAACTACATCAAGGAGCACCTCGGCCGCTGGGGGTACACCACCTGCGAGATCCACGGCGGGATGAACCCCCACGAACGGAAACGAGCACAGGAGGCGTTCCGCACGCAGGCCCAGGTCTGCGTGGCGACGGAGGCCGCCGGTGAGGGCATCAACCTCCAATTCTGTCACCTGATGATAAACTACGATATGCCGTGGAACCCGACCCGGCTGGAGCAACGCCTTGGCCGCATCCACCGCATCGGACAACGCGACGATTGCTACGCCTTCAATTTCGTGGCGACCTCCGGCCAAGACGGCGACGCCATCGTCGAGGGGCGCATCCTCGAACGTCTGCTGGAGAAGCTGGAGATCATGAAGGCGTCGCTGGCCGGCCGGGTCTTCGATGTGATCGGAGAAGTGCTCGCCCTCAATGACGTGAACCTGCCTGAGATGCTCCGCGAAGCCGCCGTCGATCCAAGGCGTCTGGACGACTACCTCGAACAGATCGACCGAATCGACCCGGACCGGCTCATGCAATACGAGCAGGCCACAGGCATCGCCCTGGCCCGCGCCCATGTCGATTTCTCCGGCCTCCAGAAGCAGAACCTGGAGATCGAAGAGCGCCGGCTGATGCCCCGGTACGTCGAGGAGCAGTTCATCGAGGCCGCCAAGCGAATCGGCCTGCGGATCGAGCCTCGGGCCGATGGCCTGTGGCGCATCGAGCACGTCCTGGCCGATCTGCGGTCCGAGCGTCTGGCCTCGGTCCACAAACTCGGCAAGGCCGACAACGAATACCGCAAGGTCACCTTCCACAAGGAGGTTCTGGAGCAGGACCAGCATCTGGATGCCGTCCTGATGGGGCCGGGCCATCCGCTCTACGCCGCCGTCGATGAGAAGCTTAGCGAGGCCCTCGCTCCCACCCTCGGAGCCACGGCACTATTCACCGATCCCCAGGCCGCCGGCCCGTACCGGCTGCATTTCTTCGAGATCGCCGTCAGAGGCAAGGATAGTCGCGGCAAGGACGTGCCGCTATATGCCGAAGTGGCCGCCGTCCGCGAGGAAGCAGGCCGGTTTGAGGTCGTGCCGGCCGATGTCCTTCTCGATCTGCCGCCGCATCCGCAGAAATGGGAACAGATTGATCCGGTGAGCCCGCAGCCGGCGGCCGACTACCTCAAGAGCACCTACCAGCTCGAAATCCGCCGGCGGTGTCAGCAGGAGCGTCAGCATTTCGCAGCCGTTGTCCGGGACCACCTCGAACGCTCGTTCGACGCGAGGATCAAACGCGCCCAGGAACGATACATGAACCTGATGGCCGAACTCGGCACGCGGCCGGAATACAAACTGGCCGCCGACGAAGCCAAGAAGTACCTCGACGACCTGGGACGCAGCAGGAAGGAGCGTCTTGCCGGCCTCGAACGCCTGCAAATAGCTCGCACTGGGCCGGTGCGGCATCTGGGAACCGCGGTCGCGTTGCCGCCGGACGCCGAACTCGCCGAAGTTTACAAGCAATTCGGCATCGAGCCCGACGCCGAGTCGCGACAGATGAAAGAACTGGCGGCCATGCGGATCGTCGTGCAGGACTTGATCGCTCAGGGATTCCCCGAGGACTCGATTGTCGATGTCAGCCGTCAGAAGCTCACCGGTTTCGACATCCGCGCCCAGCGTGTCATTGACCACACCACCGGCGTCACCGAGGTTCGGCGGATCGAGGTTAAAGGGTACGCGCGCGGCAACCCGATTCAGCTTGAGCGCAGCGAATGGTTCAAGGCCCAACAGCTTGGCGAAACGTACTGGCTGTGCGTCGTGTGGGATCCGCTGGAGCCCCATCACGAATTGATCCGCATCCAGAACCCCGCCCGCGTCCTGGAGCACGCCGTCAAGCCCCGTGAGATGATCCGCCGCTACGAGATTCCCGCGCAGGCAGTCGACCAATACAAGGAAAGAACGTAAGCATGAGCGACAACAGCGACCTGCGCCTGATTGAAGACTACCTGCCTATCGAGGCTATCAGCGCGGAGGCTTCGCGGGAGAAGTCGGTGCGGAAGGGGCATATCTCCACGCTGCACCTGTGGTGGGCGCGGCGGCCGTTGGTCGCCTGCCGGGCGGCGGTGTATGGGGCGCTCGTCCCGGCCGACCGATGGGTCAAGGATATCGAGATGAAGAACCCGCCCACCGATCCGGCCAAGGCGGAGGCGACGAAGAATGGCAAGAAGAAGGGCCTCAACCGCAAGGCCGCCAAGGACTTCGTCACCAAGCTCTGCCGTTACCCGAAGACGGACCCGAAGGCTGAGAAAGACATCAAGGTCAAAGAGGAAACCGAGCGGGCCATCGTCGAGGCCCAGAGGCATATCCTCGAAGCACATGCCGACCGCCTCACGGCCGAATTGGCCGAGGCAAAGGAAACCGGCAAGCCCCCGGCCTGGGTCGAGGAGTTCAAGTTCCAGGGCGACAAGGTCAGCTACGACGATATCGTCGCCGGCCGGGCGCCGCGTCCGCGCGTGCTCGACATGTTCGCCGGCGGCGGCGCTATCCCGCTCGAAGCTCTGCGGCTTGGCTGCGAAGCCTATGCCCTCGACCTCAACCCCGTCGCCCACATCATTGAGCTTTGCACCCTCGTCTACCCGCAGAAGTACGGCAAGCCCGACCCCAACGCACGCGGCATGACCGGCTTGCCTGCGCCGCAACGCTTCTGGGCTTATGTCATCCGCTGCGAAGACGACTCGTTCTACATCGGCCAGACCGACAACATCGTTCGACGTTATGACGATCACCGGAGCGGCAAAGCCGAGTGGACTGCCGCGCACAAGCCGGTCGAACTGATCCATTGGGAGGAGTTCAAGACACGAGACGAAGCGGTCGCACGAGAGCATGAGCTAAAGAGTGGCTTTGGCCGAAGGTGGCTCAAGCGAGAGTGGAGCGCTGGGCGTCTTGCGTTGCGGCAGGCAGGTCCGAAGAACGCCAACGGGCTACCTGCCAGCCTCGAAGGGCTGGCGCAGCCAGGCGAAACCACATGGGGCGGATTGGCCGCCGAGGTTCGCTACTGGGGCAACTGGGTCCTCGACCGCGTTCGCAAGGAGATCGGCGACCTCTACCCACCCATCCCTGACCCCGAAGTATGGAACGAGCCGCCGGAGATCGCCTTCGACCACGACACCGGCCAGTGGAACGTCACCAAGCCCGGCAAGCCGAAGAAGGGCGTCAAGATCGAGCCCGCCGCCACGACAGCCAAGACCGCCAAGATGTTCGACGACGAGGAGGACGAGGACGAAGGCGAATCGCCCCGCTCCGCCGTGACGCTGCCGCCTGGCTTCCTCCAGCCCGTGGCCTATCTCTGGACGCGAACCGTGCGCTGCAAGAACCCTTCCTGTGGCGCGACCGTGCCGCTGGCTCGCCAAACGTGGCTGTGCAAGAAGGCCAAGCGTTACGTCGCCCTGAAGATGCTCGCCCCAACGAAGGCCAAAGAGGTGCGGTTCGAAGTTGTCGAGAGTGAGACCGAAAAGGGGGTGGGCTTCGACCCCGCCGGCTTCAGCAAGGCCGGGAACGCCACCTGTCCTTTCTGCGGCACAGTCGCGGATAACGACTACGTCAAGGCTGAGGGCCGCGCCGGCCGCATGGCCAGCCAACCGATGGCGGTAGTCTGCACCCGACCAGCCCGATCAGGCAGAGTGTATGTTGGTCCTGGTGGTCTACCACCGAAATGCTCGCCTGGCGACGAGACGATCCACAGACATATCGGTGCTGCATGCCGAGACACGGGTCTGACCATACCCGATGAAACCATTGAGATTAATCCGCGATCTATGGATGTTGACCGCTGGGGTCTGACTCGGTTTTCTGATCTGTTCTCCGCGAGACAGATGCTCAGCTTGCTTACCTTCACTGCTGCTATCCTCGGTGCCAATGACGAGTTGGCATCCAGTTCTCCTGACCACGCCAAGGCTGTGGTGAGTCTATTGGCCTGCTATGTAGACCGGTGCGCTGACCATTGGTCGTCTCTGTGCGCATGGAATCCAGTCGGTCAGAAGCTACAACATACATTCGGACGCCAATCGTTGCCAATGGTCTGGGATTACGCGGAGGCCCATCCGTGGGGTGGTTCAGTCGGCGATTGGATAGCTATCGTCGAAAATGGTGAGAATGGCATCTCGACAGGATCAACCTGTGGCTTTGCAGGACGTGTGTGTCGCGGTTCTGCTACAACTCAACCCTATCAGACAGGTTTAGTCGATGCAGTCATTACCGATCCGCCGTATTACGACAATGTCTCGTACTCAAATCTCGCAGATTTCTTCTACGTTTGGCTCAAGCGGACGGCGGGGCATCTTTATCCGGAGCATTTCACAACGATGCTGACCCCGAAGAAGGCTGAGGTCATCGCAGCCTTCTACAGGCACGGTGACAGCAAGCCGGCTGCCCGTGGGGCCTATGAGGAAATGATGGCGCAATCGCTTGTTGAGGCGCACCGCGTGCTCAAGCCGGGCGGAACCTTGGCGGTGGTCTATGCCCATAAAACGACGTTGGGCTGGTCTACGCTCGTGGATGCGTTCCGAAAATCCGGCTTCACCGTGACTGAGGCGTGGCCACTGGACACGGAGATGAAGACGCGACTCATCGCAATGGACACTGCCGCCCTTGCCTCCAGCATCTTCCTCGTCGGCCGCAAACGTGCCCCCGGAAGTGGCGTGGGCAACTACGAAGATGACATCCAGCCGGAGTTGCAGCAGATCGTCCGCGAGCGGGTGGAGACGCTCTGGGACATGGGGATCGGCGGCGCCGACTTGGTGATCGCCTGCGTCGGCGCGGGGTTGCGGGCGTTTACCAAGTACGAGAAGGTCGAGTATGCCAACGGTGAGGAGGTCCCGGCCGAGAAGTTCCTGGCCGAGGTTGAGGCCGTCGTGCTCGATACGATGCTGGCCAGGCTCTCCGGCACGGTCGGTGGGAACGTCAGTGCCGTGGACAGTGGCAGCCGGTTCTATGTGCTCTGGCGGTACGTCTACAAGACGATGGAACTGGATGCCGGCGAGGCCATCGTGTTCTCGAACGGCACGCACATCGAACTCGACGGATCGCACGGACTATCTGCCGGCAAAGATGCATTGATCGAAAAGAAGAAGGCCAAGTATCGAGCCCGCGATTTCACCGAACGGGGCGAATACGAGCGGCTGGGTATGCCCAGTGAATCACAGCCGGGGGCGGCTGTGCCACTTATCGACGTGCTGCACCGCATCCTCTGGCTGATGGAGAACAGCCCCCGCAAGCTGGCGGAGTTCCTCGACGAGGCCCGTCCCGACCGCGAACGGCTGCGAGTGCTCGCCCAGGCCCTCGCAGGCGCCGCGCTCTCCGGCAAGAGCGAAGCGGACGCCGCCAAGCTGGTGACCACCACGACGGCCGAGCAAACGGCCCTCGGCAAGCTCCTGGCCAACTGGCGGAGCCTGATCGAGGAAGGCGTCGCCGCCGCGGTGGTAGGCAAGAAGGCGGCGAAGCAGGACAAGGAGGACAAGCAGCGGATGCTCGACTTCGGAAAGGGGAACAGGCAATGAGGTCTTTTGAGCATGGCTATCTTCTGGAGACCGCGATCTCCCATTCGCTTCTCATGGCGGTGCGCGTGCTGGGCGAATTTCGTGGGCGGCAGAAACTCTACACCGAGCAGTTCCCCGAAGTCCTGGAGACGTTGCGCCAAGTCGCGCTGATCCAGAGCACCGAGTCCTCCAATCGAATCGAAGGCATCACCGTGCCGCCGGGACGCCTTACCGGCCTGGTGACCAGAAAGACGCGGCCTCGGGACCGTTCGGAGCAGGAAGTGGCCGGTTATCGGGATGTGCTGGCGGCGATCCACGCCAACCACGGCCGGATGCGGCTCTCGACCGATCTGATTCTGGACTGGCATCGCGCGATCTACCGCTATACCGGCGAGAAGGGCGGCCACTGGAAGACCGCCGACAATGTGATCCGCGAAACCACGCCCGATGGGCGGCAGGTGGTGCGGTTTAGACCCGTCTCGGCCGTGGCCACGCCCCAGTTCATGGAACGCCTCGTCCAATTCCACAACCGAGCGATGGAGGAGGCGAAGACCGACCCGCTGCTGTTGGTGGCCAGTTTCGTGCTGGATTTTGAGTGCATTCATCCCTTTAGGGATGGCAACGGGCGCATCGGCCGGCTCTTGACGCTGCTTTTGTTGTACCAGTGCGGCTACGAGGCCGGCCGCTACATCAGCCTCGAACGGATCATTGAGGAAAGCAAGGAAACTTACTACGAAGCGCTGTCAGCCAGTTCGCAGAATTGGCACGAAGCCGAGCACGATCTTCGGCCGTGGTGGGAGTACTTCCTGGGAACGCTGACGGCAGCGTACAACGAATTCGAATCGCGCGTCGGCACGTTCACGAGCGCGCGAGGCGCCAAGCGGGAGATGGTGCGGAATGCCATTGCGCGGCTGCCGGCCCGATTTCGCATGGGCGATGTTCAGCGTGCCTCGCCTGGCGTGAGCTACCCCACCCTCAAACGGGCGCTGGCCGACCTCAAACGTGAAGGCAAGCTGCGATGCCTCGGCAAAGGTCGGGACGCTCAATGGGAGCGAATCGGATCATGGAGCCAATAATGGTATCACGTCCATGGAACGTGATACTATTAGAACGCGCAACTACGAACAGGTGAATGACTTATGAGCATCCATAACTTGAAACCCTGGACCGAACTGGTGAAGCTGCATCCTGACGTGGAATCCGGATCATTGGCGGAGGCGGTCTTTGCCATCGACCTTGGGGCCATCGCCACGGGCGATAAGACGACGCCGACGGTGTACCGGGACCCCGATGCCTTCTTCGCCGCGACCTACGTCACCACTGATTTGCACAAGTTGCTCGAAGAAGTGCTGGCGAGCTTGGCCGGCAAGGGCAGCTACAACCGCGTGCTGAAGCTTCGCAGCCCGTTCGGCGGCGGGAAATCGCACACGCTGGCGTCGCTGCTGCATGCTGCTCGATCCCGCAAGAGCCTCAATCAGATTGCCTCCTGCAAGGACTTGGCCGATCCGGGGCCGGTGGATGTGGCGGTGTTTGACGGCGAGAAGTTCACGGCCACGGGCGACAAGGACGTGGGCGATGGGCAGGTGGTCCACACGATGTGGGGCTGGCTGGCGTGGCAACTCGGTGCCGAGGCATACAAGGTGGTCCAGAAACATGATGTGGACCGTGTATCGCCGGCCGGGGACGAAATCAAGGCAATGCTCGGGGCCTACGGCCGGCCGGTGTTGCTGCTGCTGGACGAGGTGCTCAAGTACATGGAGCGGGCCGCGGCCGTCGGCGTGAAGGACTCGACCCTGCAACGCCAGGCCAAGGACTTCATCCAGAATCTGACCGTCGAGGTTTCCAACAGCACGAACGCAGTGATGGTCTACTCGCTCCAGTGGAGCGCCCGCGAGGCGCTGGGCAATGTGGCTTTATTGGAAGAACTTGATAAGCTGACCAGCCGCAAGGACCAGGTCCGCGAGCCGGTGACAGGTGACGAGATTCTGGCTGTAGTGAAACGCCGGCTGCTGGGTGCTGAGCCTTCGGCGGATGTGGCGCAGGAAATTGCCAAGGCATATGGCGATGTGATCGGCGGGTTCTGGCGGGCACGGGCAGAGACACCGTCCGCCAAGCAGGACGCCGAAGAGCAGGCGGTCCAACTCAAGAGCCGAATGCAGGCCGCCTACCCATTTCATCCGGCCCTCATCGACGTGATGAACGGCCGATGGACCAGCGTCGAGGGTTTTCAGCGGACACGCGGCGCCCTGCGATTTCTGGCCTCTTGCCTGCACATTCTCAAGGCCAAGGGCGGCGCCAAGGCCGTGCTCGGTCCTGCCGACATCCCGTTGAATGACGCAGATGTGCTGCGAGCCATGCTCAAGGATCTGGACCCGCGTCAGGATTATTCGCCTGTCATTACGCACGATCTCGCCGGCCCGAATTCCAGGGCCAAGCGGATCGATGACCGAATTGGCCGAGAGATACCCGCAATGGCGAATGTGCGGCCGGCCCTACGGCTGGCTACGGCGATTCTGGTCTACTCCTTTGGCGGGCTCAAACGGGAGGAAGGCAGCGAAGCCCTGCCGCCGGGTGTGACGGAGACGGAGTTGCTGGCCGCGTGCATCGGGCCGGATTTGGACAGCGTGACGGCCAATTCGGTGCTATCCGATCTGCGGAACTCGTGCCTCTACCTGCACTATGACGGCGTCCGGTACTGCTTCAAGAAGGACCCGAATGTCACCAAGCTGATCGAGGACGCCGAGCAGGAAGTCGCCCGCGACTCCGATGGCATACGGGACAAGATCAAGGAGATGCTCGAAGCAAGGCTGGCCGGCCGCAACGAAGCTATCGTCTGGCCGGCGACGAGCCAAGACCTGCCGGACAAGGAGCCGCAGTTCCTGATTGGATATCTGCCGTTGGAGGTTGCGGGCAAGACGGCCAGCCAGCAGAACGATGTGGCCAAGGCGATGCTGTCCAAATACGGCGACACGCCCCGGCAGTACCGCAACGGCGTAGCCCTGGCTGTACCAGACAAGAAACAGTTGGAGTCGCTCCGGCGGGCGGTGCGATACTTGATGGCGATTGAGCGGGTGGAATCGCGGAAGAGCCAACACCGGTTGACCAAGGACCAGACCGACCAGCTTCGAGAACGCAGGCGCACTGAGGAATCCGCCGCCGAGACGGCGTTCCGTCAGCTCTATCCGACCGTCTGGCTGCCGCGCGTCGGCGCCGGCGGCGCTCTGGACTTGGAGAAGATTGAGGTCGGCGGCCGGCCGCTGCAAGCCACAGGGGTGCATGAACGGGTGATGGAATTGCTCACAAGTGTCGGCACGCCGAAGATCCATGGATCGCTGCATCCGCGGAAGATCGTGGAGCGGATGAAATTGGGTGAGTCTCTGGCCGCTGGTGAGCCGCCCCGTCTCGGGGTGAATACGAAGGACGTGCGGGATGCCTTCTTTGGGTTCCTGGAGCCTCCGCGAATAACGTCAGATGGTATCATCCGCAAGGCCGTTGCTCGCGGCGTGGGCGAGGGGATGTTCGCCTACACAACTGGATCGCCGGCTTTGGGGCCCAACGGTACGTATCATGTGGCTCTGGACAAGGTGGCAGTGGGCCGGCCGATGAGCGAAGACGAGGTAGACCTCGACAATGGCTTCCTCATGATGCCTGCGGCCGTGCCTTCATCAACGGCACCAAGTCCTATTCCGACACTCCCGGGCCCTGGCCCAACACCACCCGGACCCGGCCCTGGGCCAACTCCACCGGGACCGATGACTCCGACGCGCGAGAGCATTTGCATCAGCTTTCGGGCCACTCGCGAACAGGTCTTCAAGTCGTTTCAGGCCATCGCGAACTTGGCCGACAAGTCGGACGGCGGCCAGATCAGCATCGCCATCAAGGGCCAAGCGACCACCGGCTACGACCCCAACTGGCTGCGGAACGCGGTGGAGGAACCACTGGATGAGGCGAGTATCGATGGGATGAAGATCGAGTAGAAGTCATGGCCAACCTGGACCGTCCGGCGAGTGCTGGTGAAGTTATGGGCAAGAGAAGGAGTGAAACGGTCTATTTGTCGCAGCTTGAGGACGTGCAGGTTCTCTGGCCGGGCGACGTCCGCGCCCTGGCGGAATTCAGTCTTCGCTGCCATGATGCCAAGGACAGGATCTTCAATGCCGGTGGCCACGGCTCTGTCCGCAGGTCTCGTTCGACCCTTCACGGGCTGGCGGGGTACTTTGCCCGGATTGCGGATATCCCGGAATCGCAGATCGAAGAACGGTTCAGAGAACACGGCCTGTGGCCGGGGGCGACAGTCGAATACGACCCACCTCTGCCGGCCAACTCACAACCATGACAATGCGCGATTTGTCGCCTCCCAGACAAGCGCGGTGCGAACTTCTGAATGAAAGCACCGTCTTTGAGGCCGAGATCGATGCTCGGGCAACGGAGCGCAGAATCCGATTACCCCTATTCCCAGTGTTGGCGGGACATAGCTCTCGCTATCCCGGGAAGGAAACCGCAGCCAGAAGAGAGGCTGCGGTGAAAGAAGAAAAGAAATCACCCGACACTCAACTCTGAAGCCAGTAGATTCAACTGGATGTCAGCCTCCACCGGAAGCTGCCTCAGATACTTCGTGAATTGAGCGACCATCATGCCTGCCGCGATATTCGCGCAGTAGATGGTGGTTTTCGCCGTGCAGGGGCCGACAAAGGCCTCCTCGGTCCGAAAGAGGGTTGTTGGGTAGTCCCGCCGCGATTCAGGATTACAGGCCGTCAGTACCCGCAGGGTCTCTGCACTCATTCGGCCATCCGTGAAGAACGATGCCGAACCCCCTGCCGACTCCCAGATCAGCCGGCGGACATCGATTTTGTCCACGGCACAGAAGACGGCATTGCCGATCTCCGTGCTGCGGCGGAATCGCTCGGCTATGGACACGATCTCGATACCGGAGTTGATCCTCCTGCAGAGTGTGGCCGTGGCATCGACCTTGAGCTTGCCAAGATCGTCTTCCAGGTAGCCCTGGCTGGCGAGATTGCTCGTCTCGACCAGGTCGAAATCCAACAGTTGGAGCCACGGGATGCCCATGGCCGCGAGTTGTAGGGCGACTTGGCGGCCGATGGCGCCGACGCCGATGACCGTAGACTTGCAGGCAGCAATCCTCTCGGCCGGGACGATGTCCTTCTGACGGCTGTAGCGTTCATCCGTTGCACTCATAGGACAAACACCTCCTCTCCACTCCAGAGCTCAGGCCGATCCGCCAGTTCGTCCAGGAAGAGCTGACGTTGGACAGGGTCCATCCGCTCGAATTCGCCAAGGAAGTCATTTGACGGCGCGGGGGCTGCCAACGCCGTCGTCACTGGTTTGTGAGCGTCCGGCGAACCCATCTTTGCGGCGCGGATGTGCGGCGATACTGTAC
>DAOQWL010000104.1:0-16572 GCA_035342095.1 Sedimentisphaerales bacterium | reverse complement strand
CTGGCTGGTTTTGACCCGATCCCCGGTGGCTGGGTTTAACCCGATCCGTGACAGTGGCCGCCCGAGATTGGCAAGGCGTCCCCGGAATCCCGTATGCGATGAACCCGGAAAAGAGACAATCCGCAGATTCGCGCCGATTCACGCAGATTCTCAACCTACAACCGGGAACGGAACGCCACCAGATGCCGTTCATTGGATCATCAGGAATCAATCGAGAGGACCCGACAGGGCGACAACGGTGGGGTGTGCTGTGCACACCGCTCCTTTGCCTCTCGAAGTCCCCACCCGAAATCAATAAGGCGTCCCCGGAATTCCTGAGATCAACATCTGATTGGCTCCATTCCATCAATCACTGTGCCATCCTCGCGCTTGTGCAGCGCCATCTGACTGTCGACGTCGGTGTCAACGTCGAATCCGAACACACGTAACGTCTTCTGGAGGTCCCCGAAATGCTTTTCAATTCGAGGCGAGCCACGTACCTCGTAGGTGTCGGAGAACAGAGGCGACCCCAGCATCTCATCGGCGACGCATTCAAATCGATTGTCGGCGACGCTCCAATCCACGGCACGGACTCGCAAATACAATGTCAACGGCAGGCCACGCTTTCTGGGTTTCGAGAATGTGAGATAGAGTCCGGGATACGGCACAAAAGGTAGTGTAATGCTTCGTTCGGCCCTCAGGAGCTTGTGCTCCTTGTACTTCGTTCGAGGTCGAACCGGTCCAGCAGCCTGCACCAGGATATTCACGTTGAATTCAGATTGACTGGCAATGGCGGACATTGATTGTCTCCTCTTCACTCACCGTAGGGCGTGCTGTGCACACCGCTCCTGTGCCTCTCGAAGTCCCCACCCGAAATCAGCGAGGCGTCCCCGGAATTACCCCGGAATTACCCGGAATTACGGAGACGTTCCATTCATCGGACTCCAAGTTCTTGGATAAGATCGCCTCGGCGAAATGTCGCCGAGAGTCTCTGAAGTGACAAATGCTGATTGCCGTATAGCTTTCCGATCGCGTCACGCACCGCCTCAATAGCCCTTTGAAAGTATGATTCGCCCTTCTGTTCAACCATGGTTTTCGCCTCTTCAAAGTTGCGGTGGTCTAGGATCCCCAAGTCGATACCCATTTCATCCAGAAGATACTTTCCCATGAGCATCGCGAGGAAGCATGACGCGTACGGCAGAAAATCTGGAGATCCCTCAGGTGGGCGTCTCCTCTTGTTCTCGGCAATACGATACAAGAGAGTTGCGATTACAACTTGGGCGCCATTCAGACTGTTGGTGAAGATCACATCGTACAGTTTTCCGAAATGCTCTCTCGATTGGAAACGCGCTTGATTCGGCCGCTTCCGCCAGACGGATAACACCGCCTCAGCCGCAGTTGCACTCGTAATGTCCGTCGATTTCACGGCAGACTCGCCTCGCTGGCGACGGTATTGATATCTCAACGAAGATATCGATACTTCGAGGCGTCGTTGTCGCTCGTCGTTAGATCGTAGGTCACGCAGGTCGACTGGATTCTGACTGTTGGTTGCATACGTAATGTTGCGGACGAGATCCTGTTCCTCGCCTGGCAATTCGTAAAGACGCACGAGTAGTGAAGCCGTAGTCGGAAACGGCAATTGTCCGGCAAGGGTCATCTGAATCGTCTTGCAGGTTTGTCCTCCGTTGATCACCTGTAGACCCTGCACCTTAACCTGATAGTTCTCTCCCTGCAGAGCATTGTGGGAGAACTTGCTGCAGATTAGCGTAATACCGTTGTTGTAGAAGTAGAAATTCCCTTGTTCATCGAGGCGGTTTAACGTGTCGTTAATTGCCTGATTCACCCGATTACCGGTCAGACCCAAGTGGCGACGAATGTTCCGCTCCAGCAGGCGGTCACCATGACGTTCAAACAGAGCCGCAACTTCATTCACCGGAATTCTTCCGATCAATACGCGGCGGAAATTGAATTCCTCAATCAGTGCCTTGCCAGAGAGTCGCAATGTATCGTCCACCGGTTTGGTCGATTGAAGGATCCCGATTAGGCTGTCATGATTTACATGTTCCCAACTAACCTGATTGCCAAACTGTGCCAAGTCGATCAAGTTCTGTGCTTGGTCAGTCCACTTCAGTCCATTGTTGCACAAGACCACCCGGACCTGTGGAATCTCACCGTCACGGACCAGGGAACGAATTTCCTCAACGCGCTTAGGCAGTGTCAGGAAATAACTGAATGCATTGGTGCTTCTGTCCCAGCCGAATCATGCTGTTTCTGCCGGGGTGGAAAGCACAGCCAGGCAGGCTGAGTCATTCACTTATTGTCGGACACTGCCTTAGCCAGTTGGTCGTTCAAACTGATGGCCGCATCAGGATCGAAAAGGTACGTCACAGTCTGGATGACCTTTGTTACGCCATTCTCGGGGAATGCGTTCTTACCTTCAAGAGTGTCCTTGTACTTACCCTGAAAAAGCGTGACGGCGAATTCGCCATCCTGCACATCGCCGACGTGGATTGCATCAACGCCGAAATCGTTGCCTCCGTCAGTTAAACAGTCCAAGGTCTCGTCTTCTGGAAGGTCTAGAACCGTCTTGACAACCAAGAACACGAAGGCAATGGATCGCAATCGTGCTTCATCGTCCCTAAGATTGAGACGTGTCTTGATCTCGGGTGCAAGGTCCTGTGCCAGTTGACGTACCCGTTGGTCAATGATGCTTGCATTGATGTTATTCATGACTTACCTTTCCAGCGACTTCACCACGCTGTGTTGACACGTGTTATTCGTGGATAGCATCCGCCCAATGGACTAATCCGTGCAATAGATGGCTCGCGTGCGGCAACCGCCGATGGTTCGCCGCCCGCAGGGGCACTCTTCAATTCACACACAGACTTCTTTCCCACGCCATGACAGTCTAAACCTTGGGCGACAGATTTCAAGTCTTAAGAAATGAGCCCTTCGCAACGCCTCGCTTTCCTCGTGGGGCCGCTGCGGCCGGGGGCGGGGTGTCAAGGGGGAAACCGGCTGGGCCGCGTGCGAGTGGGGAAGCGTAGACGTGTTGGAGCGTTCCTCCGGTTTGCGGCCGGAAGGGCTTCTGAACGCATCTACCCATCTACGCTTCTACGCATCCACGTTGTATTCCTTTTCGCCCTCGGCGGTAGATAGTCCATCATCCATCAGCCATCATCAATGCCCTCACGCCTTGGCCTTCTTCCTTCTCAGCAGGACGGTCGTGACGAGGATCCCGGTCACCAGGCCCAGGGCGAAGGTCAACATCAGCAGCAGGGCCCTCGACATCTGCACCTTCAGGAGCAGGATGCGGGCCTCCACCGGCTCGCTGTTCTGAAAGACGATGATGATCGTGAAGACCAGCAGCACGACGATGGCGACCAGCTTGACCTTTCGCATGGCTCGTTCCTTCCACAGACCCTGTCCATTTCACGACTCCCGGCGTCCCGTCGCACGCCGGCCCGCGCGTCAGGATAATGGACCCGTCGGAGGATTTCAAACCCGAATCCCGACCCACCGCGACAACGGCCTTGTCCTCCCGGAGGGAAGAAGGGATCCGGCTCTGGACACAGGTGTCACCGTCTTTGTCCGCGGCCGTCAATAGGAGATTGGTGGGCATAGGCCACCGTGCTACGCCGTCCATCCCAACGTGGTGGGCGAACGTCGCGGAGACCGTTTGGAGTTCCGCCTTCAGGCGGGTGAAGACCGCGTAAACGCGGAACTCCGAACAGGCCATACGCCGATAGGCTGCCCACCAAATGAACGTGGACGGCGTACTAGTTGCTGCTCGGCGTGTATCCCAGCTTGCTCCAAACGGCCCGTTGGACGTTGTGCAGGTCCTCATTTCCGGGGGTCGTAGCCATCGACCCGTTGCGGCCCGTGCTCTGCCACCAGTCATAGTCGGCCTTGGCGATCTCGAGCGTCCTGGGGTCCTTCCATTTCCAGTAGTCGCTGTGTCCGTCCGCAAACCCGAAATTCGTTCCGTCCCCGTGTCGGGCGGTGACCTGGTCCCACCATCTCTCCTGGTTATAGTGCAGCGTCCAACTGTTCGGACTCAGGCGTCCCTCGTCCAGGAAGACGATTCGCATATCCGCCTGCTTGATCTTGATCCGCTTGTAGACCATGAGGTTCGTGGTCCCGGCAATGCCATCGTAACCGTTCATGCAGTCCGTGATGGCGTATGTCACGACCTCCCCGCGAACACCGGTAGGGCATTTGAAGAGCGATTCCTCGGGACAGTAGGGAAACAACAACCCGTTCCGGACGCCCGCGATCTTCTGGGCCTGTGTAGCGCCGGCGCCTGGATACAGGACCCACGCGGCGGAGAGCCCCGTGTTGGCTGGCGGGATCTTCTCGTCGTTGTCATCGGAGTACATGATCCAGCCCTTCATCATCTGTCCCAGGTTGTTCAGGCACGCGACGCGTTTGCCCTGTTCCCTCGCCCGGCTCAGCGCCGGCATGAGGATGGACATCAGAATGGCGATGATGGCGATCACGACCAGGAGTTCGATGAGTGTGAAGGCGTTCTTGCGGTTCATTGTATGTACTCCTTAACCCTGCAACCACGTGGGCCCCGCCCACCCGGGGTCGGCGCACGATGACGGCCCAGTCACCTATTTTACCTGCCTCTCCCTGACGATGCAAGCCCCCCACAGGAGGTAGGATAAAAAACTGTGCGGCGCCTGGATACCCGTTCCCCAGGGCGAGGACACGTCAGGACGTGGATCGCGTGATACACGTGAAACAGACGATCCGAGGCCCACACGTTGCCGGTGCGGGCCTCGGATTCTTCGAGGGCGATGGATGGTCTGGTAGGCGTGAGCCCTCGCTATGGCGCCGGTTTTTCGACGAGCCCCCGTTCGCGTCGCAGGCGGTTGTCCCGCTCGATCACCTTGCGGAACTGGTCATCGTTGAGCCATTCGACGTGGGTATCGAGGAACAGGACGTTGCGGCCCCCTTCGTGGTCCTGCTTGCAGTAGACCAGGATCATATCGGGACTCGCGGCCACCTCGACCAGATCGACGCCGCGGTAGGTGAAGGGGACGCCCGCGGTCGGGTCGTTGTGCTTGCCCTCGCAGCGGAGACCGCGAGGAGTCATCTCTACCGTTTCGATGAGGATTTCGAGGTTGGGCGGCAGTTTGTCCTCGTAGTCGTTGGCATAGATGAGGATCGCCTTGCCCAAGCCGCTGAGGTTCGTCGCACATCGGATGCGGGACGCTGTCGCCTTCAGGCGAATCGTCGCAGGCGCGACGAGGTCGGCCGCCAGACGCATGCACTGTCCGGCGTCGAGCGACAGGCGGGAGGCAGTGCCCTGCGCGGTCGGTGTCAGCATGGCCAGCGATGCCTGGAGGTTGGGACCCATCTGCTGGAGGGTGGGGATCTGCCCGACCCGCTGCCAGATGCTCGCGACGAACCGCCCGAGCGCCGCAGCGGACTGCTCGTCAGACGCTTGGATGTGCAGTCCGATGGCCGGCTTGGGTGGCAGGTTGACCGCCAGCGATGCCCACTGCAGGCCCGTGGCGATGGCGTTGCCGTCCGCCTGGACGCTCCATCCGTTCAGCAGGGACGGGAGCATGGCGCCGAGGATTTCCCTGGCGTCCCGGTTGGGCACGAGAAACACCTGGAACGTCGCCTGGGGCACAGCTCCGGCCGCCTGGTCGAGGGCGGGAATGGCCCCCGGCGCGGTCTTGGCCCATCGCTCGACCACCTGCGGCGGGCCGAACAGCAGGAAGTTGCCCTTGCGGGCCTGCGAGAACTCGCTGGCGCCGCGGTCTTTGGCGAGGCCATTCACCCAGTCCTTGAGGGCGGCCGGGTCCGTTTTGCCCGTCGTCGGAATCGCCACGAGAAACGCGGGCAAATCGGTCGTGCTCCACAGGACGTAGAGGGTCTCGCCGCCGGAGGCCTTGAAGGCGTCGATGCGTTTCTTCATCGCCTGTCGGGCCGGGCCGGAGGGGCTCCTGAGGTCGGCCAGTTGGCCGGCGTCCACGTATTTCGATGCCGCCTGCGCCGCGGTCTCGAAGAAGGCGTCCGCCTCCATCCGCGACAGATCGATCTTCGCGACCGCAAACGTCTGCTCGTCGAGGCAGGGCGCCAGGAATTGGCTCAGGCTCGCTGCCTGTCCCAGGACCGATCCCACCGGGCCGGCCGAGAGGGCAACCAGCGCGAGTCCCGTCAGTATGTGAATTCGATTGTGAATCATGGCAAGTCTCCTGTGATAGGGTCGCTGGTTACTTCGCAATGGGCCGCAGGGTGATTTCGTACCGCGTTCCCCATCGTACGTTCTCTCCCGGCGGGACGGCGCTTTCGAGGATCGCCTTGCCGTCGGCCATCCGGAAGCTGAACGGGCGCCCGTACAGGGGATCGAGGGGGATCGGCACGTCCGCGATGTCGTCGAGCGATTTCGGCAGGGCGCCCTTGTGTCCCGCCGCATACAGGCGGATCGCCTCCACACAGCGGAGCATCGCGATATCCCGCTCCCGGCACGTGCCTGCGAAGAACGTCCAACGGAAATAGGGCATGTTGTTCTCGAAGGCGGCCGCGATCATGTCCCAATCGGACCGGATTCGGCCCATATCCTCCTGCCAGATCCTCTCATCCGCCTTCAGCCCGGGCACGGCCTGCCAGTAGGGGACGTTGCACCATTTGAGCATCATGTCACGCAGACGGCAGGCCCGCTCGTGCTGATAGGCCAGCACGACGTACAGGTTGGGCAGGGACTGGATCTCCTGAATCGTCTTGCCCTGCTCCAGGAGGTGCTGTCGGGCCGTCGGGTACAGCTTCATGGCGCTGGTCGTGATCGCGAGCTTCATGGCGGTCTGCTCCAGGCTGCTGGGCGCCGGTGAGAAGACCCCCGCGGCCATGTTCCAGATCCGCATCACTTCGTCGTTCGTCAGGACCTCGTTGTCGACGCGTTTCAACTCGGGCAGATCGACGTAGATCGCGCCGGACTCCGCCTGGAGGGACAGGCGCATGTCGATCAGCGGAGAGGGCAGCGACGTCAACGCCCAGTACAGGTTGGGGGCGCCGGGTTTCTGGACGAAACTCTCGATCTCCTGGATCGCCCGCCCGGCCAGGCCGTAGCCGACGGCATTCTGAAGGCTCAACGGCCCGTTGCCCACGTCCTTCGCCATGGCCAGCATGATTCGCAGGGTCTGGATTGCGCCCTGGAAATCGCCGTCCGCGGCCTGAAGGCGGACCTCTAACGCCAGGACCCGCGACAGCATTCGATATCCGGACCAGTCCGGCGTCGCACAGCGGAGCCCTTCCTCGCGGATCGGATACTCCCACGTGCAGCGTTCGCTGCGACCGGCCAGGTCGAGGTAGTGGACTGCCTGGTCGAACATCTTCAGCGCGCGCCGGACCTCCTGCTGGGGCAATTGGTCCACGGGACTCTCGATCCATGCATCCAGTTTGTGCTCGTCGATGTCGGGCCACTTGCTCTGGACCTGGGCGGCCAGCGACACCGCGGTCTGATACAGCGTTACCCCGTCGCCCGCTCGTTGCTCCAGGTAGGGGGTCTCCAGACGCCAGGCGAGAGCCCGCGCGGGCACAGGGCAGGGATCGACCTGCAACTGGACGGTTCGGATGGTGTCTTTCGGGCGATTGCCGGCGTCTTGAGATCGCGCCGGCGGGGTCGAAACCGCCAGCAGAATCGTCGCGACAGCCACGAGATAGTGCAGTCTACGGGTCATAGTCAGCCTCCCTTGCTCATGGAATGAGCCTGAAGTCCTTGGGGATAGTCCAAACCAAAAACAAAGACCGCGGTCAGGTCGATGACAAGATCTTCTCCAGGTGGTCCCTCGTCCAGGGTTCTGCCTCTTCGGACGCGGGGCGCGGCGCCAGGGGCGGCAGGGCGTCGAGGCCCCGATCCCGCACCATGCGGCGCAGACGCAGATAATTTGCGAGCGAGTCGCTCGGTCGCAGGCGCAGCGAGTCGCGAAACTCCGCCGGGAATGCCGACGGCGCCGCGTGGTTTGTCGCGACGGCTGTGGGACTCGGGCCGACGTCCGTCATGCGGCCCGGAAGCCGCAAGACCAGGACAGCAATCCCAGCCGCCAGGCAGCAGGAGACTCCCTGCCATGCCCGGCGCTGCCGGCGTCCCGACGCCTGTCCGGCCCGGAACATGATCCGGTCGCGATTTGCGGATGGAGCCGCGGGGCGCAGGCTGCCCAGCAGTGTTTCCAGCTCTCTCTCGGCGGGTGTCAGTCTGTCGTCTTGCATGATCGTCCCATCCTCTCTTTGATCGCGGCCAGCGCCGCCTTGTACCGGCTGTGAATCGTGCTCGTCGAGTCGCCCACGATCCCGGCGATCTGCGCCAGCGAGAGCTGGCCCCAGATTCGCAGCAGGACGACCTCGCGCTGGGGTTCGGGCAAGGTCTCCAGGATCTCCTGGGCCTGTCGGGCGTCGATCAGGTCGTCGGGCCGGCCCTCGAACCATGCAGCCTGCTGCGAGGACAACTGCCGGTCGTGACGTCGGCGACATTGCCTGCGCCGAAGACGCGTGATCGCCTCGTTGCGAACCGTGCGGAACAGCCACGCGTGGATGTCCGTCGGTTCCGCCGATTGGC
This sequence comes from Sedimentisphaerales bacterium, assembly GCA_035342095.1. Taxonomy (GTDB): domain Bacteria; phylum Planctomycetota; class Phycisphaerae; order Sedimentisphaerales; family Anaerobacaceae; genus PLanc-01. The sequence continues at coordinate 8,024 of DAOQWL010000104.1, read as the reverse complement.
CCATCAGACGCACGAAGGCAGCCTGAACCGCGTCCTGGGCGCCGTCGTGTCCCAGCCAGGCACGGGCATACAGCGTCAGCGAGGCGCTATATGCGTCGAACCAGACGGCCAATCGATCCGAATTCATCGCTGTCATGCTGCGTCCCATGGTATCCACCTGTAAGACGCGCACCGAGGGGATTCTTGCGGGCAAATTGCGGGGATACGCTTCAGAAACAGCGTAGTAGGGTGCGTATTACGCACCATCTTCCTGCGGACGGGGGTCAATTCACCCTGTGGGTGACGATGTGCCGCCAGTCGAGTTCCAGGCCCATGCCGGCGGTCTGGGGGATCGCGACGAAGCCCTGCTCGTCGGGCACGGGCTCTGCGGCGGTCCGCCCGGGATGGATCTGCGCCTGGCGCGACAGGGACGAGACCTCCACGTACTTGACGACCGACTCAGGGGTGGCCGCCATCAGTTGCAGGTGGGGATAGGCGTCCAGGCCGATGTCGTGCAGCTCCAGCCTGGCGCCGAGCGTTTCGCAGGCGTTCGCCAGTTCGATGCACGGCGTCAGGCCGCCCTGAGATGCGTCGATTCGGGCGATGTCGCACGCCTTGGACGCGAGCCACACGACGCGAGTCGGATAGGAGTCCGCGAGACTCTCCGGGGCGCAGATCGGCGTCTTCAGTTGTCCGGCCAGTGCGCTGTACTGCTCCCGCCAGGCCTCCGTCTCCGGCATAGGCGACTCGAACCACTCGTATTGCAGATCGTCGAGGAGCTTGCCCACGCGAAGGGCCTCGTCGAAGGTGTACACGCCGCTATTGTCGGCCATGCACGCAAAGTCCGATCCCACCGCCTCGCGGACCGCCTGGTAGACCTCCATGTCGCGATCGGGGAACCCCTTGCCCTCCGAGCCGGTGGCGCCGATCCCGGAATCCCAGAAGGGTCGAATCTTGCACCCGTGGAGGCCCGCGTCCTTGCAGGCTAGTGCGTGGGCTGCGTACCGACCTGCGTCGCCCAAGTTCGCCTCCGTCGTGAGGTAGGCCGGGATCTGCTGCCGCCGGGAGCCCAGCATCGCGTGGACCGGTTTGTTCTCGACCCGGCCCAGCAGGTCCCACAAGGCCATGTCCACCGCACCCAGAACACCGAGCGGCAGGCCCGCTTCGTATAGCTCCCGCCAGATCGCGCCGGGCAAATCCATCTGGCGACCCGCGAGCAGACTACTGACCGCGCGGGCCGTCTGCGCATCGGGCATCGTCGTGCCCGACACGTCGGCCCAACCCTGAATCCCGCAGGCTGCGGTGATTCGGACCGCGCAGCGGAGACCGGGCTCATTGCCTCCGTCGGACAGGCCCGTCCTGTACAGGAACCACTCGACCCGCGAGATGGTGATCGTTTCGCGGATGTTCAGCAAGACGAGAGTGCGGGCCGCCGCGGAGCCGCCCAGGGCCGCCGCCAATCCAGCGATCTTGAGAAATGATCTTCGATTCATACCCTCGCCCAAGGCTCCGAGCCGCATGGACGTTCGATTCGATCCGCATCGCACGACGCGGAACACACCCCAATCGTCTACCACATTATCATAGCACAACGGCGGGCAGAATGCAATTCGATTGGCCACAGCGTGTCGGCGGGTGTCTGTGCAGATTTCCGGGCACATTGTTGGGTGGCACGGGCAAACTGGCTTGCCTGTGGAATCTCGAAGGAGCCGACGCTGTCGAAACAGCACGGTCAAACGAGTTTGGCGGTGCCACCCGACTGCCAGGATATCTTCACACACATGTTGGCGGGGACTGTGTCATCCTGAGTTCTCCGAAGGGATCTGGCCCGGGAGTGGAAGATGCGTATCGACTTCGGATGCCACGTTTGCCATGGGGCCCAGATGCTTCACTCCGTTCCGCATGACGAGTCAACAGACGCTGCCAGGAAACCTGGTCACACCCGATTTCGTCCTGCAGGGCGGATTCTGATTGTCTTCTTGGCGTCGCACGGGTAGCTTGCCCGGCAGGATGCGACCGGCGTGAGACGCCATGACCGGCGCCGGCGCAAGAGATGTCTCGGGTCGCGAAGTGGAGGACTCGATGGGTCCAGGGAAGATCCGGATGGGCGTGGTTTTCGTCTGTTGTGTTCTGTGCGTGTGTCCGACGTCCGCGGAGGGCTGCAACCCGAAGTTCTTCACGCTGGACATCGGGCAGACCTGCACGGACGCCTTCGGAGGAGCCGTCGCCCGGTCGGTGAAGCTCCTCGATGTCGTCGATAGCTACGAGATGGGCTATTGGCAGGGGGGGCTGCGGAAGATCTGCTACAAGTCCACGATCACGCTGGCGGTGGATGGCGTCGAAGGCACCGTCGGCTGCGGCCCGTTCCACATGCCGGCCGTCATCAACGGTCTGCGAATATGCGGCGAGCTGACCAGGGCCTTCACGATCGACAGCACCGCCATCGCGGAAATGTCCGAAGCGGTCCTGTTGAGCGCCAAGGACGCGTCGATGCCCTGGTACGAGCCGGGCCGGTTTGCGTTTCCCATCAAGGATTACCGATGGGGATGCGCCAACTTCCAGAACGCCTGGCTCGGGTTTCACGACATGTCGAACGGCAAGCTGTACTACCATTACGGCGTCGATCTGGGCGGGATGTACCCGAAACACCACCAGCTCGTGTCGATGATTCCGAACGCGGAAGTCCTCGCCTACGGCGTCGGCACCTCGATCCGCAATTCCGAATTCGAGATTCTCTACTACCACATGGTCGACCGTAACTTGAGACAGGACCTCCGCGCGGGCAGTGTTCTCGACCGAGGCGAGATGTTCGGATATCTGGGCAACTCCCAGTGCGGCAACGACGCCCACGTGCACATCGACATGCGCTACGTCTCGGACCCCAAGAGGAACATCAACTGCTTCCCGATCCTCGTTCAGGCGTACCTCGAAGAGTACGACGAACCGCTGTCGTTTCCGGGACACAAGAGGCATTGCTACCTCGGGGACACCATCGAGCTCGAAGGTTCCTTGTCCGTGGCGCCCCCAGGCCGGAGCATCGCCTCCTACGAATGGACGTTCACGGACGGCACGAAGGCGGCCGTCGCGAATGTCCGCCGAACCTACGGCACGCGAGGCGCCTATGCGGAAGAGCTGACGGTGACGGACAGCGTCGGCAAACGCGCCTCGAACTACGTCATGGTGTTCGTCTACGACCGGGAGAACCCGACGGACGCTCCCTACGCCGATTTGCTGAGTCATTTTCCGGTGAGGGGCATCGTCCCGGGCACGCCGGTCACGATCTGCTTCCACGGGCGGAACATGACGTCGAACTTCTCGCTCGATTATGGAGACGGCGCGGTCGAAGCCGCCTCGGACCACGACACGAGGGTGCATTCCTACCTCCGTCCAGGCGAGTACACGATCACCTACAAGGGCGACGGCCCCGGCGGCACAGGGATCTTCCGAAGAAAGATCGTCGTGGGCGGCGAATAGGGACACTCGCGGACTTCCTTACGGATGCATGGCCGTTCCAACGCGGTCGGAAATAACGAAACGCCCCGAAAGAACCTCCGCCACAGAGAGCACCTAAGGCCCAGCACGGCCTCGCATCGCTGGGGGGGACATGATCTTCGTGGAGAAAAAATGATCCGGATTCCGCCGCAAGCGGCGGCCGTAGGGGCGAACGATCATTCGCCCTTGCTTTCGGGCCGCGAGCGAAACGGGTGTTCCGCTCGCCTCACGCACAATCCGTCTTTTCGCACAGCCAGAAACAAGTGGTCAACTCAGCGTGTTGACATTGTTTTGAGCCTGGGTGTAGTCCACGAACACGGTCGGATCGGTCCCGTTGAGGTATTCCTCCACGCTGGTGTAGCCGTCGCCGTCCTTATCCTTCGGACCGTCGGCCGCGTCGTTCGCGTCAAACCCGTATCTGCTTTCCCACTCATCCGGCATGCCGTCGCCGTCGCTGTCCGCCGGGGCCGGCAGGCTCTTGAGTTCGGGCCAGCCGCCCACCGTTTCCGGCGAGTCAATGATCCCACTGCCACCGCCATACGTTCCTCCAAAGCGAGCCGTGCCGGTCCGGGCTTCCTCGACGATGCGCACGTCAAGGGAATCTCGCCGCGGCGAATTGGCGCCCGCCTGCTTCAGGACCAACTCAAAGGCCGCTTCCGCCGATTGAGTCGTCACCGGCGCGACCTCGAAGGGTTCATTGGCGCGGACATCAGCGATCTCGATTCCTGAGGGATGAACGCCGAGCCAGTTGTTGGCCGTGACCGCGGCAGCGCCGACGACGAGGTTGCCGGCGATCCACCAGTTGTTCGGTGCCTGGCCTTTGGACGGGTTGGCCACGCGGGCACGGACATTCTCGCGGGTGGCAGGGCCTGGCTTGTAAACGTTGTTGATCAGGTTGATACGCACGTCGCCATCACCGCCGTAGGTGCTGTTGTAGCCCCAGTTGTAGATCACATTGTTGCGCAGGTCCACCAACTGGCCACCGACCGACTTGCCGACGATGCGCGGGTTGCGGCTGGAGTGATGGGCCAGCAGGTTGTGATGCCACGAAGCGTTTTGGCCGCCCCAGATGCCGCCGAAGCCGTGATGTCCCTTGGTGTGCACCGACTGGTAAAGGCTCTCGCTCATCAGGCACCATTGCACGGTGATGTTGCGGGCGCCGCTGTAGATCGAGACGCACTCGTCCACGCTCCAACTCATGGAGCAGTGATCAATGATGATGTTCTCACCCTCTCGGCCGCCTAGCGCGTCCAGGCCCTTGCCGGAGGAATCGCCCGAACGAACGCGAAGATAACGGATGATGACGTTGTTCGCGCCCGACAGGTCCAACGAATAGTCCTTCAGGCAGATGCCATCCCCAGGCGCCGTTTGTCCGGCGATGGTGAGGTCGTCGTTCCGCAAGCGGAGGGAGGAGTTCAGCGGAATGGTTCCGGACACGCGGAACACAACGATCCTCGGACCCTCCGTCTCCACCGCCGCCCTCAGACTCCCCGGCCCTGAGTCATTGAGGTTGGTCACGGCGATCACCTTCCCGCCCCGACCCCCGCGCGTCATCGCACCGTAACCTTCCGCACCTGGGAATGCGGGAACAAGCGACGTGTCCGCGGCAAACAGGCTCGGATTCAGAGCGACAATGCCAGCCCAGAAGATGACTCGCGACAAGGTCCTGATTCTTTCGGCAATCATGGTTCACTCCCAGCAACGAATTTCCGCAGCAGCGTCCCGGCGTCGTCGTATTCCGCGAGAATCTGGTCGCGGCGTGCGAGGGGAGCCAGGGGACGAACCTACACATTTCACAACTAGACTCTGCAAATCCTGGGCTTTCTGCCGTCCATGTTGCACTTCACAGGTCGATGCGACTCTTCACTTCACCTCAGATCCTTTTGACGAGGTTTCCTTGCTGTCAGAGGGACGTTTCTCCGGACAGATTGCCCGCGTAAAGAGCCATTCGTACAAATAGGGATCCGAGTAGCCTGCAAGGGCCTCATGAGGTTCCGTGGGGTATTCCGTATAGCGTACAATCTCCACCCCATCTTTTGTCAAAATCCTGGTATGGCGGCCAACGTCAACGTCCTTATGTCGGATCGTGTCGTTGACGGTCGTCTCCACGGCTGAGACGTTGCTGGGATGATTCTTGAGATGGGCATACAGGTCCCGTGACACCTGCACGCGAAGAGGCGTGTCAAGGAGTCCGATGTGCATCCAGATTGCCGTCTTTTCAACGGCCTGTTCTGCGAGAATACTCTCGGATTGTCCTGCGACTCTGTTGATTGCGGCGAAATACTTGCCCTTGCGGAGAAATCCTCTGACCAATTTGAAGGAGCCTGAACCGCCGGCAGACCATCCCGTCAGGTAGATACGTCGCGTGTCGATGCGGAAATGGCAGTCCTTCATGCAGACGTCGATGAGGTCGGACAAAGCGGCGCCCGCCGCTTCGCTGCTTTCGATGTAGGATACGTAGAAGGCCGGATAACGTTTCCGTATGTCGGTAGTGAAGAACTCGCTGGCTTCGTTATGAAGTCCGAAGACAACGAGGGGGTAGGTGCGCTCGGAGTTCTCAGGTTTATCATAGCCCCACGGTGTGTGCCATGTCCGGTCCCCGACGACAACGCCAGTGGGCTGGTCCTTGGCTTCGAACGGTTCCAGAGGACGCAATGGGACGCAGCCGTGCTGATCTTCCGCACCCAGGGGGGCAGTCAGGACCAGGCCGAACATCAGAGCGACGATTCTGGTCATATGTCACCTCAACGGGACCACCTGTCTTCAAGGCTTTGCGGGATCGAGGCGGAACTGGTCCGGATTCTCTTTGAGGACTCTTCGCAACCAGGGCTCGGGATAGCCTACGCCGCGACCGTGGATGTAGCCGTCGTTGTATTTCACCAGCAACTGTTCCGCGAGCTGACGCCAGCGCCGGACGGTGGATTCGCCGTGCGAAACGGAGTAATCGGTCAGGTATCGTTTCATGAGCGCCGGGTCGGTGCGGTATAGCGCCAGTGCGGTGGCTTCGACCGCGGGCTGCAAGGCCAGAAGGTCGGTCTCGATATCGCTCTGTACTGCCTGGATGTCCTTGACCATGTACGAGTACTTCAGGCAGGCGTAGTTCGCGACGAAATTGAAGACCCACCAGGCGGAGTCCCAGGAGAACGCCTGGAGACTGCCGACGTCGAACGACTGCGGCACCGCGTCGATGCAGCCATACAGCGGGGTGTAGCAGGTCGTGTACGTGTCGTCCAGGCCGTACCACAGCACGCCGCCCACCGGGTCGGGCAGCGATGCCCGCAGTTGGGCGACGATCGAGTAGGCGGTCTGCTGCGTGGAAATGGGCCGTTCCCAGGCGTACTCCACGCCGTCCACCTTCCAGGTCAGGTCGCGCCATCGCTTGGGATTGCCGAACGGGCCCGCGTCGATCCCCTGGGTCATGTCGTAGGGGGTGTTCTCATAGTGGTCCCGCATCAGGGCAAAGACGTCGCGGGTCGAGATCCTGGCGTCGGGCTTGATCCACAGCGGAAAGGGCTCGGCGTCGGGCACGCCGCGAACGAAGTCCGCGGACAGATTCAGCGAAGACGCCGCCCGGCGGAAGAGACTCCACACCCGCGCGTCGCCATAGCGGCGATTGTGCGAGTTGTCGGGGTCGTACGCCTCGCGGAAACTGAAGGGCCTGCCCGCGTTGGGGTCGAAGTAGCCTTTTGCGATGGCGACGGATACGACGCTCTCGGAGTACAGGCAGTTCGCCGGATCGCTCGTCGGGAACTCGCCGATGCGGGCCTTGTTCGCGTGGCAGCAGATGTAGCCGTCAGGGATACGGAGCGCGACCCAGGCGGCTCCTTGGCCCCCTTTGCCCGGCCCGACCATCTCCATGATCCAGGCCTCCTTCTTGTCGGCGATGGAGAAGGACTCGCCTTCGGAGCGGTAGCCGTACTCGGCTACGAGTTCCCCGATGACGCGGATCGCCTCCCGCGCAGTGCCGGCCCGCTGCAAAGCCATGACCATCAGGTGCTGATAGTCCAGGAGACCCTCGGGATTGTGCAGGTCTTCACGCCCGCCGAAGGTGGTCTCGGCCATGGCCACCTGCTGATCGTTCATCAGACCGCCGCTCTCGGAACCAAGAACCGCGTAGGTATGAGCCGCCTGGCGGACCTTGCCCTCGATCCCCCCGGTCCAGCGGGCGGGGGCCACGAGCGAATTGGGTTCGTGATCGGCCGCAGGGATGACCTCGAGGTAGGGATGATAGATCCCGTCGCAGGTATAGGTGATGAAGACCGAGCCGTCGGTCGAGGCCTTGGAGGTCACGATCAAACTGGTGCAGGCAACGGCCGTTTCGGACACGACTCCGGCGAGCACGCCGACAGTCACAAGCAGAGTCAAGGTAGTCTTATTCATAGGCACACAGGATAACAAGCTTTCCGCCAGCAGGCAACGACGGAGCCAAAATGTCCCTGTCAGCGGTGCATGGCTGTACTCGCGGCCTCCCGGAGAGTGACGAGACGTTGCCCCGACTCTGTCATTCCTGCACTGCAAAGGCGCAAGATCTTGTTTTCTTAGCAAGCATTTTC
>DAOQWL010000103.1:0-16978 GCA_035342095.1 Sedimentisphaerales bacterium | reverse complement strand
TCCGACGCGACAACGACGCGGCCGCTACATGACGGATTTCACGCGATTGCCCTGCCCTGCGGCGGCCTCGCCCTTGCGATCCCAAGGGGCGTCACATAGAATGGCTTCGCCAGCCGTCCCTCGATGGAGAACCGCTCGCCTCCGCTGCGGGGCGAGGGGTTTCCGGACGGAGCCGGTCTGTGCAGAAAGGAATTGGGACGATTGTGGGCAAATCCAGGATTTGGGTGACATCCAAGAAGTGGCTCGCCCGCCGACTGGGATCGGGAATGCTGGTCCTGGTGCCGCTGGGGGTCACGGTTCTGGCTGTGGGATGGCTGTTTCGTCTGGGCGCGGGTTTGCTTCGGCCGGTTGTCACCTATGCCCTCCGACAGATGGAGGAGCAGCACTGGATTCAGTCGCTGCCCGAGGGCCAGGAACGGTCCGACTTCTACGTCTCCTTCCTGGCCATCCTGTTGTTGCTCGTGCTGCTGTACTTCATCGGCGGGCTTGGCCAGCACCTCATCGGCCGACGACTGATCGCGGCGTGGGAGGCCATCTGGCTGAGGATCCCCCTGGCTCGCGGCGTCTACTCGGCCACCAAGCAAGTGATGGAGGCCCTCTCGCAGCCGCAGGGGGCCGCGTTCAAGTCGGTGGTCATTGTGGACTTCCCCTCGCCGGGGCTCAAGGCCATCGGCTTTCTGACAGGGCACGTGGATGACGCCGCGGGTCGCCGGTATGCGAAGGTCCTGATCCCGACGGCGCCGAACCCGACGACGGGTTTCCTGCAACTGATCCCCGTCGAGGGGGTCTTCGTTACGAGCCTGACAGTCGAGGAGGGATTCAAGATGCTCATCTCCGGCGGAATCGTCTCGCGTGAGGATCTGCTCAAGCCCGTGTCTCATCCCCATCCGGATCTCGATCCCGGCGACCCCAAGGCCTTTGGGTGAGCGGATTCGCGGTCAGGGAAGGTCCCGTGCGTACGCCTGATCGCATCGGTACGACAAATGCCTGGCTTTGCAGGGCCGGAAACCATAGCGTTCGTAGAGGCGGATGGCCTCCTTCAGGACGGAGGCGGTTTCGAGCGTGACTCGGCGAAAGCCCAGTTGCCTCGCGCTGGCCAGAGCGTCCTCCAGCAGACGTCGGCCGAGGCCTTTGCCTCGATGGTCCTGCCGGAGGTACATCTTTCGCAGTTCGCAGACGCCCGGCTCGGTCGGATACAAGCCGTAGGAGCCGACGATGGAGTTGTCCTTGTCTTCGAGAACGCGGAATATGCCGCCTCGCGAGAGATACGACCGTTCGATGTCGTCGAGGTCCGCGTCGGTGCATCCGGGGTCGGGCTTCAGGCCGTATTCGCCCAGCGCCGTGAAGACGAGGTTCCTCACCTGCTCACAATCGGCGTTTGTCGCGGGTCTGAGTCGAGGCCACGTCGTTCCGCTCATCTATGGGTTCCTGTGACACGACCATGACAAATCCGAAGCACGAAACGCGAAATCCGAAACAAATCCAAAGCACGAAGCTCAAATGACCGAAACGCTGTCGCCCGCCGAACGGTCTGTCTTAGGTTTGGGGTTTGGGACATTCGTGCTTGTTCCGGATTTCGTGCTTCGAATTTCGAATTTAGGACTTGGGATTTTGGATTCTACTCAACAGGTCGGAGTGGAAACGGCCTTCGAAGGTCCCTTCGACTGGTCCGGTCATGTGGATCTGGCCGTCGTCGGTGATCTCGATGTGGAGTGTGCCGCCGGGCATGTGGACGGTGATATCGCCGTCCACGAGTCCGAGCTTGTGCGAGGCCGCCGCGGCGGCGCACGAGCTGCTGCCCGAGGCCAGCGTGTAGCCTGCGCCCCGTTCCCAGATTCGCACGTCGATATTGGCCCGGTCGATCACCCGCACGATCTGCATGTTGATCCGGTTCGGGAACATTCTGTGGTTTTCGACGTGCGGTCCCAGGGCACGAGCGACCGCCTCGCTCACTTCCGGCATCGGGATCACGCAGTGCGGATTGCCGATGGACAGGCACGTCACGTTGTGCGTGACGCCATCGATGTCGAGCGGTTCGTTCACGACCTGCCGCGGCTCGCCCGCTACGGGGATCTCGTTGCTGGTGAATGTCACCTTGCCCATGTTGATGCGGATCAGGTTGGCGGTTTTGTCCTGGACCTGGACATCCACGACGCCGCCGAGCGTCTTGATCTTGAAGCTCTTCGAGCGGACGTACCGCTTCTCAAACAGGTACTTGGCGAAGATCCGCAGGCCGTTGCCGCTCTTCTCCGCCTCGCTGCCGTCGGGGTTGAAGATCCGCAGGACCGGCAGGTCGCCGTCGAATGTCGGGCCGTACAGAATGCCGTCCGAGCCGACGCCGAAATTGCGGTCGCAGATCAGACGGATATTCACTTGCGTCATCGCGACGTCGAAGACGCTCGGATCGATCACCAGATAATCGTTGCCCAGCCCGTGGTACTTCTTGAAATGCACAGTCATCAGAGTTCCCATTTCGTATCTTCGAGTGTCTTCAAGCTCCGTGTTCGGCCGGATAGTTATACCCAATCCGCCGGGTTTCTTCAACCATTGCCTGAACCGGAGCTTCACGTCGAGTTGCGCCGGCGCCGTTCGGGCACACGCGCCTGCATGTATTGCACACGTACAGCAAATCGCCTTTTGCGGTTCTGCCTCCGCAGTTCTTTCTGCAGAGCTTTTGATTCACGACGCCGCGGTCGATCGCGTGGACGGGACACGAATCGACGCAGCGGCGGCACTCATCGCAGTGGTAGTTGCGTTCTGCGATGGCATCTCCCCTGAGGTCGGCATCCAACAGCAATGCGCCAAGACAGATGCGGTTTCCGTAGCGTTCGTTGGTGAGCAGGGAATTGGCTGTGATGACACCGAGCCCGGCCAGTCATCCGGCGTGTTTGAGTGACAGCAGACCTCGGCCTTCGCATTTCTCCGCGTCCCAGTACTCATAGGGTTCGCTCGGAACCGGCACCGCCTGCACGCCGGCCTGTCGCTCGATGGCAGAACAGAGCGAGACCACCAGAGGAGTGACTTGCATCAGGATCATGTTGCAGGTGGTCGTGTAGGGGATCGCGCCGACGGCATGGAGGGGGCCCTCCGGCACACGCTTGGCTACAACGACGGCGGACTTCGCCTGTGGAAAGACATCCTGCGGCCGGAAGCCCGCGGGAGCGCCGTCAAATCGTTCGACCGGTGCGATGCCGCAGAGATCGGCTCCGAGGCCGCGTGCAAGACCTTTGGTTGTCTCCTCAATCGTCATAACAGACTTCCTTTCGCGACGGCGAATACTCTTCCGCCAACCTTGACGGCGGTCTTCCTGCCGCTCTCTTGTGCCCTCAAATAGACCCTCGACGGCCGGCCCATCTCGTAACCCTGCTCGACGCAGATGTCAATCCTGTCGCTGCCGAAGTAATGGTGCTTGACCAGGTACGCGGCGAAGCAACTGTTGGCGCTGCCGGTGGCGGGGTCTTCCGGGACGCCGTAGTAGTCCCCGAACATCCTGGCGTGAATGTGGTTCCCACTCTCCACCGTCTGACGGCAGAAGAGAAACACCATCTTCGCTTGGCGGTCCTTCACCCAGTCGAGCCACCGGTCCTTGACCACGGCGGCTCGTCTGACCGCTTCGAGACTTCGCAGCGGAACGAACACGAACGGCAAACCCGTGGTCACCACCTCGATCGGGCAATCCGTGTCGATGTCCTCGGTCTTGATTCCCAGCAGGGGGGCGACTTCCTTCGCCTGGAACACCTCGTGGAAAGTCGCCTCTTTCGGCGTCATCCACAGGATGTCCTTGCCGTCGGATTGGGGTTCGAATTCGACAGGGATCTGGCCGACCCTGAGATTGAGGTTCACGCGGTCGGCCGGTTTGCCGAGGATCTCGTGTCGGATGATGTACGCGGTCCCGAGCGTCGGGTGTCCCGCGAAGGGCACCTCCGCACCAGGTGTGAAGATCCGCACATCGTAGCCCCCGTCGCGAGGGGTCTCCGACAGGATGAACGTTGTTTCGGAGAATCCCATCTCCTTCGCGATCTTCTGCATTTGGCCGCTCGCCAGTCCCTGCGCGTTGCGGATCACGGCCAACTGGTTCCCGGCGTACTTCTGTTCGGCAAACACATCCACAATGTGGAATGTCAGTCCTTCCATGGCGATCCTCCTGTGCGGTTCAGCAGCTTTGTGATGGTCCGGCCCAGTCGGGCGATTCCTTCCTCGATCTTGTCCTCATCAGCGTTCGAGAAGTTCAGTCTCATGTTGTGCGTGCCGCCGCCGTCGACGAAGAAGGGTCTGCCCGGAACGAAGACGACCTTTTCCCGAGCGGCATGCTCGAACAGCTCCATCGCCGACAGCCGCGGCGGCAGCGTGGCCCACACGAACATGCCCCCTTCGGGATGGGTGACATGGACCTCGGCGGGGAAGTGTGCGTCGATGGCCGCCAGCATGGCGTCCTTTTGTCGCTTGTACGCCGCTCGGAGCGTGGCGATGTGCAGGTCGATGTCGTGGCGGACCAGATACTGATAGAGCATCTGTTGGCAGAACGAATTCGAATGCAGGTCGCTGGCCTGCTTGGCTACGATGAGCTTCTCCAGGATTTCGCGCGCGGCGCAGACCCAGCCCATGCGAAGCCCCGGCGCCACGATCTTCGAGAACGACCCCAACAGCACAGCCCGGTCGCCCAGCCACTTCCGCATCGAGGGTCTTGCCTCGCCCTCGAAACACAGCTCTTTGTACGGATCGTCCTCCACGACGAGCGTGTCGCACCGCTGGAGAACACCCGCCAACGCTGCCCGTTTGCCTTCGGAGTAACTGATGCCCGAGGGGTTCTGGAAATTGATCACCGTATGGAAGAACTTGACGCGGTGCATTTGAAGAACCTCGGTCAGTCGTTCGATGTCCACACCGTCCTCGAGCAGAGGCACGGCGTGAAACTGGGGCTCATACGCCGAGAATGCCTGGATCGCGCCCAGATAACCGGGCTGCTCGATCGCTATCGCGTCTTGCCTGTTGATGAATGCCTTGCCGATCAGGTCCAGACCCTGCTGCGAGCCGTTGGTGATCAGAATCTCGTCGGCAGTCACATTCAGTCCCCCGTTCCGGCGGTATCGCTGGGCAATGTACTCCCGCAGAGGGGTGTAGCCCTCGGTCGGGCCGTACTGCAGCGATGATCCGTCGGTTCCGGCCAAAGCGTTCACGGCCGCCTCGGCGATTTCCTGTACGGGAAACAGCCTTGGGTTCGGCAACCCGCCTGCAAACGAAATGATCTCCGAGTTCTGTGTCACCTTCAGGATCTCGCGGACGAAGGACCTGGGGATCGTCCCCATCCTCGATGCATACAACGGACTCATGGCGTTTTCTCCAGCAGTTTCTGCATTCTGAAGAAGTCCAGACGCCGGCCGTTCTCCACGCGGAGGGACGCGGACTCGACCGTGACGTACCCGAGGCTGTCGTAGAACGCTTTGGCGGGCAGCGAGGCATCGAGTCGGACGGTCTCGATGCCGCAAGCTGTGGCCTTTTCCTCAAGCTGTCGCATGATGAGCCGGCCCAGGCCGTGCCTTTGCAGGCCGGGTTCCACGAAGACCCGCTTGATTTCGTCACCGACCAGCGTGCCGGTCCCGAAGATTCGTCCGGACTTGTCCAGCACGAGCACGCAGCCGTCCACCGCGTCCCGCAGAATCGCCTGTTCGTCGTGGTAATTGGCGAAGAACCGGACCGCCTCCATGCAATAATGGCCTGGATAGCAGACCGCGATGGTCCGATGCACCAGGGACTTGACGGCGAACAGGTCGCTTCCGCGGAACCTGCGAAGCGCCGGCTGATTTCGCTTGGTCATGGTCTGTTCCCCGTTCTGTCCGGCCCATGGGACCTCGCGAGACAGGCGTTCTCGGATCAGCGTAGCGGTCGCACCGCGTCGGTCAAGGACGGGATCGGCACTCAGTCTGTTCTTCTCGTACATAGGTACCCCGCAAGAAACTCGTTTATGTAGGTGATGGTATCGATCTTCAGGCCCGCTCTCTCCAGCATGCCCTCCATGATCCAGTGGCATGTGCTGTACTCGTCGCGCACGTGCGTCTCGGGTTCGGCCCGTCCGGTCGGCCCCATGCTCTCGCTCATCGTGCTGACGAATTGTGCGATGGCGGTTTCGTATCGCTCGATTTCAAAGGAGAATACGACGTCGAAGAGGTAGAGACGACCTCCCGGCTTGAGCATCCGTGCCAGGCGGTACAGGCCGACGCATTTCCAGAAGTCGGGCAAGTGGTGCAAGGCCACCGTGGACACGATGCCGTCCGCGGGCTCGGCCCGATGCTCGTAGGTGAGGAAGCCGCCGTGATGGAATTCGATGTTGGTCAACTGGGCCTCTTGGGCCTTCGCGCGGGCAAGATCCAGCATCGCCTCCGAGACGTCCACCGCGTGGATCTTGCGATAGCGCCGGGCCGCGTGGAGGGCGAACGCGCCGGTCCCGCAACCCATATCGATCACCGTGGCCGACGCGCCCAGCCCGAGCGCCGTCATGATCTGTTCGGCCTCGCGCCTGTAGTCTCGGAACTGCGTGTGCCGCGTGTCGTAGTTCTCGGCGAGCCGGGCGTCGTTGTAGTTCACGCCGCTCGGTTTCATTTCGTTATACTGCCATGCGGGCCCTCGGGCGACCTTCCCGGAGCCGTCTTGGCGACCAACCTCATCATTCGTTTCCTTCTTGTTTGTCATCGAGCATACCTCCTACATCCTCGCAGAGCCCATCGCTCTGCTGGTCGGGTGGAAATAAAAAAAAAGCCTTTCAGGGTCTCATGCTCCCTGAAAGGCTTTTTGGGTAACACGGCTGGTTACGTGGTCCTTTTAGGGAGCTGCCTCCTTTGCCGAGGCTACCTTTACGATGGCAGCGTAACCGGCGGCGGCGTGCAGGCACAGAATCTGCGTCATCACAGCGTGACGCATCGAGTGCTTATGCCTGTTGTCCCTGAATCGAACCATGAGAAAAACCCGCACAATCAACGAATACACCGCTATCCTACAGAACCCGACAGCGGATGTCAAGTCCCAATATCGACAAGAATCGAAAGAACGATCACATTTCTCGCGATCAGGTCAGGAACGTGCGGATCACGTTGGCGAACAGTTCCACGCCGGCGCGGAGGTCCCCGACCTCGATGTGCTCGTCGACCTGGTGGCACATCTTGGGTTTTCCGGGTCCGCAGATCACGATGGGGGCCCCGAGCGGCGCCAGGTGGGACGCGTCGGTGGTGAAGCCCACCACGTTAGTCAGATCGACGCCGATCGCCGAGCAGAACCTCTTGACGAATTCGCAGTCAGGATCGGTCTCGATCGCGGCGGCGGAGCGGTCGATGGCCAGCTCTGCATCGAACTGGGGCACGCTGGTCTTGAGCCGGGCGAGCAATTGCTCGAAGTCGTAGCGGATCGCTTCGTGATCCTGTCCCGGGAGCGTGCGGATGTCCACGCCGAGGGTGCAGCGGTCGGGCACGATGTTCATCGCCTCGCCGCCCGAGATCGTGTTGATGCTCATCGAGCAGTTTCCCAGCAACGGATGCGGCTCGGCCTGGACGTGGTACCGCTCCAGTTCGTCGAGCACCCGTTTCATCGAGCCGATGGCGTTGACGCCGCGCTCGGGCATGGAGCCGTGGACCGCCTTGCCCTTCGTGGTGATCTTGAGCCAAAACAGGCCGCGATGGGCCGTCACGACAGCAAAGTCGGTCGGCTCAGGCACGATGATGCCGGCCAGCGGAGGCAGCCCGTCGCGGTCCTGCATGAACCGCAGGACCCCCGCGCTGTCGGTCTCCTCGCCGGCGGTGGCGGCGAAGACGATGTCGCCCCGCAGGGGGGTCTGGGACCGGACGACGTCGCAGATCGCCGCGGCGGCCACCGCGATGCCGCCCTTCATGTCGGTGGTTCCGCGGCCGTAGATTCGGCCGTTCTCTTCCACGGCCGCGAACGGCGGGTGCTCCCAGTCCTCTTCGCCGGGACCGACCACGTCGAGATGACAGACGAACAGCAGGGCGGGTCGCTCGCCCGCCGTCTTGACGTGGGCGATCACGTTGCTTCGGTTCCCGTCCCACTGGTCGAGACGGCAGTCGATCCCGCGTCGTCTGAAGTACGTCGCGACGACTTCGGCGGCCATTGCTTCGCCTTTGCCCGGCGTCGAGTCCGCCCGAATCAGTTGTCTGAGCAAGTCTTTCATGGCCATAGATCTAGCAGATTCCGCGGGGATCGTCTACGGCACAGACACGCGGCCCTCGGGACGGGTCCGTGTCGTGGAAAATATATCCGGACCGCACGCGATTTTTTGTTGCGGACAGCGGCATAGCCCCCGATAATATGCGGTTCAGGATTATGGAACCGGGTGGGGCGACGAGGGTTCGCCGACCCGCTCCATGAGGAGAATACATGGGACCCATATTACATGGCCTGATCAAACTTCAGAGTGTGGAGAATCGTCTGCGGGCTGCTAAGGCCAAGCTTTCCCGCAGCAGAAGAAACGTCATCATTCAGGAGAATCAGGTTCGGAGCCTGCAGAACGCGCTCGAAGCCAAGAAAGAGGAGCTGCAACTGACGAAGGTGCAGTCGAGCCGGCTGGAGCTGGAGCTCAAGGTCCGGGACGAGGAGGTCAGCAAGCTTCGGGCTGCGCTGAACACCGCCAAGAGCAACAAGGAGTACGCGGCTGTCTTGACGCAGTTGAACACGACGCGGGCGGACAACTCCAAGCTGGAGACCCAGATCCTGGAGCTGATGAAAGCGGTCGAGGCGGATGAAGCGGAATGCGAAACCATCCGCAAACAGATCGAGGCGCAGAAGCAGCAGCTCGAGCAGACACGCAAGACGACGGATGCTTCGGCGGTGGAGCATGAAGCCGAGATCGCCAAGATCCAGGCGGAGTGGAACACGGTAGCCAAGGAGATCCCGGCGGAACCGCTGAAAGTCTTCAAGCGTGTGGCGGAGACGTACGACGGAGAAGCCGTCGCTCAGGTCGAGGAGCAGGAAGGTCGCAATGCCGCCTATAGCTGCGGCGGCTGCTTCATGGGCATCACCATCGAGAGCGTCAACCTGCTGATGACCCGCGACGAACTCATCCGCTGCCCGAACTGCACGAGAATCCTGGTTCTCACCAACGCCCAGATGCAAGTATGAAAGTGGTCGTGCACACCGACGGCGGCAGCCGGGGAAACCCGGGACCGGCGGCGTCCGGATTTGTGCTTGCCGACGACACCGGCAAGCGACGGCTTGCCAAAGCCTTCTTTCTTGGCGAGGCAACCAACAACGTCGCCGAGTACACCGCCTTGATCCGAGCCCTGGAAGCGGCCAATGACCTCGGCGCCACGGAGGTGACGGTCTATACGGACAGCGAGCTGATGGTCCGCCATCTCCAGGGGGCATACAAGGTCAAGAGCGACCTGATCCGCCCGCTGTTCGAGCAGGTCAGCGAGCTGCGTCGGGGATTCGGGAGCTGCAGGGTGGTACATGTCACGCGAGACAACAACAAGGAGGCCGACCGGCTGGTAAACCAGGCATTGGACGCCGGCCACGATATCGAGGAAGGGAATCGCAGCGCGGGCCTCTTGCCCGTGAGTATCAAGGGTGCCTCCCCTCTGCATTGCCACGGGCAAGATGCCCGTGCTACTGATGGGCGGCACGCCCATGCTACGGAAACGCCTCACGGTATCATTGTGAACGCCCATGATGATGCCAACCGCAAGACGCTGCGTCTGGGCGTCCTCATCAGCGGCGGGGGGCGGACCCTCCTGAACATCCATGAGTGCATCCAGCGAGGCGAGCTGAATGCCCGGGTCGCCGTGGTTATCAGTTCCCTCTCGACCGTCGCGGGCGTCGAGCGGGCTCGCAATGCGGGGTTTCCCGTGAAGATCGCCCGCAGGAAGGACTTCCCGGACATCGATGCATTCAGTGCCCGTCTCGAAGAGGAACTCACAGCCGCCGGCGTCGATCTCGTCGTCCAGGGAGGCTGGTTGTGCCTGTGGAAGATCCCGCCGCGATATGAGAACTGCGTGATGAACATCCACCCGGCGCTGCTGCCCAGTTTCGGCGGCCAGGGCATGTGGGGCCATCACGTCCATGAAGCGGTCCTGGCTGCCGGCTGCAAGGTCAGCGGCTGCACCGTACACTTCTGCACCAACGAGTACGACCGCGGCCCGATCATCGTGCAGCGGACCTGTCCCGTGCTGGACGACGACACGGCCGACACGCTGGCGGATCGCGTCTTCGAGCAGGAGTGTCTCGCGTTTCCCGAGGCGATCAAGCTGTTCATCGAAGGCCGGCTGCGCGTCGAGGGCAACCGGGTGTACGTCAAGTAGGACGGCAGCAGCACACGTGGAAGCGGTCGGTTCCCTGGGTTCGTGAAGGGAAGCTCGTTCCCCGGCAGTGACGAAACAGAGAAGGCCGTGCGTCAGTTGTCTGACGCACGGCCTGTTGAATCCTCATGGGGGCCGAATCGGCCTTGAAGTCACGTGGACGGGACGGCTTCCTTGCCGGCCTTCTCGGGCTCAGGGATCTCCTCGCCGTCGAACTTCAGGTGTTCCTCATCCTGGACGTCGATCTTGACGCGGTTCTTGCCCTTGAACTGGCCGGCCAGGACCGCCTCGGAGAGCGGGTCCTCGATGTAGTGCTCGATGGCCCGACGCAGCGGTCTCGCTCCGAACTCGGGGTTGTACCCTTTGTCGATGAGGAACTCCCGCGTCGCGGGCGTCAGTTCGAGCTTGAGCCCGTGCTCGGTGAGCCGCTTGAAGACTTTGTTCAGCTCGTAATCGACGATGGTCTGAAGGTCGTCGCGATTGAGCGGGTGGAAGACGATCGTGTCATCGACGCGGTTGAGGAACTCCGGCCGGAAGTGGCGTTCCACTTCCTTCGAGAGGATGTCCTTCATTTTCTCGTAGCTGTGCTCGGGCGACTTCTTGCCGAAGCCGAACCCGCCCTGGTTCTTGATCAGCTCGGCGCCGATGTTGCTGGTCATGATGAGCACGACGTTCTTGAAGTCGATGCTGCGTCCGAAGCTGTCGGTCAGGCGTCCCTCGTCCATGATCTGCAGCAGCATGTTGTAGACGTCCGGATGGGCCTTCTCGATTTCGTCGAGGAGCAGGACCGCATAGGGCCGTCGGCGGATTCGCTCGGTGAGCTGGCCGCCTTCCTCGTAGCCGACGTAGCCCGGAGGGGCGCCGACGAGCCGGCTGACGTTGTGCTTCTCCATGAACTCGCTCATGTCCAGGCGGACCAGCGCGTTGCGGTCGTTGAACATGAACTCGGCCAGCGCCTGGGCCAGCAGGGTCTTGCCGACGCCGCTGGGTCCGAGGAAGATGAAGCAGCCCATCGGGCGGTTCGGGTCCTTCATGCCGCTGCGGCTTCGACGCACCGCTTTGGCGACCGCTGTGATCGCGTCGTGCTGGGAGACGACCGTCTTGTGCAGCTCGTTCTCGAGCTCCAGCAGCCGCTGGGTCTCTTTCTTCTCGAGCTTCGTCAGGGGCACGCCTGTGATATTGCTGACCACCTCGGCGATGATCTCCGTATCGACGACGCCGGTGGTTTCCTTGTTCTGCTCGTACCAGCTCTTCTGGAGCTGGGTCTTCTCCTCGATGAGCTGCTGGGCCTCGTCTCTCAGGGACGCGGCGCGTTCGTAGTCCGCATTGCGGACGGCTTCGTCCTTCTCGCGTTGCAGCTCCTCGATTCGCGATTCGATTTTGGTCAGGTCCGGCGGGGGTGTCATGTTCTTGAGCCGAACACGGGCGCCTGCCTCGTCCATTACGTCGATGGCCTTGTCCGGAAGACACCGGCCGGTGATGTATCGGGTCGAGAGCTCGACCGCCTGGAAGAGGGCCTCGTTCGTGAATCGCACCCGATGGTGCGCCTCGTAGCGATCCTGCAAGCCGCGGAGGATCTCGAAGGTCTCCTCCTTGGAGGGCGGCTCGACGATAATCGTCTGGAACCGGCGCTCCAGAGCGCCGTCCTTCTCGATGTACTTGCGGTACTCGTCGAGCGTCGTTGCGCCGATGCACTGGACCTCGCCTCGGGCCAGCGCCGGCTTCAGGACGTTCGATGCGTCGATGGCGCCCTCGGCGCCGCCTGCGCCGACGAGCGTGTGCAGCTCATCCACGAACAGGATGACGTTCGTGGCGCGACGGACCTCGTTGATGACCGCCTTGATCCGCTCCTCGAACTGCCCGCGATACTTCGTCCCGGCGACCATCATCGCCAAGTCGAGCACGACGATGCGTTTCTCCTTGAGGATCTCGGGGACCTGCTTATTGATGATCTGCTGGCTGAGTCCTTCGACGATGGCGGTCTTGCCGACGCCGGCTTCACCCAGCAGGACGGGGTTGTTCTTCGTGCGCCGGCACAGGATCTGAATCAGTCGCTCGATCTCTCTTGCCCGTCCGATGACCGGGTCCAGCTCGTTGTTGATCGCCAGTTGGGTCAGGTCCCGACCGAAGCTGTCGAGAGCGGGGGTCTTGCTCTTGGTCTTGCGACCCGCTGCCCCCGGCGGCATCTTGAGCCCGAGATCGTTCGGCGCGTCTTCGACGCCGGCCCCGAGCAGGTTGAGGACCTCCTGGCGGACGTCTTCGAGCTTCAGGCCCAGGTTCATCAGCACCTGGGCCGCGATCCCTTCGCTCTCGCGAAGCAGGCCCAGCAGGATGTGCTCGGTGCCCACGTAGTTATGGTTGAGGGCCCGCGCCTCCTCGATGGCGTACTCGATGACTTTCTTGGCTCGCGGCGTCTGGGGGAGCTTGCCCATGGTGACCATGTCCGGGCCGCTCTTGACCAGTTTCTCCACTTCCAGGCGGAGCTTCTTGATGTCCACGTCCAGGTTCTTGAGAACCGTGGCGCCGACGCCGCTGCCTTCTTTCACCAAGCCCAACAGGATGTGCTCGGTCCCGATGTATTCGTGATTGAATCGCTGGGCTTCCTGATTCGCCAGCGCCATCACCTTTCTTGCTCGGTCTGTGAATCGCTCAAACATTTCGTCTATGACCCACTCCAAAGAATGCCGGTATCCCCTTGTCGATACGGTCTCACATTACCCGGTTTTCCGAAGGTGCTTCTCTTATCCCATGATCCCGTTGCGTTGTCAACTCAGTCGCTCGGGCACGGGATGTTATTTCACTCCTGCACGAAGAAAATGGGACTGCTTACATCGTACGACCGATACTTATATGACGCAGATGACCTCCGTGTTCGTCAATCGGACGGGGCTCCACCCCCGATATTCAGGTATCGGCAAAATCCTTTGGAAACTTTCCCCCAGGTGCCGGCAAAAACGTAACCTCAGAGTCCAGCGGTACTTTCGCAGGAAGACCGATTCCGATGTGAGCCGATCCGCCTGCTGTGGTCAGGAACACCCCCCAGATGGTGAAACAGATCGAGCTGATCCGCGACGACAGGCGTTTCGGAACCGCCTGGATCATGCCCAGTCGTGCGACGGATTCGCCGCCTCCAGCGGCTTACCCCTCTTCGCTGCGGGGGTTTTCCTCCAGGAGCTTCCGCAGGTAGGTGTTCTCCCGCCGGGTGGCCTCCAGATCGAACGCCTGGTACTTGATGCAGACCCGCAGGTAGTCCAATAACTCCTGGAGTGTGCTGATGCTCTTCTGTAGCTGCTTGCGATTGGCCTCGGCTTGCTTGGCGAGGTCGGCCAGTTTGGCCTGATTGAGATCGACGCCTTCTCCGAATTGTTTGGCCAATTCGTTCAACGCGCCTTCGAGACTGGCTTCGTCCATTGCATCCTCCTCCGTCAAAACTTCTTATGGGCATGTGGTTCCGAAACCATGTCGTTATTATAGCAGACCGCGACGTGAGAATAAAGCCTATTGAAGCCATTTTCAGCGGCGGGACGTGCATCGGAGATCAGAAAACATCGAATGGAGTGCGGGTTTGTCGAGAGTAGGGTCTGCGAGCGATTTGTCGGGGAATGCTTCCGTGCCGATTGTGGCGATTGCCTTTGGGGGCCGATAACAGGATGGGAACAACAGCCCCGATGGTGGACTCGTTTACTGCCTCGGTCCAGATCTTCGGATTGACCTTCGTGGCGATGATCGGCTATACTGTCCATGACAAACGGAGAGCCGATAGCGTCATGTCTGTCGGCACAGTGAGACCGCCGAAGCGCCTGACGGTCCCCGCGTAATCCGGACTATGGGGGGCGGAGGACAGAAGATGATGCGGTCGAGACATGCGAAAACCCTGCGGACGATCCCTTTCCTGATCGCGACCTGTCTTATCGGTCTTCCCGCCA
Source organism: Sedimentisphaerales bacterium (assembly GCA_035342095.1). GTDB lineage: Bacteria > Planctomycetota > Phycisphaerae > Sedimentisphaerales > Anaerobacaceae > PLanc-01. The sequence goes on along the minus strand of DAOQWL010000103.1, from coordinate 2,757 downwards.
GCGCCCAGTACAGCGGGGGGACAGGGGAGCCGAACGACCCGTACCAGATCGCCACGGCCGCCGATCTGATCGCCCTCGGCGAGACGCCCGAAGACTACAACAAGCACTTCATCCTGACCGCCGACATCGACATGGACCCGAACCTCCCCGGCCGCAAGGTCTTCGACAGGGCCGTCATCGCGCCGGATTCGAAATTGCCCTTCACGGGTATTTTCGATGGTGACGGACATGTTGTTTCGCATCTGACGATTAGAAGTGGTGGGTATTTCAAGGTATATATAGGCTTGTTTGGCCAATTAGGAAAGCACCCGTCTCTGAGTGAGGTGAAGGACTTGGGGGTAGTAGATGTCAACATAACCAGATCGGGTGAGTACAAAGGGGGATTGGTGGGGTACAACAGACACGGTTCTTTGACCCGATGTTACAGTACAGGTGTGGTCAGTGGCACTGACGGGGCTCCGCGTGTCGGAGGGCTTGTCGGGTATAACGGGGCTGGCATTGTGACACAATGCTATAGCATCGCCAGGGTCGCTGGAAGCAATGTGGTCGGTGGATTAGTGGGCTGGAATCAAAGCGGGCGCATCGTGAGTTGTTACGCCGCCGGCACCGTCAGTGGAACTTCCATTGAAGAATCTCAGTTCATTGGTACCCTCGTCGGCGGGAACAACGGTAGCATCACCTCATGCTACAGCAGCGCCAGAGTAAGTGGGAACTCACGTTACGGTGGACTGGTAGGCGGCAGCTCCCCTGGACGTGTTAAGTACAGTGTATGGGATGTAGAGACCTCCGGAGTCTTGAGAGGTGACGCCGGTGTGGGCCTGACCACGGCCGAGATGATGGACCCTTACATGCTTGGCCTAAACGGCTTTTGCCGCGACCCCAACTGGGTTCTTGATCCTGGCCATGACTATCCTAGACTTGCTTGGGAGGGAACGCCGGGGGATGTCATCCCCGAACCTGACATCGACTGGCTGCAAGGAGGCGGCACCACCGACGGCCCCTACCGGATTGAAACCGCCAACCAACTAATACTTTTGAGCAGGGCGAGTATCCTCTGGGACGCACACTTCGTTCTTATCGCCGACATCGATCTGGACCCGAACCTACCAGGACGGAAAGTCTTCCAACAGGCGGTGATTCCGGCCTTCACAGGAGTCTTTGATGGCAACGATCGCACGATATCGCATTTGACGATCAAGGGTGAGAGTTACTTGGGCCTACTCGGGCAATTGGGCTTTGCAGGGAGCGTCTCGAATCTGGGGCTGGAGGCATTAGAGATCAACGGAACCGGCAAGTACGTCGGTGGGCTGGTGGGGCTCAAGTCCTGGGGTGAAGTAACCCAGTGCTCCAGTAGTGGCGCGATCGCTGGCGGTGCGTGTGTCGGTGGACTGGTGGGCAGGAACTGGGAAGGCAAAGTGGCCCAGTCCTACAGCACGGCGGCAGTCAGCGGCGATTCCGACATCGGCGGGCTGGTGGGGTACAATCCCGGGGGCCCAGTGACCCAGTGCTACAGCACGGGGGCGATCAGCGGCAATACCAGTGTCGGCGGATTAGTCGGGATGAACGCCGATGTTGTGACTTACTGCTGTAGCACCGGTACAGTCGTGGGAGAATCTGACGTCGGTGGCCTCGTGGGCAGAAATGGCTGGGAGGTAACCGACTGTTACGCCATGTGTATAGTCAGGGGAGACACTTCTGTGGGTGGGCTGGTCGGTGCAAATCATTTCTTATTCCAAGGCAGGCCCTTGCTTGGGCGTGTCAACCGGTGTTACAGCTGCGGCACTGTTAGTGGTTCCGAGTATGTCGGCGGCCTAGTGGGGTCAAACCACTATAGTGGTTATTATGACTGGTCGGCAATTGAAGGCGAAGGAGTTGTGAGCGAGAGCTTCTGGGACACCGAAACCTCAGGCCAAGCCACGAGCGCCGGCGGCGCAGGCAGAACCACAGCCGAAATGCAGACGGCCAGCACCTTCCTGGATGCCGGGTGGGACTTCATCGGCGAGACAGCCAACGGGACGGCGGACCTCTGGTGGATTCTCGAAGGCCAGGATTATCCCCGGTTGTGGTGGGAACTGGGCGAGATGGGAGTCGATTCCGACGGAACCGCTGATGAACAGCGATGAACGCTGATGATGGAGGATTGGAGACCATGAGAACGCTACTTCTAACCTTGACGATGTGTCTGCTGGCCCCGGCTGTAAATGCCCAATACAGCGGCGGGACGGGAGAGCCGAACGATCCCTACCAGATCGCCACGGCGGCCGATCTGATCGCCTTGGGCGAGGACCCTAACGACTACGACAAGCACTTTGTCCTGACCGCCGACATCGACCTGGACCCCAATCTGCCCGGCGGGAAGGTCTTCGACAAGGCCGTCATTGCACCGGATACGGATCCTTGCGACGTGATCCGGGTGTCTCGGGGTGCTCCGCCCAGTCCTGTCTTCACCGGGCCTTTTTTTGCGGGCGTGCTCGACGGCCAGGGGCATACGATTTCGCACCTGACAATCGAGGGCGGGGACTATCTGGGCCTGTTCGGCCAGTTGGGATATGGGGCCCAGGTCACGGACCTCGGCGTCGTGGACGCCGATATCACAGGCTCAGGCACGGAGATCGGCGCGCTGGCAGGGGCCAACGTCGGCGGTTCCGTGATTCGGTGTTATAGCAGCGGCGTCGTCCGTGGCGCGTCCAGCGTGGGCGGTCTGGTGGGCTTGGAGAGTAACCCCTATTGGGGTTGGGGTTGGAGAACCATCATGGA
>DAOQWL010000102.1:0-17060 GCA_035342095.1 Sedimentisphaerales bacterium | reverse complement strand
GTTTCTCTTGATACCACATCCACATTACCCGATCAAAAAGTGCGAAAGTTCACTCATGAGACTGTCCATGAATAAGAGGACGGATGGCCGCGCTGCGCAGCCATCCGTCTCATAGTTCGTGTTGAATCCGACTGTCCGCCGGCAAATCAATGGGCATGGCTCGCAACGCGGTGCGTCGTCGTGCTGTACTTGTAGGGGGTTCCGAACGGGCACGTCGGAACACCGTCCGGGAAGTAATTCGGATCGGTCGTCACCTCGGTGAGCCGGCGGGGCCAAGCCCCCTCGTCCGCGTAGTACAGCTCGATCTGGGAATTGATCAGGTCCACATTCGTCTCGCACGCGTTGATCTTCGCGTTGGTGGCCCCGCTGATCATCCGCGGCACCGCAATCGCGGCCAACGCCCCAAGGATCATCACCACGACCAGAAGCTCCACCAGCGTAAACGCTTTTTTGCCGTACATTCTATCTATCCTCCTTACAGTTTCGTTCACCTTGAGAGATCAGGACTCCTATCGGCAGGAAGCCCGCAGGACTTTACCGCTCCCCCGCCGGGGTCATTTCAAACAGGCCATGTAATCGAACATGGGCAAGTACACGCCCATCAGGATCAGACCGATAACCAAACCCATGACAATAGTCAGCGCGGGCTCGAGCTTCACCAGAAGGGAAGCAGCCAGACGGTCGGCGTCCTTGTCCAGGAGATCCGCAGCCTTGGCAAGCATCTCGGGGAGAACCCCCGCCTCCTCGCCGGAGGCCACGAGCTGAATCACCATCGGCGGGAAGACCGCGTGCGTTCGGAACGACTGGGCGACCGGGTGTCCTGTCCGAATCGCCTGCTGCAGCTCGGCCGTGATGCGGGACATCTCCTCGTTTCGGGCCACCTGGCCTGCCGCCTCCAGGGCGTCGATGATCGGGACGCCCACAGAGATCAACATGCCGAACGTACGGATGAACTGCGAGACGAGAATCAGGCGGCTCAACGAGCCGATCAAGGGCATCTGCATCTTCCATCGGTCCCACTGAATCCGCGCCCGCGGGTTCTTCAGCAGGCGTCGCGTCCCCAGCACGAGACCTGCGATCGTCGGGAGAACCAGCCACCACTTCGTCCGCAGCACGGTGCTCACGGCAACCAGCGTCCGCGTCGGGCCGGGCAGTTCGACGTGCAGCCGTGAGTACAGTTGGGAGAACATGGGCACAACGAAGATCAGCAGGGAAATCACCACGAGCGAGCAGACCAGGCCCACCACCATCGGGTATACGAACGCGGCCCGGGTCTTCTCCTGAAGCTCGACCCGCTTCTCCAGGTATCGGGCGCTGGCGTCGAGCGACTGGGTCAGTTTGCCCGAAGACTCGCCCGCGTCGATCATGCCGAGGAAGAAATCCGAGAAGACGCCGCGATGCTCCTCGAAGGCGGTCTTGAGACTGGAGCCCGACTCCACCCGCCGGCGAACATCGGCCAGGATCGACTTGAACGCGTCGTTCTCCGCCTGCTGTTCGAGGATCTGCAGGCAACTCGTGATGGACAGACCCGCGGAGCACATACCGCCGAATTTGTAGGCAAAGGAGGCCACCTCACGCGGCCGAACCCGGCCGCGAGCCCGCGACGGCCCGCGTTGCCGCCGGGCTTGGACCAGGACATATCCGAGCTTGACGAGCTCGCTGCGCAGCGCCCGGACGCTCTGGACATTCGTGTAGACGCTGCGGACTTCGTTGCCCGCCGTGTCCCGTGCTGTATATTCGTAGGCGGCCATCAGTCGCTCTTAAGATCCACCACGCGCGTCAACTCTTCAATGGTCGTCGAACCGCGGACCACCTCCTCCAGTGCATTGGTCCGCAACGTCTTCATCCCTTCCTTGATCGCCTGTTCCTTGAGCAGGCTGTCGCCGGCGCCGTCGAGAATCATCCGACGGATCTCGTGGGAGACAGGCATGATCTCGTAGATTGCTTTCCTGCCTTTGTAGCCCGTCCGATAGCAATACGGACAGCCTTGGCCGCGGGACAGGCTGGTCATGGTCCCCGGCTCGATCCGGCCCCGGAGCAAATCCAGCTCGTGCGGCTCGGGGTCACACGCCTGCCTGCATCTCGGGCAGATCACGCGGACAAGCCGCTGCGCCACGGCGCCCAGGAGGGCCGAGGCCACCAGGAACGGCGGAATCCCAATGTTGACCAGTCGGGACACGGCCCCCGCCGCGTCGTTCGTGTGCAATGTGCTCAGAACCAGGTGGCCCGTCAGCGCGGCGCTAATCGCAATTTCCGCGGTCTCCAGGTCTCGGATCTCGCCGATCAGGATGATATCCGGGTCCTGCCTCAGGATGCTCCGCAGCGCCGAGGCGAAGGTCAGCCCGGCCGCGGGTTTGATCTGGACCTGCGTGATGCCGCCCAGACGGTACTCGACCGGGTCCTCGACCGTCACGATGTTCCGCTGGAGCGTGTTCACGAGCTGCAGGACCGAGTAGAGCGTGGTGGTCTTGCCGCTGCCGGTCGGGCCGGTGAGCAGGAGCATGCCGTACGGATTGGCCGTCAGCTCGCGGAACTTGCGGTTGTCGTCCGGAGAGGTCACCACCTGGTCCAGCGACCAGCGGCTCGCGTTCTTGTCGAGGATGCGCAGCACGATCTTCTCGCCGCCCACTGAGGGCAGCGACGACACGCGAAGATCGTATTCCTGCCCCTCGTGACGGAGCGTGATGTGCCCGTCCTGGGGGATCCGCTTCTCGGAGATGTCCATCTGGGCCAGGATCTTGATGTGCGAGATCACCTCGGCCTGGGCGGAGAGCGGGACATCCACCGCACGACGGAGCATGCCGTCCACGCGGTATCGGACGCGAAGCTCGTTCGTCTGCGGCTCGATGTGGATGTCGCTGGACCGGGCGTCGATCGCCCCTCGAATGATGGACGCGACCAGCTTGGTGATTGGATCGTCTCCGGTCCCGAGCGGCCCCTCAGGCTCTTGGTGGGCGGCGCCCGCGTCCTGCCCGGGATCGCCCTTGAGACGCATCGAGGCAATCGCCTGCTTCGTGACGTTGGCGACGTCGAAATGATAGTGAATCGCCTGCTGCACCGCGTGCGGGGTCGCCGCCGCGGGGACGACGCGGTACCCCGTCTTGAGCTCGATCTCGTCGCGGGCCCGCAGGTCCAGCGGCGCACTCATCGCCACAACCAACTGCTGGCCTTCCCGTTTGAGCGGGATCGCGCCGTAGCGATTGGCCACCTCGTGGGAGATCAGATGCGCGATGATCGGGTCGATCATCTCGGGCGACAGGTTCACGAACTCGAACTGGTGGACCGAGGCAACCGCTCGCGCAAGCTGCTCCTCGTCCAGCAGTTTCTCGCGCTTGAGCAGCGTCAGCAGACTCTCTCCGGTCTGTTTGCACTTCTCCGCGAGAGCCTCGATCTCGGCGGAAGACACCGCCTTCTCCTTCACGAGGAACGCGATTATCGGGTCGCCATCGTTCACAGAGCATCTCCAGGGCACTATGCCACCGGGGACTTATCGACAAATCCCAAGGGGCACGTTAGATTGACGATTTGCGATTTGTGATTTACCATCTGGCGAATGGGCACGTAGATGCCAGATGGCAAGGACTCGATTCTGAAGGATGGAGGTCCGATCATGACGAGCCGACTGAGACTGCTGATGTGCGTTGCTGCGACGTTGTTGTGCGGGCGTCATTCCGCGCGGGCCGCAGACCTCTTGCAAGTGCGAGACCTGTTCAACGGCAAGGATCTCGCGGGCTGGGTCAACGTCAACACCGCCGAGAACACCTGGACCGTCCAGGACGGCACGCTGATGTGTACGGGCCAGCCCATCGGCGTCCTCCGCACGGACCGCCAGTATGAGAACTTCATCCTGCAACTGGAATGGAAGCACCTGACGGCCGGCGGCAATTCCGGCGTCTTCGTCTGGAGCGAGGGGTCCGTGCCGGAGGGAAAGCGGCTGCCCACAGGCATGGAGATTCAGATCCTGGAACTGGAGTGGGCGGTCCAGCACAACCAGACCGACGCCTACGTCCACGGCGAGGTCTTCCCGACCGGCAGCAACACGACCGTGCCGGACAACCCCCGCGGCCCGCGCAGCAAATCCGCCGAGAATCGCTGCAAAGGCAAGGGCGAGTGGAACCAATACACGATCGTCGCGGTCGATGGCGTCATCAAGCTGTCCGTGAACGGCAAGTTCGTCAACGGCATCCGCAACGCGTCCGTCAAAAAAGGCTACATCTGCCTGGAGTCCGAGGGGGCGCCGATCCACTTCCGCAACATCCGGATCATCGAACTGCCGCCGGGCATCACAGCGCCGGAGCAGGCGGCGCCGGTCGTTGAGGACGCAAAGAGCCCTCAGAAGGAGGCAGGCAAATGAGCGTATTGCCCAAAGGAACAAGTCCTGGTCGCCGGCTCTTCCTGGGCGGCGCCGCAGCCACAGTCGGCCTGCTCGCGTTGCGACGCATCCGATCCGTCGCGGCACAACCGCCCGCCGTGACCAGTCCCGAGGACCTCAAACGGATTGAAGCGGCGATCCCCGCAAAGGCATTCGTCACGCCGCGTAAACCCCGGCGGCTGCTGATCTTCGACCTGAACGTCGGCTACGGCGGACACGGCTCCATCGCCACCGCGAACACCGCGTTCACCCTGATGGGCGTCAGGACCGGGGCATTCGAGACGGTCGTCAGCCGGGACCCTGCGGTATTCGAGTCCGACAGCCTCAAGCATTTCGATGCGGTGTTCTTCAACAACACCGTCGGCAACTGCTTCGACGACCCCACGCTTCGCCAGAACCTGGCCGAATTCGTCTACTCCGGCGGCGGGCTTATGGGCGTGCACGGCACGTCGGTCGCCTTCACGAAATGGCCCGGCGCAATCGAGGACTGGCCCGAATTCGGCCTCATGATCGGCGCACGCGGCGCAAATCATCGGGCCCCCGATGAGCACGTCTTCATCAAGCTCGACGACCCCACACACCCGGTGAACCAAGTCTTCGGCGGCCAGGGCTTCGACTACCGCGACGAGTTCTTCCGCGTACACGAGCCCTACTCGCGGGATCGCGTGCGGGTGCTCCTGAGCATCGACACGGAGAAGACCGACCTCCAGCAAGGTCCCGGCTACGGAAAGCTCGAACGAGCCGACAACGACTTCGCGCTGGCCTGGGTCCGCGGCTACGGCCGGGGACGGGTCTTCTACTGTGGCTTCGCCCACAACCCCTATGTGTTCTGGGACCCCAAGATGCTCCAGTTCTACCTGGCGGCGACCCAATTCGCCCTTGGCGACCTGCCGGCTCCGACGACGCCGAGCGCCAGATTGACCCCGGCCGTCCGCGCACAAGAACAGCTCGGCTGGCGGGTGTGCCTCACCCCAGCCCCTTCCGCAGGATTGACTCTCTTCGAGAGCATCGAGAAGGCAGCGGAACTCGGCGTGCTGTACATCGGCGCCTGCAATCGGCAGAAGGTCAGTCGTGACATCCCGAAGGACTTCGACGACCAGCTCACCGGCAAAGAACGCGAACAAATCCGTCTGAAACTGGACTCCGCCGGTGTTCGCCTGCTGACCTATCGCACGGACCCATTCCCGTCCGATCCAACGGAGCAACGGAAAGTGTTCGACTTTGCCAGAAGGATGGGGGCCAGCATGTCTGTGAGCGACGACGAACAACTCCGCATGGACCCCTCGTTGAGGGAATCTGCTCCCTTGGACAAAGCCGCGATAGAAACAATGGAGGCTATGGAAAAAGAGGGCCGGTCCCCCCTCGACAAGGTGTTTCGGCGAGGCCCCGACAATCCCATCGCGATCCACGTTGAATTGACGGACGGTGGGGTTGATTCGATGGCCAAAGCGGCTCAGCACATTCAGTTGGTCAACAACACGGCTCTGAGAATGGCGACTGGAGGTTAACCATGACACGATCAGAGAAGATTACGCGTCGCAGGTTCATCGGCTTGTCGGGAGCGGTTGCTGCCCCGTGGGTCGTTCCTTCTTCGATATGGGCAAGTCAGGACAATACTGCTCCGAGCAATCGCATTACCGCGGGGCTGATCGGGAACGGGTGCATGGGACGCGGGCATCTGCACCGGCTCGCGGGAGACCCGGAAATCCAGGTGCTGGGCGTCTGCGACGTGGATCGTGTGCGCCGGGACGAGGGCAAACAACACGTCGAGCAGACGTATGCCGCCCGCAACCCCGCCGGCACATACCAGGGTTGCACCGCCTATAACGACTACCGCGAGCTACTCGCACGGCCGGATATCGACGCGGTCGTGATCGCCACGCCGGACCATTGGCACGCGATGCAATCGGTCCATGCGATGGAAGCGGGCAAGGACGTCTATTGCGAGAAGCCGATCTCTGTGACTATCCACGAGGGCCGTCGGTTGGTCGAGGTGGCCCGACGGTATGGTCGGATCTTCCAGACCGGGACCCAATACCGCTCCATCTCGACAATCCGCGAGGTCTGCAACTTCGTGCGATCCGGCGGGCTCGGCCAAGTCAAATCGGTCTTCACCCTCTGGGGCAAGATCGGAAGCCGCCTCGGTGTGGACTCGTATGTGCCCGAGAACTTCGCGATGCCCGCCGAGCCCGTGCCCGACGGATTGGACTGGGACCTCTGGGTGGGTCCAGCCCCCTGGCAACCCTACAACAGCGCCTACCACAGGAACCCGGTTCCCGGCGTGGTGCCCTGGTGCTTCCATGAGGCTTTCGGCGCCGGCGCCATCACCTGGTACCACTCGCACGCCGCGGATGTCATCCAGTACGCGCTGGGCATGGAGAACAGCGGCCCGGTCGAAATTATCCCCCCGAACTCCGGCCAGTTCCCGACGCTCACCTGCCGATACGCCAACGGCACGCTCCTGCACCTCGTAGACCACTGGGGCATGGTGAAGGACGTGTACAAGGCGGTGCCTGCGACAGCCCGTCTGGCGGGCAATTTCGGAGGCATCTTCGTCGGCGAACGGGGCTGGGTCACCTCGCTGAGCACAGGAGGCCAGATCGAAGGCGGTCCCGACGACCTTTTCGACCGGATGAAACTGACGACCCGCGACGTGAATATCGGCGACAACAACCACCACGAGAACTGGTTCGACTGCATCCGCACCCGACGCCAGCCCAGTTGCAGTGAGGAGATCGGGCATCGCGGCGCGTCCCTGGGCCATCTGAGCATCATCGGATTCAAGGTAGGCCAGTCCCTCACCTGGGACCCTCAGACCGAGCGATTCCAGGGCAACGACGCGGCCAACCGCCTGCTCGGCCGCTCGATCCGGAGCCCCTGGCGCCTGTGACAAGAAAGACAGGAGGACATATGAGCATCCGAACAACACACTCAACAACCCTGTTCGTGGCGGCATTGCTGGTGGCTATCGTCGTTGTCACCTGCGTACAGGCCGCGTCACCCGACGTGCAGGCGAAGATCGAGACGGACAAGATCGTCGTCACGGTAGACGGGAAGCTCTTCACCTGCTACAAGTTCAGCCACTCGCAGAAGTACCCGTACTTCTGGCCGGTCATGGGACCGGCATCGGGCCAGACGGTCACGACCGAAACCTCCGAGCCCTATCCGCACCACCACTCGCTGTTCTTCGGCTGCGACCGCGTCAACGGCGGCAACTACTGGCAGGATGTCAACGCGCGAGGTCAGATCCTCTCGCAAGGCCCGAAGATCGTCGAGTCGTCAGGCGGCAAAGTGGTCCTCACAGACGAATGCCTGTGGAAGCAGCCCGACAAAGAACCCATCCTCCGCGACCGGCGGACCATCGTCATCACCGCGCCGAGCGAGAGCCTGCGGTTCATCGACTTCCAGATTACGCTCGAACCGCTGACCGACGTCCGCATCCTCAATACGAATCACTCGCTGTTCTCGGCGCGCGTCGTGCCGGAACTGGCCGTCACGGCGGGCGGCACGCTGATCAACGCCGAGGGCAACACAGGCGAAAAAGGCACGTTCAACGTCGCGTCGCCCTGGTGCGACTACTCCGGCGCCCGCAACGGCGTGACGGAAGGCATCGCGATCTTCCAGCACCCAGGCAACCGCTGGTATCCGTCCAAGTGGTTCACTCGCGACTACGGGTTCTTCTCGCCCACGCCGATGAACTGGCTCGAAGGCGGCCAGCTCGACCTGCCCAAGGGCGAGAAGCTCTCCCTGAGCTACCGCGTCGTCGTCCACAGCGGAGACTCACAGCAGGCGGGCATTCCGGCCTTGTTCGACGCCTACAAGCAGACCGCCAAACCCCTGCAATCCGCGGCGGTTCCGATGGAACGCATCCGCGTGTCCCTGGATGGACGCAGCTTCATCAAGGAGACCGGCGGCCGGTACACGCCGTGGGGCTTCAACTACGACCACGACGAGAACGGCCGGCTGATGGAAGACTACTGGTGAAGAGAATGGCCCAAGGTGGAAGCGGACTTCGCAGAGATCAGACAGCTCGGAGCGAACGTTGTCCGCATCCACCTTCAGGTCGGCAGGTTCATGCAGGGTCCCTCAGAACCGAATGCCGCGTCGTTGGACCAGTTGGAAAGGCTCCTCAGGCTGGCCGAACGAGAACAGCTCTACATCGATCTGACCGGTCTCGCCTGCTATCACAAGGCCGACGTCCCCGCCTGGTATGACGCATTGCCCGAGCAAACCCGATGGGATGTGCAGGCGTGCTTCTGGGAGGCCGTGGCGGCGTGTTGTGCTCAGAGCCCCGCGGTCTTCTGCTACGACCTGATGAATGAGCCCGTCCTCCCTGGTGACAAGAAGGAGACCGACTGGCTCGCAGGCGAGTTCGCGGGCAGTTGCTTCGTCCAGCGCATTTCACTCGATCTCGCCGGCCGGACGCGGGAGCAGGTGGCCAAAGCCTGGGTGAACCGGCTCGCCAAAGCGATCCGGAGCCAGGACAGCAGCCGCTTGATCACGGTCGGCGTCATCCCGTGGGTCCTCACGTTCCCCCAGGCCAAGCCCCTGTTCTACTCAAAGGACGTGGCTGAGCACCTCGATTTCACGAGCGTTCACTTCTACCCCGAGACCGGCAAGATCGACGAAGCGGTCACGGCACTGGCCGCATACAATATCGGCAAGCCGATCGTTGTCGAAGAGACCTTTCCCTTGAAGTGCTCCCCCGCCGAACTCGACGAGTTCATTCAGAAATCCCGGACCCTCGCCGCCGGATGGATCGGCTTCTATTGGGGCAAGACGCCGGATGAATACCGCCAGTCAAACACAATCCCGGACGCGCTGACCCTCGGCTGGCTGGAGCTGTTCCAGAGACGGGCGGGAAAGCCAACGGTCAGCGATTGACGGTCGCGCCGCCTCCTGCGAGGCTGCCCGTCGAAAGTCGTATCGGCTCGAAGGTCGCCAGGTCCTTCATCGGTACGGCGCCCCATGTGGTGTTCAGATGACCGAGCATTCGCGGACTCGCTTGCGCCCGCGAGTAGTCGATCAGAGCCTTAGCCGCCTTCGCGTTCTTCCAACTGCAAGGCCAGACGCGAAAGCCCTTCTCGATGAACATCGAGACCGACTCATAGGCGTCCCGCAGCTCGTAGTGCCAATCACAGATGATGATGTCCTTGGGGATCAGATCGACCGCCCTGGCGGTTCCGTTGGCGCTCGCCTCCCACGTGCCGTACTGGATCTGGTTCGAGTCGATCAGGCGGTCGCCCCACATGAGCATCTCGACCCTCTTGTCCTCGACCAGGTGCTTGTGATAGTCGTTGACCGCATGGGCGAACAGCTCCGCTCTGTCCTTGCCCTTGCAGCGGGGACAGGACTCCTCGCCGATCAGGAACACCTCGTCCATGCCCACGTGCAGGGCGTCCGCCTGAAAGGCGTCGATCAGCTCGTCCATCAGACTGAAAACGATCGGATTGACGTCGGGGTGCAGCGGGCACCAGCTCCGGCAGTAGATATCCTTGTTCTCGGGATACTGGCCGGGACTCTCGTCGAACTGAGGGTACTTCGTCAGGAGCGTGAACGTGTGCTTGCTCCAGGACTGATGCCCCAGGCACTGGAATTGCGGGATCAGGCGGATCTTGTGCTTCCTGCACTCGGCAACCAGCTTGCCGATCTGCTCTTTGCTGCTGCCGTTGTCGGACGCCAGCTCGGGATGCGACTGATACTGGAACCCGTAGTTGATCTCCGCGACGATAGCGTTGATTCCGACCTGGGCCAGGCCGGACACCGCGTCCGTCAATCCTTCCGTCTGCCGGGCGTTCGTCAGCATGACGTGTACGCCCAGCCAGGGATGTGTGCTCTTCGCGTTCTCCGCCGCGGGCGCCCCCGACACGACAGAGACCAGGATCAAGAAGCCGAGAACCGTGCAAATCATGGGCTTTCTCATCGTCTAACCTCCCAAATAGACTGCGCCAACCATCATACAGATCTTTTCGAGATTCGTCCCGTCGACGCCGTCGAAGGCGCCGAGACGATCCGAATCCACATCGAGCACGCCGACCAGGACGCCGCCGGGCGTCGTCACGGGGACCACGATCTCCGACCGTGTCGTCGACGAGCACGAAATGTACCCTGGGAACTCGCGAACATCGGGCACGATCTGCGCCCGGCGCAGACGGGCGGCGGCGCCGCACACGCCCCTGTCGAAGGGGATCGTCAGGCACCCGTGCGTCCCCTGGTACGGACCGATCTTCAGCAACCCCGGCTCGACCACGCGGTAGAAGCCCGTCCAATCGAAGTGGTCGAACGCATGGTGCAGCTCGCAGGCGACGGTCGCCATCACCGCAACGGGATCGGTCTCGCCCGCAATCAGTTCCTTCACCCGCGGCAGGACCGAGTCGTACGACCGTTGCTTGTCCCCAGCGTTCATCCCAGGACTCCCTTGACGCGCATGTGCCTTTCGCTGACGACCTCAACCTCCAGTTCGAGTCCGGCTCGTCGAAGCTGGTCGCGGACCTCGTCGGGCGTGAACGCCGCCAGGAGGGAGTTGTAGAAGTCCCGCTTGAGGATCTCGGCCTCGTTGGGCGAGACGGATTCCACGATCTGTGTGGCCGCCTCGGGCGTCGCAGGTCGGAACAGGTCCATGACGTAGACCGCGGTCCCCGCTCGCGCCAGGCGTTTCACCTCCTCCCAGAAGACCATCGGGTCGGGCAGATGATGGAGCAGATCCTTCGAGACGATCGCGCCGAAACCGCCGCGGCGGACCTTCAGGCCGGGTATGCGCCCCTGGGCGACCTGAATCCGACCCGCCAGGGCAGCCCGGTTCACCGCCTCGTTGGCCAGGCGGACCATGACGTCCGACGCATCTACAGCAACGATGTACGCGGACGGCCGGGCATGGGCCAGGCCGATGGGAATGTCCCCCGGCCCACAGCCGATATCCAGGACCGTCCCCAGTCGCGCTGCATGGGCGTCAATCAGACCCTCGACGAACATCTGGTTCGACGACGAGAAGTCGGCCTCCGCATAGGCGACGGCCTGTTGCTCGTCGTCCATCACCTCGGGTTCCAGGATTCGGTCCACATCGTCACTCTCGATCGGCAATCGGGCGGGCCTTGTGTCTTGAATTGTCGCACCCAAATGCTACCATGGCAGTATTGTGAAGGATCGACATAGCTATACTATGAGGCGCTCCCATGAAAAGATCGAGAACAATTTTGCTGGTGGTGACGGGCCTCATGGGAATCGCCATCGAGTCCGCCCGGGGACAGGGCCAGGAAACGGACCAGATCGTAACGATCCGTCCCGAACAGACCGACGAGCTGCTCGCCAACCCCGGCATGGGCTGGGAGACCTTCCACAGGACGCGAGACAAGGACGCGAGCCTGCCCGACTGGATTCCCTCGACCGTGCATTACGCCCGCTGGGGGTGGGGCGTCCTGGAGCCCCGTCCCGGCGAGATCGACTACGCCTTTCTCGACAAGACATTGCAGGCGACCCGCGCGGCCGGTCAGCGGCTGGCGTTTCGAGTCATGTGCTGCTCCACGTCGCCGGGGCGCCCGTATCAGCCGGACTGGCTGCAAGGAGCAGGCTGCAAAGTCCTCACGGTCGATTACAGCGGCCAGGAAGGCCTGACCATTCCCGACCTCGACGACCCCAACACCCTCGCGCGGCACCTGCACTTGATTCAGCAGCTCGGCGCCCGCTACGACGGGCATCCCGACCTCGATCATGTGGACCTCGGCACCATCGGCTGGTGGGGCGAATGGCACATGAGTAGCTCGAAGACCGCCCGGATACCGACGATGGAGACCCGCAAGCTGGTCATCGACACCTACGTCGGCGCATTCCGCAAGACCCCCCTGCTCATGCTCATCGGCGACGCGGAGTGTCTCACCTATGCGGCCGAGCGAGGCGCGGGCTGGCGGGCCGACTGCCTGGGCGACCTGGGCGGGTTCTCCAAGAACTGGCACCACATGCGAGATGCCTATCCTCGCCTGGTGCGCGAGGCAGGAGTCCAGGACGCGTGGAAGAAGGCGCCGATCGCGTGGGAAACCTGCTGGGAGATGCGTCGCTGGGTCCAGGAGGACTGGTCGCTGCGATACATCTTCAACTACGCGCTGGCCGTGCACGGCTCGTACCTGAACAACAAGTCGGCCCCCCTGCCCATCGACGACGAGGTCCGGCCGGAGGTCGAGCGGTTCCTCCGCCGCCTGGGCTATCGGCTGGTGCTCAAGGAACTCAGACACCCGAAACAGGTCCGGGCCGGAGCAACGCTGACGGTGGAAGCCAAATGGCAGAACATCGGCTCCGCTCCCTGCTACCGACCCTATCGCGTCGCGTACCGACTCGCGAGTGACAACGGGCATGCCAAGACGTTGGTCGGATCCATCACGGTCGAGAACTGGATGCCCGGTTCGGTCGAGCTGTTCACCGAGGAATTCATGAAACAGCCGCCGGACCTGCCGCCGGGCGAGGTGGTCCCGCCGACCGACTGCGTGACGCTGCCGCCGGACATGCCGGCGGGCGAATACACCCTGGCTGTCGGGATCGTGGGCGAGGACTCGACCGACCCGGTCATCCGAATCGCGATCAAAGGCCGATCTCCCGACGGCTGGTATCCCTTGAGCCGACTGACCGTCGGCGGCGCGGGCAGCGCCCGGGCGAAGGACTACTACGTCAGCCCCGCGGGCGACGACTCCAGTCCCGGCACGCAGACCCGACCGTGGCGGACCCTCGACAAGGTCAACGCCATGGACTTCGCCCACGGAGATTGCATCCACTTCCAGGGCGGCGCGACGTTCGTCGGCACGGTCGCGCTCGACCGAAACGACAGCGGGATCACGATGACCTCCTATGGCGACGGCCGGGCCGTCATCGACGGCGCGAGCGGAGGCGCATTGAAGGCGACCGGATGCAATGGCCTGGTGGTGAAGAACCTAACCTTCGTGGGCTCGGGACGCAAGACGGGCAACACCACCGATGGCGTTGTCATCCTCGACTCGCAGGACGTGGAGATCCAGGACGTGGACGTCTCCGGATTCCGAGGCAGCGGGCTGCGGCTGGACGGCGTCCGCAATGCCCACGTCACGCGGGTCCATGCCCACGAGAACGGTTTCGCGGGAATCAGCGTGGGATACGACCGACGTTCGACCCGCGTGCGAATCGATCGCTGCACAGCGGACAACAACCCAGGCGATCCATCAAATCTGACCAACCACAGCGGCAACGGCATCGTCGTCGCCAACGCCGACGACGTGGTCATCGAGTATTGCCAGGCCTTCCACAACGGCTGGGACATGCCTAGAAAAGGCAACGGCCCGGTCGGCATCTGGGTCTGGAATGTGGACCACGCCGTCATCCAGCATTGCATCTCGCACGACAACAAGAGCCCCGGCGACGACGGCGGCGGCTTCGACCTCGACGGCGGCGCGACCCACTCCATCCTCCAGTACAACCTCTCGTACCACAACGACGGTCCCGGCTTCTTCTTGTGTCAGTACGCCGGCGCGTCGGATTTCAGGGACAACATCGTCCGGTACAACATCAGCCACAACGACGGCCTCAAGAACAACCGTCGCAGCGGCCTCGACGTCTTCTCCGCAAACGAGAATGCCTCCGACTGCCAGGTCTACAACAACACCGTGTACAACGAGCACGGCTCCGCGGTCGGGTTCGGCGGCCTGCCCATGCCCCACGTCGTGTTCCGAAACAACATCTTCGTCTGCTCGGGCGACGTCGTCGCAGGCGAGAAGGGACGAGGCAGATTCGAGAACAACCTCTACTGGCCCGCGGATGGACAGCCTCTGCGATTCGAAGGACACACGACGCTCCGCAAGTGGGCCGCAGCAATCGGCCCGAGGAACCTGGGGATCTGTGTTGACCCCAGGCTCATGAAGTCCGAGGACCCGCTGCCGACAGACCCCGCGAAACTTGGCGACATGATCGCATACAGGCTATCGGCCGACTCCCCCTGCCTGAAGGCAGGGATCCTCATCAAGGACAACGGCGGGCGGGATCTCTGGGGCAATTCCGTCCCGCAGGACGGCTCGCCCGCGATTGGCGCATGCGAGAAGCCACAGTGAAGAAAGGCGGCACGATGGAACGACGGACGATTACCACCCTGATAGGAGTTCTCGTGATGTGGACGGCGCAGGGCGTGCTGGACGCCCAGGACTCTGCGGTCGCGAGACCAGAGGCGCTCTCGCCGGACAGGCCCATGCTCATCGGCGTCGATTACTACCCAGAGCACTGGCCTCGCGAGCGATGGGAAACCGACGCCACGCTCATGAAGGAGGCGGGATTCAATGTCGTCCGTATGGCCGAGTTCGCCTGGATCGGCATGGAGCCCGAGGAGGGACGCTTCGAGTTCGGATGGCTCGACGACGCGGTCAAGCTCCTGGGGCAATACGACATCAACGTGATCCTGGGCACCCCCACCGCGGTCATGCCCGCCTGGGTCGCCCGCAAGTATCCCGAAACGCTGCGGATGAAGGCCGACGGCGCCCGCGTCGTCTGGGGCGGGCGAAAGCACAACTGCTATTCGAGCGGTGCGTATCGTCTGCTCTCCGAGCGGATCACGCGGGCGATGGCCGAGCACTTCGCCAAGACGCCCAACGTCATCGGCTGGCAGATCGACAACGAGTTCGGAGGGGAAGAGTGCCACTGCGGCTCGTGCCTGGCGGAATTCCAGGACTGGCTCAGGACCCGGTACGGCTCACTCGATGAGCTGAACCGCGCCTGGGGCAACCACTTCTGGGGCCTGAAGTTCACCACGTGGGGCGAGATCACCATCCCCGATTGCACCACGGACCGCGCCTGGGTCATGGGCAATCCGAGCGCGTGCCTCGACTGGAAGCGGTTCATCACGTGGCAGCAGGCCCGCTTCCAGGCGGACCAGGCGAAGATCATCCGAGCGGTCTGCCCCGAAGACTTCGTGACGCACAACTTCATGGGCCTGTTCCCCTCGCTGGACTACTACGAGATGGCAGAGGACCTCGATTTCGTCACGTGGGACAACTATCCGATCTGGTCCGGCAAGCCCGACATTCCCTACGATGCGTCGCTGGCTGCCGATCTCATGCGGGGTCTGAAACAGAGGAACTTCATGATAATGGAGCAGACCGCGGGCCCTTGCGGCTGGGAGAGCTTCGGGCGAAACCCCTGGCCCGGCGAGATCCGCAAGATCGCCTACCAGCAACTCGCCCATGGCTCGGACGGCCAGGTCTGGTTCCGCTGGCGGACCTGCACCGTCGGTCGCGAGCAGTACTGGCACGGCCTGCTCGGGCACGACGGCAAGCCGCTGCGGCGATACCAGGAGGCCGCCCAGACCGCCCACGAATTCCGCAAGCTGGAAAGCCATCTGCGAGGCACCACGGTCGTCTCGGACGTCGCCATCGTCTACGACTACGACAACCTGTGGTCCCTGAGTTTCCAGCCCGCGTTCGCAGGCAACAGCCTCCAGGCAGCAATCAAACGCTACTACAACGCCCTCGCGCGGGCGGGCGTCAACGTGGATATCGTGAACCGTCAGGCGGACCTCTCCAGGTACGCGATAGTCCTCACGCCGGACCTGTCGATCCTGCCCGATGAGACGGCCCGCAGGCTGGATGCGTTTGTGAAGAATGGCGGCGTCCTGCTGGCCGATTGCCGAACGGGCGTGAAGGACGAAAGCAACCTCTGTCACGAAAGAACATTGCCCGGCCTGCTCGCGCCGGCTCTCGGGATCGCCATCGAGGAATACAGCAGCCTGGGTGCGGATTCGTCGTACAGGATCGTCCGCGGCGACGAGCCGGACAGGACGTACACAGCGATCCAATACGCGGACTGGGTGACCCCGCAAGCCGCCAAACTGATGGCCGGTTACGCCGACCAGTGGCATATGAAGCCCTTCGCCGCGGTCACGCGTAACACATATGGCAAAGGCAAGGGCTGGTACGTCGGCACGGTCGTCAAAGAGGACGCTTTCTACGACAACCTGGTCCAGTGCCTGCTCGACGATGCCGGCATGGGGCCGCTGGTGCATCCCCCCGTCGGCGTGGAGGCATCCATCCGTCGGGGACAGGCCGGAACGCTCCTGTTCCTCCTGAACCATACGGACGAGCCGAAGACCGTCGCAGTGCCCCAGGGCAGAGTCGAGCTTCTCAGCGGCCAGCGGACCGGCGAATCGATCACCCTCGACCGGTTCGGCGTGGCGGTCCTGGAATTGTGAGAGCCGTATGAAGAAAGAGTAACGATTCGATTCCGGGCGGCAGCAACAAGAAGACCGCGTAAACGCCAAACTCCAAACGCGGTCCTCCGGCGGAGAGTCTGACTGTGTCCATGCGGATTTCCGCGTGTAGGGGCGACAGGCGAATCCCGTTTGTAGTGACGCCGTGAGGCGTTATCTCTTGTGGAGTTTGATGTTTGCAGTGTTTGGCCCCAAGCCGGATGAAGCGTGCATGTGAGAAGGGACTGGCGTTTCCTGGAGCCCACGCGGCGGGTCAATCCCCTTGTCCACAGGAACACCCGTTGGAGGAAGAAACGGACTTCTCCGGAATCCGCCCTTCGGGAAGAAGGCAGGTCGGGCCTATGTTCTTCAACGAAATCTCTCAGAACGTGTGTAAGAAGTAGCACGGGCATCTTGCCCGTGAGTATCACGGGCGTCTCGCCCGTAGAATAAGTAACTATCTCAAAAGGCTCAGGCGATGTTGACGACGATACCAGAGCAGGC
>DAOQWL010000101.1:0-17389 GCA_035342095.1 Sedimentisphaerales bacterium | reverse complement strand
GCCCAAAGCGATAAATCTCAGGGGTTTGGGGACAGGTCCCCAAGAACCACCGAAGCACGCGAAAACCGGATGAGCCATTCTTCAGAGGAGTCGGGCTGAAACCGCGTGCGCCATAAATGCCAAGCCCCGCTCGGGTGAACGGGGCCTGGCATTTGGTGGAGGCAGGTGATAGAGAGCTGCTATCATCAGGGAAGCGATAGTGGTGTTCCTGTGTCTCCTGGCTTGTCGCCTGCTGTGGGTGTCGTTTGGGTTAAGTCGCAGGTTGTGCCGGTCTGCCGGAATGTCCAACGCACTGTCCGTCGTTGGACACCCCTCTCTGCTGGCGTCGCATCCATTGCGGTGGTTCTCGGCCCCCCAAGACCGGCCTGATCCTGATGGCTGCTGCATCCGAAGGGAGCGGCTGCCCCAGCCGAGGGATACCCGCGCCAAGCGTTGCGTGGGATGCCCCCATTCACCAGGTCTCCTGCCGAGAGAACCGTATTATTCGTTTTGCCGAGAACCATCTTTACCACCACCTTACCTTGTACCTTGAAGCCGTGCTCTTGATTGTCTTCACCCTTAAAGTGCCGCAACAGGGGGTGAACGTAACAGGGTTTTCGCGAAATCTGACGATTTTTCTCGGACGAATCGCAAGTTCTTTCCAAGTAATCACTTACGACTCCTGCTATCGGGGATACGTGCCCGCTCGCCTGCAAAATCGTGGGAAAAGGGGCTCATCCGGTTCTTGCGTACTTTCGTGATCCGGGCACGCCCGTGCGGATGTCTTGGGCCTTTCTGGATCGGTCCGGCGGGAATCCCGCTGAGACCGCTTCGTGCTCGCTTGCACAGGGTATGCCGATTCCGCCTGCAGGGGGCGCCGCCCTCTTATCCATCCCATGCTATTGGCCCAAAGCGATAGATCTCAGGGGTTTGGGGACAGGTCCCCAAGAACCATCGAAGTACGCGAAAACCGGATGAGGCTGTTTGTTCGCCTGCCTGGCCTGATTGGGAGTTGACAACCCCCGACAGCACCGAGTACACTGCTGCCTGAGCGCCTGTAGCTCAATTGGATAGAGCGTCAGCCTACGGAGCTGAATGTTAGGGGTTCGAATCCCTTCAGGCGCATGGTCCGGTAGAACTTGTGATGGAAACACTTGCATTTGCCTGTGAGTATGGGTAAACTACAGGCAGGTCCTGTGCTCTTGACATGGGCGACGTGGAAAAGTGTGAGGGGGACAGTAAGGAGTTTTGCCATGACGGACAAGCGTGGGTTTACGCTGATCGAGTTGTTGGTCGTCATTTCCATTATCGCCATTCTGATGGCCATCCTGATGCCGGGACTTCAGCGAGTCAAGGCGCAGGCACAGCTCACCGTTTGCAGGAACAATCTGCGAAACTACGGCCTGACGGGCAGAATGTACTCCGACGACTTCGACGGGGAATTTCCGTATTCGTTCCACTGGCTCTACGCGAGCCATGCGGGCTGCGACTGGCACAATGAGGCCAGGAATCTCGATCGGCATCCTGAACTGGCGGGATGTCTCTGGCCATATCTGAAAGGGCAGGAGATCAATCTGTGCCCGCAGTTCAGCGTGGTGGCCAGGGAGATGGGCTGCCAGACTTGTGGCAAGACCGGCACGATTGCCCTCAAGCCGCAGTATGGCTATACGATGAACTCCTACCTCAATGGCGATGGGTTTGGCTACATCCCGTCGCAGTACCAAACGACCATCTCGAAACTCAAGCTGGAAAACCAGGTGAAAGAGCCGGCCCGGACGTTCTACTTCGGCGAGGAGAACTCCTGGTCGATTCCCGGGTACAGCAATGCGGGCATCAACGACAACAACCTTCGGGCTCTGCCCAATGGGACCACGGACTGCTTCGCCACCTTCCACCGGACGCGCGCCAGCGAACGGAACCAGGGCACCAGCTTCGCGGTGTTCGTGGACAGTCACGTCGAGGAGGTTTCTCCCTACCCGCCTGAGGAGAACCCGAACGCTCCCAAGGGCAATACATGGCAGTTGAGTTGGCCGGGCAAGAAGCCGGCGCCGATCTTCTGATCGTCCGCCTGGCCACGTCCATACGCTGTGCAACGCGGAGGAATTATGCACGTGGGCAATCGAAGAGGTACGACCGGGTTTACGCTGATCGAGTTGCTGGTGGTGATCGCGGTCATCGCTCTGCTGATGAGCATCCTGATGCCCGCGTTGAGCGCCGCCCGCGAGCAGAGTCGAAAGACGATGTGTGCCCAGAACGAGAAGAACACCGCGCTGGGCATGATCATGTACGCCAATGATTACAGCGGCAGACTCCCGTTGAACGAAGTGAACCGGTGGCTGTTCGACATATCCTACTGGACGACGGACATCGTTATGGCGACCGGGGCTTTCGACCGGCACATTTTCTATTGCCCCTCTTGGCGGCAGCGGGACAACATCATCTTTTGGCGCTACGGCGAGAACCTGCCGGCCGGGACGCCGGAGGAATACGAGCGTCCCGAGCCCGTGGCAACCAATACACGAAAGGACTATCACCGTATCGTCGGGTATTTCTGGCTCATTGATGGGAAAGGGCGAGAGCAATCGCCAATGAGTTCGGGGGAGGCCAAGACGTGGGCAAGGTCCGTGACCGAGGCTGTGGCCACGGTTGGCGGGAGGAAGATCAAAAAGTCACTCGCGAGCGTGGAGTTCATCACGGACACAACCGCTAGCCCCGGCGCGGACCGCGAGACCACTGATTTCACCATGGCCTACGGTGGCTGCAGGGACCGGTGGGGGGTCTACGACCGCTCCAACCACGTCAAAGGCACGAAAGCGACCGGGACCAACATCGCGTTCCTGGATGGGCACGTCACTTGGCGTCCCTTCTCCGAGATGGAACATCGTTGGCGATACCAGAGTTATACAAACCCCTGCTTCTGGTGGTAACCGGCCCGTGGGGACGCCGTAGGGCGTTGTATTCCTCGGCTTCAGCGTATGCCCTGTCGGGCACACTATAAGCGGACTATCTTCATTCCAGGCTGGCAACTGGACTCTCTCTCTACCACAGCTCCGTCCACTTGAGCTTGATCCCGCCGGCGGTGGGTTTCGGATCCGGTGCCGAGGTCGAGGGGGAGACCTGTTTGCCTTTGGGGCTCGGTTTCGACGCCGGGCCCGGTTTGCCCTTCGCGTCCGATCTCGGCGCGGGAGCGGATTTCGATGGGTCCTTCATGGACAGGCTGATCCGTTTCTTCGTCAGGTCCACCGCGACGACCGTCACCATCACCTTCTGATGCACCTTGACCACTTCAGCCGGGTCCTTGACGAAGCGGTCCGCGAGCTGGCTGATGTGAACGAGCCCGTCCTGGTGGACGCCGATATCGACGAACGCGCCGAACGCGGTGACGTTCGTCACGATGCCGGGCAGTCTCATGCCGGCCTGGAGGTCCTCCATCTGCTTGACCCCCTCGGCGAAGCGGAAGACCTCGAACTGCTTTCGCGGGTCCCGGCCGGGCTTGGCCAGCTCCTGCAGGATGTCGGTGAGCGTCGGCAGGCCGATGGTCTCGGTGACGTAGTCCTGGAGTCGGATCTTGCCGCGGAGCGAGTCGTCCCGCATCAGGTCCGCGACGGAGCAGCCGACGCGGGTCGCCATGGCGTCCACGACGTGATAGCTCTCGGGATGCACGGCGCTGGCGTCCAGCGGGTGAACCGCGTCGCGGATTCGCAGGAAGCCCGCGGCCTGCTCGAAGGCCTTCGCGCCCAGGCGGGGGACCTCCTTGAGGTCCTCGCGGGAGTGGAACGCGCCATGCTCGTTGCGGTACGTGATGATGTTCTGGGCGAGCTGCGGGCCCAGGCCGGAGACGTATTGCAGCAGCTCCTTGCTGGCGGTGTTGACCTCGACGCCCACGCTGTTGACGCAACTGACGACCACGTCGTCGAGGCTCTGCTTGAGCATGGGCTGGTCCACGTCGTGCTGGTACTGGCCGACGCCGATGGATTTCGGATCGATCTTGACGAGTTCCGCCAGGGGGTCCATGAGCCGTCGTCCGATGGAGACCGCGCCGCGGACGGTGACGTCGTGGTCGGGGAACTCCTCGCGGGCGACGTCGGAGGCGGAATAGACGGAGGCGCCGGCCTCGTTGACCATGATGACGGGAATGCTGTTGGGCAGGGAGGCGCTCTGGACGAAGGCCTCGGTCTCCCGGCCGGCGGTCCCGTTGCCGATGGCGATGGCCTCGACCTCGAACCGCTGGCACAGGGCCGCGAGCTTGACCGCGTCGGATGAGCCGGGCTTGTCCGCGTGGTGCAGGTAGACCACGTCGTTGTATTTCAGTTGTCCCTGCCGGTCCAGGCAGACGATCTTGCAACCGGTGCGGAAGCCCGGATCGATGGCCAGCACGTTCTTCCGCCCCAGCGGCGAGGCCAGCAGCAGCTCCCGCAGGTTCTCCGCGAAGACCTTGATGGCCTCCTTGTCGGCCCGCTCCTTCGTCTCGACGAGGATCTCGGTCTCCATGGAGGGCGCCAGGAGGCGCTTGTAGCCGTCGAGGGCGGCCTCGCGAACCAGGATCGAGCAGGGGGACTGCCCTTTGACGAACAGGACTTCGAGAGTCCGGGTCGCCTGATCCTCAGGGACGTTCACCTGCATTCGCAGGAAGCCCTCGCGCGTGCCTCGCCGCATGGCGAGAATCCGATGCGAAGGCGCCTTGGCGACCGGCTCGGTCCAATCGAAGTAGTCCTCGAACTTGCACCCTTCGGCCTCCTTGCCCGCGATGACCTTCGTGTGGAATGTCCCTTCCTTCTGGAACAGCTCGCGGATGCGGGTGCGGGCCGTCTGGTCCTCGTTCACCCACTCCGCGATGATGTCCTTGGCGCCGGCCAGGGCCTCTTCGGCGGAGGCCACGCCTTTCTCCGCGTTCACGAACGCGCCGGCCTGGGCGACCGGGTCCGTCGTCGGGTCCTGAGCGAAGAGGAGCTGCGCCAGGGGCTCCAGTCCTTTCTCCTTGGCGATGGTGGCTCGGGTGCGACGCTTCGGGCGATAGGGCAGGTAGATGTCCTCCAGTTCGGTCATCGTCCCGGCGCGTGCGATTCGCTCCTTGAGGTCGTCGCTGAGCAGCCCTCGCTCCTGGAGCGACCCGACGATCGCTTCGCGCCGGGCGTCCAGCTCCGCGAGCTGCGTGAGCCGGGTCCGGACGGCGGTGATGGCGACCTCGTCCAGGCTGCCGGTGACTTCCTTGCGGTATCGTGCGATGAACGGGACAGTGGCTCCGCCTTCGAGCAGTTCCGCTGCCGCGAGCACCTGACGCGGATTCAGGGACAATTCCGATGCGATCTGAACGACGTGCATCTGATTCAAGGGTCGATCCTTTGCATATCCGTACCTTCTAGCCATCCGCACCCACCCGGCGCGCGGACAACGCAACTATAGCGGTGTGTCCGTGTGTTTTCAAGCGGGGGAAAAGGGGCGCCGAGGCAATACCATCTGGTGTCAACGGAGTCCGACGCGAGGGAGGTAGAACAGGCCCGGCGAGATGCCGAGGTCATCGGGATAGGGTTCCCCGGTCTCCGGGCGCAGAATGACGCGCATGGGCGCCGTGTCGGCGGGCGAGTAAGACTCGACGTGGCCGTCCACGTAGCCGGCATGGAGCGTGACATCGAGGGCCGCCAGCTCTTCAGCGGTCGGTTCGCCGGGCAGGGACCAGAACGCCGAGGAGATGTCGCTGCCCTCGGTGACAACCGCGTCGCGGAGCGGCTCGCAACTGCCGAACGCGTTGGGGCTGCGGAAGTGGTCATATCCGAGGTAATCGGTCACGAGGATATGGCTTTCGCCCGGGCCTCTCGCGGACGCCCGCGGGCCGCGGAACAGGCCTGCGCCGTTCCCGAGGCAGCCCGCGTAGTTCCAGTAGAGGCAGTAGGTGCCGAGCAGGGCCTCGGGCAGCGGAGCGATGTCCGGGTTGTTCCAGTCGTCGCCCGCGTCCCATGCCTGCTGGAGGTACTTGTACTTCAGCGGGGCGTTCGGGCAGAACAGGGTGTCCGCGTTCGCCAGGTACGTGTGCAGATACGCGCTGACGGATCGGTGTGCGGCGGGAGTTCGCTTGCGGTAGGCGGTCAGGTAGGTCGGCTCCTGCCAGTTCCAGTTCTTGCCGACGCCCAGGGTGGCCACCGACGGCGGATAGAGCCCGCGATTGTCGTCCGCGTAGCAGTTGACGGCCGCCGCGATCTGCCGGAGGTTGCCCACCCCGATGACTTGCCGGGCCTGCTGACGGACCCTCTCCAGCACCGGAATCAGAGTCGTCATGAGGAGGGAAAGGATACCCAGAACGACCAACAGCTCAATCAGGGTGAACCCAATCCCAAATTGTCCTCTCTCGACCCCTTTCCGGCTCCGCGAACTCCACTCGGTTGGATGCGCCGCTGCCGACATCCTGGTTCCCATACCACAACGTGTCCCACTCCATCCCCTCTATCATAATGGAGATTGAGCCTCGCGTCAACGGAGAAAAGGGCGGCTTCCTGGATAAATCCCGTCGTCCAAGGCTACGCCGCCCATCCTGGTGGTTTCCGTGGTCGTCCCAGGTTTTGGAGGGCTCTCACGGTGCGCAAAAAGCGAGCGGGACCGCACCCTTCGCGTGACGATCCCGCTGCTGTGTGGTGGGACCGAGTCCGGCCCGCCGCTGCGGACGATCCCTGTTACTTCTGTGTCGGCACGTCGCCCAGCCACTGCTCGGCCAGGATTGCCAGATCTCGGAAGTCGATGGACCCATCGTGGTTGATATCACCGGCCAGCGGCCATTCGCTCATGCTGGCCTCGGGCGTTCCGCCGAACGCGCCCATGTTGATGCGTCCCCCGTTGGGCAGCCGCTCCGCCGCGACGTCTGCCTCCGGGTCGCCCGCATCGACACATGGGCTCGTCCGGTCGTCGAACGCCCACAACCCATAGGTCGAGACATATCGTCCTTTCTCCGACAGCAAATGGTAGTCCCCGCCGGTCCCGTCGGCGAACAGCGGGTCGTCACTGATGTTACCCTGGCCCTCAAGCCCTTGTTGGATGCAACTGAATGTCGCCTGGCACTCGTGCAGATCGCCGTTGGCGTTGTTCCAGAGGATGCAGTTGACGATGGTGGGGTTCGCTCCGTTGTAGGCGGCGATTCCAAAGTCGTTGCCCGCGATGGTCACGTTCCGGATGGTCGGACTGCTGCCGACGACGAAGACCCCGACGTCGCTGTGGGTGATGACGAAATTCTGCAGAACGCTGTCCGATCCCTCAGCCGTGAAGAAGGAGACCGCGTAGCCGTCGGGCGACTCGAGGGTGGGCGCCCCGTTCCATCCGGCCACGGTAATGGCCTTTCCGCCGAAGTCGATGTCCTCGCGGTAGACGCCGGGAGCCACTGCGACGGTGTACCCCTCCGGCGCGACGTTGATGCCCGCCTGGATTGTGGCAAACGCCTCCTTCGGGCTCCACCCGCTGTTGTTGTCGTCGTCGCCGGTCGCCGCGTCCACGTAGTAGCAGAACGGGCCGTTGAATTCGTACGCGCCCAGGTCGACGCGACTGTTCGCGATCCGGCTCTTGCCATCGAGGTCGGTGGTCATGGAAGACAGGACCGCCGCGTCGCTGCCGATGTCCAGACAAGGCGAACCCATCGAGAGCCTCAGATCGTCGTCGAATGTGCCGCGAACCGCGTCGGCCCCGGCTGCGTCGAGGAACTGCGGATCGCTGTGGATGTTTCCTTCTCCGGCCCATGCGCCCGCGACATTGCTGTAGGTGATGTCCGCGGTGCCGTTCAGGAGGTAGACCTCGTCCGGGGCGTTTCCCCACAGGATGCAGTTGGTGATCCTCGTCGTGCTCTGGCGGCCGTAGAGGGCACCGCCGTTCTGAACGGCCCGATTCGCCGACAGGGTGCAGTTGAGAAAAGTGGCCTGGGCGGGGGCATCGATGAACGCGGCGGCGCCGTTGCCGGCGGTGTTGGCGGAGAACAGACAGCTCAGGAAACACGGCCGGCCTGATCCGCAGACTGCCCCGCCCTCGCTGGCGGCGGCATTCCCTACGAACAGACACGCGGTCGCGGTGGAAACACAGTTGTCTCCGTTGTGGATCGCGCCGCCGCGTCCGGTGTCGGCTCCATTGCCCGTGAAGACGCATCGCGTGATCTTCGGGCTGCTCGAATCGTTGTTGTAGATCGCGCCGCCGGAGGCCGCGAGGTTGCCTTCGAAGACGCAATCGGTGAGCGTGGGACTGCTCTTGTCGAAATTGTGGATTGCGCCGCCTCTGGACCCCATGGCCTGATTGGCCCGAAAGACGCAGCCCTGGATCGTCGGGCTGCTGGCGATATTGGCGATGGCCCCGCCCCAGTACTGCCCGAACTCGCCGCAGGCGACGTTGGCGACGAATGTGCAGTCGATGAGCGAGGGATCGGCGCGGATGCTGTGGAAGGCGCCGCCCAGGCTCGTCCCGGCCACCGACAGAGTGAAGTTCTCGCGGAACAGGCACTTCGTGAAGGTGGGAGAAGCGTTGATCGACAGGACGCCGGCCCCCCCGGCGGCGTCCCCTCTGGCAACGAGAGCCGTGTTCCGTTGGAACGTGCATTGGATGAATCGGGGACTGCCGGCCAGGAGGAACGCTCCGCCCCCGTCGGTATGGGCCGCGGCGCCCCAGTAGTCCCCGAGTGTGTAGATGCCGGACTCGCTCATGGCATGTCCATCCGCGATGGTGAACCCATCCAGCACGGCGGAATTCCCCGCGGAGTTCACTGTCACCACGGACTGGCTGTTGTCCTTTCGGCTCTTGTCCTGTACGAAATCGCGGATACTCTGCCAGTCGTGGCCCGCCAATGGGACATCGTCCGAGGCGAGGTCCCCGCTCAGAACGCTCTCGTAGGCGTTGATTTCCCTTCGGTCGGGATCGGGGGCCCCATAGCCCGCGTAGCCGCCTCGGAGTGTGACGCCCGATGGGAGGACGAAACTGTCGGTGCGTCTTCCAGAGGCGACGACGCGGGCTCCATCTCGTGTGTCTGCAAAACGTTCATCCGGTCGGTAGGTACCCTGAGCGACCCGTATTGCGTCGCCCGGCCTGGCGGCGGCCAGGGCATCCTGCAGGCACAGAAACGCATTGGCCCAGTCGGACCCGTTGTTGAGGCCCGTCGCCCGCCCGTCGCAGTAGATCACCGAGGCAACCGCGGGGCTCGATATGCCGGCGAGCTGCGCGAGGACCAGGGCGATCCATCCTACGGCTGTGTGCAACGGGATTCTCAGGGCCTTTGGCATTTCACTGTCCAAGAGGTCTCACGGCGTGGCTCCGTCGTGCATCGTTAGCAGTTCGATCGGCCACAACATCCCCTGCGGCTTCACTTTGATGGTCTCGGGCACACTGACGTGCGGCTCCGCGAATCCTGTGTCGGGAGAGTCCTCGTCCGCCGAGTACGTGAACGCGATCTGTCCCGTGACGGTTGGGCCGTCCTTGGCCGGTCCCGGATGCAGTTCCAGCCGGTCCACGAGGTCCTTCTCCATATCGATCACGTAGGTCAGGACCGACGGGTCGGATTGCACGGAGACCATCGCCTGACCGGTCCGTGGGTCGTACTGCGTCCGGAACCACAACTGCTGCTCCGCGGCATCTCGCCGGACCGTATCGATCGAGTGCAAGCCCAGCCAGGGGCGGGCGAGCCCTCGGAAGAAGGCGCCGCTCGGGTATCGCGCCACGACGCGGTTGCCCTGGTCGTACACGACGGCCCCCTCTTTTGTGTCCACGGCGCGGAGCTTGTTGCCGATACGGATATCGATCCAGGGAGAGTAGAAGCGGCTGGCCGCATATGTGAAGGGCAGGTGGCCCGTCCCTGCGAGCACGACTCCGTTAATTTGCCCGTGGATACGGAAGTACGTCCGACCGTGGCGGTGCATAGCGTCCCGCTCATCGATCCGGCGTGCGCTCTGCGGCCAGCCGAACTGAAAATACTCCTCCTCGAGAACGTTCAGGTGTCGGTCCACTTGTTGAACCGTCTGTTCTCCATTGCCTTGCCGTCTGCACATGATGAGCAGGCCCTTTGTGGCCGAGGGCCTGGCGCCGCCGTAGGGCGGCGCAACAGGGGATCCCTCGACCTGCGAGAGGAAGCTGCTCAGGCTTGCCGAATCCGTTGGCAGCCGTCGAACGCTCAGGTCCTCCTCCCAGGTGCGATGATTCTTGATATGCACGGTATTCGTGCCATAGTCGAAATGGTAGTTGGCGAACTGGTTCTCCAGCACCAGGGATACGGGTCCCTCGCCGGAGGCGTCGAACTGCACCTGCCTCATCATGACCGCCTGGCGCGGTCCCTCGGGGAAGTAGTACCAGCGGTCCGAGGGCGCCGAATCGTCCTGGCGAGTCACAAGGGCCGACCGGGGATCGGGGATTTCGGAGGGAAGGCCAACGCGGCGACTCGAGCCTTCCCTCGTCGATCCCCAATCTCCGATCGACCCGACCCCCACCACGGCCACCAGGGCCAGCGTCAACAAGCCGGTCTTGCTGGTAGCCGTTGCCAGCAGGGTGGCAGTCGGACCCACCGACAGCGTGGAAGCTGTGATGGAGATTTCCGCTGCCGTCGCCTTGGTGGCCGCGGTCATCTTGCCGAAGAGGACCAAAGCCAGAACCAGGGCGCCCTTGCCCAACCCGTGCCGGGACAACCGGCTGGTGAGGGCCTTCTTGGCACGATAGAACAGGGCACGAGCCCCGATCTCTGAGCAATCCATCAGTTTGCCGATATCGGCATAGGACATCTGATCGTAGCATCGCATCGTCAGGATGGCCCGATGCCGGGGCTCCAGCGACTCGATGCAGTGCAGGACGATCTGCTTGAGCTCGTCGGTGACCGCGTCGGCCAACGCGTCGCTGCAGTGGGCCTGCCCCTCGTACTGGCCGTCCAGGCTTCTCTGTCGAGCGGGCAGATCTCGTTCCGTGAGCTGAGAGAGGCTTCGCGTCTTGTGTCGCCACTGTCGTCCGAAGTGGTTCCGCACCTTGTTGAACGCGATGCCTTGGAGCCACGCCCAGAATCGATCGGCTTGACGCAACTTGCCAAACAGCCGCAACATCTCTAAGATCGTCTCCTGAACTATGTCCTGCGTCAGGTCTTCCTGAAGCGTCAGGCGATACACATATTCGTGCAGGCGGACCCTCGCTGCCTCGGCCAGGCGATTCAGACTGTCCCTGTCGCCGAGCCGTGCCTTCCTGACCAACTCGAGGGTGTCCCATTCACACGAATACATTCGTCATCTTTAAGTCTGACAACCTGCAGGAACGTGACGCGGAATTCTCTTCGTTTCCAGATTTTTTCGGCTGGATAGGCGTCCGACCCCAAGAGATTCCCTTCCTCCGGCGTACCCCGGCGGGAAGAAAGGGATTCCACAATCGACAGACATGCCACAGGTCTGATAAACCCTACAGCCCCCATGGTGATCGAGGTGGTCGCAGGAAAGGCTCCGATCAGAAGCCGGCCAGGCCCGGCGAGGGAAGAGCGGCGAACCAGTCGTTGGGATCGTTGCCGTCGGCGGCTGCGTCGCGGCGATTCAGGGAGCACCCCCTCCCGTCGGTCGAATCGAACCAGTCGTCCACGTACTCGAAGCTCTCGATCACCTCTCCTGCGGCATCGACCATCGTGATCCTCTCCCCTGCGTTGCTCAGAGCGCCTGCGAACTGCCCCAGGACGGGCAGGTCGTCGCCGTATCGGGCCTCGAAGGACGCGAGGTCCTTCACGAGTAGACAACAGCCTCCCGCAGGCAGTTCGAAGCTCGGGAAGGTGTACTCGATCCCCGCAGTGAACCGTACGAGGTTCAGAGGGATCGTTTCCACCCCGAAGTTGGCGATCTCGATGAACTCGCTGTTCGGATCGTCCGCGGGGTTGAACAGGATCTCGCTGATGCGGAGGCTCTCGGCCACCGGACCGACCACGAAGACCGCTTCGTTCAAGACGCTCCAGACGTTGCCGCTGAGCAGTCGGGTCTTGACAGGCGTGCTGGCAGCGAGTCGGATCGGCTGCGTGTACGCGCGGGCCGACAGCGTGTTGACGGCGCCGCCGGGAAGGCGGGGGTCGGAGCCGTCCGTTGTGTAATAGACGGTGCCTCCGCCGGCGAAAAGCTGCACGGAAGAGCCGGTGGCGACGTGGCCCCCTCGCTGGTTGAATGCCGGCGGGTCGATGGCGGGATACCAGCCGACGCTCTTGAATTGGCCGAGGACGGTCGCGGTTCGCGTCGGCAGATAGTTGTTGATGATGCGGCTGATCTCGGCGTCCCAATCCGCCTTCGTGTAGGGCGTCGAGCGTTTCGCGTCGCCCCAGCGGGCGGATTCCGCGATGATCGCCAGCTCGATCTGGGCGGCCCGTCTCTGGATGCGGGCGATCGAGGCGGCGGGCGTCAGCAGTCCGTCGTTGAAGAAATGCCGATACACGTGATCTGCGAAGAGCATGCGGTACTCCGCGTTGTTGCGGGCCAGTTGCTCGTGCAGCCAGTGCGGATTGAAGTACGCCCATTGTGCCCCGGCGCTCGTGTACGGCGTGACCAGGTTCGTCTCGCTCTGGGAGACGCCCAGCGTGTGCTCGTTGTCGTGCTGGAACCACTTCCACCCGTCGGGGGCCTCGCGATTGTAGATGCAGAAGGTGTTGTTGGGTCTGCCGACGAAGCGGGACCCGGGACCGTCGCGGTCTCCTGTGTAGTAGTCGATGATCATGAAGTCGGCGAGGTTGTCGGGATCGAGCAGACGCTCGTAATTCGGATTGGGTGTCCCATCGGGGTTGAGGCCCTGAATCCGGAAGTATCGCGTGTTGTCGGCCAGACCCGTAATCGCGGCGTCGTAAAGACGCCGATAGGCCTCCGTGTTGCCGTCGGTGGCCACCATGGAGTACGCACCGCTCTCCGATTTCATTACGTCGAAGTCCTCCTTGTCCCCACCGAGGTAGGATGCTGCAAAGGAAGCCTCCGACCGCTCCTGCGTCTGGTACAGGCCCCAGTATTGGCCGTTGAGGTACAAGTGATAGTAGCGGCTCCGCGTGTACGGATGGCCCATCTCGCCCTGGAGGTCCCGCGAGAAGACCTCGCGAACCATCGTGTTCTGACTGTCGCCCTGGAAGGCCCAGGAGTAGTTCTGGCTCGTTCGCAGATCGATGCACTCGAATTCGTCGGTCCCCTCGTCGTCGAAGAGGGGGAACCTCAGCTTGGACGGGCCGTACTCGGGCCGGAAGAACAGGCGGAAGGCGTGTTTCGGATTGCTGTCGCTGCGACTGAAGCCGCCGCGGATCCGCAGACCCGCGTCGATCTGGAATCCCTCGCTCCCGTCGGGGTGGAGCAACTCGACGGAGACCGGCCTCTCCCAGGCGGCGCCTTCGCTCTCGGCATTCACGTAGATGCCGCTCTGGGCGCCGAACAGGTTGGCCAGCGGCGTCACGAACGAGATCGAGGGGATCGCCAGGAGCGCGTCGTCCATGAGGTCCTTGTACTTGGCGCTCTGGGTGACATCCGGGTCCATGCCGTAATCGATCACCTGACCGTTGACGCTGCCGGTGGGCCAGCCGGGAGCGAGTGCGGCTACGCTCGCGGACTGGCGGATCACGTCCTCGATGAAGAGATAGGTCCGCGTCGCGATGGCCGAGGATTTCCAGCCGGTCCTGACCGCCTTCGCCCGAAGGCAGGTGGTCTTGGCGATCCGCACGGGCTCGCTGTAGAGTGTGCCGGTTGGGACCCGGCCGCCCAGGACGTAGGGTTCGCCTCCGTCCGTCGTGTAGTAGATGGACGCCCCCTCGGTCGCAGTGCTGAGGGTCACGAGAAACTCGCTCTGGTAGAAACCGTGCTCCGGGGTGATCTCGGGTTTCTCCACGATCCCCTCATACGCCGCGACGTTCGCGGTTCCCGGCGTGGGCGGCGAGAGCAACTGCCATGTGTCGCTGCCGTCGGGGAGGCGACCCAGGGAGATGTCCGCCTGTTGCTGGCCGAAACTGACCTGGTCGATCAGGGTGACGCCGTCCGTATCGAACAGGACAACCTCGTCGCCTGCGGCGCTGAGGGCGAAGTTCGCGTGCAAGCCCGAGGCGTCCACGTCGCCATCGGCCCAGATCAGGAGGTACCCGCCGGCGGCGATGGTGGTCGCGGCTCGGTTGCCCGTCGGGATCTGCCATTTCTGTGGTTTTTCCGGGTCGTCCGTGAGGAACATGCCGCTGCAATCGACCGCCTCCGTCCCGGCGTTGTAGATCTCGATCCAGTCGTCATATTCCCCCTGCGGGTCTTTCCCGGACGCTGTGTTGGAGGCCAGGATCTCGTTGATATACAAGGGTCCGGCGGCGATCGCGGGAGTATCCCAGAACAACAGGGAAACGACCAGGGGGAGCAGGACTGCACGATTGGCGTTCATTCGGGCTCTCTTCTCAAAGGTCTTGGGCAGCGGTTGCCGCTGAGATCATCGGCAATACTGCTGTGATTTGCCTATTTTACCAGGGGCGGGTGTCGAAGTCAACGAGTTAGCCGTGAGATCGGGCTTATGGGACGAATAAGACATAGGGGACGTTCCGCATCCGACGCGGCATTGACACGCGTGCGACGCTCCCTATACTTCGTAGGGGATGAAGCCCAAGGTTCTACTGGTCAACCCGCCGGTCTATGACTTCGCTGCCTACGACTTCTGGATCAGGCCGTATGGGTTGCTGAGTGTCGCAGGACGGTTCCGCGGACAGGCGGACTTCTGCCTCTTCGACTACATGGACCGCCTGGCGGACGACAACGCGCCGCCCTCGGACCGGTGGGGACGCGGGCCGTTCGCCGGCGAGCGGATTGCCTCCCCTGCGCCCTTGGCGCACATCCCCCGGTACTTCCGCCGATTCGGATTGCCGCGAGAGCGATTTCACAGTTGCCTGCGGCAGCAGGGCCCGTTCGATGTCGTCCTGGTTCAGACCATGATGACGTATTGGTATCCCGGCGTGCGCGAGGCGATCGAGGACGTGCGCCAGTTCTGCCCCCAGGCTCGGATCATC
Source organism: Sedimentisphaerales bacterium (assembly GCA_035342095.1). Lineage (GTDB taxonomy): Bacteria > Planctomycetota > Phycisphaerae > Sedimentisphaerales > Anaerobacaceae > PLanc-01. The sequence continues at coordinate 2,457 of DAOQWL010000101.1, read as the reverse complement.
CTGGGCGGCAACTACGCAATCCTCTGCCGCGATCATGCGAGGACCCTGGGCGCCGACCTGGTGGTCGATGGTATCGACCTGGAGCCTCTGTGGTCGTTTCTGGGCGTGTCGGGCGACCCACAGCAGCCTGCGCTCTGGGAAGTCTACGATCGCCTACGCACCGGCGTCGTGAAACTGACCGATGGATGTCCCTTCCAGTGCAGCTACTGTTCGGTGCCCCGCGTCTATGGGCGATTCCGACCCCGACCGCTCGAACGGGCGCTGGCCGAACTGGAGCTTCTGGTGAAGCAGGGGGCCACGGATGTCGCCTTCTACGATGATGCGCTGCTGTTCGACGCGGAGCACGTCCTGAAGCCCTTCCTTCACGAGGTTCTCCGTCGGGGCATTCGGGTGAATCTCCACACGCCCAACGCGCTGAACGCTCGCTTCCTGACGGCCGAACTGGCGGATCTGATGGTCCTCGCCGGTTTCAAGGCATTCTATCTCGGCTTCGAGAGCGTCTCCCGCCGGTGGCAGCAGGGCACCGGCGGCAAAGTGTTCTCGGAGGAACTGGCCGCTGCGGTGGGGCGCCTGTTCGCCGCCAGGGTCGATCCCGCGGACGTCACCGCCTACCAGATCCTGGGCCATCCCGCCAGCGACGCCCAGGAGCTGGAATCCTCCATACGCTTCGTACACAGCCTGGGCATTCGCGGCATGTTGGCCGATTTCGCTCCGATTCCAGGCACCCCTGACGGCGAGTCCTGCCGCCAGTGGGTGGATCTGGACGAGCCCCTCCTGCACAATAAGACCGCCTTTCCCATCCTCCGCCTGGGTTTCGACGAGGTCAACCGTCTCAAAGACCTCCAGCGGAAGCTCAATCGTTCCATCGGCGCAGGATGAGGCCAAACCCCATCGGCGCCGGCTCGCGTTCGTAGTGTGGCCGTAAGGCCATATCTTGCGGGCAGAAGAGAACGCCTCACGGCGTTACTACAAGCGGGTCTACGCAGGTTTGGGATCGCTTGATGGAGGCGTGACGTCCGTGCCGGGATCGGTGCCCTGCGGAGATGGAGCGTCGGGAACGGGAGGGCAGGTCTGCGGGGCAGGTGTCTGTCGCCGCTTTTCGAGGATCTCCTGGATCAGACTGAAGCCCACCGCCAGCAGGGTCGGGCCGATGAAGATGCCGATGAAGCCGAAGGTGGCGACGCCGCCGAGGACGCCGATGAACATGACGATGAAAGGCAGCTTCGACCCCCGGCTGATGATGATCGGCTTGACCACGTTGTCCACGCTGCTGATGGCGAGTACGCCGTAGACCACCATGAAGATGCCCCAGCCGACGTGGTTCTGGACGAACAGCCAAATCGACGCGCCGATCCAGATGATCGGCGGACCGAACGGGATGAAACTGAAGAAGAAGGTCAGCACCGCCAACAGCATGGGCGAGGGCACCCCGGCAATCAGAAACCCGATGCCGCCCACGAGACCCTGGGCCAGCCCGGTGCCGATCACGCCGTAGACGACGCTGCGGACCGTCGTCTTGACCACGTCCATCAGGTGCCGCCCGTAATCGCCGCTGATTCGCTCGAACCCTGTGCGAAGGCGGACGACGAGGTTCTCGCCGTCCCGGTAGAGGAAGAACGCGATCAACACGCTGATCACGAGCTGGAAGACGCCGCGGGCGAAGTCGAGACTGTGGTTCAGCAGCCACAGGCCGACAGTCTGCAAACGGGGTTTCAGCCAGTCCAGGACGGGCTTGGCGTCCACCGTGGATTCGAGCCAGTAGTCGCTGATCTTCTGGCCGACCAGCGGGATCTTCGCGACCCAGTCGGGCGGGCCGGGGATTCCCGTCTCGCGGTACGAGTCGAACTGCGACATCGCGCCGCGGACGTTGTCGGTGAGCGTCAGGCCCACGACGAGGAACGGGATGATGAGCACCAGCGACAACAGGATGGTCATGATCCCGGCGGCGAGATTGCGCCGGCCGCGGAGCCACCTGAGCAGCAGCTCATGCACCGGCCACGTCGCAAAGCACAGGATCGCCGCCCACAGGATGGCCGAGATGAACGGACGAAGCACGAGCACGCAGCCCATGACAATTGCCACGATGAGGGCGATGCCCGCGATCTGCTCGATTGTCCTTTGGTTCTTCACCATGCCGCGACGATTGGCTCCCTGAAACGACGTGAGTATACGCGAGTTGTCCATGGGGGGCAAGCCCGGACCTCTCGAACCGGCCCGCCAAGGGAATGGCGCCGGGTGCAGGACCGTTGTTGCGAGGTTTGGAGTTCCGCCTTCAGGCGGCTCAGGACCGCGTAAACGCGGAACTCCGAACAGCCGAAATGAACCGCGACTCCCGCAGGATGCCCGGTGAACGCCGATCCCTGCACTGGGGGAATCCAACCTTGCGAGCGGATGGATTGGCGTAAGGCGGCGTTAATATATAAAGGTAGCACGTATGCTATGTCGATTGAGGGCGGA
>DAOQWL010000100.1:0-17797 GCA_035342095.1 Sedimentisphaerales bacterium | reverse complement strand
TTACAGGGAAATCCTAACATCGTCAATGGCACTACTTTCGGGGGATAAGCCAGATGGGAAGGAAGCTCCCCAAACGCTGCATTTCACGAACGGTGCTTTTGAAAGGCCTCGAATGTGAACAGGCCGTTATTGTAGATGCCGACTCGATGGATACGAAGAACCTATACGTTGCGCTCACACGCGGATCAAAGAGTCTTCATATCATGTCACGAGAGAAGACCCTCTGGGCAAGCGATGCCCGACGCTCATGTCCAAGGTGTCATTCACGGCTTGCCTGGAGGACAGGTCCCAGCGGGGCCTTTCTCGGCTGCTCAACCTACCCGGCTTGCTCGCATACCGAGCCTATTAGCAGAGAACAGCGGCGCACATCTTGAATTGGGGATGCCGATTTCCAGCGGATATCTCACCAATTTGGCCCTCGCGGGCCAACCACGGTGTGCGGAGCACACCCTACCGCTGCCGCCGAATCCCGTGTTCCTTCTTGCCTCTGTGGCCCTCTGCGACCTCTGTGGCGAAAGAGAAGAATGGATTCCCGCCTCCGCGGGAATGACAAGAAGGGATTGCCGCGTTGTCGCTCGCAATGACAGAGTCGAATCCGTGTTCATCCGTGTGAATCCGCGTCGACATCCTTTTCTCTGCGTCCTCTGTGCCTTCTATGAGAAGGCATGTCAAGAGGGTTCGCCTTGGCGAACCTCCTTTTTCTCCGGAGCCCTTGTACTGCCCTGCTTCTATCCGCACTCGTCATGGGGTCCTTCGACCCCGGTGCATGGTAGGGTCCGACGTCGGGAAGCTGCAACCTCTGTGGCGGTCTCCAGGACCCAGACACGGAACGCAGTCTTCCGGACACGGCCCACAAGAACTCCAAATCCACTCCTCGACCGAGAGTCTTTCGGTGCGTCTACCCCACCGGCGATTCCGCCGTACGCAAAGGCTCGTAGTCGACTCCCGTTTTCCACAGATGATGCAACAGCACCGCCAGCTTGCGGGCCACCGCCACCACCGCACGTTTCTTCGCATTTTTGCCACCCCGCTCCGCGATCCGCAGGCCATAGCGGCGCAGGTCGCTGTCCGGCCCAAAGGGGCCCAGGATGTAATGGCTGGAGGTTACCAACAGTTGACGCAGGTATCCGTCCCCACACTTGGTGATCCGCAGTTGTTTGTCCGTCTGACCCGATTGATCCCGTCGAGGCGTCAAGCCCACATAGGCGCCCACCGAACGACTCTGCTCAAAACGCACAGGCTCTTCCAGCGTCAGCAGATACACCAGGGCGGTCAATGGGCCTACGCCGCCCACCTGCTGGAGTCGTTCGCTGGCGGGGTACCGCTGCCGGCTGACGGCCGCCACCTGTCGATCGTATTCGTGAATCTGATCCGTCAGATGCCCGATCGTCTCCACCAGGGGCGTCACCGCCTCCCGAATCATTGCCGGAAGCTGCTCTTTCCCCCGCGTGGCAAAACTCTCGCTGCTGCACGCCGGCAGACGAACGCCAAAGGCTTTGGCCGCCCCACGCACGTGATTGATCAGCGACCGCCGGCTGCGAACCAGGGCATCCCGCGCCTTGATCCGTTCCAGGTCCGCGTGGGCTTGCTCGCTGCGATGGTGCACCGGATACAGCAACTCGGGATCGAATCGTGCGATGCGGGCCAGCATCTCCGCATCCCGCACATCGGATTTGTTCCTGCTCTGCCAGATCGCACGCAACTTGCGGGCATTGCCGACCAGAACCCGGCAGCCCAGTGCCTCAAGCAACCGGCTGATCCAGGGAGAATGCGTGCCGGTCTCCATCGCGACGACCGCACCGCCATGCGGACGGAAGTACTTGCTCAACGCAGCCGTAGTGTTGTCGACCATCCCTTCGGCCACCTTCCCGCCGGTCTCATTCAGAACACAAATCTGATGTTGGTTGTCGCCCAAATCCATTCCGATCGTTACTGTAGTCATGGCTGTTCTCCTTCGATTGACGTTCCTTTGTCAATTGCACCAACCAGTGCGCCATTGGAGCCGATTCGGCTCCAGGAGAACAGCCTTCTCCATCCTACCTCGGTGGTGAAGAGAAGATGGATTCCCGGTTCCGCGGGAATGACAGCGTTCATCCGCGTTCATCGGCGGTCAGTAGTTCGTTGGTCGTGAAGCGTCCTGTGTCGTGCGTGGTCCTCCGACCTTCTCACCCTCTGACCTTCGTGGCCTTCGTGCCCTTCGTGGTACGTCCGTGTCTTCCCTGCGGTCTCAGCGTCCCTGCGTGAGAATCCTCGGTGTCCTTCGTGGTTTCGATTTCCTGCTTCCCACTGCTTGACGGGCGGCGGTCTGGCATGGAGAATACGGCCAATCGAGCAAACCGGTGTTTCTGTTGAGACGGCTGGGAGGACCTATGATCGAGACGAGCCCTTTCTGCCCCGGCTGCGGGACGGAGATCCACGAAGTCCTTGTGGACCGCCAGCAATTCGAGTGCCCCAATTGCAGTCGGCAATTCCGCGTCCTGGTGGACAAGACCGATGGCTGGACCGGGATGATCCCGCTGCATACGACCCCGGCTCGGGAACCGCTTGGACTGCCCAAGGGCAGCATCCGGGCCATCGCCACGCTGACCGTCGCAGGCTGTTCCTGGGGGCTGGTGGTGGCCGGCATCGACGTGCCCGCTTACCTGCTGGGCCTCCTGCTGGCGATCATCGGTTACTACTTCGGGTTCCGCCAAAAGGGCCGTGCGGCGAGCGGCCGGGTTCTCGATGCCTGCACCAAGCCGCAAGAGCCGCTCGGACTGCCGGGCGGAACGATTCGCATGATGCTGATCGGGGGTTTCGGCGTCAGCGCACTGATCCTCCACTCGCGCGGCAGGCTCTCCTCGGCAGCGTATATCGAGTTCTTCCTCATTCTCGCGGGCCTGATCGCGGGGCATTTCTTCTCCCGCTTCTTCGCGGCAACGACCGGCGGGCGGTTCGGCAATCTGATCGTCCACGTCAAGGGCCTGATCGTGCTGACCGCCACCCTGGGGCTGGCCATCGTGCTGACAAGTGACAGCCGGAGCGAACACACGGGTCTGGGTCTGGCCTTGGCGTGCGTCATCAGCTTCTATTTCGGCTCCCGGTGACACGCCCCGCCCGGCGTGCGGGGTCTGTGAGAAGGAACTGGCCATCGGCTGGTCATGGCGAGCGACGGCCTGTTTGTAGTGTGCCCGTAAGGGCATATCCTCCGGGCCAAGGGAGATAACGCCTCACGGCGTCACTACGAGCCTGGCCAGTTCACCGTTGTCGTCCAGGAGATATGCCGCACAAGGGAACATGCGATTGCCCTGCGGAAAACCCGATCTCCTCTTCGCACCGACTCAGCGCTTTGCTTTTGGCGGAAGATCTGCTATCCTGGGCTCGATATGACAGGACCGTCGGGCGACGCGGCCGGAGCGGGTGCCGGGTGCCGGGTCCGGGATGGAGTATTGGCACAGGAGCCAACGATGACCAGATTGAGAATCCTATTTCTCGCGACGGTGACATGGGCATCTGCGACCGCGCTGCACGCGGCGATCCGCGTGACGCCGGTCCCGCCGACGACGGCGACAAACGATTTCTACGTGAGCAACGCCAGGCCGCTGACGCCCAGCCCGCTGATCAAGCTGCCCATCGGATCGGTCAAGCCTGAAGGCTGGCTCCGTCGTCAGCTCGAATTGCAGGCCGACGGCTTCTTGGGACATCTCACCGAGATCAGTGCGTTCCTCAAGAAGGACGGCAACGCCTGGCTCGCAGCCAACGGCGAGGGACACAGCCCCTGGGAAGAGCTGCCCTACTGGCTCAAGGGCTTCGGCGACAACGGCTACGTCCTGAACGACCAGCGGATCATCGATGAGGCCAAGGTCTGGATCGAGGGCATCCTGGGCAGCCGCCAGGCCGACGGCTGGTTCGGGCCCGTCGCCAACCGAACCGGCGCGGGCGACAACAAGAAAGCCCCCGACCTGTGGCCCAACATGGTCGCACTCAACGCGCTGCAAACCTACTACGAGTACACCAGCGACCCGCGAGTCCTGGAACTCATGCAGGAGTACTTCAAGTGGGAGCTGACGCTGTCGGACAAGGACTTCCTGCCCCCCTTCTGGCAACAGCAGCGGGCGGGCGACAATCTCGCCAGCGTCTACTGGCTCTACAATCGGACGGGCCGGGAGTTCCTGCTCCAACTGGCCGAGAAGATCCAGCGGAACATGGCCGACTGGACCGAGACGGTCGCAAGCTGGCACAACGTGAACATCGCCCAGTGCTTCCGCGCCCCGGCAGTCTACTACCAACAGTCGCGCGATCCCTACTTCCTCCAGGCGACCGAGCGGAATTACGCGATGGTCTGGGGCACTTACGGCCAGGTCCCCGGCGGCATGTTCGGCGGCGACGAGAACTGCCGCAGGGGCTACTACGGACCCCGGCAAGGCATCGAGACCTGCGCCTCGGTCGAATTCATGCTCTCCTGTGAGATGCTGCTCCAGATCGCAGGCGACCTGACCTGGGCGGACCGCTGCGAGGACGTCGCGTTCAATACGTTCCCGCCTGCGATGACGGCCGACCTCAAGGGCCTGCACTATCTGGTCAGTCCGAACCAGTGCCAGCTCGACAGCGGAAACAAAGCCCCCGGCATTCAGAACGGCGGCGACATGTTCTCCTACGATCCGCACAGCTACCGCTGCTGCCAGCACAATGCCTCGCACGGCTGGCCGTACTTCGCGGAGAGCCTGTGGATGGCGACGCCCGACAACGGCCTGGCCGCGGTCTTCTACGCGGCTTCCGAGGTCACCGCCAAGGTCGGCAACGGCAAACAGGTCACGATCCAGACCAAGACGCAGTATCCCTTCGAGGACACGATCCGTCTGGCGGTCAGCGCGGACAGACCCGTCAAGTTCCCGCTGTACCTCCGCGTGCCCGGCTGGTGCGAGAAGCCGGTCCTGCGGATCAACGGCAAGAACACGCCCGTTCACGCCGAGCCGCGGACCTTCATCGTCGTCGATCGACAGTGGAAGGACGGAGATTCGCTGGAGCTGGTGTTCCCGATGGAGCTTCGCCTTCGCTACTGGATCCGCAGCGGCAACAGCGTCTGCGTGGATCGCGGCCCGCTCACCTATTCGCTCCAGATCGGCGAGAAGTACGTCCGCGAGGGCGGCACCGACCGGTGGCCCGGCTTCGAGGTCTATCCGACCACCGCCTGGAACTACGGCCTGGTGATCGATCCGACCAAGCCGCTGGCGAAGCAGTTCGAGGTCCGAACGAAGGGCTGGCCCGCGGATGATCAGCCCTTCGCGACCGGAGCGGCCCCCATCGTGATCAAAGCCCAGGCAAGGAAGATCCCGAACTGGCAGGCGGACGCCCAGGGCCTGATCGCCGAGGTCCAATCCAGCCCTGTCCGATCGGAAGAACCCGTCGAGACCGTCACACTGATCCCGATGGGCGCTGCCCGCCTGCGAATCTCCGCATTCCCCTGGATCGGCGAGGGCCCGAACGCCACCGAGTGGCGGGCGCCTCGGGGCAGAGCCAGAATCCCCGCCACCGCGTCCCATTGCTGGGAGTCCGACACGACCGCCGCATTGAGCGATGGCGACCTCCCGACCCACTCCAACGACCAAGGCGTCGCGAGGTTCACATGGTGGCCGCACAAAGGGACGAAAGAGTGGGTCCAGTACGACTTCAAAGAGCCGCGTACACTCCGCGGAGTCGAGGTCTACTGGTTCGACGACACCGCCACCGGCGGCGGTTGCCGCACCCCGCAATCGTGGACGCTGCGGTACAAGGACGGCGACCAGTGGAAAGACGTCCCCACCCTGTCCGCCTGCGGCGTCGAGAAGGACAAGTTCAACCGGGCGGCCTTCGGCGAGGTGAAGACCTCGGCCCTGCGGATCGAAGTGCAACTGCAACCCGACTGCTCCGCCGGCATCCTCGAATGGCGGATCGAGTAGGAGAAAGGAATTCGTGAGATGAACGCTGAATCGCCTGCATCGCTGCCCTGGGAAGAACTGAACTGCCAAGATGGCGATGTCCCATGGTCTGCCCTGCGTACGTTCGCAAACGCAGTGGTTGTGGATCGCGAGTTGATTCCCAGGCTCTTCGATCTGTACGACCGCGCCTACGAAGCCCTCTCCGACGACACAGGCGTCGCCGATTTGCTCGTGGCGGGTATTCTCGCGATGGCGGCGCCCCGCCTCGACGAGTCAAGGCGACGCGAGATCGGCTCGCTCCTGATCGAGAGGCTCGTGCAGGCCGGACGCGACGGCGCCGACCTTTCGATGGAGGTCCTGACCGCCGCCGTCGGCACGATGGGACCAGTCATCCTCCCGGCCCTGTTCGACGCCATCGCCCGGGAGCCGGATACCAAAGGGGCATGGTACTTCCTGTGGACACTGACCCTGCTGGCGGCCAAGACCGACGATGAGGACCTTCGCAGCCGAGCCATTCGAGAGTGCGCCGAACTGCTCGAACGTATTGACCGCGGCCAGACCAATCCCGTGGACGGTGTGCAGGCTGCCTGGACACTCGCTACCCTTCAATGCACACAATACACGGACTTGATCGAGCGACAGACCGCCAAGTCCAGCCCGTCATTCTTCGCTGCGGATTACGAGGATGCGCTGAAATTCCTCCAGGGCCGATTGGAGTTCACCCCGTCGGCGGAACTCTGGGAAGAACCGGTCGAACAATGGCTTGCTCCTCGGTGCGGAGGGGCCTGCACGTGGGAAGATGACACCGACGACTACGAAGACGAGTACTTCGACGAGACGGAGGTCCTGGACAATACGGAGGACCAGCATGAGGACAAGGACCGGATGCGCGCCCGTCTGATGGCGGCCTCATTCTGCTATTCCCCTGTAGCCGCGGCCATGCCGCGAGAACTCCGCGACCACGCGTCTTTCATCGTGGAGGAACTCCTCTACAGCTCTTTCGTCCATCTCGATCTGGCTCCTGCCCGATGGGATGAATCGGCAATGCGAGAACTCCTGCTGGACATCGTGCCGCGGAAGCTCCTGGCAAACGTCGGGGTGCTCGAAATGGTCGTGCCGGTCACTGAAGCATTCCTCTACTGGCTCCAATTCGAGGGCTTTGTGCCCGGCATTGCTGTGCTGACGCAGACGATCCACGGCTGGACCGATCAGATCGTCGCAGCAGGCAACGACCCCAGGAACTGGAGTCTGAACAAGCGATACATGATGGAAAGCCTGGAGAATGGCCTGGATCCCAGCGACCCGCAGCGAAGACTGACGCTCATGGAGCAGCAGTCCCATGAATACGGTGGAGCCATGGCGAAACTGGAGTCACAAGAGCGGAAGGAGACGCGCGAGCCAACCATCCCGATTGTCGAGTACGAGTCGAAGGTCGCCCGCAATGCCCCTTGCCCCTGCGGCAGCGGGCGGAAGTACAAGAAATGCTGCGGCCGATCCGAGACGACCGCATCCGACCGGTGAGATCGCCCTCACTCCAAGGAGGCCGTCCCTGACGCGACCACTCTGCGGACTTCCTCTCGCACGGCGTCGAGATCGAGATTGAAGTCCGCCAGGACCTGGGCGGCGACCGCCTGGCTGTTGTGCATCATGCCGAGCAGGATGTGCTCGGTGCCCACGTGGTTGTGGCGCATCGCTCGCGCCTCTTCGACCGCGTGCTGGATGACTTCCTTGGCGTGGATCGATTGGGGCAGCTTCTCGACGTCTTCGACGTGCGGCCGGCTCTTGAGCATCTCCTCCATCTCCCGCCGCAATGGTTTCAGATCGACGTGAAAGTGCTCCAGCACCGTCGCCGCGACGCCGTGAGTCTCCTTCGCCAATCCCCACAGGAGGTGCTCGGTCCCGACATACTCGTTGCCGAACCGCTGGGCCTCGCGACTCGCCAGTTCCATCACGTGCCTCGCGTGTTCGGTGAACCGCTCGAACATGAGAATCCTTTCACCCTGCCATTGCTCCATTGCCCGCCGCCGTGCAGCGAGAATCGATTGCCAGTCTATACCCTATCCCTGCCCCCTCGATCAACAGAATCCTTTGGTTTTTCATTCGCTCACAAGGACACGAGGAACAAGGATTTCAGATACGGCAGCGAGATCTCAATCCGGGTGAAGTCCGTCCCCTCCCGCGTGTGGCAGGTCGTCTGGACCGGCAGGATGGCGCCGCTATGCGGGTCCCAGGCTTGCAGTTCGTGCCGCCCCCGAAGCGTAACCGTGCTCTCGGTCAGCTTCGAGTCAAGGTTGGCAAAGAAATAGATGTGCCAGCCGTTCCAGGACTTATGGATGTAGCGAAGCGTCCGGCCGCGCTCGAAGACAACGTCGTAGGCGGTCCCGACCGTGTCGAGCGCCCGGCGCAATGCCTCTGCCGTCAGTGCGTCGAGGCGAATCGCACAACCTCCGCTGCGATTCCGACGGATCGCGAAGCCCTTCCCTTCTTCGGTCCCCGACGGGGCAGATCCGAACAGCGATTCGATGCTCCGGACGACATCCTCATCATGACCGAACTCGGCCGACTTGGAGGGAAGCTGCCCTGTCGCAACGATATGCCCACCGTGTTCATAGAAGGCCTGGATCTTCCGGAGACTGCTCCAGCGGATGGTCTTGTGGCCCGGGAGAACCAGAACGCTGAACCGGCCGGGATGAACCCGGTTGGGCAGCACCAACTGACTGCCGTCGAGGGTGCATCTATCCTCCAGAACCTCGGGGTGCAGGAAGGCATAGTCCCGGCCCAGGTCCACAGCCAGCAACTCGCCCACCGCGACGTAGTCCGCCTCCGGGACCGCGACGCCGCCCTGGTAGTAGCCGAGCGGGCCATCCAGGTGGTGGCTGCCCTGCAACGTCGCGATAGGGTAGAGCACTGCGATGTCGGCAATGTGGGCGGCATCGTTTTGCAGGAGGACATTCAAGCGGGCCAAGTACGTGTTGAACTCGGGCAGCCCATCGGCATACAGCGGATTCCGCCAGGACAGCTCGGGCTTGAACGTGACGTTGCGGTCGTCGTACCACACCGCGTGCGGGATGAGCAGGTTGATTCCTTTGGTGTACTGCTCCATCGCGACCGTGTAGATGGCATCCCATCCCAGATCGCCCATGGCGCCGTAGGTCTCGGACATCACCAAGGACTTGTCCCAGTTGTACGCGGCCGAGCTGACGACCTTGTAGAACCGCTCAGCGGGTCGGTCGCCGCCGATCTTGTCGATCCCCGGGATGTCGAGGTGCTGGAAGCACTTCATCAGGTCGCCTGAGACCGACACGGGATTGACCACCTCCTCCTGGTCTTGGTGGCCGGTAGCGGTGATGCCGTGGGCGTCACACCAATCCTGGATTCGCTTGGGGAAACCCGTCGCGTACAACTCGGTACGGAAACCAAAGAGGCAGTTCCTCGCGGCCTGTGTCTCAGGACCGATGTCATACCAGAGGGCCGGATAATAGGGACGCGGGTCGAAGCCATACCGGGCGATGAACTGGTCGTTGAACCGGTCCGTCCAGGTCCGCCCGTTCGCCCGGTAGAGCGTCGGCTCATCGAAGAAGGTCGAATCGATCGTCGTGCCGAAATGGGCGGCGAAGCGATCGTAGTAGGCTTGGTGCGTCAGTTCGATGAACCGGTCCGCCGCCTCGGGATCGAGATAATCGCAGATGGGGTCGCCATCGATCACGCACACGAAGCACATGACCTTCCACGGACCATCGGGCACCTGCCAATCCACTTTGCCGTCGCGAACGCTGCCCGTCAGATCCACCCGCTCAAGCGTGCCGGTGTTCATCGCGACGACCGCCATGAGCTTGCCTGAGGGCAGGGTCTGCTCGAATCGAGCCGGGCCTCGGAATTCCCATTCGTGCTTGTCCAGCCGCTTGATGGTCAAGTGCGGCCAACGCTGGGCGAACAGGCTGGTGTCGCTGGAGTTCCGCGACCCCGCCGAACCGCTGGGAAAGCCGTATTCGTCGTAGAGCGACAGGGTCAGCCCGAGCGTCTTCGCCTGTTCCAGGGCCGCCGCGTAGACGGCGAAATAGGCATCGCTCAGGTAGGCCGGGGAGAACTCCTTGCCGAATGGCAGGATACCGAACCCGCCGTAGCGACAGAGATCCCGACTCTTGACCATCTGGTCCCTGACGGTCTCTGCGGTGACCGGCGTGTTGTTCCAAAACCACAGCGGACGCGGCCAGTAGCGTTGCGGCGGTTCCACGAAGTCCCGTCGGAGATCCCGATCCGTAGCCGTCCGGGTGTCGGCCGGCGTTGCGGCCACCACCGGCGAAGAGCCAACAAGGCCGGCGAACCCGACCAGGCCCAGCCACACGACGATGATCGGAAGAACCCCGCGGACAGACGTCCCCGTCGGCTCGGTAAAGGCTGCGTCATCCATGAAAGAAACCTCGGTTCGGCTGAAGAAACTCTTGTGTTCGTCGCCGCCTCTGCAACGCGCCCGGAGGGATTCGAACCCCCGACCGACGGATTAGAAATCCGTTGCTCTATCCAACTGAGCTACGGGCGCCGATTCTTTCACATGGAGATCGCCGCAGGGCGTCTCATGCGGAAGGCCCATCCGGACGGATCTCCCAATAGACTATACCGCCGGGCCGTCGATTGTACAAGAGGATTGAGGACCAACCTTCCCCAACGGGACGGACATCAATGCAAGGCCTGCAAGCCCCTCTCACTTCGGTCTCTGTGCGAGGTACTCGTTCATGGCGGCGGCGGCGATTCGGCCCTGGCCCATGGCCAGGATCACCGTGGCGGCGCCGAGCACAATGTCACCGCCGGCGAAGACGCCGGACATTGAGGTCCGGCATCGCTCGTCCACCACGATATTGCCCCGCTTGTCGAACTCCAGGCCCGGCGTCGTCTGGCGGATCAGTGGATTGGCCAGATTGCCGATGGCGATGATGACGGTATCGACCTCGATCTGGAACTCCGAGCCGGGGATGGCGACGGGTCGCCGTCGGCCGGAAGCGTCCGGCTCGCCCAACTCGTAGCGGAGGCATTCGACGCCGGTCACGTTGCCCGCCGCGTCCCCCAGGATGCGCTTGGGGTTCTGGAGGAGGTGGAATTCGACCCCCTCCTCCCTGGCGTGGTGGACTTCCTCCACCCTGGCGGGCATCTCCGCTTCGGTCCGGCGGTAGATCAGATAGACCTTCTCGGCCCCCAGGCGCAGAGCCGTCCTCGCGGAGTCCATGGCGACGTTGCCGCCGCCAACCACGGCCACCCGCCCAGACCGTGCGATGGGCGTGTCGGCGCCGTTGCCGAAGTCGTAGGCCTTCATCAGGTTGGCGCGAGTCAGGTATTCGTTGGCGCTGTAGACGCCGACAAGCGATTCGCCCTCGATGTTCATGAAGCTGGGCAGACCGGCGCCGACGCCGATGTAGACGGCATCGAAGCTGTCTTCCTTCATGAGCTGTTCGATCGTTCGCGTCCGACCCACGATGAAGTTCGTGACGATCCGGACGCCCATCTTCTGGAGGGTTTCCAGCTCCTGTCGCACGATGGCTTTGGGCAATCGGAACTCGGGGATGCCGTAGAGCATGACGCCGCCGGGCTTGTGAAAGGCCTCGAATACCGTCACCTCGTGCCCGGCCCTGCGGGTATCGGCCGCCGCGACGATGCCTCCCGGCCCGGACCCGATGATCGCGACCTTTCTGCCGGTAGCCGGCGCCACAGCAGGCGTCTCCGAGGGCAGCGAGCCAGCGCCCGCAAGATCGGCCACGAATCGTTCGAGTCGGCCGATGGAGACCGCCTTGGAGACGTCCTTGAGGCTCAGGCCCACCGTGCATTTCTCCTGGCACTGGACCTCCTGCGGACAGACCCGGCCGCACACCGCGGGCAGCAGGGAATTCTCCTTGATGATCTCCAGCGCCCTGGCATAGTCGCCCTGTGCAACGGCGCCGACGAAGTCTCGGATCCGGATGCGGACGGGACAGCCCTCCACGCACGGCGTATTCCGACACTGGAGGCATCGCATCGCCTCAAGGCGGGCCTGTTCCTCGGTGTAGCCCAGGGCCACTTCGCTCACATTTCCCCGACGGACGGCCGGGTCCTGCTGGGGCATCTCCTGCGCCGGGATCGCCAGGCGATCCTTGACCTTCAGTTCGCCCTTCTTCTGCTTGTGCAGCAACTCCTGCAGCAACTGCTTCGTCTCTTGCTCTGTCACGTGCGGATTTCCGTAGGGTGGGCTATGCCCACCATGTCAGATTCATAGGATTCCAGGGAATCGGTGGGCATAGCCCACCCTGCCGCTGCCGTTCACCCATCCAGGCCGATCCGGCACTGGTGCTTGTACTTCTCGTAGGCGTGCTGTTCCTGCTTCTTGTAGGCGTTCAGGCGTTTGATCATCAGGTCGAAATTGACCTTGTGCCCGTCGAATTCGGGACCGTCGACGCAGACGAACTTGGCTTTGCCGTCCACCTCGACGCGACAGCCGCCGCACATGCCCGTCCCATCGACCATGATCGTGTTGAGCGAGACCTGGGTCGGCACGCCGAAGGGACGCGTCACCTCACAGCAGAACTTCATCATCGGGGTCGGACCGATGACGAACGCGTGGTCCGGCTTGGGATCCCGACCGCAGACCTCTTTCAGCGGCTCGGTGACGAGGGCCTTGCGCCCGTAGGAACCGTCGTCGGTGCAGACGATCATTTCGTCGCTGACCTCGGCGAAGCGATCCTCCAGAATCATCCGGCTCTTGTCTCTCGCCCCCAGGATGGAAATGATCCGGTTGCCCGCCTGGCGCAGCGCCGTGGCGATGGGCAGCAGCGGCGCATTGCCGATCCCGCCGCCGACGCAAACCACGATGCCGAAGCGGTCGATTTGCGTCGGGGTGCCCAGCGGCCCGGCGATATTGGCGATCTCGTCACCTTCATTCAGATTCGCCAGCTCGGCAGTCGTCTTGCCGACGCGCTGCCAGATCAGCTCGATCGTCCCCTGCGCGGGGTCGGCCCCTGCAATGGTCAGGGGAATCCGCTCGGAGTACTCGCTATCGATGCACAAAATAATGAACTGGCCAGGCTTGCGGGCCGCCGCAATGAGCGGCGCCTCCACCCTGGCCCAGAAGACGTCTTCGCCTATTTGTCGCTTGCCTACGATCTTGTGAGACATTCAATCCTCAATGCGCCGTGTCGCTGCCGCCTCAGAGCAGCTTGCTGATGGCTTCGCTGATATCCTTCTTGCTGGTCAGGCCGACCCATTTCTTCTGGATCTGCCCGTCCTTGAACAAGATCACCGTCGGGATCGCGCTGATGCCGAATTCGACCGCGGTATCCCGAGCCTCGTCCGTGTTGAGCTTGCACACCTGGGCCTTGCCCGCAAACTCCCCCGCGACCTGCTCGATGATCGGGGCCAGCATTCTACAGGGTCCGCACCACGGGGCCCAGAAGTCCACCAGGACCGGGACTGTCGAGTTGTGTACCGTTTCATCGAAACTGGCGTCCGACAGCTCAACGACGTTGCCTGCCATGAGCCTATCCTTTCTATGCTTATGGTTCGTCAAACACAAAATCATCATCGGCCGAGGCCAAGTCGTCATCCTCCTCATCCAGGTCGAGGTCTTCATCCTGGAGTTCGGCCTCTGCCCTCGACTTCGCGGGCAGTTCCACGATCGGGATGGGCGGCGTCTGTGCGACCTCCTCGGGCTGCGTGGGCTCGTTCTCCACCTCGCCGACAGCCATGATGGCCCGCCGGACCGCCTCCTCCGCAGGCTCCTCGGTCAGGGCACGCAGATAGATCTGCGAGGACGATTCGTCCTGTTCCGCCCAGACGAGCTTGTCGCGAATCAGCTCCAGCATCGCCAGGAAGATCCCGACCATCACCAGGCGATTGGGACGAGACTCGAAGATCCTCGCAAAGGTCAGCGGGCCCTCCGTCTGGAGCCGGTGCAGAACCTCGATCTGGTACAGATCGATCGGCGTATCGTCGCGGATGTGTCCGGTGTAGACGCTGGTGCCGGTGGCCTTGCAGATCGTGTCGAAGGCCTCGAGCAGGTCCCAGATGCTGACCTGGTCCATGTCGATCTCGGGCTCGGGGTTCGGGACCATCTTCTCGACCAGGCTGGTCGGGCGGCCAAATCGTTCCTGGTGCCGCTCGGCCGCGGCGTCCAGCAGATTGGCTGCATCCTTGAACCTCTTGTACTCCAGGAGTTGGCGGATCAGCTCGGCCCGCGGGTCGCTGGAATCGTCCGGACCCGCCTGCTCGGCGGTCTCCTTCGGCAGAAGCATAGCCGATTTGATCTCCATCAACGTGGCGGCCATGACCAGGAAGTCCCCCGCCAGATCGATGTCGAACTGCTTGAGGATGTCCACGTATTGCAGGTACTGGTCGGTAATCTTGGCGATGGGGATATCGTAGATATCCACTTCTTCCTTACGGACCAGGTACAGCAGCAGGTCGAGCGGCCCGGCGAAGATATCGAGGTTGACGCGGTAATCGGCCAACGGCTACTCCTGTTCCTCGGGCGAGTCCAGATCGTCGCCCGGTTCCAGATCATCGTCGTCCCAGTCCTCGTCGTCCCCGGACTGGGGGCTTTGGCCCGATTCCAACGTGCCGGCGGCCTCCAGGATTTCCTTTGCCTCCTGTGCCTGGCTCTCGGGCGTCTGGAGCTCGATGTGGTTCACCGGGGGCACTCCCCAGGCCACGCCGGAGTTCTGTCCCATGACGAAGGCCTTGATTCCCTCGTCTTCGAGCATCTGTCGGGCCAGGTCTGCATCCATATAGTCTGTGTACCGCGCCACCGTGACGAGTTTTTCGTTCATCGTTTGGCTCCCAACCCCACGGCTTGCCGGGCCTTCAGGAGCGTCTGCGAGGCCACGGCCCGCGCCCGCTCCGCACCCTTCTTGAGCATGGCATCGACCGCATCCAGGCTGTTCTCGAGCTCGGCCCGCCTCTGCCGATAAGGCTTGAAATACTCGACCGTCAACTCCACCAGACGTTTCTTGGCTTCCCCATAGCCCATGCCGCCGTTACGGTAACGCTGCTCCCACTGGACCAGTTCCTCCGGCGACGCGACCAGCTTGAGCAACGCGAAGACGTTGCACTTGGTCGGATCCTTGGGGGCCTCCACCGGCGTCGAGTCCGTCACCATCTTCATGATCTTGCTCTTGATGGTCTTCTCGGGCTCGAAGATCTCGATCGTGTTGCCGTAGCTCTTGCTCATCTTGCGCCCGTCCACGCCGGGGACCACCGCCACCGATTCGAGGATGTAGTCCTCGGGCAGCGTGAAGACCTCGCCGTAGGCGTTGTTGAACCGCAGGGCAATGTCGCGAGTCACCTCGATGTGCTGCTTCTGGTCGGCCCCGACGGGCACCAGATTCGATTGGAAAATCAGGATGTCGGCCGCCTGGAGAACCGGGTAGGCGAAGAGCCCATGATTGGCGCTCAGGCCCTGGGCGATCTTGTCCTTGTAGCTGACGCATTTCTGCAGCAGGCTCATCGGGGTCACGCAGGACAACAGCCAAGTCAGCTCGGTCACCTCGGGCATATCCGACTGGCGCCAGAACACGGTCTTGTCCGTATCGAGACCCAGGGCCATGTAATCCATCGCGACGTCGAGCGTGTGCTTCGCGATCGCCTCGGGCGACGGATTGCTGGTCAGCGCATGGTAATCTGCTATGAAGTAGTAGGATTCATGCTCCGCCTGCAGTTGCAGGTGCTGCCGCATCGCACCGAAATAGTTGCCAATGTGCAGCCGACCTGACGGCTGAATGCCCGAAAGTACTCTCAAGGCAACCTCCAAAGCCAAACAAGAACCAGGAATAGCATAGGTAGAATCAGTGCCGCGAGGATACTGAGGATGGGCGGCCCTGTCAAGCGATTTGCCCGGTCTCCCGCCTCGCAGCGTCTGTGCGATCTTCCGGGCGTCCGAGTCCCTCCGATCCGGATCGGTCCTGTGCGCAGGCAGTCCGTTCGTAGTGACGCCGTGAGGCGTTATCTTCCTCGGCCCAGAAGATATACCCCTTCGACAGGCTCAGGGCAGGCTCTTACGAGCACACTACAAGCAGGCCGACCCTTGCAACCGCGTGCAACCTGTAGATCCCTTGGATGACCGCTCGGGCGGGGCGCACACAGTAGGGTCCCAGCGACGTCTGTTTCGGCACCCCCCCCCCTCGTCAGGTCCGAGCACGAAGCTCCTCCGCACGCGGACGACATCTCCCCCATAGCGCCCACGCCTCCGGGATTCACAGATCCGCTGGGCCGGAACGCGATGTCGAAAGACCGTGGTCCCCTGCCCACAGCGAGGGCGCACAGGCAAATGGGAAAACACAACCCTTGGCCGCCCTCGTCGCCGGTCGCTTCCCTATGTCTCAAACCCGGCCGGACGGCCCTCTGAGCCGAGGGACCCATGCCCCGTCATCGCGGCCGCTCCTCACCCATTGGCCCGATGAGACGAGAGACGACCGCTCGATCACGTTCGTCCCAGACCCTTCATGTACACCCTGGACTTCCTCAGCCCCATCCGGGAGGCCTTCTTCTTCACAGCCTCCGTGGGACGGCCGAGCTGAGAGGCAACCTCCGCCGTCGGGCGATTCGGGAACAGCTTCTTGAGCTCTTTCACGTCGTCTTTGGTCCACGCCCCCTTGATCTTGTTTCTGGCCATTGCGTGACTCCTTTCCATATCAATCATTGTGGATTGACTTTAGCCATCAGCAAATTGTAGTCCCGACCCCGGTGACAGGCAAACAATTTTCACCCGGGTAAGGAAAAACCTCAGCGACGGTCGGAAGGTCGCGACATGCATTCCGCCCACGTCGCCCCATCCCAACCGTCCGGGGACGGAACCCAGTCCCCCGGAGACAATCCAGGCATCGCGGAGAAGCCCATTGCAGGGCCTGCTGCCCCACGACATCTTCATTGTACTGTCCCCGGACAGGCCCGGTTCAGCGTTTCGCAGGACTTCCAGCAAAATGGATGGGACATGGAGTCGCGACAGGCACGAGACATAGAAGAATCGTCCCGGCACCGACCCTCGGGATTTGAAACCCCGGCGGCCCCGAGACAGGGTGGCGGGTCCCCCTCTCGGCGGGAATGACCTGCGGACTACTCATCGTTCGGCATCTCAGGCCAGAACCTTGCGGGCGTTGGGTACCGTGTCCTCGGGCTTGACCTTGTAGGACGCCTGGAGGACCTTGCCGTCCTCGTCGACGAGGAACGAGGAGCGGACGATCCCCTCATAGGTCTTTCCATACAGGGATTTCTCGCCCCAGGCGCCGTAGGCTTGAGCGGTCTCGTGGTCCGGATCGCAGAGCAGAGGGAAACCGAGCGAGTGCTTGTCGTCGAACTTCTTCTGCTTGTCCGGCTGGTCGGGACTGATCCCGACGACCGCGACGCCTGCCTTGGCGAGTTCCGCCGACGCATCGCGAACGCAGACAGACTGCCTCGTGCAGCCTGGCGTATCCGCCTTCGGATAGAAGTACAGCAGCAGCTTGCGCCCCTTGAAATCGGAGAGCGAGACCTTCTGCCCGTTCTGGTCCTTCAACGAGAAGGCCGGCGCCTTGTCCCCCACCAATAATTCAGCCATATGTGACTCCTTGACCGATAGACCCGTTCTCTTGCCGCGAAATTCACCCTGCACAGACAATACGAGACACCACCGACTCTCGTTCATCGTCGCATTGAATGCCCCTCCCGTGCGCCAAACGCCTGCGTCGTCCGCGATTCGCCGTGACTTCGCGTACAGGGGCCCCTTCTGAGCCAGTATACCCAGAATCGGCAAATTCGTGCTCATGGGGATTGACATGGGGTGACGAGTACTGGTACAATCACTTCCCAGTTGGCTGCGTGTTGAGTCCTGAATTAAGGCGAAATGGCGCTCGGCGCAAACGTGAGGGTGAGCCATGCAGAACAGGAGCGGAGAATCACACAGGTCCCCC
>DAOQWL010000099.1:0-17974 GCA_035342095.1 Sedimentisphaerales bacterium | reverse complement strand
TGCCTATCTTAACATTCCAAAATTTCTTCCACTCCGTTTCATGCGATGGCCCTGGCGGGCTGTCCCTTGCCGGTTGACACGCAAATATTTTTGTGCAGGGGTGTAATACTGTCCGATTTCGGGCGTCTTAAAGGGTGAAGAGCGTGATATGGAATGGATACTGACACAAGTGAATATGATGGGCAGAGCCTTCGTGGGGCTCGCTTTTCCCATGCTGGTCACCTCAGCGATCCTGATTGGCATCGTGCTGCTGGCCGAGTCTGTGCTGCGAAGACGAGTCCGCGCCGACCTGCGATACATGCTGGTTGCGTGTGTCCTGGCGTATCTTGTCCTGATGCCTTTGCTTTCACTCAATCCTCCTTCTACCCATTGGCCGACTGGCGGGGGTTCCCACGTCGCAAGCCTGCGATTCTGGGGGCCCCAAACTGCCTACGCAGTCCCGACGTCCTCTACGCCAGCGGGCCACACACACGCTCCCCTATCTTCGCCCGCCACCGGACAGACCGAGGATCTGCCCGCCACTGACGGCGAGCCCAGGTCCTCCCAGACCACTTTGGGCGGGATAGGGGAGCGGCCACGCACTTTCGAGTCCACCATCGCGACTCTCCCGGCGTCCAGTGGCGCCGCGGATCGAGACGACGGGGGCACTCTTTCCTGGCAGAGCGGTGTTTTCCTGCTCTGGCTCATCGGTGTGATCATCCTGGGCGGCGTGCTGCTGGGCCGTGCAATGGCAGCCTGGAGGCGGTTGGATCGCGTCCCGGCCGCCAATGCCTTGATGAACGACATTCTGCTGTACTGCCGCAATCGCATGGGCGTCCAGGCCAAGGTTCGTCTGAAAGTCGGTCCTGAGGGCACGCGGCCGGCGGTCTGCGGCCTGTTCCATCCTGTCATCATCGTCCCGCGGAACTTGGCGCCCAAGCTCGGATCGCGACACCTTCGCGATGTGCTGTTCCACGAGTTGGCGCACGTCAAACGGAAAGACCTGTGGGTGAACCTCGCACAGAATGTCCTCCACGTGCTGTATTTCTACAATCCGTTGATTCTCCTTGTGAACGCGGCAATCCGCAGGCTTCGCGAGGAGGCCGCCGATGAAAGGGTGCTCCAGACCATCGGGGATCCCGACCATCTCTACGCGCGGCGACTCGCGGACGTCGAGACCATCACCGTCAAAGATCCGCCGCCCAGCCTTCGCCTGATTGGCGTCGCGTAGGCTGCTGCACGACCTTTCTGACTGTCTCTGGCGATTCCGGACTCTCCGGCAGGATTCTCGGGCTTGCCGGATGGCCCAGGATGCAGTATGCTGCGCGCGGATATCTGTTGTCCACATGGAAGGTGACGATGGCGGTACAGTTCGTTTTGGGGCGCAGCGGGACGGGCAAGACGAGCCATTGCGTTCGTGCGATCGTCGATGCGCTGCTGGAGCCGTCGGAGCAGCCGTTGCTGTTCCTGGTGCCCGAACAGGCAACGTACCAGGCGGAGCGGGCGATCCTGGCTGATCCGCGAGTTCGAGGTTACCACCGCCTGCAGATCCTGTCCTTTGACCGACTCCAATTCCTCCTGCTGGGCAAAACCACAGCGAGACCCGCCATTTCGCGAATCGGCCGGCAGATGATGGTCCACAAGGTCCTCCGGGACAATCTGGGCAAACTGCGGGTTTTTGCGGGGTCGGCGCTGCAGCCGGGATTTGCGCGTCAGATGGCTGATGCGATCACGGAACTCCACAAGTACGCGAAAACGCCGGAAGATCTCGACCGATTCGTCGAGTGTCTGCGCCCGGCTTGCGATGGTGCAGAGTTGGCCGCGCTGAAATTCGCGGATATTGCCCTGATCTTCCGCAGCTACGCGGACGCGCTGGCTGGCAGGTTCGTCGATCCCGATGCCCAAGTCACGGCTGCTTGCCAGGCGGTGGCCCGCTCTGCGATTGTCAAGGGGGCTCGCCTGTGGGTGGATGGTTTTGCCTCCTTCACGGGCGGTGAAATGGCTCTGCTGGTCGAGTTGCTCAAGGCGGTCGACCATGCCTGCGTGGTTCTGTGTCTCGATCCGACCGATGGAGGGCCGGGTTCGTCGGACTCCGGTGCGGCGAGTCGGGCCGGGCTCTTCGAGCCGACAGCCGCCACCCATCGGGAGATGCTCGAACTGCTCGGCAAGGCGGGAATCAAGCTGTGCAAGACGGTTGTGCTCAACCACGTGGGACGCTTCGCGACCTGTCCGGCCTTGGCGCATGTGGAGCAGAATCTCTACTGCCTCGGCGCCCGCAAGGCAAAGACCGGAGGGGACATCCGTCTGGTGGCTGCTGCGAACTTGCGATGCGAGGTCCAGTGGGTTGCTCGTCAGATCCTCCGTCTCGTGCGGACAAGAGACTGTCGGTATCGCGACATCGCAGTCGTCGCGTCGGACCTGGCCCAATACGAGCATTACGTTCGGGCCTACTTCGAGGACTATGGAATCCCGTTCTTCATCGACCGGCGTAAGGCGCTCAATCGACATCCCGTGGTGGAGCTGATCTGCACCGCCCTGGAGGTTGTGATCGGCGGTTTCCCCACTGTCGACGTGCTCGCCTATCTCAAGACGGGTCTGGTCCCCACGGAACCGGCCCGCATCGACGCGATGGAGAACTACTGCCTGGCGTTCGGTGTCGGCGGTTGCGACTGGCTGGGGACGGACCCCTGGCGGCATCAGGCGCCGGACGACGCGGCCTTCGACGAGAAGGCCGTGAACGCGACGCGCGACGAGGTCGTCCGACCTCTGCTCGCGCTCAGGGAGGCCCTGTGTCCCGAGGGCGACGCCCGGCACAAGACGCCCCCCGGCGCCATCGTGCGTGCGATCTGGGAGCTTCTCGACACGCTCCGGGTCCGAGAGACGGTTGCTCGATGGATCGCGGAGTCGCATTCCCGCGGCGAACTGACCGCAGCGGACGAGCATCGGCAGTTCTTCGACCGTCTGGTGGATGTCTTCGACGAGTTCGTCCATGTGTTTGAACGCGACGAGCTGACCGTTCCAGAGGCGCTGGGCATCCTGCAGTCGGCGTTCTCGCAGATGACGCTGGCGTTCATTCCGCCGAGTTTGGACCAGGTCCTCGTCGGCTCGATCGAGCGAAGCCGGCATCCGAATCTCAAGGCGGTGTTTCTCCTCGGCGCCACGCAGAAGCACTTCCCGATCCCCATGCCTCCCACGGGTCTGCTGACGGATGCCGATCGCGAAACGGCCGAGGCCCAGGATTTCCGTCTGGCGCCGGGATCGGCGCAATCGCTCGTGGAACGTCGCTACCTGGCCTACATCGCCTTCACGCGTCCCTCCGCGTTCCTGCACGTCAGCTACCCGTGTGTCGATGCCAAGGGCGGGCCCGTTGTCCGCTCCGACCTGGTGGACGACCTTCAGACGCTGTTCAGCGATCTGCAGGAGGAGTCGATCTCGGATGGCTGCGAGGACATCGCGGAGGTCCGCACCGAGACGGAACTCTCCGAGCGGCTCTGCGCTTCGCTGGGTCGCGACCTCTTCGGGCCGGCGGAGCAGAGGGATGAGCAGTCGGCGGGGCTGTTGGGCGCGATGCGATCCGACGACGCGCTCGGGCCCTGTGCCCGCGCCGTGACGAAGGCCCTGGAATACGACAATCACGCCGACCTGCGTGATGACGTGGTCGCGGAACTCTTCGCCGGCGAGTTGAAGGGCTCGACGACATGGCTGACCACCTTCGCGGCCTGTCCGTTCCAGCACTTCGCCCGGTACTCGCTGTCCCTGAAGCCCCGGCGGGAATTCCGCCTGGAGCCGTTGGACCTCGGGCAGTTCTACCACGCCGTCCTGGACGCCCTCCACAAGCGTCTTGCCGATGAGGGGCTCAACCTGGGGACCGTCGAGGAACGCCGGCTGATCGAGGTCCTCCGCGAGCAGGTCGCGGACCGCATTCGCCGGGACGCCTTCATCGCGAACTTCGTGCGCCATTCCGGGCACAATGCGTTTCTCATCAACCACGCAGGCGAGGTGCTGGAGGACGCGGTCGTGGAGTTCTCGCGAATGACTCGGGCCGGGTCGTTCCGTCCGGTCTTCTCGGAGGCAGGCTTCGGGGACATTGCCGAGGTCCAGCAGAGTCTGGGCCGCTTCTCGTTGGAGCTGTCGAACGGCCGGACGCTCTCGCTGCGAGGGAAGATCGACCGGCTGGACGTTGCTCAGATCGATGGCAAGAAGGTGGCTCTCGTGACCGATTACAAGACCAGCGAAGCCGGCGCCAAGTTCCGTTGGCCCGAATTCCATCACGGCCTGGACATGCAGCTTCCGATCTATCTGCTGGCCCTCCGCGAAGTCGGATCTCCATGGGCGGACGCGGTGGCGGGGGCGTTCTGCATCCCGATCGAGCTTCCGCCGGGCAGCGCCTCGCTGCGGGAGTTGGATCAGAAGGCGGATCGCTTCGGTCGCAAGGGCAAGGGCCTGTTCAACGGCGAATACGCGGCGCATCTCGACCCCGATGCCGGTGCGCGCTGGAGCCTCTACTACAATTTTGCAGTCACCAATCAGGAGGGCCCGTACGGCTACTACGCCAGCAGCGGGGCTCTCATGCCGGGCGATTTCGCGGTGGTGCTTGAACATACGCGGAAGAAGATCGTGACGCTGGCGGGAGAGATCGTCGCAGGCCGAGTTGACGTGCATCCTTACCGGATCGGGACCACGTCGCCTTGTGCCAACTGCGACTACAAGGCCCTCTGCCGATTCGATTGGCAGATCAACGACTACCACTTTCTGACGTCGAGAGGCAAGCTCGACCTCGTCGGCACGGCAGGCAACGAATGACGATCGAAAAGACCATCCAATGGACCGATCAGCAGTCGCGAGCGATTGCCGCCCGCGGCGGGAATGTCTTCGTCGCTGCTTCCGCCGGCACGGGCAAGACCGCGGTCCTGTCGGGACGATGCGTCAGCCTGATCTCGGACGTCTCGGCCTGTCCCGATGTCCGAAGCATGCTGGTCCTGACGTTCACCGAGGCGGCTGCGGAGGAGATGCGGTCGCGAATCGCCAGGCAGCTTCGCGCGGCCCATCACCAGACGCGGGACGCGCGTCTGAGCAGGCAGTTGATGCTGCTGCAGGGCGCCGACATCAGCACAATCCACGCGTTCTGTAAGCGGCTCATCGGCGAGCATTTTCACACGCTCTCGCTCGATCCGTCCTTCCGCGTGATCGACGCGGACGAGGCGATGCTCCTCAAGACCGAGATCCTCCAGCAGACGATTCAATGGGCGTGGGAGCAGCCGCGTCTGGTCGAGGGCTTGCACGCGCTGCTCCGTCGTCGAAATCTCCGCGAGAACGACGGTTTTCTCGTCGGTCTGCTCCGTCTCGATGACTTCCTGGACGGGGTTGTGTCGCGCGACCGCTGGTGCGAACGAGCCTGCGCGCTGGCGAGCGAGGGCGACCCGCAGAGCGGCGAGCTGGGTCGGGCGCAGAAGCGGATTGTCGAAGACCGTCTCGACGCCATTCTGGACCAGCTTCGCGGCGTGTTGCGGGTTTACGAGTCGCAGCCCACGGACGGGAAATGGGGCGCTGCGCTGCGAGGGGAGGTCCTCGAGCCGCTGGAGGCTTGTCTGGAACGCTGCCGGACGGGTGATTGGGAAGCGTGCGCTCGGATGATTCGCGGATTTGCGAAGCCCAGGGCGCCTGCGCTCAAGGGGTTTCCCAAGGAACTGGGCGAGATCGTGAAGGACCTTCGCAAGAAGGCTCTGGACGGGTTCGAGGACTTGCTGGACCTGGCTGTACTGGAGCCGCGGTATCTCGATCTGGTAGGTCGTTCGGCGGGCGCGCAGACGAGCATCCTGATCGAGCTGGTGCGCCGGTTCGACAGTTTGTACACCGCCAGGAAGCGGACGCTGAACGGGTTGGATTTCGCCGACCTGGAGCACGAGGCCCTGCGACTGCTGACCGACGGGGAGCCGTCAGAAGGAGCCGTCGTCCCGTCGGAGACGGCGCTGGCGCTGCGAGGCCGGTACAGGCACATCTTCGTGGACGAGTACCAGGACGTCAACCCGGTCCAGCAGGCGATCCTGGACGCCCTCAGTTCGGGCGACAACGTCTTCGGCGTCGGCGACGTCAAGCAGAGCATCTACGGCTGGCGCGGGGCCGAGCCGGCAATCTTCCTGGAGCGTCTGGCTTCCGCGACCGTCGAGCCGACGGACCCGTCGAGGGGTCGGCGGGTCGATTTGAACCGCAATTTCCGTTCGGTCGCGGGGATCCTGGACTTCGTGAACCGCCTGTTCGGCCGGATCATGACGTCGCGGGTGGCCGATATGGACTACGATGAAGCCGCCCGCCTGAGGCCGCCGGAGGATGCCCCGCCGGCGAGGTCCGCGCGGGCCGAGCCCGTGGTGGAACTGCACATCCTCGACGAGACGGCTCCGGACAATGGAACGAACACCGAGAACGACTCGGACGACGAGATCGCGGACTCCATCGCGTCCCGTCAGCGGCAGGCCATGCGGATCGCCGAACGGATCGGCGAACTGGTGGGAGCCTGTCCCGACCGGCCGGCGATGCAGGTCCGCGATCTGCAAACGGGCGCATCGCGCGACGTGCGATACGGAGACATCGTCGTCCTGATGCGCTCGCTGGCGAAGAAAGCGAACGACTACGTAGAGATCTTCCGCCTGGCGGGCATTCCGGTCAACTGTGATGCGACCGCCGGCTACTTCGAGGCGACCGAGATCAGCGACATCCTGTGCCTGCTGAAGGTCCTGGACAATCCGCAGCGTGACATCGAGCTGGCGGCCGTGCTGCGAAGCCCGCTGTTCGGGTTCAGCGACACGGACCTGGCCCGGATCCGGCTCGAAGGACGGGCGGCCTCGAAGGCCCTGAGTTTTCACGCCTGTGTCTTGCTCTACTGCCGCCGGGGGACGCGGGCAGATCTGAAGGAGCGGCTCGCCCAAGCGATGGAGAGTCTGGACCAGTGGCGCAACGCCGCCCGGCGGGGCAGTCTCGCGGACCTGCTCTGGCGCATCTACCATCAGACTCGGTACATCGCGTTCGTCCTGGCGATGCCGAACGGGCAGGCCCGTCGTGCGAACCTCCTGAAGCTGCACGACCGAGCCATCGAGTTTGAGGGCTTCGCGAGCAGCGCCGGGATCGCCTCGCTGACGCGATTCGTCGCGTTCATCGAGAAGCTCCAGGAGGCAGGGCAGGACTGGACGCCGGCCCAGCCGGGCGTCGCGGCGGACAATGCCGTTCGGATCCTCAGCGTTCACAAGAGCAAGGGACTCGAATTCCCCGTCGTCTTCCTGGCCGAACTGGAGACGCGGTTCAATCTGCAGGATATCCAGGCCGACATGGTCCTCGATGTGCGGGATACGCTGGGACTGCGGGTCATTGATCCGCAATCCAACGTGAAACTGCAATCGCTGGGCCATCAGATCATTGCCGAGAGGAAACTGGCGGCAGGTCTGGCCGAGGAGATGCGAATCCTCTACGTCGCGACCACGCGGGCGAGAGACCGCCTGATTCTGACCGCCTCGCAGAAGAGAGCCCGGTGCGCCAGGGTCCTCACGAAGGGCCTTCTGCTCGGCGGGGACACGCTGCCTGGCTGGCTGTTGAAATCGTGCCGGAGTTCCCTGGAGTGGATTCTCTATGGGCTCAGCGACCAGCGGACCCTCCACGAGGCGTTTCACACCGATCTGCCCGCTGCCGCGGGTGAGGAGGGACTCTTCGATCTGCACCTCTATGGGAGCGATGATCTGAACCGCCTGTCGCA
Organism: Sedimentisphaerales bacterium; assembly: GCA_035342095.1. Classification (GTDB taxonomy): domain Bacteria; phylum Planctomycetota; class Phycisphaerae; order Sedimentisphaerales; family Anaerobacaceae; genus PLanc-01. The sequence goes on along the minus strand of DAOQWL010000099.1, from coordinate 10,254 downwards.
GCGCGTTCTTGCTCTGCGTGCGGCCAAGGCTGTCCCTGTATCCTGCGACGTTGGCCGGGCAGGCGAAGGCGACCAGGCCCTGCTGGCGAGAATCAAGGGGGAACTGTGCTGGCGATACGGGTTCCCGAACGCCGTGCAGCGGCGGGCGAAGGATAGCGTCACCCGTCTGACGCATCCGAGCGATGAGTTCTCGCGTTGCGACAGCTCAGGCGCGCTGGAGCGATTGCCGGCTGCGCTGATTCTGTCGGGCGGCGAGAGTGTGGACCCGCTTTCCGCCCGTGTGCTTGGCACCGCGACCCATCTGGTGATCGCGTCGCTCGACCTCGGGCAGCCCATGACGCTGGAGGGGATAGTGCGGACGCGAGACCGGCTCGTCGGCGAGGGGGCGATCCCGGATAGTGTGGCCGCGAAGATCGATCCGCACGCGATCCTGGTGTTCTTCGAGAGTGATCTCGGCAGGATGGTGTGCGACAAGCGGAATGTCGTCTGGCGGGAGTGGCCCTTCACGCTCGGCTTCCCCGCGGGCGAGGAGGGTGACGAAACGTTCCAGGGTGCACGGGAGACCATCGTCGTCCAGGGCGTGATTGACCTGCTCGTGCAGACTCCCGAGGGGCTGATCGTGGTCGATTTCAAGACGGACCGCATCTCGGGGCCCCAGGCGGGCGACCGGGCCGAGGTCTATCGCGGGCAATTGGATCTCTACGCCCAGGCGGCCTCCGCCATTCGCGGCGGCAAGGTCCTCGCAAAGTGGCTCTACTTCCTGTCGGTGCAGCAGGCCGTACAGGTCTGAGACTCGCTGCTCCCCACTGCGCGGCATGATGCGTCATCCTGCGAAAACCGTTGACTTGTCGCGGTCAAGTGACTACTCATTGGTGCTATGGATGTTTCGAGATTCGGCAAGAAGATCGCAGTGCAATCGGGCATCGGACAGCTCATGGACGACCTTGGCGCCGCGCTGTCCTGGAGCCGCGACGTGCTCATGCTCGGCGGCGGCAACCCCGCGTCCATCCCCGCAGCCCAGGAGCTGTTCCGACGGAGCGCGGCCGCGATGCTCGACGACGGCAACCGGCTGGACCGGGCGCTGGGCAGGTATGACCCGCCGCAGGGCAACGTCGAGTTTGCCGAGGTGATCTCCAGTCTGTTGGCCCGCGAGTTCGGCTGGCGGATCGGCCCGCGGAACGTCGCGGTCACCCATGGCAGCCAGTCCGCTTTCTTCATCCTGTTCAATCTCTTCGCCGGCGAGTACGAGGACGGGACCCGCAAGAAGATCCTCCTGCCCGTGATTCCGGAGTACATCGGATATGCGGATGTCGGACTCTGTCCCGGCCTGTTCGCAGCGAGCAAGCCGCGGATCGAGCACCTCGACGAGCACATTTTCAAGTATCACGTCGATTTCGACAGCCTCCGGATCGGGGACGACGTCGGTGCGATCTGTGTCTCGCGTCCCACGAACCCCACGGGCAACGTGCTGACCAACTGCGAGCTGGAGAAGCTCAGCGATCTGGCTCATGCGAGGGGCATCCCGTTTATCATCGACAACGCCTATGGCGTGCCATTCCCGAACATCGTCTTCACGGATGCGGAGCCGCATTGGGACGAGAACACGATCGTCTGCATGAGCCTGTCCAAGCTGGGCCTGCCCGGCGTGCGGACCGGCATCGTGATCGCACGCGAGGAGATCATCGAGATGGTCGCGCGAGCCAACGCGGTGATGAGCCTGGCTCCCGGTGGCCTCGGCGCCGCCCTCGTCACCGGCCTGATCCGCTCGGGCGACATTCTCCGCATGAGTCGGGACGTGATCCGCCCATTCTACGAGCACAAGATGCAGGACGCGGTGGCCCAGGTCCATCGGTGTTTCGCGGGGCTCGACTACCACCTCCACAAGCCGGAAGGGGCGTTCTTCCTCTGGCTGTGGTTCCCCAACCTGCCGATCACGAGCCAGCAGCTCTACGAGCGACTGAAGCAGCGGAACGTCCTTGTCGTCCCGGGCCACTACTCCTTCCCCGGCCTGGCCGAACCCTGGCCGCACACGAACGAGTGCATCCGAGTCAGCTACGCCCAGGACACCAGGATCGTCGCCGCCGGCCTTGCAGCCATCGCCGACGAGGTCCGTCGCGCGTGAAGCGTTGCGCGTGGATCGCAGATATCGGCCCCCTTGCCCCGAACACCACCACTCCATTGGCGTTTCTTCACGTTCTCTGGCTTTCCCCCTCTCTTTGTGCCGATATCACAACACAGCGTGTTGCCTCAGACGGATATGTCTGCATCGTGCGTGCCTGCGGTCTGCTGTATTCTGCTTCGTCTACGAGCGTATTGACTGCTGACTGACCACGGAGGTAGAATGCAGACTTAATACGGCAGCCATGATGATTAAGGCAGTGAGGCAAGATCTATGACGCCACCTATTCGATTCGATGAGTTGCTGGAGGCTGTCGAGCGTCTGCCGGACGAGGCGCAGGCGGAACTCGCTGACGTGATCCGTCGTCGACTGGCTGAACGTGGGCGCGAGCGTGTTGCGCAAGACGTGCGGCAGGCACGCCAGGAATTCGCGGAAGGCAAGTGCTCCACAACGACCCCTGACGACGTGATGCGTGAGATCGAATCGTGAACCGCACTCTGATTCAGTCTCCTGCTTTCGTGCGAGCAGCCAGGCGATTCACCAGGAAGCATCCGCGTGCAGGGGATGCCATCCGTGAAACGCTCAGCTTGTTGACGGAAGACGCCTTCAACCCCCGACTGCGAACACGCAAGCTTAAGGGTAACCTGCAGGACTGCTGGGCGTCCAGTGCTGGACAAGACTTGCGAGTTGTCTTCGAGTTTGTCGAGCAGGGCGGTAACGAAGCAATCCTGCTATTGTCCATCGGTACACATGATGAGGTCTATTGAGTCTGTGCCTTGGTCGGCCCTCTGATGGACACGTCGAGGACCTTGCCTTTCTCCTGTGTCCAGCGATTCTGTCGGTAGTTGAAGGGGATCGCGGTCAGGCGATTCTCGGTGATTCGCAGGACCGTGAACTCGCCTGCCGACTTCGGCTCGGGGGAAGGGCACTGGACGAAGTGTATCCCGCGGTACTGGCTCACCACGGCCTTGTGGTAGTGACCGCCCAGGACCAGAATCACGTTTGCATCGCCGAAGGCGTCCACGAATTCGTCACGGTTGGTGATGGCGTCGAAACACAGGTGCGTGGCCACGACGACGGGTTTGTCCTTGGGGACCTTCGCGAGCGTCTTTCGCAGGAAATCGAGAGCGGCCTTCGAGATGGGCTGGGCGGGATTGTTCAGCGTCTCGTCGTACTCGGAGAACAGGGCGATGAAAGTCACGCCGGCCTTCTCGAACGTGTAGCGGAGCGACCCATGACGCTGGATGAGCCAGTTGAGGACGGTGTCGCTGGGTGACAGGCCGCCGATGTCGTGATTGCCTGCGATGTCGAAGCTGGGGAACTTCAATCGCTCCTTGAGGAACCGCTCGTAGGTGTTCTTGGCAGCCTGCGAAGGCCACTCAGTGATGTCCCCGAGCCCGAAGACGAAGGCGGGCTTAGCCACCACGCCGCCAAGGGCCTCGGGATACGCCGTGCCTGGCAGCGCGTTCATCGCGTCGATGGCGGGGATCAGATGTTCACCGTTCCCGTCCGTCTGGATGTGCTGATCGGACCAGGCGAAGAACGTGATGGCATTCTCCTGGCCTTGGCTGACGCCGGCCGCCAGGAACAGCACAGCAAACGCCACAGCGACTCTCGCGGTTCTGCGATTCCGAATCGGAGCCATACGAATCCTCCTATCTCCCGGAAGGTTGACAGTACTTGTCTCTCAATCCAACGCAATGTCCTCGGGCGTGCATCCGATCAGACGCAGCGGATTGGCGAAACATACGCGTGCGAGGTCGTCGCGATCCAGCAGCCCGAGCCCACACAGATGACTCACGCACTGCCGCATTGTTGCTGAGGAGCCGGCCAGGTAGCCGGTGGCGGGGTTGTAGAGCCGGCCGCTCTCTTCCAGTACGACGTCGGCTCCCATCGAGTGATACCTGCCTGGTGGCATTCCCGCCAGCGGAGAAGCGTCACTGACAACGATGCACCGCCGCGGACCTTTCACCCGGAGGATTGTCTTGATCAGAGTCTCCGGCAGGTGATGACCGTCGGTGATCAGCGTGGCCGAGAGGTCGTCGTTCGCTAAACCCGCCCAGATGGGATTGTGGTGCCTTTCCAGCATGGCGGGCACGGCATTCCCGAGATGGGTGAGAGCGGTGGCGCCCGCCTGGACGAGAAGCTCCAGGTCCTGGTCGGTCGCCATGTGGTGTCCGAGGGCCACGGCGATTCCATGCGAGACCGCACAACGAGCCAGGTCATCGGCCCCCTTCTGATCGGCGGCGATGGTCAGGAGCCGGATTTGGCGGTTGGCCAGGCGGATCAGCTCTTCCAGATAGCCGGGATCGGGGGCTCTGACCCACTGTGCCGTGTGTGCCCCCCGAGCGCCGTCCTGTCGCGAGATGAAAGGGCCCTCCAGGTGGATGCCGAGGACTCGTCCGCGAAACTCCCCTCCGTCGAGGACTCTCGCAATGATCGGCAAGTTCCGCTCGTAGACGCCGGGCGGACTCGTGATGAGGGTGGGCAGGAAGGCGGTGGCGCCCGCCGCCAGCATCTGTCGGCACGACCACACGAAGCTCTCGTCCGTCAGATCGCTGCCGGAGAAGTCGACGCCCTGGTAGCCATTGACCTGGAGATCGACCAGTCCCGGTATCCCCGTCATGCCGGCCGGTTCGTCGCGAGTCGATTCCATGATGCGGACACCCTTGGGATTCACGATCTGTTGGTCAGGAGCGAGGCCGAACGCTCGTCGAGGAAGAGGGAGCAGTTCTCATGCTCTCGCAGGATCGAAGCAGGGCACTGGGACGTCACCGGCCCTTCGAGGGCCATCTTCACCGCCCGGGCCTTCCGCATGTCCGGCACCGTGACCACGAGCAGCTTGCTCTTGAGGATCTGTCGGATGCTCATGGAGATCGCCCGGGTGGGGATGTCGTTCATCGACTTGAACCAGCCTTCGCCGAGCTGCTGCTTGCGGCACTGCTCGTCGAGCTGCACGGTGAGGTATGGCTCCTCCGTCTCGAAATCGGCGGGGGGGTCGTTGAACGCCAGATGGCCGTTCTCGCCGATGCCGATGCAGGCGACGTCGATGGGGTGGGCCTTGATCAGGACTCCCAGCCTTCGGCACTCCTCGGCGGGGTCCTCCGCGTCGCCTTTGACCAGATACGTAGCCCGCAACGGCGCGACGTGATCCACGAAGCGCTCCTTGAGGTATCGCCGGAAGCTGGCTGGATGATCGGGGCCAAGGCCGATGTACTCATCCAGATGGAACATGACGACCTTGAGCCAGTCGATCCCCTGGCTTGACACGAGGTGTTCGAGCATCTCGAACTGGCTGGCCCCGGTCGCCAGGATGATGTTGGCCTGGCCGTTATTGCGAATCGCGGCGCGGATCGCCTGAGCGGCGCAGTTGGCCGCCGCGATGCCGACGTCCCTCTTGGTCTGATAGATGCACTTATTCGCCTTTGCCATTTACTATTTCCCGTTGACTATTTACCATTCTCACATGCCTGGCTTTGACCCGGCTCGACCGATACGCTACATGGTAAACGGCAAGTTGTGAATAGTAAATTGGGAGGTGCCATGAGGTTTTTGACCGTGCTGACGTTTCTTCCCGTTGCCGTGCTGTGGACCTGCGAGCCTGTGCGCGCCTCGCAGGCAGGTTCCATCCTGTCGTCGCTCGAAGCGAGGCACCCGCGACTGATGCTCAAGGAGGCCGACCTGGGCCGGCTGCGGGCGTCCTGCCCGGAGGATCCGGTCCTTCAGAAATGCGTGCTGGATGTCCGCAACGACGCCAACGAGTGCCTCGCCAGGCCGGCGCTGGTCCACAAGCTGGAGGGGCCGCGATTGCTGAGCGTCAGCCGGGATTGCCTCCGGCGGATCTACTCCCTGGCCATGGCGTACCGCTGGACGGGCGACGAGCGGTACGCCGCCAAGGCGAAGGAGAACCTGCTCCAGGTCTGCGCGTTTCCGGACTGGAATCCGTCGCACTTCCTCGACACCGCGGAGATGTCCCACGCGGTGGCGATCGGGTACGATTGGCTCTACCAGTACCTCGATTCGCCGACTCGCGACCAGATTCGGGCCGCCCTGATCGAGAAGGGCCTCAAGCCGGGCCTGGAGGTCTACGCCAAAGGCGGCTGGTGGGTGAAGAGCGAGTTCAACTGGAACCAGGTCTGCAACAGCGGCATGCTCATTGGGGCGCTGGCCATTGCGGAGACCGATCCGAACTATGCCGAGCGGATTGTCCCCGCGGCGATCAAGTCCCTGCCCTTGGCGCTCAAGAGCTACGGGCCCGACGGCGCCTGGGGCGAAGGGCCGGGCTACTGGAGCTACGCGACGCACTACACCGCCTACGGCCTGACGGCGCTCGACACGGCACTCGGCAGCACCTTCGACCTGATCGAGGTGGATGGCCTCTGGAAGGCGGGGTCATTTCCCGTTTACACAACCGGGCCGACGGGCCTGTACTTGAATTTCGCCGATGTGGGCGAGCGAAGTGCCCGCAGGCCGATGCCCTGCATGTTCTGGTTGGCCCGCACCTTTCACAATCCGCTCTACGCATGGTCGGAGCACGAGCAGATCGCCAAGCGGCCCGCCAGTGCAGCCCATCTGGTCTGGTATGCCGCCAAGCCGCCGGAGCGAGCGGTCCGCAGGCAGCTCGATGCCTGTTTCGGAGGATCGGTCGAGGTGGTGACCCTGCGAAGTGCATGGGACGATCCGGATGCCCTGTTTGCCGGCATCAAAGCAGGCTACAACCAGGTCAATCATGGGCACCTGGACCTGGGCAACTTCGAGCTGGATGCCCTGGGCGTCCGCTGGGCGAGGGACTTGGGCTCGGAGAACTACAACCTGCCGGGCTACTGGGCAAGCGGACGGGACGGCCAACGCTGGTCCTACTACCGGCTCAATTCGACCAGTCACAACGTCGTGATGCTGGCGGGCCGCAGCCAGGATGCCCTCGCGAAGTCATCTATCGTGAAGGCCGAGATCAACGGCTCGCAGCCGGTGGTTGTGGTTGAATTGACCGACGCGTATGATGATTTCGTGACTTCCGCCCGCCGGGGGCTGACGATGATCGAGGGAAGGCAGGCGGTCCTGGTGCAGGACGAGTTCGACATCAAGTCGCCCTGCGAACTGGCCTGGGGCATGACCACCGACGCTCAGATCGATATCAAAGAGGCGAAGGCTGCGACGCTCAGGCTCGACGGCAGGGAACTGGTCGTTCGTTTGCTGAGCCCGTCCAGTGGCGGGTTTGCCGTGGAGTCGGCCGAACAGGAGCCGCCGCAGCGAAAAAATGAAGGGGTCAGACGGCTCATGGTCAGACTGCCCCAGGCAAGCGGCAATATGTGCATTGCGGTGCTCTTCTCGCCGCGATGGAAGGATGGCAAGGTCGTTGAGACGGCCCAGGTCAGGCCGTTGGCGAACTGGTGATCGGTGTTCAGGGAATAGGGGTCTGCTATGCAAAGTGCGCGGAAGTCTGTGGTGGTGATTGCTCTGTTGATGTCGTGGTCTGTGTGGGCGGCCGTCGAGGAGCCGCAACTGTGCGTCGGGAACTACCAGACGGTGGACCAAGCGAAAGAGCAGCTCTCGCGGTTCGCCGCGACGTACTCGACGCAGGCCGAGTGGCAGCAGAGAGCCCAGCGGATTCGCGAGGGGATTCTTCGCGGGGCCGAGTTGCTGCCTTTGCCGAAAAAATGCCCCCTGAATCCGATCATCCACAGCAGACGCGAGCACGATGGCTACACGGTCGAGAACGCGGCCTTCGAAAGCCTGCCGGGCGTGTTCGTCACGGGGAATCTGTACCGCCCGACGAAGGGGACCGGCCCCTTTGCCGGCGTGCTGTGTCCGCACGGCCACTGGAGCGACCCCAACGACTACGGCCGGTTCCGCCCCGATATGCAGAAACGCTGCGCCGTGTTCGCTCGCATGGGAGCAGTGGTGTTCGCCTACGACATGGTCGGCTATGGCGACTGGGCCCATGCCGGCTGGAAGCACAACCGTCCCGACGCACTCAAGCTGCAACTGTGGAACAGCATTCGCGCGGTGGACTTCCTGACCTCTATCAAGGACGTCGATCCGAAGCGGATCGCGATCACCGGCGCCTCCGGCGGCGGGACGCAGAGTTTCATGCTGACCGCGGTGGATGACCGCGTCGCGGTGTCGATCCCGGTGGTCCAGGTCTCCGCGCACTTCTTCGGCGGGTGCGTCTGCGAGAGCGGCATGCCCATCCACAAGGCCAAGGGCTACGAGACGAGCAACGTCGAGATCGCCGCCGCGGCGGCCCCGCGCCCGCTGATGCTCATCTCCGACGGCCAGGACTGGACCAAGAACACGCCCAACGTTGAGTACCCCTACATCCGCAACGTGTACCAGTTGTTCGGCGCAGCGGACAAGGTCGAGTCCCTGCACCTGGGTCAGGAGGGCCACGACTACGGCTGGTCCAAGCGCGTCGGCGCCTACAAGTTCCTCTCGAAGCACCTGGGCCTGTGCCTGGCGAATGTGATCGACGACACCGGCCGCATCAACGAGGATTTCGTCGTGATCGAGCCCAAAGCCAGCCTCTACGTCTTCGACGCACAGCACCCCCGGCCCGATCACGCGGTCGACCCCAACGTCACAGAATTGCCCTGGGCGTGGTGATGACGGTGGGCTTGCCTGCCTCCTACGTTCCCGAAGCAGGCCGCTTTGCCAAGGTGACGACCCTCCTGCCGTGCTGTTTCTGGTGGCGCATGGCGTCGCGCAACATGGCCTCGGCATCATAGTGGTAGCGAGCTGCCAGTTGGTCCTTGATCCTCCGCACCTCGGCTACGATGGGGTCGCCGTCGAATGTCTTGTTCTTGTCCATAGCTACTCTCCCAACAGTTCTGTCGGCGTACAGATCACGGGGCACTTGTAGCCTTCGATTGCACAGGCGGCTTCCACAGACTCGAAGATCTCTGCATTGGCCAGATGCGCACAATTCCACGTGAGGAGGAATTGTATGCCGTGGACAGCAGAAACCGCTATATGGCCGGCATCACGAGTCGCTTTCTTTGGCAGCACGTGTTCGCGCAACAACGTCTGTGCCAGCGATACCACTTCCTTGTTCACGGCCAATAGGGGGATGTGCTCCATCACGGCCAACCGTGCTGTAGCAGCCTGTCGATCCCCTTCGGCCGCTTCGTCGAGCACGATCTGCGATATGAACACGCGGAAGTCATTGTGCCTCTGGGTCCACCAATCTCGCGTGATCTGCTGGCGAGCCGCCACAATCAGATCTCGACTGGGCCTGCTCGTCAGATAACTCGGGATCGTGGTTTCGAGATAGAGCGACGGCTTCATAACAGGAGTCTACCAGAAGATCCGCCTGTGATCAAGGCCGGACCCGCTGCTGTTGCTGAGGATCACAGATCGGGTTGTCACATGCGAGAAGAGTACTCTCGGTGCGCTCGTCCCATTGCCAATATCGGGAGGGGGCAGAAGCCGCAGTGCGCAACACAGGGTGAGCGTCCCCGCTCGCCGGGCCTGCCTTTGCCTCAGACGATCCTGTGACGCCGCAGCCGCCCAACAAGACCCGAATCGGTGCCGTCAAGCAGGATGCTGCCTCACGTGCGCCTGTGCCGCTTCCATTCTACTATGCCTGCCCCAAAGACCACGAGCAGAGCGGCATTGGGCAGGGGGACGAGGGTAAGGGACACATCGTCCAAGGCTGGGCCGGCCGTCCCGTCTGTCAGACTCCTGAATTCCAGACGAGTGAAAGGGTTTGAAGCAACCACTGAGTACTCGTGATAGACCCATCCCATATTGGAGTAGGAAAAGCCAGTGGTATCGAACACAACGGTGTCGACCAACGCGGTATCCCACCAGATTTCCATTCTCTTGATTGCCGGGCCCTCGTAGGGATTGCCCGCCACGGCAAAACTCAGAAGGTAGGTCTGCCCTGCTATGATAGACACGTCCTGGTAGATCGTGCCAGGTTGATACCCGGAGAGATCAACGGACTGGTTTCCGTTTGCGGCCTGCCAGCCCGGCCACGGAGAGGTTAGTACGACAGCGCGACTTATTGTCACCGCTTGGGAGGGTTAAAACCCTCGCCTTTAGGCGACAGCTTTAGCATAGTATCCGGATGGAGTCGTATCGTGGAAAAAAGCATCAGAAAGGGGGCCAGGAGAGGGGAGTTTTCGAGGGGGAAA
>DAOQWL010000098.1:0-18603 GCA_035342095.1 Sedimentisphaerales bacterium | reverse complement strand
TCGTCTCGATGACCGCCCGAAACGGCTCACAAAGGCTCTCGGGGCCGGGGATCGGGTTCGTGGCTGGTTTTGCCTCCCCCGGCGGCGCGTGGACGTAACGAGCCACCGTCTCGCGGTGGATGCCCAGCTTCTCCGCGATCTGCCGCTGGGACCAGCCCAGCCGCCGGAGCGTCAATATCGCCTGTACTACAGCCATCTTGAGTTGGTTTGCCATGCCGAACCTCCCGAAACCGTAACCTATTCGATTTCGAGAAGTCTCTACGGCAAACCGTCAGCTCCTCAAAGTGGCTGGTTTTGAACCCGATCCGACTGGCTGGTTTTACCCGATCCCTGACAACTGCGAACACGACCAAGCTTTCGGATGGCCTGGAGGCACAGATCAAGGACGCCTTGGCGCCGTTGTGCCCGGAGGCGGTGATTCTCTTCGGCTCCCAGGCTTGGGGACTGCCGACCGAGGACAGCGACATCGATCTCTATGTCGTGACGTGGGGTGATTTCCTGCCGGCTACCTGGCAACAGAAACGGGATGTTGTTCGGGCCGTATCGAACCGGATCCTGGACCTGAGAACTCGGTACGCCATCGACCTGCTCGTGCACACCAAACCCATGCATCGCAGATTCCTTGAGACCGACAGCAGCTTCGCCCGCCAGATCATGGAAGAGGGGGTCCGCCTGCTATGAGAAGGGCGAGCCGCCAATGGCTGGAGTCCGCCGAGATGGACCTCGGCAGCATCGAGCAGACTCTATGAACGAATCCGCCGAATGCTGGAAGCGGGGCGATGAGCGATAGAGCCACCGTCAGGCGTCGATCTGCTTGAGAAGCGATGGGCGTGTTTGGGCCGAGGATTTGCATGGTCCGATGGCCTTGCGGGACGGTACGAATTCCTTGGAGACGGGCCCAAAAAGCCGAACTTTTCCTGTTGACATATAGTATCATTATTGGTATCATCCAGAACGACAAGGGAAAGGCGAAAGGCTATCAGGTCAGGCAGGTTCTTGCCGCGATTGAGAGGTTGGAACGTGAACGAGCAGAAGGTGCTTAACGAATATACCTATCGTGTGACCTGGTCGGATGAGGACAGCCAATGTGTGGGTCTGTGCGCGGAGTTCCCGAGCCTCAGTTGGCCGGACGCCACGCCCGAGCGGGCCCTCCGCGGAATCCGCAGGGTGGTGGCACAGGTCGTCCAGGATATGCGGTCCAACGGCGAGTCTGTGCCGGAGCCGATCAGCCGGCGTCGCTACAGTGGAAAGTTCATGGTCCGCGTGCCGCCCGAAGTCCACCGCAAGCTCGCCCTCGAAGCTGCGGAAGAGGACATCAGTCTGAACAGGCTGATCAGCGCCAAGCTCTCTTTGTGAGCCGGCGCGTCCTATTTCGGCCGTCGAGTAGGTTGAGTTGGAGACGACTGTTTCCCTGCGTTTGCTCCTTGCCACTTGAGTCGTTGTGTACAGGGAGTATAATGGTTGAGTATGGATACGGTTCACGAGGCTGAGAAACTGTTGCGCGAAATGACGAGGGCGGAGAAGGCACAACTCCTCCAGCGGATCGTACAGGACTTGGGTGATGCCTTTCCCGGTATCGAGAGTCGGCCCGACATTTGCGGCGGCGAGCCGTGCGTCGTCCGGACTCGTATCCCCGTTTGGGTTCTGGTTCGTGCCAGGCAGATGGGCGTAAACGAAGCCGACCTGCTTCGATCCTATCCGACCTTGCGAGCGGAGGATCTCACGAACGCCTGGGCCTACTTTCGCGTGTATCGTGATGAGGTCGAACAGCAGATTCGGGAGAACGAGGAACCCTGAGTGGCACGGCTGTATGCCAACGAGAACTTCCCCTTGCCCGTCGTGGAAGAACTGCGACGGCTCGGACACGATGTCTTGACCATTCAGGAGACCGGTCAGGCGGGTCAGGCGCAATCGGATGAAGCTGTGTTGGCGTCGGCCTGTTCGCAGGGACGTATGCTGCTCACCTTCAACCGCAAGCACTTCATCCGTTTGCATCAACAGCAGCGGGACCATTGCGGCATCATCGCTTGCACGGTCGATGCAGACTTCATTGCACTGGCGCGGCGGATTCACCATGCGTTGGAGACCGAAAAGCAGGAGTCGAGGGCGCTTATCCGGATCAACCGGCCTGCATCCTGAAGCAATAAGGCTTGTTGCCGCGACCCATGCCGGGTCCCCTGTGGGTCATTGTCAGGCATTGATCTTCTTGAGCAGCCAGGCCATGTTTTGGCCGAGGATTCGCATGGTTCGCAGGCCTTCTTCGTCTTGCTCGACCTCGCCTTTGTTCAGGCCGAACCCCATGTTCCAGTAGCATGAGCCGGGGATGACCATCTGGCTGATCAGGAAGAAGTGGTTCATGGAGTCGAAGGCGTGGATCTCGCCGCCTCGTCGGACCGCGACCACCGCGGCGCCCACCTTACGTTTGAACAGCTCGTCGTTGGCCTTGGCGACGTAGCCCGCCCGGTCGATCAGGGCCTTCATCTCGGCACTGACGTCCGCGAAGTAGGTGGGCGACGCCAGGATGATCCCGTCGGCGGCGACCATCTTGGCGATGCAATCGTTGGCGATGTCGCCTTGGACCGCGCACCGCTGGTCCTTGTTCTTGAAGCACTGGCGACAGGCGGTGCAGCCGCGGATGGTCTGGCCGGCGAACTGGACCAGTTCCGTTTCGATCCCCTCTTTTTCAAGCTCGGCAAAGACCCGCCGGACCAGGATCGCGGTGTTGCCGTCCTTGCGGGCACTGCCGTTGAATGCGACGACCTTCATGGGCGTTCCCCTTCGCATAACGATGGATTTCATCCGAACCGAGGGGAATGCTAATCGATTCGACCGCAGTCCGCAAGCGGCTTGGCTCGCGGAGCAGGATCCTGTTTGCAGTGACGCCGTGAGGCGTTATCTTCTTCCGACGCGAGGATATACCCCCTTAGACAGGCTCTCACGGGCACGCTACGAGCGAACCCTCCCCAGCACTGGGGGCATCGATAGGCAGTCGATTCGGCCGGAGGCCGCAAGCGTTCGGCCGCCAGTTGCATAAGTGGTTGATCTGCATGAGCTTGTGATCGTCCGAGAGGCGGCGATCCCGGAGGAACAAGGCGTCGCGCTCGCGCCAGAGAATCGCGGCGGCCTCGTCGAGGGTGTGTGCTTCGATCTGCTTTTTCTGGTCCGCCCAGTGAGACCGACAGCATCGGCAGACGCCGTGCTTCTTGTCGTACCACCACAGCGCGAATCCGCCGAAGGCAGGGCAGGCGTCGTCCCTCACGGCTAGGACGCGATCACAGTATAGCAGTTGTTTGATCTGTACTCTGTGGTTCACCACGATCCGTTTCATGGCTTGTTCCTCCATGATGAATCTGCACATCTATGCCCTTGTTCTATGGGAGGCATTCCGAGACCCGTGAGTAACGGCGGGGCGCCTCGGCATTTTCCTGCCCGTCTTGGGACTTGCTGATGCGTCGTTCTCATATGTATGAAGTCGTATGACGGGCCTGCGTTTCACGGGTGGAGCCGAGAATTCGTGCCAAACACGGCTAAGCTTTCTCCCTATCGCGGTGCCCATGGTTCGCAGTGTGTGGCCGCAAGGGCATATCCGGAAACGTCTTACGGCGTTGCCACAGGTGTGTTGGTTCGGGTCCGAGAATGCGGTTTTTGCATCCGAATTCGCCGTCCGGCCGTGCAATAAACAACCTGGGTCCGCGACCAACCTTATGTAGCCGGGTTTTCGGCTTGAATGAGTCCACAAGAGGGTTGGTAGATTAAAGGAGCAGCACTATGATTCTCAGATGGGCAAAATATGGTGTGATGGGTGTCGTGGGCCTGGGGTTGGTCGGCGGGGCCATCTTCGGCAAGGACATGGTCAGCTACGTCAAGAGTTCCGCCAGGGGCGTGCGGACGGTGGTGAAGGACTCGGTCCCGATCGAGTTCGAGCTTCGCAGGGCTCGCGATCTGTTGGACGGGATCATCCCTGAGATGCATGCCAATATCCGCTTGATCGCCCAGGAAGAGGTGGAGGTGGCCGCCTTGAAGGGCGAGATCGAGAAGGGCCGGACTGCCCTCCAGGACGAAGAGAACAAGATCAAGACGCTGCGAGTGGCCCTGGAGCAGCCGCGGGTCCAGTACACCTTCGCCGGCAGGAACTACGACCGGTCCGAGGTGACGACCGACCTGGCCGCCCGGTTCGAGCGGTTCAAGGACAGCGAACTGGTCCTGGCCAGCAAGGTCAAGCTGCTGGACAACCGCGAGAAGCAGTTGATGGGCGCCATGCAGATGCTCGAGAAGACCAAGGGCCAGAAGCGGCTCCTCGAAGACCAGATCGAGACCCTGGCCAGCCAGTACCGTCTGGTGAAGGCGGCCTCGGTGGGCTCGCAGTTCCAGCTCGACAGCAGCAAGATCGCACAGACCGAGAAGCTCATCTCCGAGATTCGCAAGCGTCTCGACGTTGCCGAGCGCGTCCTGGCTCACGAGAGCAAGTTCGTCGAGTCGATCCCGGTGGGCGCCCCGGATGCGGTTCCCGAGACGGATCTCGTCGCCCAGGTCGATGATTACTTCAAGACCCGCAACGACGAACCCGCTGTGGCGGCCACGACGAAGTCGAATTGATGATTGATGAAGGATGATGGATGATTGGCGTCAATAATCAATAGTCGATCATCAATAGTCAATGGTGAGGGTTTGGCCGTGTTGATCCTGCGAATCAGACAAGCGGAGTGTGCGTTGGCCGACGGCCGGCTGGATGAAGCCTTCGAGATCGCGAGAGCGGATGACGTTCGAGGTCACCGACACGGTCAGAGGCTCATCGGCCGGCTGGCCCGCGCGATGGTCCGGCGAGGGCAGGAGAACCTGGCGGCCGGGCGGTTCCAGCCGGCCTTGCTCGACTGCAACAAAGCGGAGAAACTGGGCGGCGCCACTTCGGAAGTCACCCAGCTTCGCACCGCGATCTGCGACGCGATGACGAAGGATCAGCATGAGCACCAACAGCAGGCGTTGCGGGTCGCGCAGGCCAAGCAGCAGATCGGCGACGGCTGGCTCTCTGTCGGCGGGCGGATCCTCGATGAATCGCCCGCCGGCGACGGTCGGGCCCAACTGGTTCGCCAGGAACTGGCGGCGGCCAGGCTTCAGGCTGAAGATGCAGTGGTCAAGACCGAGCTGGCGCTCCAGCGAGGCGATCTCGAAGAGGCGATGAAGATCGCGCGGTCGAGCGGGCTCGACCAGAGCAAGAACGGGCGGGCCGGCGAGCTTCTGGGCCAGATCAAGGCCCGTGCGATCGAACGGATTCGGTCGGACCTGGAACAGGGACGCATCGATCGCGCCGCTGCCTTCGTAAGACGGGCCGCCATGCCGGGCACGGACGGATCCGAAATCGTCGAGTTGATCGAGACGTTGAACCGGTGCCGCCAGGCGGCGGCATACGTCGCGGCCGGCGCACCCGCGGCGGCGTTGCCATTGCTGCGTCAGGTCAAGATGGTGTGCCCGTCGGCCCGCTGGCTGGATGACGCGATCTCCAACGCCAAACGGGCTTCGGAGGCATACGAAGAACTCCATGCCGGGCCTTTAGGCTTGACGCTGGCGGATGCGGCGCCGATCATGGGAGCGGGCAAGTCGGACACACAGGCTGCGTCGGCCTGTGCGAACCACTGGGAACAGGCAGTTGCGATGCGGGAACAGATCATGCCGGCAACCGGCGGCGATTCTCTGCCTTCGAAGTTCGTCATGCAGATCGATGGCGTCGGCAGCTTCCTGGTCTTCCGCGACTCGCGCGTGACGGTCGGTCCGATCAGCTCTTCCGCTCGGCCGATGGTGGGTCTGATGGCCGATCCGCACCTGCCGACGGTGGCGATCGAGCGGGTGGACGACGATTATTTCCTGCGATCCGAGAAGCCGGTGGATGTCAACGGCCGGTCAGTCGGCGAGGCGATGCTCCGCGACGGAGACCGCATCACCTTGTCGGCTCGGTGCGTCGTGCGGTTCCATCTGCCGAATCCGGCCAGCGCGACCGCTCTGCTGACGATCTCCGGCGGCAGGCTGCCGCGACCCGATGTTCGCCAGGTCGTCCTGATGGACCGTGACATCCTGGTCGGGCCGTACGCCAACGATCACATTCGCACGGAACAGTTGAAAGACGTGGTTGCCCTGTTCGCCCAGAACGGCCGGCTGCTTTGCCGGGCCAAAGACAGCATACTGGTGGACGGGCGCAGTTTCGATCCAAGCGTGGGCCTTGCTGTGGGCAAACCCATCGAGATTGGGAAACTCTCGATGGTCGTGACAGGCTCTGAGGCATAGAAGTGAACATGTGAGTCTTATCCGGCGAAGAAACCATGGACACGTACCAATACAAATATGGAGATCGGCCGCTCGAAGGATATACCATCCAGCGTGCGGCCGGACGCGGCGGTTTCGGCGAGGTCTACTACGCCATCAGCGACAGCGGTCGCCAGGTGGCGCTCAAAGCGGTCCAGAGCTACGAGCAGATCGAGCTGCGCGGCATCAGCCAGTGCATGAACCTCAAGAGTCCGCACCTGGTCACCATCTTCGACGTCAAGCACAACGACCAGGGTCGGCCGTTCGTCATCATGGAATACGTCGCGGGTCCGTCGCTCGCGGACCTGCTGAAGGAATCTCCCGGCGGGCTCGGCACCCAGAAGGCGGCGTTCTTCCTCCGCGAGATCGGCAAGGGCTTGTCCTTCCTTCACGACTGCGGGATCGTGCACCGCGACCTCAAGCCGGGGAACATCTTCTATGAGAACGGGTACGTCAAGATCGGCGACTACGGCCTGACCAAGGCGATCAGCGCCAGTCATCATGTCAGTCATACCATCACCGTGGGCACGGTCCACTACATGGCGCCGGAGATCGGCGCGGGCCGGTACGACCGGAGCATCGATATCTACGCCCTCGGCGTGCTGCTCTACGAGATGCTCACGGGCCAGGTCCCGTTCCTCGGGGCCAGTCCCGCGGAGATCCTCATGAAGCACATGACCGCGGCGCCGGACCTGACGAATATCGAGGATCCGTTCGCTCGCGTGATCCGACGGGCCCTGGCCAAGGACCCCGCCGAACGATACCAGAGCGTCCAGGAGATGGTCGAGGACGTGTTCGGCACCGAGCACGTCCGCAACAGCGTGTCCCAGTTCGCGCCGGAGGAACTGTCCGTCGTCGCCGAGCACATCGCCCAGAAGATGCAGGCGGCCCGGGCCCAGACGCATGCGCAGCCCAAGACCCCGGCGCAGGCTGAACCGGACAGCGATTTCAGCAAGGTGGTCGGCAGGAAGGCCGAGCAATTCGCGAAGAAGGCGGAGCAGTTCGCCAAGAAGGCGGAAGTCTTGAGCGGGCAGTGGGTCGAGAAAGCCAAGGCCGTCAAGGAGCGGGCGCACCAGGTCGGCCGGACCCAGACGATGGTCGCCGACCCGCTCAGCAGGCGCCAACGAAACAAGCTGACTCTGATCACCATGGCGGCAACGGCCTTGGGAGCCGGTTTCCTCTGTGGTCACAGCGATGAGGGCAAGCTAAAACTGGCGCTGGTGGTCTACGTCATGATCGGCCTGGCTTCCGCCGTGATCCTCCGTTCGCTGAAGCAGTGGTGGACCGCTTTGGATCACGAGGGGAAGGGACTGGGCAAGGTCGGGACGGTTCTGTTTGCATCGTTCATCGCGGTCGTGGTTGGGACCATACTCTCCGGCGCGCTGGGGGTGAGTTCGTCCATGGGAATTCACCGAGGGTTTCCCTTTCCGCTCGTCCGGATCGGGCCTATTGAATTCGCGAGGATTCTGGCCCTGGCGCTTCCCCTGCTGCTGGTCGATTGGGTGAGGATTACCGATCCGCAGCGACCGCAACGGGTCGTACTGGGATGGCCCATGCTGGCCGGCTTGCTGGGCCTGATCTCCGGGATGTTCTTCGGTCTGCACCCCATCGTCGTTGCCTGTACCTTGGCGGGTGTTCTTCTGGTTGTCCAGATCAAATGTCCCTGGGGTCGGGTGACGGTGAATTCCCCGGCTGCTCCGATGGGCGCCCAGGATGATGGTCCGGGCGCAGAGCAGGTTCGTGGCGCGCCCCCAAGGGCACGTGACGAGACGCCTAACCGCGTCACTGCAAACGGGTCTGGGAATACCGCCGAGAGAGTGAACTCGTGGAGTACGGTCACTTGCTCCGTTCCAAGATATGTGCACACGCTCTGGCTGGTCGGCTGGCTGTTGACCTTGGGGATCGGCTTGATGGCTGTGATCATGGCCGGAACCACGAACATGCACGGCGACGATTTTGGAATCACCGTGGCGCTCGGCGTGGACAGTCTCATCGCGTCGCTGTTCTGCTTCATCATGCTCTTTCGCCCGACCTTCGCGGGCTGGTACCGATATCTCGTCCGTCCGGTGCTGCTCCTGGTGTGTGTCCTGACCATCGTGACGGCCGCCATCTCGCTGGGCACGATGAGACTCCACAACGAGGAACTGGCCATCGCGACGTTCTTCATTGTCTTTCCCGCCATCCTGTTCTTCGTGGTCTTGTTCCTGCCGGCCCGCCTGTTCGGAGCGACCGGCGCGTCGAGACCGCAATCTCGACCCGCTCCGCTCGGGCCGGCATCGTCGGGAACGACGTCGCCCTGCAAGCGGACGACGGCCTTGATTCTTGGTCTGGTCCCGGCGGTGCCGTTTCTGCCTATTGCCGGCTTGCAGCGGTTCTATGTGGGCAAGGTGGGGACCGGCATTCTCTGGCTGTTCACGTGGGGTCTGCTCGGGATCGGACAGGTGATCGACGTGATTCTCATCCTGGTCGGTCAGTTCAAGGACAGCAATGGGTTTCCCGTGCTGGCTTGGGGCGGCTCCGGCCAATCGCAGGCCGTACCTGTGCAGCCTGCGCCTCAGGCAGCGGCTGTCGGGACGGCCCAATCCCCCGCCGAGCCTCGAATGGAGCCGGTCATGGCGGTCGCGGACAACCCAGAGTATCAGCCTCAGCCCGCGCCTGCTCAGCCGCCGTCATGGCCTTCCTATGCCAGCACCAGGACAGTCTACGCGCCTTTCGACCCACTCGGCGGGCTTCTCGCGACGGCGGGGCACATCCTCGCCCTCGCGGCGATCCTGATCGGATTGATCGTCGGATTGCATTTGCCCGCCGTGCTGGGTGTGGCTTGGCCGCAGGAGGAGCCCATGCGGGGACTCCAGGAAGTGCTGGGGGACAGTTGGCCGCGCGTGGTCGAACAGGCAGGGACCCTATTGTCCGTGGTGCTGCTGTTCCTCGCGGCGGTCTTGATCGTGATTGGCCGACGGAAGAACGGGCCGGCCCACGTGATTCGGGCGCTCGCAGGCCTGGTCGGCTTCTTCTTCGGGATCAGCTTCTTCTGCAACGAAGTCATGTCGCGAGGTGAGATGCAGAACATTGTCGATCTCTTCCGCCAGGAGCAGGCCGGTCCTGCCCTGGAGCGATTGTTCGGCGTGCTCAGCCAGGAAGAGGCGGTGGTTGCGGGCGTCATCATGCTGATCTCCGTCCTGGTCATGTCATGGCCGCCGCGAAGGCGGACGCCGGTCTTTGCGCCGATGCCTCCGCAGGGAGTTGTCCTATGAGTGTGACGATGCTACCGATGGTCATTCTGCCGCTGACGTTCCTCTTCGTCCTGCTGATCATCCTCCTGTGCAAGGCCCCCAAGGCCGGAGCATGGATCGTGGGTGGGCTGCTCCTCCTGGCTCCTCTGGTCCTGTACCGGTTTGCCAAGGGGGGTGGGTTGGCCCATGACGAGGAGGTGATCATTCCGTTGTTTGTCCTGCCGGCGGTGTTCCTGTTCGTTCTGCTGGTGATCCTGCTGGCGAAGGCCCCCAAAGCGGGCATCGCGATGGTCGTGGCGCTCGTGGTCATGGTGCTGGCAGGGGGCTTCATCGTCGCGTTTTTCAGTCATAGTCGCACCGTCTATGCCCCGGAGCCTGTGGTGTATCCGCAGATCGGGCAGCGGACGCACCCCAGCGCGGCCGTCGCTGTGATCGACGGGGACAGCGAGGTCGTGTACCAGAACCCGGTGGATACTCTGGTCGTTCCGTCACCTCCGTCTGCGCCTCTGTCGCCCATCTGGTCGGAAGGCGTCGAGCAGGAATTCGACGCGGATGTCTATCCTTCGAAACTGGCTGCGGTCCAGGCCATCGGCCGGCGGATTGAAAAGGCCGTGCGAGAGCTGGTCGCGGACGCCAATTCGCCCGTGCGAATCACGCTGTTCCAGGAGGTGTCCGATCCCGTGCTGATGTCGCACCTGCGAATCCTGATTCAGCGGGTGATGCCCCAGGCGGCCTGTGCCATCGAGGTGGATCTGCGAGACCTTCAGCCCAACGAAGTGGGCGTCACCTTGATGCTCTCCGGCGTGGATATGCAGACCGCTCCGTGGTCGCAGTCGAACGAAACCCGCATCGCCGACGGAATGGTCCACGTCCACGTGTTCACGATGGCCCGACGGATCATCCTGCAGAAGCAATTCGTCGAGGCGCCCTGGATCGACAACTTCGGGACCTTTGCCAGCGTCCGGCCGGAACGGGCATTCATCGTCGCCCGCTCCAACGGCAGTTGCATGAGCGAAGGCGAGGCCCACCAGCAGGCTCTGGCCGACGCGTATTCGCAGGTCACCGGAGCACTGAGCAGGCAGTCGGGTGGCAG
Organism: Sedimentisphaerales bacterium; assembly: GCA_035342095.1. Classification (GTDB taxonomy): domain Bacteria; phylum Planctomycetota; class Phycisphaerae; order Sedimentisphaerales; family Anaerobacaceae; genus PLanc-01. The sequence goes on along the minus strand of DAOQWL010000098.1, from coordinate 7,983 downwards.
TCTCGTGCCGGGATTGCCCGAAGCCGCCCTCACGACGACCGACGTGCTCAACGGCGGTTTCCTGGTGGATCGTTTCGTGCAGAGCTTCGATGCCTCGACGGGCAAGATCTGGCGGCAGGCCTTCCTGGTCGATGTCTCCGGCCCGAAGCTGGCTCGCCTGGCCCAGGTCAAGGCCGCGAAGTCCTACCAGGTCCGCGAGAGCTGGGCCTGGATGGGCTTGTCCGTCGTCGGCGTGCTCGCGCTGATCAGCGTCATTTATTTCTTCCTCAACATGGCCACGAGAGGGTATTATGAATGGTCGTTGAGGATCGCGGGCGTGATCCTGGCGGTCGTCGCCATCGTCTCGATCCTGATGATTGTCCATTGAATGTACTATTTACGATTTTCGATTTACTATTTGGGTCGCGTCAGACGGTCGTGAACCACAAATCGTAAATAGTAAATTGTAGATAGTAGATTCCGAGCGATGGCTGTAACCAAAGGCGAACAATACTTCCTGGATCGCATCAAGCAGGGCGATGAGCAGGTGTGGGCCGACTTCGTGAGTCGCTACCGAGGCCGGCTCGTGCGTTTTGCCCGCGCCAAGCTCCCGCAGCGCGCGGACGCGGAGGACGTGGTCCAGGAGACGTTCGTCGCCTTCCTTCGCAGCATCTCTCGCTATCGCGGCGAGTGCGACCTCGAGACCTACCTCTTCGCACTGATCCGCCGCAAGATCATCGACAGCTACCGCAGCGCCGGCGCCCGGAGGGTCTGCCTGATCCAGGACGCCTGGGACAGCGACCACGAGGAGGAGGGCTCGTCCGACCTGCTCGATGTCGTCCCCAGTCCCGCCCAGACCGCGAGCTGGTACGCGCGGGCGGACGAACAGCAGAGCATGGAGAAGACCATCCTGGCGGAGGCCCTCTCCGACCTCGTCGACGGCCTGAAGAAGAACCTGAACCTCCGCGACCTCCAGATCATCGAGATGCTCTTCTACTGCCAGATCCCCAACAAGGACGTGGCAAAGAAGATGGGTCTCGACGAGAAGGCGGTCGCGCTGATCAAGCACCGCAACCTCAAGCAGATCCGCGAGAACGTCGGCCGGCGGCTGGGGATCGCAGAACGCGGAGCACGTGGCGAGGGCATCTTGCCCTCGGAAGAGAACGCCATCCCGGACTCGCTCTTGACGGACCTCTGGGAGTATTATCGGTTCAGTTGCCCCAAGCGAAACACCATCGGCGCCTACATGCTCGGCACGCTGGAGCCCGACTGGCACAAGTACGTCGAGTTCCACCTGAACGTCCTGGGCTGTCGTTTTTGCCGGGCCAATCTCGACGACCTCCAAAGTCAGAGCCAGGAGACGCAGCAGGAAGCTTTCCAAGCCCGCATTATGGAATCCACCATCGGCTTCCTCTCCCGACCCATGTAGGCCACGCCTTCCACAACCTCTCGCGGACCCCGCGGATAAGTCGTGAGCGATTAGCGAATCGATCTTGATCCGCTTGTTAGGTGGATGTTTGCTTCAAGACTGAGACTTGATTTCTGGTTTGCATCCATAATCGACATATAGCATGTCGGTTTCTTTGAGCATCGAATACTGTTGGTAAGCTAACTCCAACTCCCAAGCCCAGCGGCTCAGATCTTTTTCAAATAGACGCATTGCTGCAAAACCTGCTAAGTCTATCATTGTGCCCGCCGTTGCCAGAAAATCATGGGCCATGCAGTTTCGTTGTTTTGCAATATCTTGGATATTTGCATAGAGTATTGGGTGTGCACGGATATCTTGTTCGACAAAGTAGCGATAGATTGACATGAGATTCATTCTATTTGCCTTCTCCTCAGCAACCCCGAAACGTTTTTGGAGATCTTGCTTGAGTGAGATTTCGTACATCTGCACCCGCAACATATACAAGGCATATTGCTCCAGGTAGTTCTTTCCCTCGTATATCTTAAGCTGTGCGCTGACGCGATCACTTAACTCTTGCTGTTTAATCGCGTTATATTCTTCATCGGTCTGTTCTTCCATGGTAGCTCCGTACCCGCCTAACAACAATTCAACTGACCCATGTCAAGTCACTGTCACTATGATACGCCACGGGAACACGCGGGATGGTACGCCAACCCCTTTACGTTCGATGTGATTGCCTGAGTCACAGGTGCTTTCCCGCAGTTATCTGTCTGTTGTGCCATCGCCATGCGATTCTCTCCAATTGGCACCCGCAATTGTAGCTTGGCCGACCGGGAAGATCAAGCGGGCAGGCAGGAATTTCAACGCAATTATGTGGCCCATCCGGTCTGTATGTACTTCCGCGGCCCGGCAGTGCCCTACGACCGGGGACGCCGTCCCCGGACCTCTGGTGTTTTGCGTTTTGCGTCAGCAGCATGGAAACGGCCTTGCAGAAGATATGGAACGACCGGCTCTCGCCTCTTGGGACGGGTTGTCCGGCGTGCCGGGAGCAGCCGGCCTGTCCGACGGTCGCGATCCCGCGATGCCCGCCGTCGCCGCGCAGGTCCCAAGAGTGTCTGCAAGGAGGAGTCTCTCGCTTTGGGGCCTCCGGCGTGTACGCGAGCGAAACGCTCGCTTTCGGGTGTGCGAAGCACCCCTGCTGCTGGTGGCTCCAAGGCGGTAAACTCCCGTCGCCCTCGGGGTGGCGGAATCCCAATCTGTCCCCAACCACCGTTGCAGTGTGGGCTGCGACAAGACATGCCCACGCAAGCGTGGGCATGGCACCCTGCGATGGGGCGGCGTTTGGCCCGTTCGGAGTTCCGCGTTTACGCGGTTCCGAACCGCCTGAAGGCGGAACTCCGAACGATGTCCGTGATCTTCGCGCACCCTCTGAGGATGGACGCCGTAGGGGGCAATGGTGCGTGGTACCCCTGCTTTCGCAGGGGGAGCCTGCCCCCGACCTGATCGGGGGCACCCTACGCGATCTCGAAGGTCGCATATCCCGATGTTCATGCCATTGGCCTGAAGCGGAAAACGCCGGGGGGCGGGGGGCAGCGCCCCTATGGCAAAGGCCGGTACGCCGCCGGCTTGTTCGTAGTGACGCCGTGAGGCGTTATCTTCCGAATGCACGGAAGATATGCCCTCACGGGCACACTACAAACTGCTCTGCCATCTCACAGGTTCATGGGCAGGCCGCGGTCGCGGAGGTGTTCTTTCATCTGGGTGATGGTGTAGTTGCCGAAGTGGGTGATCGAGGCCATGAGGACCGCGTCGGCGCCGCCTTCGACGACCGCGTCGTAGAGGTGGTCGAGCGTGCCCGCGCCGCCGGAGGCGATGACCGGGATGTTCACGGCGTCGGAGACCGCTCTGTTCAGCTCGTTGTCGTAGCCGGCGAGCGTGCCGTCGGCGTCCATGCTGGTCAGGAGGATCTCGCCTGCGCCAAGCTCTTCGCCTCGCACCGCCCACTCGACGACGTCGATATCCGTCGGCTCGGAGCCCGCTTTGACGCAGACCTGCCAGTGACCCGGTCGCGTCTTGGAGCGTCGGGCGTCGATGGCTAGGACGACGCACTGGTTTCCGAACCGCTTGGCTGCCTCCGCAATCAGGTTCGGATTCTGTACCGCGGCGGTGTTGACGGAAGCCTTCTCTGCTCCGCTTCGCAGGAGTTCATCGATCTGCTCGATGGTCCGGATGCCGCCGCCGACGGTGAAGGGGATGAAGACGTTCTCCGCCACCCGCCGGACCATGTCCACGATGGTCTTGCGGGAGCGGATCGTCGCGGTGATGTCCAGGAAGACCAGTTCGTCGGCGCCGCTGTCGCTGTAGCGGGCGCCCAACTCCACCGGGTCGCCCGCGTCGCGGAGGTTCACAAAGTTCACGCCCTTGACGACGCGGTTGTCCTTCACGTCCAGGCATGGGATAATTCGTTTTGTCAGCATGGAAGATCGCACCTCGTGAAGCGGATCTCGTGAAGCGTATTCCACGGTCGCTTCACGTTTCACGCTTCACGCACAACGCATTGAAGTTCTTGAGCACCTGCAAGCCCTGCGTGCTGCTCTTCTCCGGGTGGAACTGCACGCCGTAGATGTTGCCCTTCTGCACCGACGCAGTCAGCGGCGCGCCGTAATCCACCAGAGCGGTCCGGGCCTGCTTATCGGTGACTTGGGCGTAGTACGAGTGGGCGAAGTAAAAATGCTTCGCCGGGCCCAGTCCTGCGAACAGGTCCATGTCCTTCGGCAGTTCCACCAGGTTCCAGCCCATGTGGGGGACCGTCTGTTCCGGCGGGACGGGCACGACGCGCCCCTGGATCAATCCGAGCCCTTTATGCGGACCATACTCCAGGCTTTCGTCGAACAGCAACTGGTGTCCGACGCAGATCCCGAGGATGGGCTTTCCCGCGGCGGCGGCCTGCTTGACCGGTTCGGCGGCATCGCCCAGGGCCTCCATGGCGTACCCGAAGGCCGCCACGCCGGGAAGGACCAGACCCGAAGCCTTCGCGATCTGCGCCGGGTCCCGGCTCAGATCGGCCTCGCAGCCGATGTGCCGGAAGGCGTTGCACACGCTCTTGACGTTGCCCACGTTATAATCGATCACCACAATCATTCGGAGGGTTCTACCGCGCAGCGTGGGGACCGTCAAATGAGAATACGTGATACGTGTTGTAAGCGGAAATGATTGGACATCTCTGCGAAATCGACGTGTAATCGCTTCGCTTTTGCAGCTTGACCGGGGATCTGTTGCAGCTTTTTCTATACAGTCCGAGCTTCCGATGGCCGATTCAATGGTACCCAGCGTACTCGGATTAGGAAGGTGTCTATGTGCGGCATTGTCGCCTATTTGGGAAAGAAGGCTGCTCAGCCCATTCTCGTCGAAGGTCTGAAGCGGCTTGAGTATCGGGGTTATGACTCCGCGGGCATCGCGCTGTTGCGCGAGGGCGGCATCTTCGTCCGGAAGACCAGCGGTCGGATCAGCGCCCTTGAGCAGGTTCTGGACGGGCCTCGTAGCACCGATGTCCTGGGCATCGGGCACACCCGCTGGGCGACGCACGGCGCGCCGAACACGACCAACGCCCATCCCCACGTGGATTCCACAGGCAAGATCGCCGTGGTGCACAACGGGATCATCGAGAACTACAGCACACTGAAGACCTGGCTTCGGAGCGAGGGGGTTGCATTCGTCAGTCAGACCGACACGGAGGTCATCTCCAACCTGATCGGCTATCTCTACCGCCGCAAGGATGCGACGGATGCCTGCGGGGAGCAGAACCGGTTCGAGTGGGCGGTCCAGCAGGCGCTGCAGAAACTGCACGGCACGTTCGGCGTCGCGATCGTGTGTTCCGATTTCCCGGATCTGCTCATCGGCGCCAAGCGGGGCAGTCCGCTGATTCTGGGCGTCGGCGACGGCGAGTACGTCCTGGCCTCGGACGCCGCGGCCATCGTTGAACACACCACACGGGCCATCTACCTCTCCGATAACGAGATGGTCACGATCGGCCCGAGCGGGTTCTACACCAAGACCATCAACAATGTGGTCGTCGCCAAGGACACCAAGGAGATCGAGTTCTCGCTCGACCAGATCGAGCTGGGCGGCTTCGAGCACCACATGCTCAAAGAGATCTTCGAGCAGCCCAATTCGCTCAGCACGTGCATGGGCGGACGCCTGGACCGCCAGTGCGACAAGATCAAGCTGGGCGGCATCCGGGACTACCTCCGCCAGTTGACGCAGGCCAGGCACGTCATCTTCACCGCCTGCGGCACCGCGTTCCATGCCGGCCTGGTGGGCGAGTTCCTCCTGGAGCACCTGGCCCGCATCCCGGCGGAGACCGAGTACGCCAGCGAGTTCCGATACCGCAACCCGATCATCGGGGAGGGGACCATCGTCATCGCCATCAGCCAGTCCGGCGAGACCGCCGACACGCTGGCCGCCGTCGAGCAGGCCAAGGAACGCGGCGCCACCGTCCTGGGAATCGTCAACGTGGTGGGCTCCACCATCGCCCGAACGACGGACGCAGGCATCTACCTGCACGTCGGGCCCGAGATCGGCGTCGCGAGCACCAAGGCGTTCACCGCCCAGGCTGCGGTCCTGAGCATGCTGGCCATCGAGCTGGGTCGCAGACGGCACCTCAGCAGCGACGACGCAGCCCGGTACATCGACGAGCTGTCGCAGATCCCCGAGAAAATCGGCTCGATCCTGGCGCAGTCGGACCACATCCGCGAGATCGCGGCGGCCAACATCGACAAGGAGAACTGGCTGTTTCTGGGTCGGGGATTCAACTACCCGGTAGCGCTCGAAGGGGCCCTGAAACTCAAGGAAATCAGCTACATTCACGCGGAGGGCCTCCCCGCGGCGGAGATGAAGCACGGGCCGATCGCCCTGATCGCGAACGGGATGCCCGCGGTCTTCCTCGCCACCGCCGGGCCGCAGTACGACAAGATCATCGGCAACATCGAAGAGGTCCGCGCCCGCGGCGGCACGATCATCGTCGTCGCCACCGAGGGCAACGAGGAGATTCACGACCGCGCCGACCACCTGATCACGATCCCCGATGCGCCGGAGCTGTTCCAGCCGATGCTCTCGGTCATCCCGCTGCAACTGCTGGCCTACCATGCTGCGGTGCTGAGAGGTCACGACGTGGACAAGCCCCGCAATCTCGCCAAGAGCGTGACGGTCGAGTGATTCGGTCTGTTCATCGGTCATCGAAAGGCAAGGATGCCGCGTTCTTCGATACTCACTGCCTGGCACATAGGTCATCCTGAGCGAAGCGAAGGACCTGGTGCGCGACGGGAGAACGTCTTTGGTGACTTCTTCTTCGTGGGCCGGATGCTTCACTGCGTTCAGCATGACAAGGCCGGAGGGCGAGTCCTCGTCCCACGCGCTTTCACGCTCATCGAGCTGCTGGTCGTGATCGCGGTGATCTCACTGCTGCTCGCGGTTCTCATTCCGTCGCTGAACAAGGCCCGTTCCGCAGCCCGGCGCGTCGTCTGCTCCCACAATCTCAAGCAGGTGGGCCTGGCGGTGGATATGTATACGGGCGACTCCGACGGTTACTATCCTTGTGCCCAGGACCCGGTCTCGACGAACCCGACCTATTGGCTCTGGATGGGTCGCGGTTGGCGCAAATGGGTGCAGTCGTATCTGAGCACGATCGTCGATGTGAACACGCCTTCTGTCCTGTTGTGTCCGGCGGACCGGACCGACCCCGCCAAGTACGAATCCACCAGCTACTCCTACTCGATGGCCTTCTATCACAGTCCCGAGCAGATCGACGCGCTGGACGACAAGAGCCAGACGTACAGCAATCCGCAGCCGCCCATTCGGCAGGGCAGGGGCGACGTCGCCTGTCCCTCCGCCAAGATCCTCATCGGCGAATGGTCGAGCAACCACGCGCCGGTCGAGCAGGACCTCGGCTGGTGGTGCTGGGAGGGCACGCGGTTCTTCCTGTTCGCCGACGGGCAAGTCTCCTTTCTCAAGGCCAAGGACATCCGCCCGGCCCGTGACGGTCTGCCCGACGCGAATCTGACGCTGCACGGCGTCAAGGGTCGCGACTGGGCTCCGTAGCGCCTTTGCTGAACCCTGCAAATCGCGCCGCATGCTTGGGGTGCAGGACGGTTCTTGCGGTCTCCCATCGCGTGACGGGGCATGGGCTGGACTCTTTCATTCCTGCACTGCAAAGGCGTAAGATCTTGTTTTCTTAGCAAGCATTTTGAACGAGGATGATACAAGTGCTGGAAACGAAAGGAATTGTATTTCACGCAGAGACGCAGGGACGCAGAGTTCAAGATGCGTTCTTTCTTGCTCCTCTCTGCGTCTCCGCGTCTCTGCGTGAGTCCATTTTGGTTGCGGCCGAAGGCCGCTCCAAGCCAAGCAGGAATCCAGGAACCGCGGGACTTGGCACATCCTGGAGAAGGGATTCCCGCTTCGCGGGAATGACATCCCGGAGGCTCTATGAACCCCCATCGTACGCAGCTACGGTCACACACCGACCTGCTCGCTTTTGCGAAATGGGCGTAACTTGCCGGGCGCGCCAGCGTAAAGTCTTATAAATAAAGCAGTTATGT
>DAOQWL010000097.1:0-19571 GCA_035342095.1 Sedimentisphaerales bacterium | reverse complement strand
CGAGGTGCACTTCGGCCCCAGCGGAAGAAGTAACAATGTAACAGGTGTTAACAAGAAAGAAAAAGAAGCAAAAAGAAAGAAGACCCTACTACTACACAATATTACCTTAAAGAACTGAGATTCTGGTCTTGACAACCGGGAGTACCTCAGTGATCGGCTTCTCCGAGAGACCCTTGCGCGGAAGCTCCAGCAGGATTCGTCGCCTGTCCCATCGAGAAGGGAGAATTCGGATGAAAGACCCGTTTGATGCCGAGGCGATGGAGGGCTCGCGGTACTATGCCAAGTACATCGCCATGGTAGTCCGCAACGCGATGGAGGATTTCCACTGCCGGAATCTCTCCGACGAACAGATGGCGGAGTTGAACCCGATCATCCGCAACGCCATCTACACGGCCCTGTACGCCTATCACAGCGAGAAGCACTCGAAGGCGGCCGTGCGATTCGTGAACTTCCATATGATATCGATTCCGAAGTACTGGGAAGAGCCGGAGCTGCTGCCGGGGTCCGGAGGGGAGTACTGAGTCGGAAGAGCTGTCTCGGACTCTACCGCCTGACCATCATCTGAATGGAGTGGATGCGCGGAGGGCTTCGTGAGAGCATTTGCGGGTTCAATCCGGGCCAACACAGGCGTGTGATTCCTGGGGAGGTAGTCAAGTTCTTCCTGGAGTCCATCATCGCGTATCCGAATCATTCCCATCCACATCTACGCAAGAAGCTCCCCTTCACCTATCGCTACACCGCTATGGGAGCGGCGCGTGCTGACACTGGAAGAGATCCAACGGTTGTCGAGCGTTGCACCTGAGCATCGACGGTTACTCTATCAGGCGGCCATGCTGAGCGGGCGCTGTTGTATGTGCCGAGCCATCCGGCCAGAGAACTGGACGAAGATCTTGAGGCGGCCGGTATCCGGAAAGTGACCAAGGACGGCAAGATGGACTTTGCCGCCCTGCGTGATTCCTATGTGACACTGGCGGCGGAGGCAGGGGCAAACGTCAAGGAGTTGCAGACCCTGGCCCGCCATTCGACGCCGGTCTTGACGTTGAACGTGTACGCCAAGAAACGCGATGGGCGTCTTGCGGAACTGGCCGAGAGAATCGGAGCGCGCGTACTTCCCGAGCAAGAGTGTGCCATATCCGTGCACCGCAAGCCCGTTGAGGCAAAGGTGGTTTCACCTAAGCTGCTGTCAGACATACACTTAGAGCAAAACCAAGAGAATGGAGGCGGGGGGATTCGAACCCCCGTCCCGAGATGTTTCAAGACAAGCATCTACGTGCGTAGTGGCCCTATTGGAGATTTCGCGTCACGCAGCGCCAAGCCACAAGCTCTGCGATCGGCTAGTCCGGTGTTTCTCACTCCGTCGGCCCGGACGACCGACGAAGCCAGCCCACTTGTTGACGCCCTTGTCAGACCCGCAGGCGCAGTCCGACAGGACGGGCCACGTTATTTACGCAGCCATGGCATAGTTGTAGTTGCCATTTAGAAATTAGGTACCGGATGATTAACCAGGCCAACCGGCGTCCTGGGCACGCATCTTATCCATCCGCGATCCGGTCGATGCCGTTCGCCCCCGTATTCACTTGTCCAAAAGAGCCGATCCACGTCGGGCGCCATTATACCCGATCTCAGAGCGGACCGCCAGCCGTAGTTTGTCGCCAGCATCAGAGAATTGACATCGCGAACACCAAGACGTATAGAATCGTATGCGTGTTGTGACTGCCAGGCGGTGGGAGATGCACCGGGATTTCGGTCTCTCGCCTCTTATGGGGGGTGGGTCGGTACGGAATGAATTGGAGGTTCACGATGAGCATAAGTGTCGTGCGTTCAGAGAATCGGTTGCCGAGGACGCTGTTCCTGGCTGTTTTTGCGCCGTTGCTGCTTTCGCTTCCGGCTGTGGCGCCCGCGGAAGATGAGCAGAGCATCGCCGCACTTCGACAGATGGGCCGGGCGTTCGCTTCGATTGCAGGCAAGACCTCGCCCGCCGTGGTCGGGGTCCGGGCCACCAAGACCGGACGGAGCGCCTCCCGCATGGACTCTCCCTCAGAGCAGTACAGTCCGTTCGATCAGGACCTCTTCGAGTACTTCTTCCGACGTCAGATGCCCCGCCAGTACGATCGGGGGCAGCCCAAACAGGTGGTGCAGGGGTCGGGGTTCATCGTCAGCGCCGACGGCTACATTCTGACCAACAACCACCTGGTCGGCGAGACGGAGGAAGTCCGCGTCCAGTTGGACGACCGTCGCACGGTGAAGGCCCAGGTCATCGGAGCCGACCCGGAGACGGACGTGGCGGTGATCAAGATCGACGCGACGGACCTGCCGTACGTCGAGCTGGCGGACTCGGACACCCTCGAAGTGGGCCAGTGGGTCGTCGCCATCGGCAACCCGTTTGGCCTGAGCCACACGGTGACGGCGGGGATCGTCAGCGCCAAGGGGCGAAGCCGGATCGGCGTGGCGGACTATGAGGATTTCATCCAGACGGACGCGGCTATCAACTTCGGCAACTCCGGCGGTCCTTTGCTGAACCTCGACGGCCAGGCGGTCGGCATCAACACGGCGATCATCGGTTCCGGCGGCAACATTGGCATCGGCCTGGCGATCCCGATCAACATGGCCAAGGCGATCTACGCGCAATTGAAGGAGAACGGCAAGGTCGTCCGCGGCTACCTGGGCGTCGAGATCGGCGACGTGGGCTCCGGCGTGGGCGAGTTCTACGGCGCAGCCGATGACCGAGGCGCGATGGTGACGAAGGTGGTTGAGGGCTCGCCCGCGGAGAAGGCCGGCGTCAAAGTGGACGACATCGTCGTAGAGTTGGAGGGGGAGCCGGTGGCGGGGGCCACCGAGCTGATGAACAAGGTCGCCATGCGCAAGCCGGGGACAAACGTGAACCTCATGGTCCTGCGGGACGGCAAGCGGAAGAAACTCACCGTCACCCTCGATATGCGACCCGACAGCGCCACGCTGGCCGCCGGCGGGGAATCGAAGACCGCGGAACAGGTGGGCGTGCGGGTCCAAAGCCTGACCCGGGATTTGGCCCGGCAGTTGGGCTATGAAGGGCTCTCGGGGGTGGTCGTGACGGAGGTCGAAGCGGGTTCGCCCGCCGACGAGGCGCAGATCCAGCCCGGCGACCTCATCACGGAGGTCAATCGCGAGCCCATCCGCAACGTGCGCCAATGGAACGAGGCGCTGGCCAAGGGCGAGGAGAAGGGCAAAGTCCTCCTGCGGGTCCGCGGCGAGAGTGGCGCCCGGCTGGTCCTGATCCCTCTGAATGAGAAATAGCCGGTCCCGTCTATCGGGGCTGGTACGTGATCACCAGCCTGGCGGCCCGGTCGGGATTTCCCTCGTAAGCCCAGACCTTGCGGTCGCTGCCGCTGTTCGAGTCGACCCAGTAGATCAGGGTCATCGCATTGCCTGAGGACCAGCCCGTCCGGTCGACGACCTCCTGGACCAGATTCGTGATATCGGGACTCTCATACCAGGTGTCTGCCGTCCAGGGCGACGCAGCGTCCCACGCCCAGGCCCGGGAGGCCTGTGTCTTGGTTCGTTTCGACAACCTCGTGGTGTTGAAGTCGGTCGAGTTGTCGATGTCTTCCGCATAGAGCACCCCGTCGAACTGGCCGGTCAAGCCGACCGAGTAGGAGCAGATCTTCAAGGTGGCGCTGCGGATCAGCGCGCCCTGGGGAATCTCCACGTTGTGGAATCGCAGGCCGGCGACATATCCTCCGATGGCCAGCGCAGGCGTGTCCACCCACTACGGGATGGCGAACTTCACGCCGTGCGTGTCGTCTTTCCACGACGCGATGGTGTTTTGGCCCTTTTTTTGGGTGTGGGTTTCTGATAGACTCTGCCGATGTTAAGAGAGGGGAAGTTTGAGGTGCGACGTGTGAAGTGATAGGGGGAGCCGGTGCTCCCTCCAGCTTCGCCATCGGATCTCGAACGTCCCTGGCTTTCACGGAAAGGATGCCATGAGCATGGAGGATATTCGGACCCATCCTGTGCCCGCGGGACCGCGATGCACGGGGGTGGTCAGGGCGGCCCACCGATATGAGGTCGTAGATATTATGAGCCGATTGAAAATCGCGGGCACGCGATACCACTTCATCGGGGCCGGCGGAGTCGGCATGAGTGGACTGGCCCGCTTGCTGATCGGGAAGAAGGCGATCGTCACCGGCTCCGACCTGAGGCCTGGTACGATAACATCGCGACTGAATGCCCTGGGGGCGACGATCCACGCAGGCCACAGCGCCGACCATCTGGACCCTTCGACCGATGTCGTCGTGATCTCCGCGGCCATCCAGGAGAGCAATCCCGAACTGCAGGCCGCCCGCCAGCGGGGCTGTCGGGTCGTCAAGTACGCCCAGTTGCTGGGCGAGCTGATGAACCACTTCCAGGGCATCGCCATCAGCGGGACCCACGGCAAGAGCACAACGACCGGCTGGCTGGTCTGCTGCCTTCGACAGGTCGGTCTCGACCCCAACTTCGTGGTCGGCGCCGACATCCTGCAACTGGACGGCTCCTCCGGCGCCGGCGACAGCGATCTGTTCATCGTCGAAGCCTGCGAATACGACCGCAGCTTTCACAACTTCAAGCCGGCAATCGCCTGCGTCCTGAACATCGAGCGGGATCACCTCGACTGCTACAAGGACGAACAGGAGATCATCGAATCGTTCCGTCAGTTCGCGCGGGGGACCCGTCCGGACGGCCTGATCATCGCCGGCGGCGAGGATTCCAACGTCCGAAGAATGCTCGACGCATTGGGACGGGAGAGCGCCTGCACGCGCCCTCGCGTCGTCACGTTCGGCCTCGATCCGCAGTGCAACGTCTCCGCCAGGAACCTCCGCGAGGTCGACGGCCTCTATCACTTCGACGTGCTCCAGGACGGGCGTCGCCTGGGACCCGCGAAGATCTCGCTGCCGGGAGTACACAACGTTCGCAACGCCCTGGCGGTTGTCGCGATCGGGTTGAGTGTCGGGGTCGAGCCCGACCCGCTCCTCGGTGCTCTCGACGGCTTCCAGGGGATGGACCGTCGGATCATGCTCAAGGCGCAGCTCGACGGCGTTTCCGTGCTCGACGATTACGCCCATCACCCGACGGAGATCCAGGCGAGCCTCAAGGCGATCCGCCAGCGGTACCAGCCCCGTCGGCTCTGGTGCGTCTTCCAGGCCCATCAGTACAGTCGGACGCAGGCCTTGTTGGAGGAGTTCGCGACCAGCTTCGCCCAGGCCGACAAGGTGATCATCCCGGAAATCTACTTCGCACGGGATTCCCAGGCCAGTTGCAGCGCGGTCAACGCGAAGATCCTGGCCGACCGGATCCGGCGCAGCGGCACGGACGCGGAGCACGTCATGACGTTTGACGCGGCGTGCGACCATTTGGAGCAGCATGTCAAAGCCGGCGACGTGGTCGTCACCATGGGCGCCGGAGATGTCTGGAAGGTGGCAGATGAGTATATTCAGCGGCTACGAAGAAATCGTTGAACAGAACCACCCGCTGGCGCCGCACACGTGGTATCGCCTGGGAGGCCCAGCGGACTACTTCCTCCGCCCGAGGAACGCCAAGGAGCTGAAGGAGATCATCCGTCGGTGCGGCGAGAACCATATCCGCATGCACGTCCTGGGCTTCGGGTCCAACCTGCTCGTGAGCGACGAGGGAGTCCGCGGCGCGGTGATCCAGCTCCAGAACGGCGAGTTCGCCCAGACCCAGTTCCAGGGCGAGACCGTCACCGCCTGGGCGGGCGCCGAGCTGAGCAAGCTGGTCCTCGATTGCGTGGAGAAAGGGCTCTCGGGCGTCGAGGCCCTGACGGGCATCCCCGGCTCGGTCGGCGGCGCGGTCCGCATGAACGCCGGCGGCCGGTTCGGCGACATCGGTTCCGCGGTCGAAGCGGTCACCCTGATGGACATCCAGGGCACCGTCTTCGAGAAGAAGAAGCCCGAGCTGATCTTCGACTATCGCACGGTGAACATCCGGGCCCGGTTCATCCTGAACGCCCAGCTCAAGCTGGCCCCGGGCGATCCCGAAAAGATCATGCGGACGGTCAAGGAAGGCTGGATCTATAAGAAGAACAGCCAGCCCTTGAACACCCGCAACTGCGGGTGCGTGTTCAAGAACCCGCCCGGCACGTCGGCGGGCGCCCTGATCGACCGCGCCGGCCTCAAAGGGCACCAGATCGGCGGCGCCGTGGTCAGCGAGAAGCACGCGAATTTCATCGTCGCCAAGGACGGTTGCACCAGCCGGGACGTGACGCGATTGATCGACGTGATCCGCCAGCGGGTCCGCGAGCAGTTCGACGTCGAGTTGGAGCTCGAACTGGAAATCTGGCAGTGACAACCTCCAAATACGGAAGAGACCATGGATGAAGGCAAATCTCTCTGAAATCAAGAATCAAAAATCAAACATCACACCTTTCAATGGTCGTGATGAGTCGCCGAGGCATGAAAAGATGAAGGTAGCCGTACTGCGGGGAGGCGTGGGGCGGGAACGCGAAGTGAGCCTCGAGAGCGGGCGATGCGTCGCCGAGGCCCTTCGCGAAGGCGGTCTCGACGTGGTCGTCTCGGATATCCGCCCGGACGATATGCAGATTCTGGACAGCACCAACGTGGATATTTTTTTCCTGGCGCTGCACGGGGAGTTCGGCGAGGACGGTCAGCTTCAGCAGGTCTTCGAGGATCGCGGCCTGGTGTACACGGGTTGCGGCCCGAGGGCCAGCCGGCTGGCGTTCGACAAGATGGCCAGCAAGCGATTGTTCCGCGCCGCCGGGGTGGCGGTGCCGGCGGTGGTGGAGTTCGGCCCGGACGCCGACCCGTCGGGCTTGGACGCGCAACTGAAGGGGCTCGGCCAGCGATTCGTGGTCAAACCGCTCCGACAGGGCAGCAGCGTCGGCGTGCACATGGTCAACAGCCGCGACGAAGCGGTCGCGACCGCCTGCGCCGTTCGCGACGAGTTCGGCGATTGCATGATCGAGTCATTCGTCGAGGGACGAGAGGTCACGGTCGGCGTTCTCGGTCGGCAGCCCCTGCCCATCATCGAGATTCGTAGCAAAACCGGGTTCTACGACTACCATGCCAAGTACGTGGACGACCGGACGGAGTACCTCTTCGATACGATTGAGGACGAGGCCGTGCGGACCCGCGTCGCGGATGCGGCGATGGCCTGTTTCGACGCGTTGGGCTGCCGGGACTTCTCTCGGGTGGACTTCATCGTGAGCCAGGACGGGACCCCCTATGCGTTGGAGGTCAATACGATCCCGGGTTTCACGAACCATTCGCTGCTGCCCAAAGCGGCGGGCAAGATCGGCCTGTCGATGAGCGAGTTGTGCGCGCGGATCGTCCAAACGACGCTGGCTCGTAGCAGATGCAGGACATAGGAGCTTCGACTGGCGACGCGGCCCACCGGGCGGCGCCCTCAAATCGACAATCGTGAATCGTAATTCGTAAACGCGCAGAGGTGGATGTGGCCAGGAAGGCGCAGAAGATCAGCTTGAAGGAGCGAATCAGCTCCTGGAAGAGCAACCGGCGGGCCCGCGAGAAGCGGCTGACCGCCATCCGGAACTGGAATTGGGTCGCCATCCTGAAGGTGGCGGCGGTCATCGGTTTTCTCGTGGGCTCCGGAGCGTTCCTGCGGTATGCAGAGGGGTACGTCCGGTCCGTGGACCCGGTCCCCGAGGGCGGCCTGGTCCTCGTCAACGTGCCGGAGTGGGTCAACTGGGACTTGAAGAGCCGTGTGGCCGAGATCGCGGGCGGAACGCGGTTCCCGCTGACCGAGAGGACCGCTTCCGACATCGCCGGCAAGCTGGCGTCGATGGCCTGGCTCGACGACATCAACGTCCGCGTGACGCACAACTCGGTGCGGCTCACCGCCCGATGGCGCAAGCCCCTGGTCGTGATCGACGTTCGCGAGGACGCCAAGAAGATCTACGTCGATCGGGACCTCGTCGTGATGGACTACATGCCGATGCCGCACCTGCCCATCGTCGAGGCCAAGGGCGTCGCGCTGAATGTCGTGCCCCCGCCGGGCCAGGTGTTCGACGTGGGCGATCTGTCCACCGCGGTCGCTCTCGTTCTCCTGCTGAACCGGATGGACACCGAACACGCGCTCAAGAACCCGCTGTTGAACCAGATCGCCAGCATCGACGTCTCCAACTACAAGGGACGCAAGTACCCCCGCGGGTCGCAGCCCCACATCACTCTGCAGAGCAAGGACGACGTGCAGATCATCTGGGGCGCTGAGATCGGCGACTATGCCATGTACCTCGAAGCCGGCGACGACGTGAAGCTCGCCAAGCTCTACACGCACTACAAGCAATACGGGTCGCTCAGCGAAGGGGGACACATCAAGTATCTCCCGCTCCTCAATCCGCAGGACAGGATCCCTCAGCCCATCAACAAGCGATACTGATACTGGGATGTCAGCGGTTCTCCGCCCGCAGTCGGGCGAACCGCTCCTTCAGGCGGTGATGAACGCTCTGGGGGATCAGGTTCGAGAGGTCGCCGCCGAGCGAGGCGATCTCGCGGATCAGGGTCGAGCTGGTGAACCCGTACTGCTCGCTGGTCATGATGAAGATCGTCTCGATTCCCGCGACCGCCCGGTTGGTCATCGCGAGTTGGAACTCGTACTGCACGTCCGTCAGACTGCGGAGGCCGCGAAGGACGACGTTGGCCTTGCGCCGGGTGGCGTATTCGACCATCAGTCCCTCGAAACTCTCGACGATCACCCCCGGCGTGTCGCCGATCAGCTCCGAGATCATCTCGACCCGCTCTTGCGGCGTGAAGAGCTGGTTCTTGATCGGGCTTCGCCCGACCGCGATGATCAGCTCGTCGAACAGATTGATGGCCCGACGGACCACATCCAAATGTCCGTTCGTAATCGGGTCAAACGAACCCGGAAAGATTGCCCTGACGAACTTGTTGTCCATGAAAGCCCTTCCTAACCAAGCAGGTCGATATTATACGCCGCCGCGGCCGGGGTATCAAGAACCACCCCAGGCGCACCCGGGGCGAAGGACGCGATTCATGTTTGCAGGTAGATTCCTGCGAGCCTCGGGAATCGACCCTGTCATTCCTGTGCCAAGCAGGAATCCAGGAACCATGGTGTGCGACAAATCCCAGGAGGTGGATTCCCGTTTCCGCGGGAATGGCAATCCAGAGGCTCTGTGAACCCCTGCTGCACCCGCGCAGATACGGACGTGCACCCGGAGCGGGCGCCGTCCGGGGGCTTGTAGTGACGCCGTAAGGTGTTACAGTAGCATGGGCGTCTCGTCCATGACTTCCTGCCACGGGCATGATGCCCGTGCTACGATAGACTCTTGCGGGCACACTACGAGCTGCCCGGCCGGTCGTCGTTGGAAGTGCCTTCCGCCTGGATCTGGGTGAGCTGCAGGCCGAGGCGGTCGAGTCGCTTCTGGCCGTCGTCGTACTTGCTGTAGGCGTTCCGCAGGTGCGTGCCGAGCGTGTCCCAGGTACCGAGGAACTCGGCGAACGAGCTGTTGAGCCTGCCCAGGTTCCGGCGGATCTCCGCCGCCTGCCGCTCGATCTGCAACCCGTGCAGGCCCATCGCTACCGTCATCAAGTAGGCGTACAGCAGGTTCGGCGAGACCGGGATCACCTTCTTGTCCATGCAGTGCCGCAGAAGGTCCACGGAATCGCCTTCGCACTGGATCACCGTCTCATAGTAGACGTTCTCAGCCGGCACGTACATCAGAGCGAAGTCGAGCGTGCCCTCCGCGGGTCGGATGTAGTCGGAGGCGATCTTGTCCACGTGGGCTGCGACGTCCCGCAGGAACTGACGGCGCAGCTTGGGCCGCTCGTTCTCGTCCGTGCAATTGACGACTCGCTCGAAGCTGGGCAGCGGGAACTTCGCGTCGATCCCGACCGCGAAACCCGCCATCCGGACCAGGGCATCGACGATCCGGCCGTCCTGGAACGGGTGCTGGAGTTCGAAGCTCCCTTGGGGCAGGACCTGGGCCAGCAGGTTTTCCAGCGACCACTCGCCCATCTGGCCTCGGAGCTTGGGACTGGCAAGGATGTCCTGGAGCCGCTTGACGTCGATGCCGAGCCGGAGCATCTGCTTGTTCGTGCCCTGCAGCTCGCCGATCTGCGAGTTGAGCTGCTGGAGCACCTGCTGATTGGATTGCAGGCTCTGCGTGAGCGTATTCTGCCCGGCCAGCAGCGAGCCGTGGAGGGTCTGCGAGGTCTTGTCCTGCGACGCCCTGAGACCTTCAAGCTGCTGCTGGAGCAGCGAGAGCGCGGACGCCTGGCCCGCGACCTCCCGCCGGGCCGCGAGACTGGACGAAACCAGCCACACCAGCAGCGCCAGCACAAGCAGCGTCAAAACCACAACCACCGCGATCAAACCCTGCAACATCGGAGAATCCCCAGAGAAACGTCAACGCCCAGATTATAAGGCATTGCGGCGGGTAGGTCAAAGACCGGAGCGACAAGACACCGATTCGCGAGTCTTGGTTCGGAGTTCCGCCTTCAGGCGGGTTCGAGGGTCTTCCGGCGTAGCTGGCTCCTTCCCCTTAGCTTCGGGATCTCAAAGGCCGCCCCGACCATTTGACCCGCGTAAACGCGGAACTCCGAACGGGAAGTCCGCAAGGGCGGGACGCCCTCGCCACAAAGTCCAACTACGACCTGGACGCCATCTGCGAAGACCTGCGAATACGCGAAAAGGCCTCCAGCCCGTCACCCGTCTCCCTGCCCCCCGAAATCCCTTACGGTATCCAGCAACTCGCCACCGAGACGACAACAGCCTAAAGGGCAAACGAAGGGCAGAAACCCTGCTATCGCCCGATGGGACGCATAGCCAGATCCCGTAAGGTTGGGTCATCACCGATGGTTCGTGGGAGCCGTGGGGATCATCTCACGGGTGTCTCCATGGCTGCCCGTTGCGGCAGGTGATCGTCCCTTCGACGGGATCGAGAATCTGATCGATCGAGATGAAGCTCTGCGTCCGGACCAACGCGAAACACTGAACGGTCCAACCAGGAAAAGCCTCTGTGATGTGAGGGTATACTCCAACGAACGTTGAACCACGGGTGATGAAATCGTCAACGATTGTGACCTTCTTCGCACTGAACATGGGCAGTTCGGCCAACCCAGTCACCGCAGTACTTCGGTAATGATCCTCCGGGTTCGGCCTTTGGCCGCGGCCTGCATAAGCTGACTTCTGAACCGGCTGCACCCGCTCAAGAATGGGAAGGACTTCACCGGAAAGGCCTCTCGCCTTCAGTGCCTTGCAGATGCTCATGGGTGGCCAGAGGGCCGACTTATCCCGGAACGGTGCACTTCTTGGCATGGGAATCAAGACAACGTCAGCGCCGAATGTCCGGGCGAGGAACGGATGCTCTCCTGTAAGCCTCTTGACAGCGTCCGCAGCACGTTCAATCGCTCGGACTTGCCTGATTTGGCCATCGGATTGTCTGACTGGGACGTAGGAGTCTCTCTTGATCGCATCCCGGATAATCCGGGACTGCTTGGCAATGTCGTCGCTTCCTCCTGGGGAGTACTGAAGCAGCGAAACAAAGCTGATTTCAGATGGCAAGCTCATCGAGGATCAGCGTCCCGTGGCGATCCGGAAGTTCTTCCAGGAGTTCATCGAGCGTCTCCTTGGACAGGATGCGAGCCCCGTAGTTCAGCATCTCAGCAGGCCATGTAAGGTCTTTCTCTTTGGTCAGCCATTCCGAGATGAAGAGGGCTCTTCCGAGACGAAGGGCTTCCCACCCCTGTGAGAGTGAACCGCTCTTCTGGCCGGCCTCGATGATGACCGTTGCGTCCGACACAAGTGCCATGGTGCGGTTTCGCATTGGGAAGTTCTTGGGCTGGATCGGATACCCCGACGGGAACTGCGAAATACAGAGGTGTTCTCGCATGATCTCCGCCTGCAGGCTGGCATTCTCCCTGGGATGGACCTTGTCCAAGGGGGTCCCAATCACCGCGATCGTCTTCCCACCGGCAGCAATCGCAGCCTGATGGGCTGCCGTGTCGATGCCGGCGGCCAAACCGCTGACGACAACATGCCCCCGTTCCGCAAGGATACGGGCAAGCTGTCCGGCACGCAAAAGGCTCTCTCGGCTGGCCCTTCTCGATCCGACGATCGAAATGCGTCCCCCATTCGTGAGGATCTCAGGTTCTCCTGCGACGAAAAGCGTCGGCGGCGCGTACTTACGCTCAACCTCGTTGAGCGGCCCAAGAAGCTCTTCCGGCGTACACATCGTGCGACTCCTCACTGCGACCCGTTCTCCGTCAATCCCTTGACTCTGGCTGACGACCCACTGCCGTGATCATACCACAGGCCGCCGGCACCCCTAAAGGGAAATCCCTGCCCCTTTAGAACGTCGTTCCGCCTTCCTCTGGCGGCATGGCATCCGGGGAACACAACGATGTCGTATGAATTCTCCGCCAGAGATCCGCGTTCATTCCATGTTGCTGACGACCGAGAACTGAAAAGGACTTCCAGATCAGCGTCTGATCGGACCATGGGGTGTTCGCGGACAGAGCCTTGGGATCAGATGAAGGAGTGCGTTTGGGGCATGATGGGGTATCGGCGGGACTGGCGGAGGGTTGCCCCGAGTCGCTCCTCTCTCCGCTGGCACCCTGCAAAGGGGTGAACGCTCTTGGTTTCGGCCGAAGGCCGGGCCTTGGCATTGATGATTTGTGATTGACGATTGATGACTGCTGAAAGATCGGCGTGGTCGGCGGATCGATCGCGAGCTACGACAGGAGAAGAATTGGCTCTCACACGGAGTCACGAAGGCAGGAAGGCAGGAAGGCGTCTCTCTGGTTCTTCTTTGTGCCTTCGTGGCTTTGTGTGAGCGCCTCTTGGGATCACGGCCTGGGGCCGGATAGCGAGTTCGGACCGATGACAAGCAATTGTATTTCGCGCGGGGACGCAGAGAAGAGAATGGAACGTGGGAATAGCAGAAGGAAAGAACGTCGGAACGCAGAGCCATGCCGTCGATTCCTATCCTTGCTCACGGTGTTCTTCATTTCGTCTTCCCCTCTGCGTCTCCGCGTCTCGGCGCGAGGAAGACCCGGTTGGGCCCGGGGCCGGACTGTGCTTCGGGCAAGAGCATGGCGGAGAATTCTGCCTCTCGCTAAGATGCCAAGATCGCAAAGGCCCGCGGACTTGACTTTCCCTACCTTCGGGCCTCTCTTCTTCCTTGGCGTTCTCTGCGTCTTGGCGAGAGAACATGTCTTGGTCGCGGAAGCAGTCCGCGGTTTTCGGCAGAACAAGGTCCCTCGCGCCTTCCGCCCTTCTTCGGGGCTGGGGTGCTGTCCTTGTTTTGGTCCGTCCTCCGAAATCACTGACACCAACACCCAACGTATGACCCCTTCCTCCAGAAAGAAGTAACGTAAGAAGGACAACCTCGTAACAAGATGGTAACATCTCGCGTGTACGAATACACCGTTCGAAACGATTGACTCAGAACAATCGAATGACAGGAGCATGATTATGAACAACAAGCAGATGACGACCGCAGCGTTTCTTGTGCTCAGCCTGCTTCTTGCCGGTTGCGCTCAGGTCACCACTCGCATCAGACAGGAAGACGGCACATATCGCACTTCAAGACGCGTGGTCTTCCGCTCCGATCTGCCGAGCCGCTCTTTCACCAGCGAAGGGGATGACAGGGTCGCAACCGAGTTTCATGACGTGACATATTCGTTTCCGAAAGGAAAGGGGAGCTTCTCGAAGGACTTCGACAAGATCGATTTCGAAGGGTCCCAGATCAAGTGCCGCATCGTCGGGCGAGAACTCACCGTTAACGATGTGCGGTTCGCAGGGTTTGAGAAAGGCGACCTCGTTCGCATAACCAGCGACGGCAGAGTCTTGGTTAACGACGTCGAGCGGCAGCCGCTGGGAACTCGCTGAGTCAGTATTGGACTTTGTCGCCTCGTTGGAGTCGGATCCAGGTGGTGAAGGTTTCGCCATTCTCTTCAAGCTGGATGACGCGACCGCCTCGCGGAAAACCGTCTCGGCCGTAGGTGTCAAAGCCGGTGGCCCGGCCGTAGATGAGTCGAATGCCGCGGTATTGGGCTTCGTAGTCGCTCACGTGGTCATGTCCGACGAAGGTGCCCTTGACGTCGCCGCGTTCGAGCATGGCCGCGAAGAGTCCGGAATTGATCCGAGGACTGGCGACGCCCTCGTGCCGATGCCCGACGACGTCGGCCTGCGCGTCGGTCAGGGCGTATTCGTATTCCAGCAGCGGAATGTGGAAGAACGCCAGGGCCGGGTAGGGCTTGCCGTCTCGCTCCTGGGCCAGGGCCCTGGAGGTCTGGCTGTACCAGGCGATCTGGTCGGTGCGGATCCAATCGTAGGTGCCGAGTTCCTTCTTGCTCGCGTAGGCATTGGAGTCGAGCATGTAGAGGACCCACTTCTTGTGGGTCCCGTCGGCGTCGTAGACAGGCAGATAGTAGTTGCTGACGCCGAAGATGTCCGCCGGGCCCATCTTGGAAACGGAGTACGGCTGGCGGACGAACATCTCCATCAGGCCGCGCCGGTCCTTGGGCTTCTCGACGTCCTTGGGCCACTCATCGTCGTGGTTGCCCAGGGTCACGGCCCAGGGGATCTTCCGCTCGGCCATCGGGCCTGCGGCCAGCGCCACGGTCTCCTGCCGCTTGGCGGCCCCGGCCAGGACGTCGCCGGTCAGGACAACCAGTTGCGGCTTTTCGACGTCGAGGATCGCGCCGATCAGGGCCAGGGTCTGCTGGTCCTTGTCCCCGCCTGCGTGGAGGTGCATGTCGGTGAACTGGACGATCTTGAATCGGCCGGCAGGATCGAATTTCAACTGGGTCTCCTCGGAGAATGCGGTGTCCGCGGCGGACAAAACCGCGGCAAGGGACATCAAGGCTCCAAGCAGGATGGATCGCCGGCGTGTTCCGATCATTGTGTTCTTCCTTTCTCTGATTGTCATGTGGCTCATCCGATTCCAGCGTACCTCCTCATCCAGGCACGCCCGAAGCGGGCGTGCGGGGGAGATTCTCCGCTTTGCGTCAATAGCATGATCAGGTCAAGAATACCCTCGACTACTCGGGTCTGCAAGCCATCACGAGATGACTCCTCCACGGGTGTCTGGGAGAACAGACTGGCCATCGGCAGGTGATGACAAGCGCCGGCCTGCTTGCAGTGTGCCCATAAGAGCCTGCCCTGAGCTTGTCGAAGGGGCATATCTTCCGGGCCGAGGAAGATAACACCTCACGGCGTCACTACAAACGGCCTGCCTGCGCACAGGACAGATCCGGATCGGAGAGGTTCTGACGCCCGGAAGATTGCACAGACACCCCCGCGGGCACGGCAGTACCCCGATCCCCAAGAGGCCGCGATCGCCGAACGGTAACGTCGCGCCGCTCCTCCACCACGCTATTGGCGCAAAGCGGAAAACCTCAGGCTTCTGGAAATGTTGTACTTTATGAAACATACAAGCGTCGCAGAGCGTCTATCTGTTTGGAGGGCGAGTTTCCAGTTCGAAGGTTCAAGTGTGAAGCAAGATGAAGATGAATATGCGAAACGAACCCAATTTGTCGGCGGTGAAGCGAAAGGCAAGGGTATGGTGGAAAAGGAGTTACGGCGGATTCGGCCTAGTGGGTTGTGAGGGAAGAACTCGGTGGCAAGCACCACCGCTTTGGCGGACTTCGTGCGACTGGTTCGGAGTTCCTTCAGGCGGCAGCAATGTGGCCCAGCCGCCCCCGGCTGGGATCACCCCCGAGGGTTGGGATCACCCCCGAGGGCGGGGGTGCCACACTGCCACACGGTTCGATTGCCGATCCTGCTCGTCAAGACGCATTGGGGAACGATGGAAAAACGAAGCCAATTCCCCGCTGGCCTCCCTCTCGTCCCGTGCCGGGTCGGATTGGGTTCGTTTCGCACAATTGCGGTTGCGTCGGTCGGCCTGCGGGGTCATAATCCCGCCGGGGCCGATGTCCCGAAGGCCGCGGAAACGCGGAACTGGGGCCCTCAAATGCGCAATTTCGCGTTTCGGGAACCCCTCTCCAGACCATGGAAATAGAACGATGGAAACGAGGATCGAAGCGGTGCTGTTCGACTGGGGCGGCGTGCTGATCGACGACCCCGGGCCGGGATTGATGAGCTACTGCGCAAAGGTTCTGGGTGTGTCCGTCGAGGACTACACGCGAGTCCACAGCCACCGCGGCGAGCCCTTCCAGAGAGGGGCAATCCGCGAGGGTGTCTTCTGGCGCCGGGTCTGCGAGGATCTCGGCTGTCTCGCGCCCAAGCAGCCTTCCCTGTGGGGCGAGGCCTTCCGCGCGGTCTACTCGCCGCGACAGGAGGTCTTCGACTTGGCCCGGCGGCTTCGCGAGAAGGGCTGCAGGACGGGCCTGCTGTCGAACACGGAGGTCCCTGCGATGGAGTTCTTCCTCGGACTGCGATACGACGCCTTCGACGCGGCGACGTTCTCCTGCGGGGAGGGCGTCGTCAAGCCGCAACGGGAGATCTATGAAATTGCCGCCCGCAAGCTCGGGGTGACGCCAGCCCGATGCGCGTTCATCGACGACAAGCCCGAGTTCGTCGAGGGCGCCCGCGCCGCAGGCATGAAAGGGGTCGTCTACGAGGACTCCTCACAGGTAGTTGAGGGACTGGTCCAGTTCGGGATTCGGGCACGGTAGTTTGGATCGCGAGTTCGTCATCCTGAGCAACGCGAGGGATCTGGCCCGGGAGTGAAGAATGCGTCTCGATTTCGGACGGCACGTCTCCTGCGGGTCCCGGATGCTTCACTTCGTTCAGCATGACAGGAAGAGAGTGTGTCGGACTTTCGGCGATTGCTGCGGCGCCACGCCGGAACACATCGAGGCCGTCCGACGGCGGCTAGGTTTGTAGTGACGCCGTAAGGCGTTATCTTGATGCGCGAGGATCTGTAGGTACGAATGTCGTGAGGGCAAGACGAATGCCAACGGAAGAGTTGCAGCGGAAGTTCGGTCTGTCCACTTCAACCTACGTGGTGATCGCCAGCATGGTGGGGACGGGAATCCTGGTCTCGCCGGGGTACATGATGGCCTCGCTCGGGAACTATCCGCTGATTCTCGGGCTGTGGGCGCTGGGCGGCCTGCTGGCCATGTGCGGGGCGCTGTGTATCGCCGAACTCGCGGCGGCTCTGCCCCGCGCGGGCGGCGAATACGTCTACCTCCGCGAGGCCTACGGCCCGATGCCGGCCTTTCTCTCCGGCTGGACGTCGTTCTTCCTCGGCTTTTCCGCGCCGCTGGCGGTGGCGAGCTACATCGCCGCGATGTACCTGCTGACGCCCTTCGGACTGGCCGACCAGAAGAGGGAGCTTCTCCTTCGAATCGTCGCCGCGATCATTATCCTTGCGATTACGCTGCCCAATCTGTTCGGCCATCGGCAATCCGCCTGGACGCAGAACCTCACGACCCTGCTCAAGCTCGGCCTGTTCGTGGTCCTGGCGGTCGCGGCGTTCTTGTTCGGCAAGGGACAGATTTCGCACATCGCGGAGGGAAGACCGATCGGAGACATCGGCCTGGGGACCGCAATGACGCAGTTGTTCTACGTCATGTTCGCCTACAGCGGGTGGAACGCCGCCAGCTACGTCGCAGGCGAGGTCAAAGACCCCGCCAGGACTCTCCCGCGGTCGTTGCTGCTGGGCGCCGGGTCGGTGGTCGTCCTGTACCTGGCGCTCAATCTCGTCTTCGCCTACGCGGTGCCGCTGGCCGATGTCGGATTCGACAACGCCGAGCGGGTCCCCCAACTGGCGGTCGAGAACCTGTTCGGGCAGGGGGCCTCCAGCGTCTTCTCCATCCTGCTCGGTCTGGCGTTCCTGGCGACGGTCAGTGCGTTCATCATCACCGGTCCTCGCGTGTACTATGCGATGGCGAAGGACGGCCTGTTCCCGGCTTTCGCCGGCCATCTCAGCGCCAGGGGCCAGGTCCCCACCTACGCGATGTCCCTGCAGAGCCTCTGTGCAGTGCTGATCCTGTTCGCCACGGACTTCCAGAACCTCTATAAGTATGCCTCCGTCGGATTGTCGCTCTTCGCGCTGCTGTTCATCGCAGCGGTCTACGTGCTCCGCCGGCGTCGGCCCACGATGGAGCGCCCGTTCCGCGTGCCTGGATACCCCGTCGTGCCCGGGGTCTTCATGATCGTCACCGTCTTCATGGCCGGGTTCGCGTTCAAACAGTGGCCGAAACCCTCGCTTTGCAGCCTCGCCAGCATCCTGCTGGGCATCCCGGCCTATTACCTCTGGTCGTGGGCCGCCGCGAAAAAAATCTGAAATATTGCCCTCGGCCTGCAATAAGGCCTCTGCGACGGTCGTCTTCACTGGTGAATAACGCGGCGGCTGAAGCTTGGGCCAAGTGAAGAGCACAAGTATCACTTGAGGGATGTGTTCTGCCTGCTAAAGCCCGGGACGAAGCCGTCGCGGCTGAGGATGAACAAGGGCCGTGCAAACCCAGTTACGGCGACTTGCGAACGTGATACGGACATAACGTCAGCCTTGCAACCAGACGCCCATGCGTCGTCATAGATGAGTGGCCCCTTGGCCACTCATCGCTTTTGGTGCCCTCCGCCACGCTTGCCCTCAGACGCGGATCAATTGCGATCTCGGCTCTTCCCTCTCCCCTCGGCTTCGGACGGGGGTAGTCTGCGGTCCCTGGTTCTGCCGAGGAGAGTGGCAGAATCCGCATGCAGCACACACAGCGAAATATGCATCGTTCGAGAAAAAAATGTTGCATACAGACGCTTTCCCCATGTAATATATGCAATAGGTTACGCTTGCATGGCATAAGCTACAGGTTGGCATGCATGGGATCATGGTATGGAGAAGGCAGGCGAAAGACAAGAGACCAGGGCGGAGCGATTCAGGCGAATCGCCGAGAAGCGAACAAATGAAATAATCAAGAAGTTAAGTCTCCTGGGAAACTGCTCGAATAAAAGTGCATACGAGTACACTGAACAGGAGGTGGGCAGGATATTCGCTGCCATTGAGAAGGAAATGAAGCATGCGAGGGCCAGGTTCACCTTTGGTCGGAGAAAGGCGTTCAAATTCTGATAACTGGGAGAGGCCATGACAAACGCACGATGGCATTTCAACAAGGTTAGACCGAGCCAGAAGAACCGCGAGGACACCCAGGGAGCATTCTTTGCGGCAAACAAGGACATCGTTTCGTCGCTCGTGAGGGAGTCCATTCAGAACTCTCTGGATGCAAGGCTACCCGTCTCGGCGGGGCCCGTGAGAGTCAGATTCTTCATCTCAGACGGCAACTCTGAACTGCCTTGGGCCGATGCGAGACAGTTCTTTGATGATGCGCGGCCCCACTACGCCGCAGGGGACAGCGGCCTCGGAGACTGTCCTGTGGAGAACACGCCATGCCGATTTCTCGTCATAGAGGATTTCAATACGACCGGTCTCAACGGCCGTATCCGCGAATACACTCCGCCCGATCCCGCGACGAAGAACTCCTTCTACTCGTTCCTCAGAGCAGAAGGACACTCGAACAAGAGTCACACCGATCGCGGACGGTGGGGCATCGGCAAGACGGTCTTCTTCCAAGCGAGTCGAACACTGGAAAAAAGCATCAGAAAGGGGGCCAGGAGAGGCGCCGAAAGGGGGGCCACCT